>JAZDHY010000001.1:0-42805 GCA_043805435.1 bacterium
AACAGCCATTATTTGTCCTTATTTAATATGCTAATATACGAATTTATAACGACTTATGCAACTTTATAGTGGGGAATTACATCTTCTTTTTTATAATCCCCACCTGTTTTATTATCCCCAATTTTCACACAGTCTGTTTAATTGGTGGTTTACCCAAAATTGTTTATGATGGTAAGGCAATAGAAAATTATGTTGGATTGGAAGGTTTGACTAGTACAAAATTTATTGGAAAAAATCCTCGTACCGCCATTGGTTATAATAAAACAAAAGACAAAATTTATATTGTTGCTATAGATGGTCGGGATGCTGAACACAGCGTTGGTATAACATTGCCTAAGCTAGCCTTATATCTTGTTTCTATTGGATGCTATAGTGCCGTTAATTTTGATGGTGGTGGGTCTACTACAATGGTTTTACGTGATAGCGTTGTTAATTGTCCTACAGATTTTACAGGTGAAAGAAAAGTTCACAATGCGCTGTTTGTTTGTTCAACCGACACGTTAAAAGATATTATTTCATCACTTGACATTTCATTTGATGATGACGAAATTTCTCTTTCAGATAAAATAGAAATATCTATTTCGGCCTACGATAAGTGGGGATTTAAACTTAATGTTTTGCCCAATAATATAAAATGGACTTTTGATGGTATAAATGGAAAAATAGTGGATAATCTGTTTTATCCCGAATCTGTTGGTTCCGGTACCATAAAATGGCAATTAGGGAAAATAAACGGTGAATTTAAAATAATTATTGAAGAATAAAATTTTGAATCATTAAAGTGTTCATGCTTTTTAAATTACTGAATAATTAAAGTGCGGAGAATAAGTATGATAGAACAAAAAATTACTGAGTTTGACGGATATAATATCCTTGAAATTGCCGGAAGGATAGACAGCATTACTTCTCCTGAAATTGAAAGGCAGTTAAATGTAATTCTGGATACAGGATTGAGAAATATTTTAATTAATATACAAAATGTTATTTATATAAGCAGTGCCGGATTAAGAGTGTTTTTGGTATTTCAAAAGCAGCTTACAAAAGCCGGCGGCCAAATTATTTTTTTAGGAGTTTCTAAACCTATTTTTGATGTGTTTGAAATGGGTGGGTTTTCCCAATTATTTAAGTTTTATTTAAGTATTAAAGATTATGTGTCTAAATGTCAAAAATTATTACCCGTTGAAGAAAAAATAAATAAAACTTGTAATAATATAAATTTAGAAATTTTAGAAGTTAAAAATAATATCAGCGGCAGTTTTTTTAGTTTTGGAGATCCTAAAAAAGTAAATTTTTCATCATTTACTTCTGATGATGTTATTTCTGTAAATCCAAATAAAATTAAATATGGTGTTGGTCTTGGCGGCTTTGGTGAAAATTACGATGAATATAAAGAATATTTTGGTGAAGCTCTTGTAATAAATAATAACTTGTATTTTTATCCTGCCGTAAAAAATTCCGCAGTAGATTATTTATTATATTCCGAAAAGTCGAACGATATTAATTATCAATTTTTCCATGGTTTTGGATTTAATGGCCAGCCTGATAAAATAATAGGATTTGCTTCCACAGATGAGTTTACTACAATTAATAATTTGATTGAGGCGGTTTTTTGTACGGTTAAATCCAATTTGCTTGGTGTAGTTTTGTTAGCTGAAAGTAAAGGCTTCTGGGGAATGAATCTAAAAAAAGTGCCTATCATAGAAAATAAACCAAATAATGGAACTAAAATATTTGATAATAACAATATTTTCGATTGGATAAATTATCCTGTTGAACCCGCTGATTTTGATAACATTATTTTAGGTGTTGGTATTGTACGACGAAATACTAAAACTGAAATAAAAAATGCTGAAGGTTTATTTAATCAGGAATCTATTTTGCATATACACGGGGCTGTTTTTGAAAAGGGAATTATCAGTAATGATACAAATTTATTTGAAGATGAAATAAAACGAATAATTAATGAATTCCAAATTTTAAAAGTACAACATATTCTTTCCAATTCTTTGTTTAACAGGGGACTGATAGGAATAGTAGAGCTTGGGAGTTAATTATGGAATTATGGATTGGTGCGTTAAATTTAGGATTTTTGTATGCTTTTGCTGCCGTTGGTGTATTTATAACATTTAGAATACAAAATTTTCCCGATATTACTGTTGATGGAAGTTTTACTGCCGGTGCCTCTACTGCTGCTATTTGTTTAGTAATGGGATTAAATCCTTTTATTGCATTAGTATTAGCTTTTTTTTTTGGGAGTATTGCAGGGCTATTTACAGGGCTGATACATAGCAAATTAAAAGTAAACAGTCTTTTAGCCGGTATTCTTGTAATGATCGGTTTTTATTCAATAAATTTGCACATAATGGGAAGATCTAATATTCCTTTGTTAGAAAAGTTTGATTTGTTTTCAATTATTAACTCTTTTAATCCGGGATTAAATAAAGAAATATGGTACTCCATTGTTTTATTTGTTATTGTTTTAATTTTTTGGGGACTGATTTCATATTTCTTTAAATCCGATTTGGGTCTTACTTTTAGAGGAACCGGTTCTAATCCTATTATGTCGTCTGCAACGGGAATAAATGTTGAAATAATCAAAATATCATCAGTTAGTATTGCCAATGGATTAGTAGGTTTATCGGGGGGATTAATTGCCCAATATCAAGGGTTTGCAGATATTGGTATGGGCATTGGTACCGTTGTAATAGGGCTTGCTTCGGTAATAATTGGTGAATCGATTATTAAATCGCGAAGTATAGCACTAAAAATATTGTCTGCAATTATCGGTTCAGTTGTGTTCAGGTTTATGATTGCTTCTGCTTTGTATGTGGGAATTAATCCAAATGACTTAAAATTATTAACCGCCGTATTTGTTTTACTTACATTATTTGTTACAAAATATATTAATGATAATAAAAAAACTATTAAGAGTACAAATTCCAAAAAGCTTTTTTTTAACAATAAAAAAATTGTTTATTCAATTATTGCAGTAATAGTTATTTCAATAATTACTACAGTAATATTTACAAATAAAGCCGAAAATATTAAAAAAGTCAAAATTGGTGTAATCCAGCTTGCCGATAACGGATTATTAAATGTTACTCGCGAAAGTTTTTTAGAAGAATTTAAATCTCTCGGTTATGATGAAACCAATTGCGAAATGATTGTTGAAAATGCAAACGGAGAAATTTCAAACGTTAATGCTATTTTGGATAAATTTTTAATGGAAAAAGTTGATGTTGTTGTATCTATTTCTACTCCTACAACACAAGCAGCAATAAAAAAAATAAAAGATATTCCGGTTATATTTGCAACGCTGGCTAATCCATTCATCATTAAAGCTGGCACAAATGATACAACTCATCTTCCTAATGTTACTGGTGTATATGGATGGGTGCCTATGGATAAAGTATTAGAATTTGCCATACAATTGGTACCAAACATTAAAAGAATTGGTGCTATGTGGGATCCGGGTCAAAGTAATTCTGTTTTTAATGTTGAACAATTACAAACGGCATTAAAAAAATATCCAAATATTAAATTTGAAGGAGTGCATATATCTTCTTCTAATGAGGTTTATCAAGCAGCCCAATCATTGGTTACAAAAGATATAGATCTGTTTTTATTGCCTCCGGACAACATTGTTTATTCAGCGTTTGAATCGATTGTAAAAGCTTCGGAAATGAGAAATATTCCTATTATAATGAGTGATGTGGAACGATTGGAAAGTGGTGCTTTGTTTACTTATGGTTACGATTATACAATAAGCGGCATTCAGGCTGCTTTTATTGTAGATAGAGTTTTACATGGTGAAAATATTGCCAAAATACCTTTTGAAAGATATAAACGTTTATCCATTGGTGTAAATCTAAAAGTTGCAAAAAAATTAGGGCTTATAATACCTGATAGTATAATGGCTAAAGCTACTATGATTGTTAAAGAAGATGGTTCTTTAATTGATAAAACAATTAAAAATAAAAAGAAATTAAATGTAGCTCTATTTCTTTTTAATGAACAAAAAACATCAATTGAGGTGGCTAAAGGTGTGACGGATGTTTTTGAAGAAAAGTTTATTTATCAAAAGAAAAATCTGGCTATTACAACTTTTAGTGCTCAAAACGAATTTGATTTGGCTCAATCGGTTTCACAGCGTATTATTACTCAAAATTTCGATTATATAATTACTCTTTCAACTCCTGCACTTCAAGTAATGGCAAATAATAATAAAAAAATTCCGCATATTTTTGGTTATGTTACCGATCCTTATAGAATGGGGGTTGCCACCGATTCTATGCACCATCTCCCAAATCTTACCGGTGTGCAGACTTTCCAACCGGTTGAATCAACTATCAAACTAATGAGAAAAATGTTTCCTAAAGCTAAAAAAATAGGAATTGTTTGGAATCCTGCCGAAGCCTGTTCGGAAGCTTGTACCGAAATGGCAAGAACATCATGCAAAAAATATAACTTTGAATTGATTGAAGTTAATGTAACTTCTACAAGTGAAGTGCAGGATGCTGTTCGCTCTTTAATAGCAAAAAACATCGACCTATTTTTAACTTCGGGTGATAATACGGTTAATATGGGTGTTGAATCTATTGCAGATATGCTAAAGGGTTATAAAATTCCATATTTCACTAATTCTTTTTCCGATGTTGAAAGGGGTACTTTTGTTTCTCTTGGTGCAGATTATTACGAAGTTGGCAGGGAAACAGCACTTTATGCAATTAAAGTAATAAATGGTTCGCGTACGCAAGATTTAAAAATTAAAAGGTTTTTACCCGAAAAACTATACTTAAATCTAAAACTTGCTAAAGAGTATGGAATAAAAATAGATAATTCTATTATTAACAGTGCTGCAAAAGTGTTAAGGTGATATAATGATAAATATTAAAAATTTTCACAAAAAATTTAATGTGGGTACACTTAACGAGGTTTATGCCCTAAAAGGAATTAATCTTGATATTAATGCCGGTGATTTTATTACTATAATAGGTACTAACGGTTCAGGCAAATCAACATTATTAAATGCTGTTTCGGGTTCTTTTTCTCCCGATGAAGGAGAAATAAATATTAATGGTTTAAATGTTAGCAAAGATAAAGAATATAAAAGAGCAAAATTTATTTCAAGAGTTTTTCAAAATCCATTTTCAGGTACCGCCGCCGATATGACTATTGCGGAAAATTTGCACTTGGCATCTTTACGCGGTAATAATCGTTTACCCAAAATTGGTCTAAATTCTAGTGTTTTATCTTTATACAAGGAAGAATTAAAACAATTAGAAATGCAGATGGAAAACAGATTGGATTCCGTTATTGGAACTCTTTCCGGGGGACAGAGGCAGGCAATAACCCTTTTAATGGCGATAATAAAAAAACCAATGGTTCTTTTGCTTGATGAACATACAGCGGCTTTGGATCCTAAATCTGCAAATCAAATTATTAACCTGACCAAAAAATTTATTGAAAGAGATAAATTAACAACAATAATGGTTACCCATAGTATGCAGCAGGCATTAGAACTTGGAAACAGAACCATTATGATGAATAAAGGCGAAATTATTGACGATATTAGCTTGAATGAAAAAAAACGATTAACGGTTAACGATTTATTATATAAGTTTTCTGAAATACGGAAAAAAGAAAAACTAAACGATGAACTAATTTTAGAATTAAAAAAGGAATATATTTAATGGAAAAATCTTCTTCAAGCAAATATGATATATTTAAAGGTAAAATCACTTTTAGTAGTGTAACACGTTTTTTTAGCATTATAATTTTAATATATATTATAGATTATGTGCTTTCATTAAAAGATACTTCTGCACCGATAAAATGGAAATTGATAATAATTTGTGGTGGTATTGAAGTATCCTTTTTTTATTCAATTACAAAAGTGGTTGACCTTTTGACAAAAATTAACAATAATCTAAGTAATAGGTCTTAATATCTATGAAAAAAATATTCTGTTTGTTTTTTATCGTTTTCCAATATACTTTTATAATTGGTCAATCGGAAGATTATTATATTCATTTTAACAAAGCATATTCTAAGTATAGCAATAAAGATTTATATGGCTCCGTAAATGAATATTCTAAATATATTGAAAAAAATGGTTCTGACCCTGATGCATTTTTTAATAGGGGAATTGCTTATTTCGACTTGCATGAATATAATAAAGCTGTTTTAGATTATGATAGTGCACTTAAACTAAAGCCGGATTATTATCAAGCCTTATTTAATCGTGGTAATGCTAAATTATACGGCGGTGATTTTAGCGGTGCTGTTGATGACTTCACCGAATTTATAAAAGTATTTCCGGATGAATTAAAGGCGTACAGTAATAGGGCTTATTGTTACAATAAACTAAATAAGTATGAAGAAGCAATTGCCGATTTCGACTTTCTAATTAATGCTGATAAAGATGATATTGTAACTTATTTTTATAGGGGTATTACATACGATAACATGAAAGAATATAATAAAGCCATTAAAGATTTTAATCATGTTTTAAGTTTAACCCCTGTTTTTGCCGAAGGCTTTTTTGAAAGAGCTTTAACAAAATTCAGTATGCTTGATTTTGGGGGTGGTTGTGCCGATTTGAAAAAATCTAGCGAGTTAGGTTACGAAAGAGCCGCCGATATGCAAAAGATTTTTTGTAAATAAAATAACAGGGGATTTTACAGGTTAAAGTATTAATATCCCCTTTTTTTTAAAAGGGGATTAAAGGTGAAAATTCTTTTGTTTTGTCATGTTCAATTAAAAACGCTATTACCTTCTATAAACTGTCATTTCTTCAAGCTCTTCTTCATCATCACTAATTTTAAATTGAGAAGCTAAATCGTGAAGGTTATTTGTTAAGTTTCTCAAATCTTCAATAGAATAAACAATCTCTTGTACTGATCTGGCGGTATCCTGTGTAACGCTGCTTATAGCTTCAACATTTTTCCCAATTTCAATGCTTGCTGTAGCCTGCATTTCGCTTGCAATTACGGCTTCGTTAATAATTGAAGTTATATTGTGTGCTCCTTCAATAATTTTAGATAAAGATTGATCAGCTTTTGAAGCAAGAACTTTACCTTTTTCTACTTCATTTGTTCCTTTCTCAATAGATTTTACGGCTTCTTTTGTATCGTGTTGAATTCGTTTAATCATGTTGGCAATTTCTTTTGTAGCCTTAGTAGTACGTTCAGCAAGTTTACGCACTTCGTCGGCCACAACGGCAAATCCGCGTCCCTGTTCACCTGCCCGTGCTGCTTCTATTGCAGCATTTAATGCAAGTAAATTGGTTTGGTCTGCTATATCATTAATAACTTGTACAATTTCGCCAATTTGATTACTGCTTTCACCAAGGGTTTTAATTAATTCAGCAGAGCCAAGTACAATTTCAGCAATTGTATTCATACCGCTAATTGTTTCATGTACAATTTTACCGCCTTGGCTTGCAAATTCACCGGCTTCTTTGGCTGTTTGTGCTGCAAATTTTATATTTCTAGTAGTTTCTTGAACACTAACAGTCATTTGTTCAACAGCGGCAACAACTTCAGTTGATTGTGCACTTTGTTCTTGTGTGCCGGCAGCAACCTGTTCGGTTTGTTCCCTTATTTTTTCTGTTGAAGTTGTAGTGTTATCAATTACATGAATTACATTTTCAAACATTTCTCGCACATTATTTACTGCATTAGAAAAACCATTAAATAACATTGCTATTTCATCCTTTTTTTCGGATTTAAGAACAATGGTTAAATCACCATTAGAAAAATTTTCAATTTCGGTAAGCATAGTTGAAACACTTTCGGTGAGATATTTTTTTTCTATTTCAAGAATACCAAAAGCCTCTGTGGATTTTTTCATTTCAATTAACAATTGTTTTTCTTTAACTTCAAGTTGACTTTTGCTTTCTTCAGCAAGTTCGTATTGTCTTTTTAATTCAGTTTCACGTGCTTTCATACTTTTCATTCTGTTATCATATAACTTAAATCCGGCATATACAAGCGATAAAATAACTATTGCATAAAACCAATAAGTTTGGTAAAAATAAGGGGAAAAATAAAATTCCATTTCGGTTCCTGCTTCATTCCAAACGCCGTCATTGTTACAAGCTTTTACTCTAAATGTATAACTCCCGGGCGATATATTAGTATAATAAGCAACACGTCTTGTACCTGCATCAACCCAATCATCATCAACACCTTCAAGCATATATTTGAACTTTACACTTTTGGGATACAAATAACTTAATCCGGCAAAATGAAATTCAAACCTTTCTTTTCCTGCATCAATATCTATTTCATTATTCGAATCAAACCATTCATCATCAACAACAATTCCTTCAATAACCACCGGAGGGATATATTTGTTTCCTTGTAAGTTTTGGGGGTCAATAGTTACAAATCCGGCCATGGTAGGGAACCAAAGTCTTCCTCTGCGGTCTTTTAGTGCAGATGGTTGTGAACCGCCATTACATTCTGTGCTTTTCATTCCGTCAGCTTTTCCATAACTAATAGGATTAACTTTTTCAATTTTTCCATCAGCAAAATTATTTAATTCATCTTTTGATACTTTACAAATTCCTTTATTACAGCTAATCCAAAAATAACCTTGCGAATCTTCTAAAATGGCAAAAATTAAATCATCAATTAAACCGTCTTTAGTTGTTATTGCACTAAACTTTCCGTTTTTGAGTCTGTTTATTCCTTTACCGCTTGTTCCAATCCATAAAATACCTTGCTTATCTTCATAAATTGAGCGAACCAAATCACTGGATAATCCTTTTGTTTTGTTATATCCTGTAAATTTATAGCCATCATATCTAAAAACACCGCCATTGGTACCTACCCAAACATTTCCTTTGGAATCTTCATAAACAACTTTTGGAAAATCGTTTGTAATACCATCGGCAGAAGTGAATTTTATAAATGTTTTATCGCTTTTATAAAGTGCGGTTCCTCCTCCATTTGTACCAATCCACATATTTCCTTTGGAATCTTCGTATAAAACTCTTAAAAATTCATTTCCAAGTTTACTGTTATGTTCAAATTTTCTGATTACTCCATCTGAATATATTTGAAGCCCGCCACCGCTTGTGCCAAACCAAACATCACCTTTGGAATCGGCTAACAATGTTCTAACATTATTAGATGCTAAACCGTCTTTATCAGAGATTGAAGCACTTATTACACCGTTAGAAATTTTATTAACTCCTTTATCGTTTGAACCTACCCAAATGTCACCGTTTTGATCTTCCGAAACCGACCAAACAAAATTACTGCTTAATCCTTCGGCAACTGTATAACAAGTAAATTTCGAGTTTTTTAGTCTATCCAGTCCATTACCGTTTGTTCCAACCCATAAACTCCCTTCTTTGTCTTCCAATAAAGAAAAAATTGAGTTATTGCTTAATCCTTGTTCCGAACTAAAAACCTCAAATTTGCCTTCTCTATATCTTACAAGTCCGCCAACAGTGGTCCCTAACCATAAAGTGACTTTACTATCTTCATAAATATATGTTAAACCACCTGCGGGAACACCATCCGATTCGGTATAATTTGTAATTGAACCGTTTGAAATTTTACTCAATCCGGCAATGGAACCTATCCAAATATTGCCAAACGAATCCTCATAGCAGCATTGAATACTGTTTGAAGAAAGTCCATTTGATTGGTTGTAGTTTGTAAATGTACTTCCGTTAAATATAGAAAATCCACCGCCATCTGTACATAATAAAAGATTTCCGTTGTCAGCTGTTCTAATTTGAGTTAAAATATTATTAGGTAGCCCGTCTTTTGTTGTATAAAATTTAGTGTTTTTACCGGATTGTTTTATTAATCCTTGTTGTGAACCAAACCACAAATTTCCGCTTTTATCTTCAGTAACAGAGTTTATAAAATCACTTGGAAAACCTGTTTCGGTAAAAAAAGTCTCAAATTTTCCCTTATAATATTTTGTTACACCACCGCCATTTGTGGCAATCCACATGTTTTTTTTACTATCTTCAAACAGATAATTTGCGTAATTATTTTTTAATTCCGGCGTATTTTTAATATCATAAACTTTAAATTGAATTCCGTCAAATCTAACAAATCCTTCTTGTGTTGCTACCCAAATAAAACCGTCATCTGTTTGTAAGATTGATTGAATTGAGTTTTGCGGTAATCCATCATCTGTCTGCCAAACATCCAATATATACTGCGTAATTTTTTTTGATGGGTCAAGACCATTTAATACATTTTTTTGCGCAATGGTGCTTGAAGTAAAAAGAAAGGATAATAATATCAGACAATAGAGTAGTTTTTTAGTGTGTTTTTTAATGCTTCTCATCGTTTTTCTTTAAGATAGTTATTTACATCAGTAATTAAAACAATCTATTAAAAATATATATTTAAAAATGAACAGTTGTTAATAAAAATTCCGGCAACTAAATTTATTATCGAAGTAAAATCAAAAAACTTTAGCATTTATTCCCTTTTAAATTGGGTAAATAATAAGAACTTCATATAAGTTTTATATCTTCCAAAAATTTTAATTTTTCTCGGGTTTCTGAAACTAAATTAAAATCTATATTTTCAATAATAATTTGTTCATTTTTACTTACCAAATTAATACTTTCTCCAATTGGACTGACAATTGAACTTCTCCCGTCGTAAATATTATCCGGGTCGCTGCCAACTCTATTTACTCCAATAAAATAACAAAGGTTTTCTATAGCTCTGGCTTTTATAAGTGCTTCCCAGTGTGTTATACGTTTAACCGGCCAATTGGCAATATTTATAATTGCCTCTACTTTTTCTTTTGCATAAAACCGATACAATTCAGGAAATCGTAAATCATAACAAACGGATAAGCCGATTTTATGGCTTCCTATTTTGGTTATTATCGGGTCTTTAGATGATGAATAAAACTTTTCTTCTCCTGCAAAACTAAAAGGATGAATTTTGCGGTATCTTGCTTTAATTAATCCGGCTGAATCGAAATGAACTAAAGTATTGTAATATCTTTCATCTTCGTTTTCAATCAAACCGGCAAAAATATCAATTTTTTTATTTTGTGCCAGTTTAATAAAAAATTGTGTGGAAATACCATCAATATCCTCTGCAAAGTATTTTGATTTAAAGGTAAAACCTGTTAAGCTCATTTCGGGAAATATCAAAACCTGATAATCGTTTTTTTCATTTCCTAAAAGAGAATTTATTTTTTCAATACTGCCGGTCGGGTTTTCCCAAATAGGGGAGTATTGAACCAATCCTATTCTTAAAATATCAGACATTTTATCCCAATATTATTTTTACATTTATTTCGTTGTTTTCAAAATTTGCCGTAGTAATAAAATTTGTATTGACTAATTTATTGTTAATGCTAATTTCTTTTATTCCAAAATTTTTTCCGTCTGGATTTTTAACCTCAACATTTATTTTTTTACCCCTAAACATACGTGAAGCAGAATAATTTTTCCATTCTGCGGGAATGTTTGGTTCAATACTAATTCCATGTAATGATGTTTTAAAACCAAGTATATTATCCAGTCCAATTCTATACATCCATACTGCCGAACCTGTCAACCAAGAGTGGCTTGCCTGATTTTCCGTAGGGTGTTCAGGGCTGGTAACATACTCCGAAAAAACATATGGTTCGGTTTCGTATCTATCAATATTTTTGGAAGAATTAACCGGAAGCATTTTTGAATAACAATCATAAGCCGATTCAACATCACCATTCATAATTGAAGCTAAAACAAACCACGATGAAGCATGATTAAAAACAGCACCATTTTCTTTTTTCCCCGGTACACAACGACTAATTAAACCGACATTGTCCTCAACTTCTCGGTAAGCAGGCCAACAGATTTGCATCCCGTAAGGTGTAGATAAATGATTTTTACATGCATTAAGTACCGAATTTGCACGTTCTTTTGTTGCACAGCCCGAAATAACCGACCATGTTTGGGCATTTACAAATATTTTTCCTTGTTTATGTGCTTTTATTCCAATTGGTTCGCCATTATCTCTAAATGCTCTAATGTACCATTCACCATCCCAGCAGGAGTTGTTACAAACAGTATTTAAATTATTGTACGTTGTTTGCCACTTTTGTAAAGTTTCGGTATCATTTTTATAATTTATCAGTTCAAACGTTTTTTTAATAACATAAGCTAAAAAGAAAGCACCCCATACTGTTTCGCCTTTACCTTTGGGTCCAACATGGTCTAACGTATCGTTCCAGTCACCGTTCATCATTTTGGGCAACCCTCTCTCTGTGGTAGCAGAAATGGCATAGTTTATTGCTCTTTTTAAATGTTCGTAAACGGTATCTTCGCCGTTATCATAAAACTTTACAACTTCATCTAAAATAGAAAAATCGCCGGTTTCGTTAAGATATTCAACTAAACCAAAAGGTATCCATAAAGGTGTATCCGAATGGTTTGTTTTTTCGCCCCAATCGGTTAACTTAAAGAAATTGTGTAAAGTTGACCCATCCTCAAATTGAAATCTTAATGCATTTAATAATCTTGCTCTTACTCTATTGGGATTTACTATTACCATACCTATAATATCTTGAAATTGGTCGCGCATACCGGTACCAAATAACAATCCGCCATGATAATATCCTGAATTACGTGCCATATCAAAAGTAACTGCCGCTTGATATTGGCTCCAAACATTTATCATTGTGTTAAATTTTTCGTCCGGTGTGTAGCAGTTAACATGGTCAAAAAAGTTATCCCAATAATTTTTTAAGTCTATAAACTTTTTATCCAATTCATTTAATTTATTAAAACTGTATTTATTTATATATTCGGTTATATTATCTTCGTTTTTTATTACCGCCATAACAACCGAAAAATCTATTGAAGTATTTCCTTCCAATTCTATTTTGGATTGTAGAGCCGCAACCGGATCACCGGCGGTAATTTCCGTATTTGTCATAACTCCGGTTTCAATACTTACAGGATTGGCTTCTGAACGCCATTTGCCAATAAAACTATCAAGGCTGCTATCAAAGCCCGATATAGGCAAGGTATTATGGAAAAATAAGTTATATCCCCATGCAATATTTGGCTGGGCTACAGATACTTTTTTGTTTAATACCCAATAACGCCTTGTTGCTATTAAAGCAGAAAGTTCTTTATTAAAATTAATATCTGTAAAGTGTTTATCATTTGGTTGATTTATAATATCGTTTAACGCATTTCCCATCATTAGTTCAGTAAACGAATAAATTTCAAGTTTTTTATTTGAATTGGTAAGGTTTTTTAAATTTACACGCCAAATTTCTGCATTTCCTTCCAATGGTACAAAGTATGTTATTTCACCCCGCACACCAAATATTTCGGTTATAATTTTTGTATAACCTTGTCCGTGATGACATTCGTATAAATCGTAATTTAAATCTATTGTAGGTGCCCAGCTTAACGACCAAAATTTCCCTGATTCTGTATCTTTTACAATAACATAACGTCCCGGTCTATCCCAAGGTAAACAGTTATAACGCATTCTGGTTAAGCGGTTGTCACGCGGTGAATCCAAAAAACTAAAACCGCCGCCCGTATGCGATATTAAACCACCATAATGTTCATTCCACATATAATTAAACCAAGGGCGGGGTGTACGCTGGTTTGTAATTACAAATTCTCTATTATCTTCGGTAAAGTACCCATATTTGTTGCTAATCATTATATAAAGCCTAAAATTATTTATAAAATTTTATTTTAACTGTTAATATCTTTTTTGCGTCCAACGATGTATTAATTATGTTATTATCGGTTATTTCCAAAGGTCTTATAAATATTTCTTCAAGAGTAACTAAACATGCTGATTGAATATTATTTAAGAATTGTATTGTACAATTTTGATTGGTTTCGGTTGGATTAAAAAGTCTCAAAACATAATCATTGTCCAAATTCTCTTCACTTTTCTTTAATGCACTAAATTGAATAGATTCCGGTTCAATTTTAAGAAAATTAATATTATCGCTTAAATCACCATCATTATCGCCAATTTGAACTACTGAAACAGGCATATTATAATTTAATGCTTCATTATAGACATTTCCTTTTTCCCAATTTCCGTCATGTGGGTAAACAGCTAATTTATACTTGTTTAATCCCAAACACTGTGCGCCTTTTTGATATGTATAATCTTGTTTGGAACTTGGTTGAATAATAAATCTAAAAGCTCTAAAAAGAGTAATAGCAATTGTTTTGTCATCATCATTTAATACTTCATATTCTTTTAAACCATCTACAAGTACGGCTAATCCGTTATTATTATTCGATAAATCCATAAACTGATGCATTGGATAATCATACATAGGTTGTTCTACCCAATTAAAAGTATCCGGTCTTTCCAAACTTCTTTCAACAACATCAAACTGTCCTTCTCCATACGAAAAAGCCGCATCCAAATTAGTTGGCATCATTAATCGTAATCTATGGCTTTCAGCAATATTATTTACAATTACTTCAAGTTCAATCCGTTTTGAATGTTTAAGCAGGCTGATAATTAATTCGATTTTTAAATTACCGTTAAATATGTTCTTTTTTCTGTCTTCGTAATTTAATGGAATTGCTAAATTATGGGTAATTTTTATACTTCCGTAAAATGGATTATTTGTTAGTACTTCAATATTGGGCTTGCTATCCAAGGTGTCCAAAATTGGTTCAAAAGGAACATTTGTCCATGCATGTCCTTCTTCACCTTCATCTAAAAAATAACCTAAATTATTATATATAATGTTGTTGTCTTTTTTTAATAAGTTAAATGTTCCATTTTTATTGATAGTAACTTTTAAGTTGGCGTTTTCCAAACAAGGTAATTTTTCACAATCGCAAATGTTGCTTAAATCAACATCAGTTTCATTTTTATTAATCAATTTTAAAGTTTTTATTCCAAACTGCGGGATGTTGGATACTTCTAAAAAACCTTCATAAGTACTCATGTCCATATATAAAGGCCGGTCTATCATCTGTTCAACAACAGGCAAAGTGGAAATTTTACTTAACGATATAAATTTGCAGATGTTTCCTTCACTATCTATAAAATTTGGATTTTTAACCTCATATTTTTTAGGTATATCTAAAAATACTTTTATAATTTCATTTCTGTTTTGGTTAGTTGGATTAATAACTGCAAGATTTACATCGTACAATTTAATTGAATTGCTTAAACTTGAATTTAAATAAATTTTATTTGTGTTAATTTTTGTTGCAATATATTTAACAGCTCTTTCAAATACCCCTTTAGAAATTTCAATTGCCTGCTTATATCTTGTTATCATATCCTCATGTATTTCATCAAGACTACATCCACCGATGGAATCGTGAGCAGAATTTTGGATTATTAATTCCCATGCGATATTTATATATTCATCCTTAATATCTTTACCCAATATTCCGGCAAACATATTAAATGGTTCGGCATAAAATTGTAACCAGCGTTCTGCATCAAAATTCATCTGTTTTAAATACATTCTTGCACTTGTTGTATAACCGTACATATTACCGCTTCTTAAATCGTATTGAGCACTTCTTCTTTCACCTTTTACAACTGTTAATTTATCAACCTCTACCGAGTTTATCAGCAGTTCGGAATAATCCTCCAGAGTACTGTGTATAACATTAAGATTAGGAAATTTGTCTTTTATATCTTTTATTATCTGAACAGTTTTTTTGTTTGGACCGCTGGAATCATGGCCCTCCATCCAGATTACATGAGGAGTTGTAAAGTCATCAACCTGATTTTCTATTATTGCAGTAACTTGTTTTTCAATATTTTCCGGAAAATATTCATCTTTAGGTTTGGCAATAAAATAATCCTCATTATGCAGTTTTTTGTCACAAAAATGGAAGGGAAGTCCACCCTTTTCCCAAAGGTATTCAACATCCGCAAAAAACTGGTTATGTACAACCGGACGGTAAATATAAAAATAAAAATTATATCTTGGCATTGTTGAAAATCTTGATGTTATAGCTTTTGTTCCATCGGCACCAACCCATAAAAATTCTGCCTTTTTACTATCCAGCGAATTTACACCACGATAAAACATAATTAAATTTATTTCAAATCCAGCGTATATTTGAGGCAATTGCGAAATTTGTCCCCACGAAAAAGGAGAATAACCTACTTTTGATACTCTGCCGTATTTTATGGCGGTTTTATGTCCAAGTAATAAATTTCGTATTAAATTTTCGCCACCAACTTGAAATTCTTCAGGTAATATATACCATGGTCCAACTAAAAGTCGTTTTTCTTTAATAAATTTTGTAATTAAATCTTTTTTATCCGGTTTAATTTGAAGATAATCGTTAAGTACAATAGTTTGGCTGTCTAAATGAAAAGCCCTATATTCCGGTTCGTTTTCCAAAATATCCAAAACCGAATCAATCATATCAACTAACATTTGTCTGTTACGTTGATATGGGTAACGCCATTCTCTATCCCAATGAGTATTGGAAATTACATGAAAAACTCTTTCCATTTTAATCCTTAATTTATAAAAATAATTTATGTCTTAATATTAATTCGGGCAAACCGCCGTAAGCAATAACCGATGCGGCATCAAAGTTATGGAAATTTGTTTGAGTAAAAGGAACAGCAATGCAAAAACCAATTCCCGCTGCGCGTATTGCAATGGTTCCGCTTTCACTGTCTTCCATACCTATTACGTTAATAAATTCATTTTTTGGTATATGTAAATTATGTAACGCAATGCTGTATAAATCTCGGTGTGGTTTTAACCTTATTTCGTTTGTGTCGCTTGCCGTTGCTATTGTATCGTAAACTAAACTATAGTGAGTAAATTTTTCGGCTAACTCCTGCTTAATAGAATCATTAAGATCTAATTTTAGAAATTGTTTTTTTATAACATTAAATAATTCAGTCAAAACAATATCAGCTTCAAAAAATATTGATGATGTAACAATCCCTATTTTGGCCGGCTGATTTGTAAACCTATTAGCCAATTGGATTAAATCTGCTATTAATTTTTCTTTATCATTACAAATAAATACAGCATTACTCTTTTTCTTGTATTCATCAATCAATAAATTTACAAAAAGTTGAATATTATCACCTAACCAGCCCTTTATAAGAGCAAGGAAAATACCAATACCGGGCATCGGTTCAATTAAATTTTTATTTTCATCATTAAACAATTCTAAAGCTATCTCTCTGCTTTTTCCGCTTTTAAGTCTTTCTAAAATTTCATGATACTTATAATAATAAATATCAATTCCAATTTTTACAAGAACCGAATGATTTAAACTATCAAAAACAGGAGAGTAATTTTGCATCAAATAAATAAGTTCATCAGATAAATTAAATTCGTTTAAATTATTTGTATTTAATAATTTTTCAAATTTTGGGTCAGTTAATAATTCATCCAATTTAAAATGTTTAATGTTATTTATTATTTCTTCTTTTCTAACTTTATCTTTCCCAAAAATCAACTGCCAAACCATTGCTTTAATTAGTGCTTTTGAGGTAAAGTTTTTATTAATAAAATTACTATATCTATTTATTAAAAACTCCACATGTTTGGTAGTGCTGTTGCCAATTACATAAGGATAATCTATTGTTTTATCCAAACCGTGCCAATCTCCAACAGTAAGTTTTCCGCTCATGGTTCTAATCATAAATTCCAAAGAATATAAGCATAATTCTTCGGTTGTGGTTGTTGTACCGTCCATATCTGTTACAAATGCGGCAATATGATCTCTTTTTGTTGATATTTTAGAGGCAAGAGGCAAAATTTCAAATGGGGGAAATATATATGCGGGATTATTGATAATTGAAAATTCATCACTTAAATGGCTTAAATGTTCTCCTGCCGTACCGGGCGAAATAATTCTGTTGTTCAGCTGCATAATTTATCCGTTAATTATTTTAATTCCATTTAATAAAATCTCTTTTACTTCGTTGGCGTCTTCTGCTTCTGCATAAAACCTAACTAATGGTTCTGTTTCGGAAGCGCGTATTAAAAGCCACCTTGGATTACCGGCCAAGCGGAATTTAATGCCGTTAATAACACCTCTGCTGCTGCAAAAAG
The DNA here is from genome assembly GCA_043805435.1 of bacterium. GTDB lineage: Bacteria > Bacteroidota > Ignavibacteria > Ignavibacteriales > Melioribacteraceae > JAEXOD01. The sequence goes on from JAZDHY010000001.1 coordinate 18,043, forward strand.
ATTCGACTTTTTTTACTTCATAATCTGCAATATATTTGGGAGGATTATTATATAAATTCGGTAAAATTTCCGTTCTATTTTCTTTTTCGTAAATATAATCAATCCTATCGTAATAAATATGTCCAAACATTTTACGTTTTTCTTCAACATATTCCGATAATTTAAAAAATCCCGAATCGGCAAGCATCTCTGCAATAATTAATGCGGAAAGAATACCGTCTCTTTCGGGTACATGGTTTGCATATCCATACCCTCCGCTTTCTTCACATCCAAAAGCTATATTTTCGTAAATCATTTTTTCAGCAATATATTTAAACCCTACCTGTACATCAAATACTTTTCTAAAAGACGTCTCAAAATTTGTTCTTAACTTATCGGTAACCGAAGAAGTTTTTACCAAGTTGCCGGTTATTTTTTTTTTATTTATTAAATAATCTGTAATAAGAAAAATTGTTTCTTGCGCGCTTAACCAATTGCCATTTTCCAGCATTATTCCAATCCTGTCCGCATCACCGTCATTTGCTATTCCAAACGAATAGATTGGATTTTCTTGAAGTTTTGCAGATAAAGGCAATAAGTTTTTTTCAATCGGTTCGGCATATCTTCCATAAAAATCAGGTGAAGGAATTCCATAAATTGTATCAACTTTACAATAACCATTTAAAATTTTTGCAATTATTTGCTGTCCGGCTCCTCCCATTGAATCCACTAATAATTGAATGTTAGCAGTTTTTATTTTGTTAAAATCAATTAAAGTATGGATTTTTATCAAATATTCATTAAATAAGTTTATATATTTAACTTTTTTATTATTTCTTTTAATAGGGGTTTTATACAATAATTCTTCAACTAATTGGGTTTCTTCTGTAAAAAAAGGAGAGCCAAAAGAGGACTTAAATTTTATTCCATTATATTTTGCAGGATTATGTGACGCCGTGATCATTACTCCGGCTGAAAAACCAAGTTGTTTAACATTAAAAGATACAACCGGAGTGGGTATAATTCTATCGCTTACTAAGGAATTAATATCATTTCCGCTTAAAACTTCGGCAAAAGCATCGGCAAATAACTTCGAAAAGTTTCTGTTATCGTAACCGATTATTACAGAAGGCGAGGGGAATTTGCTTAATAAATAATCGGCAAATGCCTGTGCAGCAACACAAACACTGTTTTCGTTAATATCTTCACCAATTAATCCGCGCCAGCCGTCTGTTCCAAAAATTATTGACATAATGTTAAATTAAAATTTTGTGATTGTTATTTACTAGTATATTAAATATTTCCACTTAAATTAGACTTTAATACTTTATAATCTATATTTCTCACTGTTTTATTTTCTTTAACTGCAAGTGCAGCAAGTGTTCCGCAAGCCTCGCCTGTTGCCGATGACGTAGGCATTATACGTAAGGCAGATTGTCCTTCATGCGTAGCAGAAATACATCTGCCGGCTACAAGTAAATTTTCGGCATCTTTTACAATTAATGATCTTACCGGAATCTCGTAATATTCCCCCTCTTTCAGATCTTCCATGCGGCTTTCTTCATCTGTTTGTCCGTGTATATCAATACCGTAACAACCACGTGCAATTACGTCATTAAATTTACTTCCTTCTTTAATATCTCGGCCTGTAATAACATACTCACCAACAGCTCTTCTTGTTTCTCTAACTCCTACCTGAACAGCGGTTTCCAACAAATAAGCTTGTTCAAATCCGGGTATTTCACCTAATAAAATATCAACAACTTGTTTTACCTGCTGTCTGCCAATTATTTCCGCTTTGGTCAGCTCAAACGAATTTGACCCGTCCAATCCTAACACATTGGACGTGTTAAAAGAGGCTTCACCCGATGCGGGAAGAGTTGTAAAAAATAAATATTTTACATCATTTGACAATTTATCATTTTGTATTGCTTTTTTTACATTGCTAAAATAACCTGCTACAGAAATTATTTTATTTAAATCAAAATTATAATCCATCCAATCAAAAAAATCGGACTTATTGTTTTTTACATATTCCAGAGCCTTAGGCATATTTATTCCGCCAATTCTAAAAAATAGCGTTAATGCCTGCAATTTGCCGGTTGTTTCATCACCTTTTTCATAAGGAAATCTTCCTAAATATAACAATAAAGCGTCTCCGCTTGTATCAATAAAAACTTTTGCTGTTATATTTAAATTTTGGCCATAAACATAAACATCTATAGAAGTAATGGCTTTTTCGCTTCTGTTCACATTCAAAATTTCACAATTAAAAAGAATTGTTACATTTGAGTTGTTAATTAAGTTATAAGAAGAATTACGAAATGAATTGGCATAAAAACCGTTATCTATCATACCGTTATTTTTTTGCATCTCATTTTCAAGATCTTCAAAAATACCTTTTACAAGAGGCTGCCCATTAATGGAATGTTTCATAAAAGGAGAAACCATCCCTGCCGAACTCATTCCGCCCAAAAAACCAAGATTTTCTATTAAAAGTACTTTTGTACCCATTCTTCCGGCTTTTATTGCAGCACTTATTCCTGCAATTCCCGCACCTATTATTATTACATCGTAACTATTATTTATCTGCATATTTACTATTAATTAAAATATAAATTTAACAAAATATATAGCAATTTTAAAGATACTTTGTAAGATATGGGAAATAAATTATTGTTCTGCTTTTTCTTTTATAATTTTAGATTTTACAAGAAATAAATTCTTTTACTACTTTTTCGGCTGGTTCTACAAAACTGAAATATTTAAAATTATCTGGGTGTTAATCAAATAATAAAAACTTTAATGTTTTCTTTTATGAAATTTGTTTTTATTTTAAAAAATGGTTAAAACAAATAATTATTAAATAATTTTTAAAAAAGTAAAGGAGAGAAATTGATGAAACTGCAAAATTATTTTTTATTTTTATTTCTCCTAAATTTTCTAAAATAAATTTATGATGATACAAAGTAAAAATATATTACTTTATATAATTTTATTAGTTGCTTCAGTCAATTTGTGGTGTGAAACACGGTATGTAAGTAAAGCGGGGGGCAGTTCAGCCCCTCCTTATACAACATGGGAAACAGCATGCGACAGCCTGCAAAAATGTTTTGACTTTTGTGTAAGCGGCGATACTATATATGTTGACAGGGGAATATATAGAGAAACAATATATATACAGGATAAAGATTTAACTATAATAGGAGTTGATACCGATGAATGTATATTGGATGGAACAGGTATTGACGGAAAAATTAATAAGTTTATTTTATTTTATTCAGATTCATGTAATGTTGATATAAATAATCTTACATTAAAAAAACGAAAAAATGAGGAATCGATTAGTTATTATGCTTTATTTATACATGAAGGTAACTGTAAAATTAATGATTGTATAATTGACTCCACACGCAGCGGTATAGGAATGTTTAAGGGATGCAATATTTCTAATTTAATTATAAAAAATGCATGCTGGGGATTAAGAATAGGTACTGTACAGGATAATCTGTTATACAAAATACAAAATAGCATTTTTTTTATAAAATCAAACGAGTCAGGACCACAGTGTATTTACAATAGCTCAGGTGGCGGTGAATTTAACATAACCAATAATATATTTATTACGGATGCAGCTCCTCTGGCATTTCAATCTATTGAGTTGCGCTCAAACCAAAAAGTAATAATAAGTAATAATTTATTTTACGGATTATGTAATGCAATCAGGGCGTTATCATTACAGGGCGGTTTAAAAGATACAACTTATATATACAACAATACAATAATAGGTTCACCATACGGGATTGAAACAGGCAATATTGTAAAACATTTTAAAATAAAAAACAATATATTTGCACATTGTTATTGCGGAGTTTTCTCTTACGGAAACCAAGGTGATGTTGATTATAACATGTTTTATGATAATACCGGGGTAACATATATCAATATACCGCCGGGAATGCATGATATAACAGCCGACCCTATGTTTGTAAAAGACACAATAGTAAGACCGTTTGGCACCTATGATTTCAGGCTGCAAAAGTATTCGCCTGCAATAGATAGAGGCGACCCGAACATATTGGATATAGACGGCAGCAGAAGCGACCTTGGAATGTTTGGCGGGCCTTTAGGAGAGAAGTATATATATATGGATTTAGCACCAAAACCTGTAAAAGGATTAAAAGCCGTTTATGAACAGGATACCAACCGCGTTAAATTAACCTGGAATAAAAACACGGAATATGATTTTAAGCAATATAATGTTTACAAAGATATTACTGCAAATTTTACAATAGACAGCACAAAAAGAATAGCCATAACAACCGAACCTATATTTTATGACACATTAAATAAAGGGATCTTAAAAGTTTATTACAAAATAACCGCAATAGACAGTACGGAAAATGAAAGTATTACCGGAACGGAAGTAAATGTAACAATAAATGCAAACGAAGAAGTTACAATTATTGAAAATATGGAATATGTTTTATACCAAAATTATCCAAATCCTTTTAACCCAAATACAACAATAAGTTACAGCTTAAAGGAGCAGGGAGAAGTTAGAATTAAGTTATATACCATAACCGGCGAACTGATAAAAACAATTATTGAAGGAACAAAAAGCAAAGGATATAACGAAACAAACATAGATTTAAGCGGATACACCAGCGGAATCTATTTATACCGGATAGAAGTAACCGGAAACGGAAAAATACCCGTATTTAACGATTTGAAGAAAATGGTTCTTTTAAAATAATTATGAATTATGAATTATGAATTATGAATAAAAAAATCTTTTGTGTTTAGTTATAACGTGTAATATATTAACGGTTTAAATAACCACACCTTTTAAGGTGTGGATTGAAAAAACTCATAACATTGGGTTTTGACCCAAGCATTTTTACACAAATTGTTCAGCACGCAGGTTTTTTGAAATGCCAAAAATATAATGAGCAATAAATATAAAATATTATGCTTTTTTGTAGCGCGAGCTTCAGCTCGCAAGCTTTTTAATCACAAAGAACCATGATTTTTTTTTTTGCTTCCCTGAGCCAGCGAACTAAAGTTCGCTCTACAATTAGGCTGTTTTGCAAAATACTAATATTTGTGGCGATAGCTTCAGTTCGCAGGCTTTTTAATCGTCCGAAAATGTAATGGTGATTTGGGTTTTAACCCAAGCATAATAATATTGGACTATAATAAGAAAAATAATCAAAAAAAATCCCCTCTTTTTTTTATAAGAGGGGATTGAATTTATATTTTACATAAAAATTATTAAATAAGCAATAGCCGCTAAAATAGCCCAAACAACACCTTCCATTAAATAAACAGGCCATTTATTTATTAGTTTTTGTCCAAACGATTCTTTTACTTCAGTAACTTCTTTTGATTGTAAAGCCATTTTATACCTCAATAGTTTAAAATAATTAAATTTGATAATATCAAATATTGTCACTTATGTTTATTATAAGGCAATATTTTTAAATTGAAACAACAAATTAAAATAATTAAACTAACGGGGGACCGCGGAAACTAAATTTATTAGGTTGATTGGTTTTATAAATTGGAACAGATTCGGATGAATTGAATTTGATGGATTTGATTTTTGACCTGAAAAAAACAGAGGAGGATAGTTGGTCAAAACTAAAACAAAAATTATTAACACCATTTCGCTGTGTGTTAGTATCACGTGTTTTTGTTGGTAAGTTTATTGTATTGGAATAAATATCAGAACTTTCAATAAAGGCAAGAGGAGATTTAGAGTTATTGGAATGATATGAAAAAACAGGAGATATATTAACAATTATTAAAAACAAAAATTGCCAGGCAATTAAATAACTGCATAACATCTTTTTTATTAATAAAAGATTAATCTTCATCTAAAATTCCAAAAATTGTGAATGTTAATGTAATAAAAAAGTAATTACATAAAAAGCCATTATTGCAAAAAATGCTGATAAAGGTATTGTAAGAACCCATGCCCATAATATGTTGCGTGCTACTCCCCAGCTAATGCCATTAACACCTTTTAGGATACCTACACCGGCAATAGAACCGGTAATTGTATGAGTTGTACTAACAGGAATGCCTAATATAGTGGCAAAAATAATTGTTAATCCGGATGCTGATTCTGCACTAAATCCGCCAAATGGACTAAGTTTAGTCATCCTCATCCCTAAAGTTTTGATTACTTTTCTTCCACCTATCAGCGTGCCTAATGAAATAACTGAATAACTTGTTATTTCAACCCAAAATGGAACATGAAATGAGCTGATGAAACCATTAGTAACAAGAACTAAAGTAATTATTCCCATAGTCTTTTGTGCATCATTAGAACCGTGACTAAGACTGTATAACCCGGCTGATAAAAGCTGCAATTTCCTAAAGTAATGATCAACTTTATGAGGTTGTTTGTTTCTTACAATCCACATTGTAACAATTGAAAAAATAATTGATACCAAAAAACCTAAAATTGGGGCTAAAAAGATAAAAGCAAAAACTTTTAATATGCCGGAAGAAATAATAGCACCGCTGCCGGCTTTAATAAATGCCGCTCCGCCAAGTCCGCCAATAATAGCATGCGAAATACTAATAGGTAACCCTAAGTGAGTAGCCGAAGCACTTGTAATAATTGCACCAACTAAAGTAGCCAACATTACGGTATTATCAATCACAGCTATATCAACAATTCCTTTTCCAATTGTATTAGCAACACCAACCCCAAAAATAAAAGCTGCCGCAAAATTAAAAAATGCAGCCCAAATAACAGCCTGCGTTGGAGTTAATACCCTTGTAGAAACAACAGTTGCAATTGAATTTGCAGCATCATTCATCCCGTTATAAAAATCGAATATAAACGCCATGAAAATAATTATTAAAGGAAATATCATATAATTAACTAACTGTTTTTAATATAAATGGTTAAAATTTGATTAGCGCATACGTTACATTTGTCAACTGCATTTTCAAGCATTTCCAACATTTCTTTTTTCTTAAGTAATGTAACAATATCTTTTTCTTCTGCAAATATCTTTTTAAGAGTATTTTGAAATACAGCATCTGCTTCAACTTCAATATCTTTTACTACCCTCAAACCGTTCATTGTGTTTTTTCCGGTTTTTAGTTCCTTGATGGCCAATGTTAATTCTTTTACTGCAAGGGCAATCATATCAACCATTTTATCCGCTGAATCCATCCTTTCGGAAAAACAATAAATTTCAATTCTAATGGCTAAGGATTTTAAAGCGTTGCTTATTCCCTCAATCTTTTTTGTAAGACTTAAAATATCCTCTCTGTCAAAAGGAGTTATAAAAGTTTTATTCAACCGTTTTATAATTTTTGAAGATATTTCATCACATCTATGCTCTAATGATTTTATTTTTTGAATTGTTTCAAAACTGTATGGCAAAGTTGTAAACAATTGTTTGTTTAATTGTGCCATTTCGTTTACATTTGTAATTAATTGATTAAAATCATCAAAATATTTGTCTTCTTTTGGTATAAAAAATTTAAACATATTATTTTTTACCGTTTTGTTATAAAATTACTTTTTGTTAAATGCCCAATTGGTTTATTTTTAATAAATAATTAAGTTGGCATGTAAAAATAAATATTAGCATAAGTTTAAAGTTATCACTTTTGTTGTTTTAAGTACTTATTTAAAATACTTAAAAATATTTCGATGTTAAAATAATATTAATTATTATCAATTTCAATAATTTATCCATAAACTGAGATAATATGAAAAAAAATAATTAGGAAAAATTGACTTAATATATAAAATTGAAGAAAAAAAATATTTATTTTAATCCAACAACCCCATAGACTTTTTGAATAACCCAAATTTTGTGTCCTAAATTTGTACAATCTGCTATCTTTTAATTAAAAACAGTTTTGAAAAAATTCTTTTCTTTTATTCTCTGTTCCGGATGAATAAAAATGTCAATTATATCTTTTCTATTACAAATATTTGGTTAATTCCGGATTTTGCATTAGAAAGTAATAGCATTGATATTTTTAATCATCTAAGCCAATAAGTAAGGAAAAAACTCAGGACTAAAGCCCGTTATATTTGTTTAGTTAGCCCCCGGCATGAGTGCTGGGGGCTAACTAAACGGGGATTAATAATAACATAAATAGCTCAAATATAATGAGTTATTGGGATCTTAAATAATCACGTTCTTTAGTACTCGGGGAATAATAACCGCGCTATATAGCCTTTAGGCCTGAGTTGAAGAATATTATTGTTAAATTATTTTGCCCAAAATAATTTTATTTACATGTATATAATAAATGCAATTAAAATTTTCATAACCTTGTATTAATAAAGAGTTTACAGAAGATTATTATATCTTCTGCTAAATTCAGCTAAATCTTATTTAAAATAAAAATGTCATGGAATTTTTGACTCCATGACATACAGCAAACTTTATTTTTTAATTGAACTGCTTTGGAATTAAAACAAAAGTAAAATATAAGTAATAACTTTGTATGAAACAATTGCAAAAAAACATGATAGAGGAATAGTTAATACCCAAGCCCATAAAATATTACGTGCAACACCCCATCTTAATCCGCCAACACCTTTTAATATGCCTACTCCGGCAATTGAACCGGTAATTGTATGTGTAGTACTAACAGGAATTCCAAATATTGTAGCAGCTACAATTGTTAGTCCGGCAGAGGTTTCAGCACTAAATCCGCCAAAAGAATTTAATTTAGTCATACGCATACCAAGCGTTTTAATCACTTTCCAGCCTCCAATTAATGTACCCAAGGCAATAACAGAGTGACTTGAAATTATAACCCAAAAAGGTACATCAAAAGCAGGGATCATACTATTAGTAAAAAGAACAAGCGTTATAATACCCATAGTTTTTTGAGCATCATTTGAACCATGACTTAAACTATATAAACCTGCGGATAAAAGTTGTAATTTCCTAAAATACTTGTCAACCTTATGAGGTTGATTATTTCTTACTATCCATAACGTGATAACCGAAAAAATAATCGAAATAAAAAAGCCGATAATTGGAGCAAGGAAAATAAACACAAAAACTTTAATTATTCCTGAAGATACTAATGCCGCTGCACCTGCCTTAATAAAAGCAGAACCGGCTAAACCACCAATAATTGCATGCGAAACACTTATGGGAAATCCCATATGTGTTGCTGTTGCCGTTGTAATTATTGCGCCTACTAGTGATGCAAGAATTACGGTATTATCAATAACCGAAGTATCAACAATTCCTTCCCCAATTGTTTTTGCAACGCCTACACCAAAAGCAAAAGCAGCAATAAAATTAAAAAATGCAGCCCACATAACTGCTTGAACCGGGGTTAACACTCTGGTAGAAACTACCGTAGCAATAGAATTTGCAGCATCATTCATTCCATTATAAAAATCGAAAATTAACGCCATTACAATTATTATTAAAGGATATATCATCATAATATTTATTAACTGTTTTTAATATAAATTGTTAAAATTTGATTTGCGCATACCTGACATTTGTCAACAGTATATTCAAGCATTTCAATCATCTCTTTTTTCTTTAGCAGGGTAACAATGTCTTTTTCTTCGGCAAATATTTTTTTAAGAGTATTTTGAAAAACAGTATCAGCTTCTACTTCTATGTCTTTTACAACACGAATTTCGTTTATTGTATTTTTACCGCTTTTTAATTCTTTAACTGCCGAAGCTAATTCACTTACTGCTAAAGCAATCATATCTACCATTTTATCGGCAGAATCCATTTTTTCGGTAAAATTATAAATCTCAATTCTAATTGCCAATGATTTTAATGCATCACTAATTCCTTCAATTTTTTTAGTAAGGCTTAAAATATCTTCTCTATCAAATGGAGTGATAAAGGTTTTATTTAATCGTTTAATTATTTTGGAAGCTACTTCGTCACATCTGTGTTCTAATGATTTTATTTTTTGAATTGTTTCGTAACTATATGGCAAAATTGTAAACAATTGTTTGTTTAATTGTGCCATTTCGTTTACATTATTAATTAATTCGTTAAAATCATCAAAATATTTGTCTTCTTTTGGTATAAAAAACTTAAACATAATATTTATTACCGTTTTGTTGTTTAAATCATATTTTTTTAAAATGTAGCTATAAAATTTAATTCTAAATTAAAAAAAATACAAACCTTATTGCCTTACCAATGACGAATTAACAATTTGTTAATATTGACTTCTTTTTTACATTATTAATGAAATATGAAATAGTGATAAAAATATTTATATTTGTATTCAAATTAAAATTTATGTTGTGATTAATAATAAAAAAAATAGAATTATAGTTATTGGTGGTAATGCGGCCGGCCCTGCAGCTGCCGCAAAAGCAAAAAGAGTGGATAAAAATTCCGAAGTTTTGCTTTTTGAGGCAAGTCCTTATATTTCTACAGGTACTTGTGAACTGCCATATTTATTAAACAATACTATTGATGATTATAAAAAAATCATTTTTTACGATGATAAATCGTTTTTTGAAGACAAAGGGGTTAAAGTTTTTACAAATACACTTGTTGATAATGTCAACAGAAGAAATAAAAAAATTTTAGTTACAGATTTGATAACTAACAATTCTCAAATTTATGATTATGATAAACTTGTATTAACAACGGGTTCGTATATTAAACCAATAAGTGGATTAAATAACCGGATTAAAAATTTTTCAACATTTAAAACTGTTTCCGACTATTTAAAGATTAAAGAACTATTTGAAACAGAAAAAATAAAAAATATTACTATTATTGGTGCCGGTTATACAGGACTTGAAGTGGCTGATACTTTAAACGAATTGGGCTTTGATATAACTTTAATTGATAAAAACGAATCTCCTGTTTTTTTTGCTGATGATGAGATTAAAGAACTTATTTTAAATCAGCTCGCAAAAAAATCAATTCAATTTATTGGGAATGCGGATAATTTGGATTTTATTATTAAAGATAACATGGTTAAATTTGTAAAAATATTTGGCCGTGCTTTCAATACCGATTTAGTCATTCAAACAACAGGTGTTTTACCAAATAATTATTTAGCTGCTGGTTCACAATTGGAATTGGGGGAAAGTGGAGCAATTAAGGTTGACCAGAAATTAAAAACTTCCGATTATAATATTTATGCTGCCGGCGATAACATAGAAGTTATGAACTTTATATCAAAAAGGAAAGATTATATCCCCTTGGCATCTTTGGCTAGTAAATATGGGCATATTGCAGGCTCAAACGCCGCAGGCGGCAACGAGTATATTTCTCCCGTTATAAAAAATGTTACTTTTAAATTTGCCGATTTTGTTTATTCGTTTGTCGGGTTATCTAGCAAAGAGTGTAAAAATTTAAATATTAATGTTAAAAGAACAATTGCCAATGGAAATAGCTTAATTAAAGTTATGCCAAATAATAAACCGGTTTTTGGCAAAATTATTAGAAATACAAATAACGGTACAATAGTTGGTGCGGCATTTAGGGGCGGAAATGAAGTGAGTTCTTATGCAGATATTATTTCTGTTTTTATTCTAAATAACATAAAGGCTTCAAATCTTGGTGAAATTAATTTTAATTATTCTCCTCCTGTTTCGCCTTTTATAAACATCTTATCAGTCTTGGGACAAAAAATTAAAAAGGAAATATAAAATGTTGTATGTTTTGGATAATCCATTGGTTAAACGCGATATTACTTATTTAAGAGACAAGGAAACAAAAGAATATCAATTTAGACTTGCATTAAAGCGAATTTCATTTGCTTTGGCTATTGAAGTCGGAAAATATCTTGAACTTGAGGAACGTGAAGTTGTTACTCCCTTGGAAAAAACCAAAGGTTATAGATTAAAATACCCAACTATATTAGTACCCGTATTACGTTCCGGTTTAAGTATGGTTGATGCTTTTACTGAAATGATTCCTGATGCTAAAGTTGGACATATTGGAATGCAGAGAGATGAAAAAACTTTATTACCGGTAGATTATTATTATAAAACTCCAAAAAGTTTAGATATTTCAAAGGTTTTGGTTTTAGATCCTATGCTTGCTACAGGAGGAAGTGCAATTGCTGCTATTAACTCCTTAAAAAAGCGAGGTGCTAAAAATTTATGTTTTGTCAGTTTAATTGCTGCTCCTGAAGGGGTAAAAAAATTAGAAGAAGAGCACCCCGAAGTTTTAATTTTTACGGCTGCCTTTGATAGAGAATTAAATAATAATGGTTTCATTCTTCCAGGATTAGGCGATGCGGGTGATAGGACTTTTGGTACGTTATAGTTTAATTTTATTAATTCTTTCAAATGTTTTATTTGCAAAAAGTTTTCCAAACAAAACAGTAGATAATATAATTAGAATTGGTGTTGATTATCTTTTAAGGCAAAATTATGATGCCGCTAAATCAAAATTTTCCGAATTAAATAGACAATTTCCAAATATTCCGTTAGGTAAAATTTATCTTGCCGCTGCCGATATAGCCGAAGCAGTTGATTACGGAGAACAATTTGATGAAAAATATATTAACATTTTACTTAGCTCGGCAAAAAAATTAAGCGATAGCTTATACAATGCGGATAATAATAATTTGTGGAATAATTATTATATGGCAATTTCTAATGGTTTTTATGCCGGCTTTAAAGGATTAAATGGTGATTATTTTTCGGCAATTACTAACGGATTATCATCAATATCATATTATGAAAAATGTTTAGATATCGACTCTCTCTTCTATGATTCTTATGTTGCTTTAGGTTCTTATTATTATTGGAAAAGCGCAAAAACAAAATCATTAACATGGCTGCCTTTTATTAGCGATGATAGAGAACTTGGAAGAAGATTATTAGAAAAAGCAATGAATAAAAACACATACACACATTTTCTAGCAGCATATAGTTTAATTTGGATTTATATTGAAAGAAAAGAATTTCAAAATGCAATTAGCGTGTGTAATGATATTTTAATAAAATACCCAAATAACAGGCTGTGTAAGCTTTCTTTGGCCAGAATATATGTTGATGTTGATAAGTATAAAGCAATACGATTGTATAAAGAAGTTTTAATTTCGTTAAATACCTTAAAGAGGAATAATCATTTAAATGAAATTGAGATTAAACATAAAATAGCAATGCAATACACCGCGTTAGAAAATTATACAAAAGCAAAAGAATATTGCGATGACATTTTAGGCATTGATAATCTAAATAGTTATGTAATTGATCAATTAGGGGATAGATTAGACAGAGTTAAAAATTTAAAAAGGGAAATAATTGAGAATCTTAAAAAATAATTTGATTCTATACACTATTTTTTTTACTATATTTAATTGATTAAGTTTAATTGTTGATAAATATGATAATTGGTCCATTAAAACAGAAAAAAATGCTTGATGACTTGCTTACTTTATGTAAAGCAAGTTTACCAACCGCTAGAGAAGATTTAATAAAAAAAGCTTTTAATTTAAGTTTTGAATCTCATAAAAATGATTTTAGAGAATCAGGAGCCCCATATTTTACACATCCTTATGAAGTTGCATTAATTATTACCAAAGAGATTGCTTTGGACGATGTTTCTGTAATTACTGCTTTATTGCATGATGTTGTTGAGGATACGGGGGTTGGACTTGATTTTATTGAAAATGAATTTGGTAAAGAAGTTGCAGACATTGTTGATGGAGTTACTAAAATTAGCGGTGTTTTTAAAGGTTTGGAAATCCAAAAAGCAGAAAACTATAGAAAGATGCTTATTTCTATGATAAATGATGTACGCGTAATATTAGTAAAATTTGCCGATAGGTTAGATAACATGCGTACACTAAATTATTGCTCGCCGGAAAAACAGATGCGGGTTTCAAGAGAAACAGTAGAAATTTATGCCCCTTTTGCTCATCGGCTTGGACTTGGGCAAATTAAGTGGGAAATGGAAGACCTTGCATTTAAGTATATGAACAGGGAAGCTTACGATGAAGTTGCCCGTCAAGTAACTAATACGCGAAAAGACAGAGAAAATTATATTGCTAAGTTTTGCAGCCCAATTAATGAAAAACTAAAAGAATTTGGAGTGCCTTACACAATTGGAGGACGGCCAAAACATTTATATAGCATTTATAAAAAAATGATAAATCAAAACAAATCGTTTGAAGAAATTTATGATTTGCTTGCCATACGCATTATTATGGAAAAGAATGACCCGACTTTATGTTATATGGCTTTAGGTGCGGTTAATGGTGTTTATAAAAATGTATCGGAAAGATTTAAAGATTACATTTCTGTTCCCAAAAAAAACAATTACCGTTCAATTCATAACACCGTTATTGGTCCTGAGGGAAAATTAGTTGAAGTCCAAATTAGAACTAGGGAGATGCATGATATTGCAGAACGTGGAATTGCTGCGCATTGGAAATATAAAGAAAACATCGTTAAAACCAATTTAGACTTGGATGGCTGGGTTAATTGGGCCCGCGATATTTTTGAAAACACCTCGAGAAGTGAATCTTCTAAGGAAATGATAAGTAATTTTAAACTTACTTTAAACCAAGAAGAAATATTTATTTATACTCCTAAAGGTGATTTGATTCAACTTCCTTCAAATTCAACGCCTGTTGATTTTGCTTTTGAAATTCATAGTAAAATTGGTTCTCATTGTATTGGTGCCAAAGTTAACGGAAAAATTGTTCCTTTATATGCAATTTTAAAAAGTGGCGACCAAATTGAAATTATCACTTCCAAAAACCAACATCCAAATAAAAGCTGGCTTCAGTTTGTACAAACCCATAAAGCAAAAGCAAATATTAGAAAATACCTTAATAAAGAAGAAGAAAGACTAATTGAAACAGGTAAAGAACTTTGGGATAAAAAAGTTAAAAAATCCAAACGCTCTTTTTCTTCAGATGAATTGAATAAGTTTATTCGTAAACATAAATACGAAAATATGAATGTCTTTTATACTGCAATTGCTTTGGAAAAGATTAAAATTGAAGATATTCTTAAAGAAACTGAAGAAGAAGCTCCGCGTGTTATTAACACCGAATTTGGTTTTGATGAATTTGCAGATATTACCCGTACCGATGTTGGTGGAGTTATTATAGAAGGAGATACCAAAGGTATTAATTATAGCTATGCAAAATGTTGTAATCCAATTCCGGGTGATCCCATTGTTGGTTTTATTACTACCGGAGATGGCATTAAAATTCATAGAAAAGACTGTGTCAATTTAATTAAATTGCACTTACAGCAACATGATAGATTTATTAGAACCGAATGGTCCAAAAATATAGATGAAAGTTTTGTTGCGGCTTTAACTATTAGGGGAGAAGACTCGCCCGGATTGTTAAATGCAATAACTAATAATATTAATACTATAAAAAACACAAATATTAAAGGTATTAATATCAATACTGAAAAATCGTTTTTTTCGGGCATTATTTCTGTATATGTAAAAGATTTGGAACATTTACAACGACTAATTGAAAGGATTAAAAGCTGCAGAGGAGTTTTTTCTGTGGACAGGTTTGATTCAAATGAATAAGGATTGGTAAATTTGACAGAAAAACGAATTATTGGCATTGATTATGGGGAAAGAAGAATTGGAATAGCAATTACTGATCCGTTAATGATTTTTGTTTATCCGTTAGAAACTTTATTTAATGATAATCATTTTTGGCAAAATTTCGAAAAGTTATTAAGTGCTTATGAAATTGATAAAATTGTTTTAGGTTATCCATTAAGGCAAGATGGGAGCAAGTGGCAGGTAACTGAAAAAATTGAAAAATTTGCTGAAGAATTAAAATCTAAACTAAAAAAAGAAGTGATTTTTGCTGATGAACGATACACAAGTGAGCTTGCAAAAGGACGTGTTTTAGAATCAATAAGTAAACGGAGCAAGCGGAAAGATAAAGGATTGTTGGATAAAAATGCAGCAGCAATAATATTGGAAGACTATTTACGCGAGACAAATATAATTAAATAAGACAAATTTGTAAAAATATTAAATATTAATTGACATTTTTACAATTATAGGTTATTTTCGCTATAAAATAAAACAGAAAAAGGGAGCAAATTATGACATTGGATGCACTTGGAATGATTGAAACCAAAGGTTTGGTTGGTGCTATTGAAGCTGCTGACGCAATGGTAAAAGCAGCAAAAGTTGAATTGATTGGAAAAGAAACAATTGGTGGCGGTTATGTTACTGTTATGGTTCGTGGTGATGTTGGAGCTGTTAAAGCAGCAACTGACGCCGGAGCAGCAGCAGCACAAAGAGTTGGTGAATTGGTTTCAGTTCACGTAATACCTCGTCCACATACAGATGTTGAATTAATTCTTCCAAAAAGACCTAAATTATAATGCAACTTGCACTTGGTTTAATTGAAACTGTTGGATTAGTTGGAGCAATTGAGGCTGCCGATGCAATGCTTAAAGCAGCCAATGTTAAACTGGTTAGTAAAGAAAAAATTACTGCTGCAATGGTCACTATTGAAATTGTTGGTGAAGTTGCCGCAGTACGTGCTGCCGTTGATGCCGGAGCAGCTGCTGCCAAACGTGTCGGTCAGCTGCTTACTGCCCATGTTATTCCTAGACCTGATGATCAATTAGAACCTTTTATCAAAAATTTGGAACTTAAACCTGCTCCCGAAATAAAACGGGGAAGGAAAAAAGCTGTTTCTACTGTACCTTCATTTTTTGATACTGCCATCAGCACTGAAAATATTGAAGAAGCAGAAGAAGAAGAAGAAACTCATTTCTCTTTATTTGATGAAGAAGGTGAAGCTGCTTCCGGATTGTTTGACGAAGTTATTACTGAAAGTATTAGCCGCCCAATTGAGGAAAATTTATCTAAAATTAGTATTGAGGAACAACAAAATACTTATCCGGATAATGCAATTCCTGAATTTGAATCGGAAGAAGAAAATATCGATAATCAATACTCTTTTGAAAACGAAAACAATATTGGTGTTGATGATTCTGCTTTTTATATTGATATACCAATAAATACCGAAGATGGAAATAGCGATATAAGTGATTTTATTGCAGATGAATATACTTCAGCTCCAATAGAAGAAGTTGATTCTTTAGAATTAGAAAATATTAGTGATACTATTGCAGAAGATATTCATGAAATTCCAATTGAAGATATTATTCAAGATGATATAGACGAAGATGCTGAGCAAAAAATAGAAATAGAATCTAATATTAATTTAGCTGAAAATATCGAAAGTATTGATGAAACAAGTGATATTATAGAGCCTTTTGAATCTATAGATACTCCAATTATAGAAGAAGAACAAAAAGATAATTCTCTAAATGCTTTACCGGAAGAAATTGTTGAAGAAAATTTATATGTAGCCTCTAATGATATTAGTCTGATTAGTGAAGATTTTAAACCGGAAATTACTGAAGAGGATTTACGAATACAACATAATGATGTTGGTAAAGAAACTTTAGAAAAAAGAGAAATTAGTCAATCTGAGGAAACCGGATTTAATAAAGAAAAATCGGATGAATTAGGGTTTAATTCTTCTTTTGATACAGATAACCAAAATGAAGAATCAATTCCTTTAGTAAATAAAGCATCTGTTTTTATTCCTTTACAGGAAGATTTGGAAAAAATGAATGTGCATGATTTAAGACATCTTGCACGAAGCATTGCCGGTTTTCCAATTAAGGGACGACAAATTTCTAAAGCTAATAGACCTCAATTAATTGAGTATTTTAATACAATACGCTAAAATGAAAAATTTTACGCAATATTAAACTCCACTTAGGTGGAGTTTTTTTTAATTTTATGAAAAATAAAATATTAACAATTTCTTTAATTTCTTTATTTTCTATTGTGTTATGGGGAACTATATCATTATCGGAAGAATATTTTACAACTATAAAAATTCCGGTGTCTTTTTTAACTTCTGATGATAGTTCTGCAATAAGCAACATTAGTAATGAGGAAGTTACTATTAGTGTTAAAGGGCAGGGTTGGCAATTGGCAAAACTTAGCTTAACAAAAAATTTAAGTTTTGCAGTTAGAATTAAAAACAGATTTGGTAATCAAGTTGTTTCATCAAGAAGTGAATTGGAAAATAATCCTTGGTTTACAACTAACTTTCAATTAACGGAAATTAATCCAGAAAGATTAAGTTTTCATGTTGAAAAGCTTCGTTCTAAATATGTTAAAATTGTACCGGATATTCAACTTACCTACAAAGAAGGATTTGGTATTGTTGATATTGAAAAATTAAATCCGGATACTATAAAAATATTTGGGCCTCTCAGTCTGCTGAAAGATATTGATTATATTAAAACAGAATTTTACCAATTTGAAAATTTAGATAAAAAAGTTAGGGAAAGATTGGATTTAAAACCGATGAAATTGATTAAATATTCAACTAATTTTACAACTGCTGCTTTTGACGTTCAAAAAATAGTTGATAAAGTTTTTGAAAATATTAAAATACAAGTAGAGGATTTACCGGTTTCTTTTAATCTGCATTTAATCCCTAATTCTATTACAATTAAGTTACGTGGCGGTATTAATGTTTTGGGAAAAATGACAAATGAGGATTTATCTGCCTTTGTTAGTTTTAGAACTGCTTTTAACGATACTCTTGGTTATCTTGAACCAATAATTAAAAATCCTGCCTTTTCATCAATAATTGATATTCAACCAAAAAAAGTTGAATATATAATAAAACAAAATTAATTATGTTTATAACCTTTGAAGGATTAGATTTTTGTGGCAAATCCACTCAAGTAAAATTATTAATCGAATATTTAGAAAAAAAAGGGAATAAGGTTTGTTTATTACGTGAACCCGGTGGAACTGCTATTTCTGAAAAAATACGCGATATTTTACTTGATAAAAAAAATTACGAAATGTGTATTGAAAGTGAATTGCTTTTGTTTTATGCAAGCAGGGCACAATTAATAAAAGAAAAAATTTTGCCGGAACTAGCAGCCGGAAATATTGTTATAAGTGATAGATTTCATGATTCAAGTACAGCCTACCAAGGCTATGGAAGAGGTCTTTCAGTTCAGTTTATTGATAAATTAAATGAATTTGTTGTAAATAATTCTTCACCAAACATAACTTTTTTTATTGATTTACCAATAAATGTTATTGAAAAAAGAAAATTAAACTGTAAAAAAGAAGATTTAGATAGAATTGAAAGCTCTGAATTAGAATTTTGGCAGCGTGTACGTATAGGTTATCACCAAATAGCAAAAAAAGAATCGCGTTTTTGCATTATTGATGGTACAAAATCTATTGAAGAAATCCATTTAAGTATTATTGATGCGATTAATCTGTTAGACTTATGAGGTTAAAATGTTTAAATTTAATAAAAAATGGATATATTTCCCCTTATTGTTTGTTTTGTTTACCGGCTTCTTAAAAAGTGATGACGACTTTTATTTCCAATTATCTAAAAGTATTGATATTTTTGGTGAAGTATATAAGTTAGTCTCAACAACTTATGTTGATAATATTAATCCCGAAGAATTGATGACTGCAGGAATTGATGGTATGCTGTCGTCGTTGGATCCTTATACTGTTTTTATTGAAAAGGCAGAAAAAGGTGATATTGATTTAATTACAACAGGAAAATATGGCGGAATTGGTGCTACAATTGGAATTAGAAACGATAAAATTACCATACTTGAATTAATTGAAGGATATTCTGCACAGCGTCAAGGAATTCGTATTGGTGATGTTGTAACCAAAATTAATAATATGGAGCTTACAAAAGAAAATTATAATTCTTTTGGCAAACAAATTAAAGGTGAACCCGGATCAACAATTATTCTTTCTGTTAAACGTAACGGTGTTGATGAAGAACTGACTTTTTCGCTTGTTAGAGAAGAAATTGAAATTAAAAACGTTTCATATTACGGATTCTTATCCGAAAGTAATGGTATTGCTTATATAAAATTAAGCAGTTTCTCTTTAACTGCCGGAGAAGAAGTTAGAAAAGCAATAATTGACTTAAGAAATAAAACTAAAATTAATTCAATTGTTTTAGACTTGAGAGGTAATCCGGGTGGATTATTAGATGCTGCAATTGATGTTAGTGAAAAATTTCTAAAAAAAGGACAACTTGTTGTTACTGTAAAAGGAAGGGATAGCCTTAATACAAAGTCTTATTATTCACAAGAAGAACCTATTGCCGGTGATATAAAATTAATGGTACTTGTTGATAATGGTACGGCATCTGCCAGCGAAATTGTTGCCGGTGCAATTCAAGATCACGACAGAGGTGTTATTCTTGGTACACAATCATTTGGTAAGGGTTTAGTGCAAACTATTTTATCATTACCTTATAAAACATCATTAAAAATTACAACTGCCAAATATTTTACCCCTAGCGGCAGATGTATTCAAAAAATTGATTACAGCAAAAACAATGCTGTCTTATCTTCAGAAATTGATTTTGAAAAAGCTGAATTTCTTACTGATAGCCAACGTAAAGTTTTTTCTGCAGGGGGTATTTTACCGGATTCTATTGTTAATAATGATTCTAATTCGAAGATAATTAATGACCTTCTTGCAAGGGGTATATTTTTTAATTACGCCAGTTATTTGCAAAACATTAACTCTCTACCTAAAAATTCTGAAAGTGATGAACAAATTTATAAAGAATTTGTAAGTTATTTACAAAAAGAAAAAATTGATTTTAAATCCAATATAGAAACCTCTTTATTGGATTTAAAAAATGAAATTAAGGATGAGAAATTAGATTCTTCTTTTACAAATCAGATTGAGAGTCTTTTGTCAAAGTCTAAAATGCTTAAAAATAGTGAATTGAAAAAATATAAAAACGAAATTGTTTCAAAAATAAAAGAAGAATTTGTTTTAAGAAAAGAAGGCAGAAACGGAAGAATCCGCGAGTCATTAAAAGATGATATACAAATTATTTCAACCATAAATATTTTGAATAATAAAAAATTATATGACCATTTTTTATATTCACACAATTAATCGTTTTATTCCAAAGTTTATTCTATTTTTAATTTAACATATTAGGTCTTTTTTTAATTTTATTAACAATTATTATAATAATATTAAAAAATGTCTTCGTGTGAGTTAAATAATTGTTATTTTTGTTAATTCTTTTTCAAACAACTGATTATTTTATGAAAGATTTAAAACTTATTTATTCTCGTAATCCTATTTTTAGAAAATGTCCGGAATGTAAAGCTCCAAATGTCCTTCATAGATCGCGCGCCCGGTCTATGTTTGAGCAGGCTATTAAACGTTTTACGTTTTTTAATATTTACAGATGTAAAAATTGTGGATGGCGTGGATATTTGTCTTCACTTACTATTACAAAAGTCTCTTTAAAAAATCTTGGTATTTATTTAATATTAATGTCAATTGCTTTTTTAATTATTAGTTTTGTTCTTAGTAAATTTTTAATTAAATAATTAAAGGATTATTTTAGTGATTCATAATGGAAACTATTTTTCAGAATAACATGTCTGAATCAATACCTCTATTATGGCAAAAAATTTTAATTGCTATATTAATTGGTTTGTTTGTCGGTGTGGAAAGAGAAAGAGCAAAAAGCCCCAACCATGATACTTTTGCCGGTATTAGGACTTATCCATTAATTTCTATTTTGGGTTTTGTAACTGCATTAATCTCTTCTTTTACTTCAATTTATGTCTTTATATTGGGATTTTTTATCTTTGGTGTTCTTGTAGCCATTGAATATTATATAACTGCTTCTAAGGGCGAATTAGGAGGCACTACGGAGCTTACATTATTACTTGTATATGTTTTAGGTGGACTTGTTTATTGGGATTACCTGCTCCTTTCAGCCGCATTAAGCGTTATTATTACTATGTTTTTGAGTCTTAAAACAAAGTTTAGGGCATTTGCAGGAAAAATAGAAGAAGAAGACATTTTTGCAACTTTAAAATTTGCTATAATTACAATTATTGTTTTACCTTTATTACCCGATAAAACATTCGATCCTTTTAATGTGTTAAATCCGCTAAAAATATGGTATTTGGTTGTACTAATTTCTGCTATTAATTTTGTAGGTTATATATTATTTAAAATAATTGGTACAAAAAAGGGTATTTTGATTTTGTCTATTTTGGGTGGTTTAGCCTCAAGTACTGCAGTTACTTTATCCTTTTCTCAAAGAAGCAAAGAAAGCCCAAGTTTAAGTGCGGATTTTAGCAGTGGAATATTACTTGCAACAGCCGTAATGTATCCAAGAGTTTTATTGATTGTGTTTTTATTCAGTCCGGCTGCAGCTTTCCAACTTTCGATCCCTTTTTTAATTTTAACCCTTATTTGTATTATTGTAAGTTTAAGAATATGGAAAAATACACATAAAGGGAATACTGAAGATTTAAAACTTACCAACCCATTTAAATTATTGTTTGCTGTAAAATTTGGGCTAATATTTGCAATAATTTTATTTGTTTCAAGTTTTGCAAATAGTCTGTTTGGCGATAATGGTGTTTATATGGCAAGTTTTATTGGTGGTTTTGCCAGTTTAGACGCCGCAGTACTTTCTGTGATGGATATTTCGAACAAATTAGTAAGTTTAAATGTTATTTCGGCAGCTATTTTAATGGCAATAGGAGCAAATACAATTTTCAAAATGTTTTTAGTTGGTTTTGGAGCTTCAAAAGCACTAAAAAATTATACGTATAAGGTTTTTATTACTATATTAATTACTATTTCGCTTTTTTCTGCTTATTATATTTTTTTATAAGTTTTGTTTTTGGTATACCCAGTTTATTTATTAGTTCATCCTTTGTGGCATATTCACACAAATAGTGAATTATTACTTTTGTTCTGTTATAAACCAACCAAGTTAATGCAATTTTTATATGGTCTAAATCTTTTTGAGTGATGTGGCTATTAACATTTATTGTATTGTTAAAATAATCATCCAATGCATCCTCAAAAAATTCTTTTTCATTTAAAATATAGTCTTTAATAAATATTTTGCCTTCCACTAATAAAATATAATCTTTTTTTTGAGTATAATTTACTTCTACTAATACTTTTGCTTTGTTTATCGGTTCGCTTATTATTGATGATTTTGTTAGCTGTTTAAGTAAAGAATTTACAATATCTCTTATTTCTGCTGCTTCTTCGTATTTTTGTTTATCAGAAAGGATTTTCATTTTTTCTAATAATCTATTTAAGGCATACTGGTTATGACCGGATAAAAAATCGTACACATTATTTATTTCTTTGTTGTAGTCTTCTTTATTATAATCGGGTAAACAAATACCCGAACACCTGTTTATATCCAACAAATAACATTGTTTGTTTTTGGCAATAACCCTATCGGTACATTCACGCAATAAAAAAGTTTTATCAATAATATCAACTAAATTTTTTGCTGTTTCTCTATTATGGTAAGGGCCAAAATAATCATTTCCATCAAATTCCATTTCTTGAACAACTGAAACATCGGGGGCGTAATGCTGCAAACGAACCTTAATAAAATAATTTGAACTGTAGTTTTTTAACATTACGTTATACTTAGGCAAATAAAACTTTATTAATTGTGATTCGGCTAGCAGGGCAGTCAGTTCGCTGTGAGTTTCTTTATATTCAATGCTGGACGATTTTTTAATAATATCTTTAGATTTTTTACCGGCAGTTTTAGATAAATGATTGGTTACCCGTTGTTTTAACGATTTTGATTTACCAATATATAATACTTTATCTTTGCTATTCTTAAATATGTATACACCCGGACTATCGGGTAAATTTACAAAGTCGTTACCAATTCCTTTTTTAATTAACAAATTAGGATTATTGGTTGAAGGCAATTGTTGAAAAGATAAAAGATCATTTAAATCACTGATTAATAAATTTGTTGAAAGAATCCCTATCATTTTTATAAATATTTTTGCTGTCAGCGTTGCATCGGAAAGTGCCCTGTGTAAATCTTTGTGTCTGATTTGTAAATGTTTTCCAACATCTTTTAACGACTTACTTTCTAAAAAAGGGAATAACTTGCGAGAAAGCTTAAGTGTGCATAAAACCGGATTTGGTACAAAGTTTTCTTCTGCTCGTAAATATTCGCTCTGTAAAAAAGAAATATCAAATTGGCTGTTATGAGCTATTATAATTGAATCACCAATAAATTGATTTATTTGAAAAATCAAATCGGAAAATGTCGGTGCATCATATAAATCATCATCGGTAATACCGGTTAATTTTGTAATAGCAGTTGGCAATTGACAAAAAGGATTAAAAAAAGAGCGAAAAGAATCTGTAACCTTCTCATCTTTAATTTTTACCAATCCAATCTCAATTACTCTATTGGTTTTTGGTGATAGACCGGTTGTTTCAACATCTAAAACGGTATATTCAAGTTTGTTTAGTGATAGTTCTTCTTTTTTTTTCAAGATTATTTTTAGCCAAAAATAATAAAATATGATTTCTTTTTATTCTAACATTTAAAATATGAAATTTAGCGATAGGAATAAAATATTTTTGCGGATAATTTTTTATTTAGAAGAATAAGCTGCTAATGTACTGCCTAAAGATTATATACTTTTTGTAGAAGACCGGAATTTGTTAACAAATGTAAAAATTATGCAATTTTGTTTGCTTTCATATAATAAATTACTTATATGTAAATTAATTAGTCACAAATCACTAATTTCTAATCACTAATCACTAATTTCTAATCACTAATCACTAATCACTAATCACTAATCACTAATCACTAATCACTAATCACTAATCACTAATCACTAATCACTAATCACTAATCACTAATCACTAATCACTAATCACTAATCACTAATCACTAATCACTA
>JAZDHY010000002.1:0-16351 GCA_043805435.1 bacterium
ATGTTGACTGCCCACTTGCCAATTTTCTCCGCCGTTAGGGGAGGTTACAGTCACCGCCGAACCTGAAATTGTAAAGTTGCTATTACTGATATCATATATGGAACTGTTTGCTGCATCTTCAACTTTTACTTTGCAGGATAATGAAGCTGTGGCTGGAATTGTCCATCCGTATGAATGTTGATTTGCTATATTTGAAGCAATTGTAATCCAGTTATTTCCGCTATCTGTTGAATATCTTAACGTAACAAACCATAATCCGTTATCCGTCCATGTAATATTATGTTGACTGCCCACCTGCCAATTTTCTCCGCCGTTAGGGGAGGTTACAGTTACCGCCGAACCTGAAATTGTAAAGTTGCTGTTGCTGATATCATATACGGAACTGTTTGCAGCATCTTCAACTTTTACTTTGCAGGATAACGATGCCGTAGCGGGAATTGTCCATCCGTAAGAATGTTGATTTGCTATATTTGAAGCAATTGTAATCCAGTTATTTCCGCTATCGGTTGAATATTTTAAAGTAACAAACCATAATCCGTCATCTGTCCAAGTAATATTATGTTGACTGCCCACCTGCCAATTTTCGCCGCCGTTAGGGGAGGTTACATTTACATTTGGAAAAATATCTTGTGAAAGAAAAAATATAATAAGCAATAATTGCATAATGTATACTTTCAATTTTCCACCTCTTTTAGAAATTATTTATTAAAAAAACATCATAACCTTAATTGTTATTGCAATTTTTTAATTAATAAACTTACGTACTAAAAAAAATGTTAAATTAAATAATTTAAGTACGTATTCTAATTCAATATTTTCATTATGTCAGTTAACAAGCAAACCGATAAATATGTATATATAGTATAACTTTGCCTTTACATTAATAAAACAATTTGAGGAATTATTGAGTAGGAAATCAAATTTTTTACTTTGAATATATCAATAGTGTGAGTTAAATATAAAAAACGTTGAAGAAGCAACAAAAGAGGAAAAGAGTGAATATTACCGTTTCTTCTAAAAATATTTCTAATTAGAATAAACAATTACATTTCCATTTAATAGGGTTTTATATAATTAAACAAATTATATAATTAATTGCAATATGGGACAGATTAAATTTTGCGTTTTGTAATAGATAAAAATGTTTATAAAAAATCGTAGTAATCACACCAATCATATAAATCATAGTTCGGACAATGTTGCACGGTTTAAATTATAAACAATGTTACCGCCTTCGGGGTTTTGGGCCTGCATTTGTAACGGTTTTTTATAATCATATCATCCCATTGGGATTAAAAGATATTTCACCTGCGTAGCAGGTGCCTCTTTGTAACCGCAAAACCCCCAACAGAAGCCACCTGCAGCGCAGGTGTTTATTCTTTTATGGTTTGTGTGGTTATAAAATACGACATGCAACCCGCTCCGGGGTTGTGTTTCTCTTGCTGTCATTTAGGCTAATGATATGAAACCTCTTACGAGGTTTTAAAAGATGTTTATAAAAATCATAGTAATCATCGTAATCATAAAAATCACAGTTAAGACAACATAACACAGATAACGCTGATTAAGCAGATACCCGCAGAATTAATAAACCAAAAATCTGTGTTAATCAGTTAAATCTGTGTTATCAGCGTTCTATGTTTTAAAAGATGTTTATAAAAAATCATAGTAATCATCATAATCACACAAATCACAGTTCAGACAATGTGTAAATCATGGTTCAGACAATGTTATTATAAAACAATGTCACCGCCTTCGGGGTTTTGGGCCTGCATTTGTAACGGTTTTCTACAATCATATCATCCCGTTGGGATTAAAAGATATTTCACCTGCGGAGCAGGTGCCTCTTTGTAACCGCAAAACTACCCCAACATAAACCACCTGCAGCGCAGGTGCATATTCTTTTATGGTAACCTAAAAAAATGATAAAATAATATTTTTTGTTTATATAAATTATATCTATTTTACAATATAAATATATTGGTTAATTACCGCCCTCAAAACAGGCGGCAAAAATTATTGTTTATTATAATTTAGGGCTTTATTATGGAACAAGCTACACTCCCCGCAACTTACAAATACAAAATAGATGCAGAAGTTTTTGTAAAATTATTTTTAGCTGATGATCATAAGTTTGAAGAATTAAAAAAAGAATTTAAAGTTGAGGGGATTGAAAGATTAACACTTGATGAAATTAAACAAAAAAAAATACTCGATGTGCAAATGGATTATTTATATTCGGATGACCAAAAATTAACCGTACTTTATGAAGCACAAATTGAGGGTGATGTAGTTATTAAAGACCAAGAAAAAATTAATATTAATCCATTATATGCATATAAGTCAAAGTTTAATAATATAAAAATAGAGAACTCAAAAATAGGAGATAAAAATATACCTTTTATTAGTTTTTTAAATTGTTACACCGGGGTTTTCTATATCCGTTCAAGCACCACCGGATCTTTCTCTATCCGTTCAAGCAATACCGAAGTTTTCTCTATCAGTTCAAGCAATACCGGAGTTTTCTCTATCCATTCAAGCATCACCGGATCTTTTTATATCCGTTCAAGCACTACTGGAAATTTCTCTATCCGCTCAAGCACCACCGGAGTTTTCTCTATCCGTTCAAGCACTACCGGAGTTTTCTCTATCCATTCAAGCATCACCGGATCTTTCTTTATCAGTACAAGCAGCACCGGAGATTTTTATATATTTGATAATAGTATAAGAGGTAATTTTATTTTACAAAATTGCCAAACCGGTCGATTTAAAGCAACCGGTTTATATGTTTCATTTAAAATATCAGCATCAAATATCCCCCTTTTCGAATTAAAGGATTGTTTTATACCAAAATTTAGGATTGATTTAGCTAACAAAATTGAAATATATCTAACATCTGGGCAAATAAATTTGCTGGATTTTTCGAAAACCACATTAAGCAAAGATTCAATTATATCAATTACGGGTTCAAAAGTATATACCTTATTAATGGAAGAATTTGGAATGCTAGGAAATCTTTATTTCAGACAGATTATTAAAGCCGAAAAATGTTTTGAATGGTATAAATATGATGAAAATAAATTACAACCAAAGCAAAGATATGATGAATTAGAGAACCGATATAAAAAAGAGTGTACTGAATTAGTACAAAAATATAACAAATCAACAATCCATATTTCACAATCCTCTTTAGGTAAAACTGAATTTTCTGACTGTCCGTTAGAAGATTTTGAATTTCAATTTAATAATTCAAACATTACAAGCTGTTTTATTACAGCTGGTACAATTCCTGATGATATTAAAATTATTGACTCAAAAGGGGAATTGGTAGGAACGGGTGCTGGGATGTATAACCAAAAAGCCTCCTTTTTTAATCAGTTAAAGAGGGTATTTGAAGCGGGTGGTGATGTTTACAGAACAACGCAGTTTCAAGCAAAGTGGGCAAAGCAACAATCAAAATATTTGCGGCGGAAATTTGTAGATCAATTTAAAGATATTTGGAAATTAAATAGGTGGTTTTCAGCACCACTTAAAATGCTTAAAATCACAATAAAAGCAACTTCACAGGATATGTATGCTTTTATTTTTAATAAATTATCAAATAACCATGGAGAAAGTTGGTTGCGGGCTTTGGGATTTACGGTTATTACAACAATGTTTTTTTATATATTATATTTATCTTCAATAGGAAGGTGTTTTAACGGAACTGAATTTGATACTAAATTAATTGGCTCTTATTTTGAGTTCTTAAATCCACTTCATAAAACTGATTTTATAGATGGAAATATTACAACCACAGTTTGGTCACCAATTGTTGACTTCTTTGGGCGGATATTTGTAGGTGTTGGTACATACAAGTTTTTAGCAGCGTTTAAAAAACATAGCAAACAGTAAAAATTGTTTTGCGTTGTTGGGGGAGGGTTTGGGTTATAAGCATGGTGCGGTTGTGCAGCGCTAAAAGAAGTAAATCATAATAATCATCCCAATCACAAAAATCACAGTTCAGACAATGTTTTACCAAAAACACCCCAACAAAATTAAAGACGGAAAGGGTAACCTTAAAAATTGATAAAATAATATTTTTTGTTTATTAAAATTATATCTATTTTACAGTATAAATATATTGGTTAATTACCGCCCCCAAAACAGGCGGCATAAATTATTGTTTATTATAATTTAGGGCTTTATTATGGAACAAGGTACACTCCCCACAACTTACAAATACAAAATAGATGCAGAAGATTTTGTAAAATTACTTTTAGCTGATGATGATACCTTTGAAGAATTAAAACAAAAATTGGGAATTGAGGGGATTGAAAGATTAACAATTGACGAAATTAAACAAAAAGAATTACCTGAGGTAATTGACGATTTCATATATGATGTCAATCAAAAATTAACTGTTCTTTGTGAGGCGCAAATTGAGGGTGATGTAGTTATTAAAGACCAAGCAAAAATTAATATTAATCCATTATTTTTGTTTAAGTCAAAGTTTAATGATATAAAAATTGAAGGTTCAAAAATAGGAGATAAAAATGAATCTTTTATTGGTTTTTTAAATTGTTCCACCGGAAATTTCAATATCAGTTCAAGCACCACTGGAAATTTCTATATTAGTGAAAGCACCACCGGAGATTTCTCTATCAGTTCAATCACCACCGGAGATTTCTCTATCAGTTCAAGCACCACCGGAAATTTCAATATTAGTTCAATCACCACCGAACATTTCTATATCGATTTAAGCACCATCGGATATTTCTCTATCAGTTCAAGCACCACCGTATCTTTCTCTATCATTTCAAGCACCACCGAATCTTTCTATATCCGTTCAAGCACCACCGGACCTTTCTATATCCATTTAAGCACCACCGGAGATTTCGATATCAGTTCAAGCACCACCGGAGATTTCGATATCAGTTCAAGCACCACCGGAGATTTCTATATCCGTTCAAGCACCACCGGAAATTTTATAATATGTGAAAAAAGCACCACCGGAAATTTTATAATATATGAAAAAAGCACCACCGGATATTTCGATATCAGTTCAAGCACCACCGGAGATTTTAAAGCGGATAATCTTTATAACTCATTTAAAATATCAGCATCAAATATTCCCCTTTTTGAGTTAAAGGATTGTTTTATTCCAAAATTTAGGATTGATTTAGCTAATAAAATTGAACTTTACATAACTGGGGGGCAGATAAATTTATTGGATTTTTCAAAATCGATCTTAAGTAAAGATTCAATTATATCAATTACGGGTTCAAAGGTATATTCTTTATTGATGGAAGAATTTGGAATGCTTGGGAATCTTTATTTTAGACAGATAATTAAAGCCGAAAAATGTTTTAAATGGTATAAATATGATAAAAATAAATTACAACCAAAGCAGAATAATGATGAATTAGAAAAACAATATAAAGAAAAGTATGATGCATTAAAGAATCAATATAAAAAAGAGTGTACTAAATTAATACAAAAATATAAAAAATCAACAATCCATATTTCCCAATCATCGTTAGGTAAGACAGAGTTTTCCGACTGCCCGCTAAATGATTTTGAGTTTCAATTTAATAATTCCAACATTACAAGCTGTTTTATTACAGGTGGAACTATTCCCGATGATGTTAAAATTGTTAATACCAAAGGTGAATTAATAGAAACTGGTGCGGAGATGTATAACCAAAAAGCTTCGTTTTTTAATCAATTGAGAAAAATATTTGAATTTCAAGGCGATGTTTATAGAGCTACGCAACAGCAAGCTAAATGGGCTTTTTATCAAGAAAAATATTTGAAGTTATTAAGGAAACAAGAAAAAAAGACTATGAGCCTTTTAAAAGCGGTTTTTACCTTTACAAATAAAACCAAAAGAGATAAATGGGCTTTTTGGATTAATAGATGGTCTAACAATCATGAGGAAAATTGGTTGCTGCCAATTGTATGGACGTTATTTTTTACAGTGTTATTGTATTTAGCCTATTTGTGTTCCATAGGCAGGTGTTTTAACGGTAATGAATTTGATGGAACATTGTTTGATAGTTATTTAGATTATATAAATCCATTTAATAAAAGCGAATCAATTGAAGGAAATTACAGTATTATATTGGTTACAAAAATATTAGCAGTTTCTGGAAAAATTTTTGTTGGAATAGGCACTTATAAATTTTTATCCGCTTTTAGAAAACATAGCCGGAGAAATAATTAAACAAAATCAATGTCACCATCTATAATAATGTCATCCCGTCGGGATTAAAAAATATTTCACCTGCAGCGCAGGGGCATATTCTTTTATGGTTTGCGTGGTTATAAAATACGACATGCAACCCACGCTGGGGTTGGTTTTTTTTCTGCTGTGTTTAGGCTACTGACATGAAACCTCTAACGAGGTTTTAAAAGACGTTTATAAAATCATAATAATCACACAAATCATAAAAATCACAGTTCAGACAATTTGTTAATCAAGGTAATCCTATAATCCTTTAATCATGGTTCAGACAATGTTTTACATGGTGCTTCGCCGAAGCACGTTTATTTGCGTGTGGTTTGTTGGTTACAGACATTGTACATCGCTGATGTACATTTTAGAATTTCACCTGCGGAGCTGGTGCATAATTGTAACCGGTAACAGTACCAACAAACCACACCTACAGCGCAGGTGCATATTCTTTTATGGTTTGTGTGGTTATAAAATACGACATGCAACCCACGCTGGGGTTGAATTATTTCTCTTTTATTTAGGCTACTGACATGAAACCTCTAACGAGGTTTTAAAAGATGTTTATAAAATCATAATAATCACACAAATCATAGTTCAGACATTGGAACACAGATAACGCTGATTAAGCAGATACCCGCAGATAAAATAAACCAAAAATCAGTGTTAATCCGTTAAATCTGTGTTATCTGCGTTCTATGTTTTTAAGATGTTTCTAAAAAATCATTATAATCATCCCAATCACAAAAATCATGGTTCAGACAATTTGTTAATCATAGTTCAGGCAATTATGAACTTACTACTATTTTTTAATGTTCATTAATAAAAAAGAAGGATACAGTTATGTTTTACAAATATATATTTTTATTAGCTTTTTTAAGCTTTAACTTATTTGCACAAAATGCAGGGAAAAAGAATTTGAATACCATAAATGATATAAAGGTAAAAGATACCTCCGGTAATGAAGTAGCTTTAAGCAGCTACAATGGTAAAGTTTTGCTTATTGTTAATGTTGCAAGCAAATGCGGATATACCAAACAATACAAAGGATTGCAGGAACTGTACTTAAAATATAAAGACAAAGGATTTGAAATACTTGCTTTTCCTTGCAACGATTTTGGGGGACAGGAACCGGGCACAAATAAAGAAATAAAAGAATTTTGTGACATTAATTTTAATGTAACATTTAAACTTTTTGATAAATTAAAAGTGCTTGGAAGTGAAAAAGCTCCCCTTTACGAGCTGTTGACAAATAACAACAATACCGAAAAAGGGGATATAAAATGGAATTTCGAAAAGTTCCTAATTTCTAAAACCGGTGAAATTATTGCTCGTTACCCAAGCAAAGTTGAACCGCTTTCGGATGAATTGGTAAAAAGTTTAGAAGAAGAACTTAAGAAGTAGCCTTCTTAAGTTCTTCTTTAACTAAAAGTTTTGCTTCAATTAATTCTTTATGCGGAATATTTAAATTATTGCTTACTTTTTTTGCAAAATATTCTTCATATTGATCTAATTTGTTATCGGCATAAATTATACGCCAAACATTTTCAATTATATCGTATTTTTCATCGTGCGAAAAATTGTGGTCAATAATTTCAGTAAATTCGTATAAGCTGACACTTTTTTTTATTAATTCTTCGGCATGCTGAATTAACTCTTTTACATACTCTTCCTCTAACGAGAACAAATTTTTCATAATGTCAATTATTGTTTGTCGCTCAACGTCCGAAAAGTTATCGTCTGCATAAGCAATTTCCAGAAAAATAGAACAAGTGGCTAATTGAATTTTTAGTTGTTTGTTATTAACCCGTTCAATATCGTTTTCGGCATTTTCTTTTTGCTCGCTGTTTCCTAATAATAATTTTTTTAACGTGTTAAACATATAAATTCCTCAACTTAAATTTCTTCGTATTTTGCAATTTTTCTGGTACGCGGATTTCTTTCATATAACTCAACAATATTATTATATTCAGAACAAACACTTTCGTTTAATTGTTCCCAAGTAAATCTCCAGCCCCAATTGCCGCCAAGTTTACCCGGAAAGTTCATTCTTGCTTCTTCGCCAAGGTTTAAAATGTCCTGTAAAGGAATAACAACAAAATTAGCTATCGATTTATATGCTTCACGTATTAACTGTTTGCAAATATCTTCACCATAATAATTTAAATATTGTTGTGCAAAATTATACACTTCAGGATTATTAATTTTAGCGTCGTCAAAAAATCCGCGTGTAGTATTGTTATCGTGCGAACCGGTTAATACAACACAATTGTTTATATAGTTATGCGGCAAAAATTTCTTTTCGCCATCTTTACCAAAAGAAAACTGTAAAATTTTCATTCCGGGGAAACCGAATTTATCTCTTAATTCGGCAACAGTTTTTGTAATTACACCTAAATCTTCGGCAATAATAGGCAGGTCGCCAAGTTCTTGTTTAATTACCGTAAAAAGTTTATCGCCGGGTGCATTTACCCATTTGCCAAATTGGGCTGTTGGTGCGTCACCGGGAATTTCAAAAAAAGCATCAAAACCGCGGAAATGGTCAACACGTACGTAATCAACTATTTCAAAAAGTTTTGCAAAACGTTTTTGCCACCATAAAAAATTATCCTTTTCCATTACGTCCCATCTATATAAGGGATTACCCCATAATTGTCCGGTAGGACTAAAATAATCGGGCGGAACACCTGCGCAAGTTAATAACTTACCGTTGTCATCAATTGTAAAAAGTTCTCTGTTAGCCCAGGAATCGGCACTATCGTATGCTATAAAAATTGGTAAATCGCCGACAATTTTAATACCCTTTGATGCTGCATAATGCTTTAACTTCATCCATTGACGGTTAAAAATAAACTGAACAAAAGTATAATAACCTACTTCATTTTCTAATTTTTCAGTCCATTTTTTTACACTGTCATTTTTTCTAAAAGCAATTTCTTTTTCCCATTCAGGCCAAGCTACTCCGTTATGATATTCTTTGCAAGCCATAAATAAAGCGTAATCGTTTAACCAATCGTGGTTGGCGGATACAAATTGATTGTAATCATTTTGAAAATTAGATTTAATTAATTTGAAATTTTCGTAAGCTTTGTGCAAAATGAACGATTTTAATCCAATTACTCTGCCATAATCAATATTTATTGGGTCCAACTGCGGATAAGAGTCAAGATCGTATTGATTTAATAAGTTTTCTTCTAAAAGCATATCCGGACTTACTAACAAAGGATTTCCGGCAAAGGCAGAAAAACATTGATAAGGTGAATCACCATAACCGGTTGGACCTAACGGAAAAACCTGCCATAAAACTTGACCGGAAGAAACTAAAAAATCAACAAATTTGTATGCATCGTTACCTATGTCGCCAATACCAAATTTGCCCGGTAAAGAAGTAGGATGCAAAAGAATTCCTGCACATCTTTCAAAATTCATATTTACCTCAATTGTTAAATGTTTTGTTGCAAGTTACAAAAAATTAATTAAAAATTAATTAGCATTTAAAAAAATATTTATTTAAACTAAATGTATTATTTTTGAAAAATAAATTAATTTATTGCTTTATTGTTTTGAATTGATTTAGTCTAAAAAATAAATTAAGTTTCATACCTCAAAAATAATAATGTTTTTTTACTTTTTGAAGATCAAATTACTTGACCTCTGCGGATTCCTATTCCCTTTTTTCGAAAATCCAAAAAATTGAAAAATTGAAGTTTTATTTATTTAAGTTTGAAGTAATTTCGTTTTAGAATAACATACAAAACGTTGCTAACATAATTATACGATATAGATGTTTAATAAATTTTGCGCTGTTTTAAAGCAGCTTTATAAATTAAGGAGAATGAATGAAGATATTTAGAATGTTTACTGAATTAGGTAAAAAACCTGATTGTAATATTCAGTATGAAGAAAGAATATCTGAGATTAAAAACACTGATCAGAGCGTAGTTTTCAAAATGGAAAACGTATCGGTTCCGAGTTTTTGGTCTCAGGTAGCTGCTGACGTATTAGTAAGCAAATACATGCGTAAGGCAGGAATTCCAAAATTTTTAAAAAAAATAGCCGAAGAGGGAGTGCCCGAATGGCTTCAAGCAAGCGAACCTGACAAAGAAAAGCTGGCTGCTTTGCCCGCTGATGAAAGGTATATATCGGAAAATAGTGCTGAACAAGTTTTTAACCGTTTGGCAGGCACTTGGACTTATTGGGGTTGGAAAGCTAAATTTTTTGACACGGAAGAAGATGCAAAAACATATTACGACGAAATGTATTTTATGCTTGCATATCAAATGTGTGCTCCTAACAGTCCGCAATGGTTTAATACCGGTCTTTTTTGGGCTTACGGTATAAACGGACCTGCACAAGGACATTATTATGTAGATTACCAATCAGGAAAATTAACTTCTTCTGTTGATGCTTATACACATCCGCAGCCGCATGCTTGTTTTATTCAATCTATTAAAGACGACCTTGTAAATGAAGGCGGTATAATGGATTTGTGGGTTCGTGAAGCCCGATTGTTTAAATATGGCTCCGGTACCGGCACAAATTTTTCTAATTTACGCGGTATAAATGAACCTTTAAGCGGTGGAGGAAAATCTTCAGGTTTGATGAGTTTTCTTAAAATAGGTGATCGTTCTGCCGGTGCAATTAAATCGGGGGGAACTACGCGCCGCGCCGCAAAAATGATTACACTTGATATTGATCACCCGGATATTGAAGAATATATTAGCTGGAAAGTAGTTGAAGAACAAAAAGTTGCCGCTTTGGTTGCCGGTTCAAAATTATGTAATCTGCACTTAAATAACATAATTAGTTCATGTTATGCCGAACATCCTGAAAATGACAGATTTAATAAAAATACAAATAAAAAATTAAAAAATGCAATTTCCGAAGCTAAAAGAAATTTTGTTCCTGATGGTTTTATAGAACGTGTTATTCATTTGGCAAAACTTGGATATAAATCGATTGAATTCCCTGAATACAATACAGATTGGAATTCCGAAGCTTATGCATCTGCTGCCGGACAAAATTCAAATAACTCGTTACGTGTAACTAACGATTATATGAACGCAGTTTTAGATAACAAAAACTGGGGTTTGTATTGGAGAACCGAGTTAAAAAAAGCAAAAAAAGAAAATAGAGAAGCTAATCCTTTCAAAGTGGTTTCTGCCAAAAAGATTTGGGATGATATTGCGTTTGCCGCCTGGTCTTGCGCAGATCCGGGTTTACAATTTCATAATACCATTAACGAATGGCATACTTGTATAGAAGACGGTGAAATAAAAGCTTCTAATCCATGCAGCGAATATATGTTTTTAGATGATACTGCATGTAATTTGGCATCGTTAAATTTGGTTAAGTTTTATGATGACGAAGAACATAAATATAAAATTAATGAATTACGGCACGGTGCCCGACTATGGACTATTGCTCTTGAAATCAGCGTTTTGATGGCTCAATATCCAAGCAAAGAAATAGCACAAAAAAGTTACGATTATCGTACACTTGGTTTGGGTTATGCTAATCTTGGTTCGTTGTTAATGCGTACCGGAATTCCTTACGATAGTCCCGAAGCTTGTGCCGTTACGGGTGCATTAACTGCAATTGTCCATTCAACTGCTTATGCAACAAGTGCGGAAATGGCAAGAGATTTAGGTCCGTTTTCTCGATATGAAAACAACAAAGAAGCAATGTTGCGTGTAATACGTAACCACAAAAGAGCTGCTTATAGCGTTAAACCGGGTGAGTACGAAAATTTAACAATAACACCTATGGGTATTAATCCCGACCACTGTCCTGCAGATTTATTACAAGCTGCACGTGAAGACGCTGATTTAGCCTTAGAACTTGGCGAAAAATACGGTTACAGAAATGCACAGGTAACTGTTTTAGCTCCAACCGGTACAATCGGTTTAGTTATGGATTGCGATACTACGGGTATTGAACCTGATTTTTCGTTGGTTAAATATAAAAAACTAGCCGGCGGCGGTTATTTTAAGATAATAAATCAATCAATTCCTACTGCTCTTAGATATTTAGGATATACAGAACAAGAAATAAATGATATTGAAAAATATACTGTCGGCAGGGGTACCTTAAAAGGAAGTCCTTATATAAATCCCGAAACACTTAAATCCAAAGGATTTACAAAAGAAGCTTTACAGAATATAGAAAAACAGTTAAGCGGCTCGTTTGAAATAAGAGATGCTTTTAATAAATACACAATTGGTGAAGAATTTTGTATTAAAACATTAGGTTTTACCAAAGAACAAATTAATGATTTTAGTTTTAACTTACTACAAGAACTTGGTTTTACAAAAGAAGAGATTTCTACTGCTAATGATTACGTATGCGGTACAATGACAGTAGAAGGTGCACCTTCCTTAAAAAATGAACATTATGCAATATTTGACTGTGCTAATAAAAACGGTAAAAAAGGAAAAAGATTTATTCGTTCAAAAGCACATTTATTAATTATGGCATCTGCTCAGCCTTTTATTTCAGGTGCAATTTCCAAAACCATAAATTTACAGAATAATGTAGGTATTGACGAAGTACAGGAATGTTATTTGGCATCATGGAAACTTGGTCTTAAAGCTACTGCAATATACCGTGACGGTTCTAAACTTTCGCAACCTCTAAATTCATTTAGTGCTGATGAAATTGATGAACTTATGGAAAGCAGAGAGAATAATGATTTGGTTAAAATTGCCGAAAAAATTATTCACAGATATATTGCAAAACGTCGCAGATTACCCGATAGAAGAATTGGTTATACGCAAAAAGCAAAAATTAATGGCCAAACCGTTTATATAAGAACCGGTGAATACGAAAACGGCCAGATTGGCGAAATCTTTTTGGATATGCACAAAGAAGGAGCCGCTTTTAGAAGTTTGCTTAATAACTTTGCAATTGCAATTTCGCTTGGGTTGCAGCATGGTGTACCTTTGGAAGAATTTGTTGAAGCTTTTGTATTTACAAAATTTGAACCAAGCGGTATGGTTGTTGGAAACGATAGAATAAAAATGGCTACTTCTGTTATTGATTATATTTTTAGAGAACTTGCTGTTACTTATTTGGGAAGAAACGATTTGGCTCATGTTACAGAAGAAGAACTTGAACAAAAAATTAAAAGCAAATCGCACTCTTATGATGATTTTGAAAGCGAAGAATTAATTAGTGTACGTACTATAGAACTAGAGACAGACAAAACAAAACCTGAAACAGATATGCCTATTAAATTAAACGGCAACGGTAATGGTCATGCCCATGGTTCAACAAACAAAGCAAAAAAACATGCTGAGTTTGCTGAAGCAAGAAACAAAGGTTACACGGGTGATATTTGTGATGTATGCCATAGCAACACAATGGTTCGCCAAGGTACCTGTTTATATTGTAAAACATGCGGTAATACTACCGGCTGCAGTTAATAGAATAGTTTTTAGACCCTAATTGTTACAAGAAAGTCCGTTTCCCTAAATGGAGACGGACTTTTTTTAGTTTACTAACTAATAATTTCATAATCTTATCCCATTGGCCGTATAAAAGTTATATATTGCTACCAGAAAAAGTGAGAAGGTTGAAGTGTGGAGAAATGTGATTGAATCAGAGGCACGAAGTGAAGCGTAGCGAAACGAAGTGCCTCTGATTTTAGCGAAAAAATTAATGGTATTTTTATTATATTTCAATCATTTAATTGAGGATATTAAAGTGCAATTAAAATCAAACAAACAGTTGAAGAAAAGTTGGCAATTGTACTTGAAGGATTAAAAGGCGAATCTACTGTTAGCGATATTTGCCATAAATACGGGCTATCTCAGTCTGTATATTATAAATGGCGTGATAGGTTTTTGGAGGGTGGTAAAAAAGGATTAATTAATCCTAACGACTCAATTGTTAATGATAAAGCTAAACTGGAAGAATACGAAAGGGTTATAGGAAGACAGACAATTGAAATTCAAATACTAAAAAAAAATTAAATCTGATTTAACCGCAGTTGAATTTGTAAATGCAATGAAAGAAGAAAAATATTCAATTAAGCAGACTTGTAAAATTATTAATTTCCCTGAAGCAGCTATTATAGCAAAAACGGTTGTAATTCGAAAACAACTATTCCAAGTATTAAAAAAGCTGCTAAAATTAAAAACGATAATAAATTAATTGAAATAATTAAAAATATCAAATTAGAACATTCATTCTGGGGTTATCGAAGGGTCAGAGCTTTTATGAAAAGATATCATAATATCTCTATCAGTTATAACAAAGTTTTTAGATCAATGAAGCAAAACAACTTACTTGTTGAGCAGAAACGATACAAGGCAAAGCGAACACCACGGAAAGGAAAACCACATCCAACAAAAATTAATCAATGGTGGGGTACTGATATGAACAAGTTTTATATTAATAATTTTGGTTGGATTTATTTAGTCATTGTCCTTGACTGGTTTACTAAAAAGATTGTGGGATATAACCTAAATGTAAGATCTAAATCCGAGGATTGAGTACTTGCTCTTCACTTAAGGCAATGCTGATACTGAACGATTTATGAGAACTTTAAGGAAGAAGTTGTTTATCCTAACGAATTTTATTCTTTTAGTGATGCAAAAATGGATGTTGATAAATTTATTAATTTTTATAATAACTATTATCCACATTCCGCTTTAGGTCATTTAAGTCCTATTGATTTCGAACATAATTTAATTTATAAAAATGCTAGTTGATTTTTCTCTACTCTTTTTCTTACTTTTTCCTCTTGCTTTTTGGTAGCATTACAATTCCATGCCCCCTACTCGATTTATTAAAATCATGCTTTTTGCCAATATTTAAATTTCAAATTTAAATGTTTTTATTAGTAAGTTTTTACTTGAAATTGATAGAAATAATTATCATTTTATGCTTTAACTAAGGTTTATAAATATGAAAAAATACTTCATTTTAATTTTATTGGTTTTAGCGGCATTCCTTAATCTTAAAGCAAATAACAATTCTCCTATTTTTATTTTAAATTCATTTCATCCCGAATTTAAATGGACAGTATATCAGGTTACGGGAATTAGAAATGCTTTACAACATTCAAATTATACAGGGAATTTATATGTTGAATATTTGGATACCAAAAACTTTAATTATTCGGAAATGGAGCCGATGTATTATGATTTATTTAAGCGAAAATATAGGGGTTATAAATTTAAAGTGGTTTTATGTACAGATAACGATGCTTTACGATTTTTAAAAAAATATGGAAACGAACTTTTTCCTAAAGCATCATTTGTTTTTTGCGGAATGAATGATATTTCGGATACTGCTATTATTGATAGAGAAAAATTTACCGGAGTAGTTCCTGATTTGGAATTTGATGAAAACATTGAATTAATACTTAAAATACTACCGGAAACAAAAGAAATTGTATCTTTTTTTGATGGAACAGATTTTGGAAAGTTAATTTTTAGTGAGTACAAGGCGAGTATTGACAAATTTAAGAATAAAGATGTTAAATTTACTAATATTATTAATCCAACTTTAGATGAATTAGTATCCAAATTATCACAATTAAAAAAAGGACAAGTGATTTTTCAAGGTGAATTGGGCAAAGATAAAAACGGGATTGTAAATAATCCATCTAATATTACTGCAATTATTAAAAAAATTGCAAAAGTCCCTCTTTTTGGAAGTGAAATTGATATGCTTCGCAAAGGAGTAATTGGCGGAAAATTTGTTAATCCTTATTTTCAAAGTCGAATTGCAGGTTTTTTTGCAATGCAAATCCTTAATGGTAAACAGCCAAAAGATATTAAGATTATTAAAAATTTTTCGGCGCATTTATTTTATGATTATAAAGAGCTTAAAAGAAATGGAATAAATCAATCACTTTTACCCAAAACTGCTGTAATAATTAATGAACCGATAAGTTATTGGAAAAGGAATGAAGAGTTACTTATCAAAGTTGGTCTTGGATTTCTTGTTCTCTTAATCCTAATATTTATTCTTTCATTTAACATTATTGCCCGCAAAAAAGCCGAAAATCAATTACTTAAATCAAAAGGAGAAATAGATAAAATTTTAGCTTCAATTACAGATTGTGTATGGAGTGTTGATTTTGATAAAGAAAATAAAGTAAAAAGCTTTTATTTTTCGCCTGTTATT
>JAZDHY010000003.1:0-54825 GCA_043805435.1 bacterium
GCTACGGCACTGTTTTCTCCGTAAATAGCAGCAGATTGGAAAAAACTTTTTGGTAAGTCTTGATTTCCTTTAGTCTGCGTTGAGTCGATGGTTGCAAATATTGATGCTGAGGATAACCACATTGTAAAAAATAAAAGTAAATTAAGTGTTTTATTTTGCATTTGTTCCTCTAATATATTATAGTTTTTTATTTAATGGTTCAAAATTAATGCCATGCTAAATATTTACATTTTTTGCCCGTTTTTTATCATTTTTGTCAATACAGCTGCTTCATTTTGAGACAGCTATATAAAATAAGACATTTATTTCTATCTTATAATCGAAATATTTTTCTATTTGTTTACTGTTTTTGAAACAAAAAAGTATAAATTGTAAATTTATTTTGTGGATGGATTATGACGATAAACTAGGAATAGAAATTTAAAAAGGCTGCCCTTTATGAACAGCCTATTTAATTATATTATATTTTATTTTATTTACACTTAATTTTTAACTTTTGCGTTAAAAAATTCCCTATTCATACGGGCAATGTTTTTAACGGAAATTCCTTTAGGGCATTCGGCTTCGCAGGCATAAGTATTTGTACAGCTGCCAAAACCAAGTTCATCCATGGTTTTTATCATGGATTCAACACGTTTATGTCTTTCGGTTTGTCCTTGCGGCAACAAAGCAAATTGAGAAACTTTTGCACTAACAAATAACATAGCCGATGCATTTTTACAAGCCGCAACACAAGCTCCGCATCCAATACAAGCGGCCGCATCAAAAGCTTCGGCTGCAACATCTTTTGGTATTGCAATTGCGTTGGCGTCCGGTACTCCACCGGTATTAATAGATACATAACCTCCGGCCTGAATTATTTTATCCATTGCCGATCTATCCACAATTAAATCTTTCATAATTGGAAAAGCTTTTGCCCTGAATGGTTCAACATAAATAGTTTCGCCGTTTTTAAAATTACGCATATGTAACTGACAGGTGGCAATACGTGGAATTGGGCCGTGAGGCTGTCCATTAATCATTAAATCGCAAGTACCGCAAATACCTTCTCTGCAGTCACTTTCAAAAGCAATAGGTTCTTTTCCGGCAAGTTCCAAACTATCATTTAATTCATCCAGCATTTCCAAAAAAGATGCATCCGGTGAAACGGCTATTTTATATTCAACAAAACTGCCCGCAGTTTTGGGACCTGTTTGTCGCCAAATTTTTAAAGTTAAGTTTAATTTATCATCACTCATTATTTATAACTCCTTTGGGCTAATTTAACAAATTCATAATCCAACATCTCTTTATGCAGCGTCCATTTGCCTAATTCATTAAATTCCCATGCCGAAACGTATGCATAGTTTTCATCATTACGTAATGCTTCACCTTCTCCGGTTTGATATTCGGTTCTAAAATGGCCGCCGCACGATTCATTACGATCTAACGAATCAAGTGCCATTAATTCGCCAAGTTCCAAATAATCGGCTAATCTTCCTGCTCTTTCCAAATTTTGGTTCAAATCATCGGCTTTGCCAATAACTTTAACATTATTCCAAAATTCTTCTCTAAGATCGCTAATTTCTTTAATTGCCGATTTTAGACCTTCTTCGCTGCGTGCCATACCAACTTTATTCCACATAATGCGGCCAAGCTGCTTATGTATATCGTCAACGGTTCTTTTGCCGTTTATTGAAAGTAATTTATTGGTTTTATCAATCAATTCTTTTTTAACTTTTACAAAAGATTCGTCATCGGTTTTTGCCAAAGTTGGTTTTGCGGATGCCAAATAATCCCCTATTGTGTAAGGAATAACAAAATAACCGTCAGCCAACCCCTGCATTAATGCACTTGCACCAAGTCTGTTTGCACCGTGGTCGCTAAAGTTAGCTTCTCCTAAAACAAACAATCCGGGTATGTTGCTCATTAAGTTATAATCCACCCATAAACCACCCATTGTATAATGTGGTGCGGGATAAATTTTCATAGGACTTTGATATGGATTTTCACCTGTTATAACTTGATAAATATCAAACAAATTGCCGTATTTTTCTTCAATTGCTGCTTTACCAAGACGATTGATTGAATCGGCAAAATCTAAATAAACGGCATCTCCGCCATCAGCTCCTCTTCCTTCGTCACAAACTTCTTTAGCACTACGTGACGAAATATCGCGCGGTGATAAATTTCCAAAAGAAGGATATTTCCTTTCCAAATAATAATCTCGTTCATTTTCAGGAATGTCGATAGGTTTTCGTTTATCGTTTTTTAATTTAGAAACCCAGATTCGTCCGTCATTACGTAAACTTTCACTCATTAATGTTAATTTAGATTGACTTTGACCATGCAAAGGTAAACAAGTTGGATGAATTTGCGTATAACAAGGATTTGCAAATAAAGCACCTTTTTTATGTGAGCGCCAAATTGCAGTAGTATTACAGTTCATTGCGTTGGTTGAAAGGAAAAATACATTTGCATAACCACCCGTAGCCATAACTACTGCATGTGCGGAATAATTTTCAATTTCGCCGGTAACCAAATTACGGGCTACAACTCCTTTTGCAACACCATCTTCAACTACCAATTCAAGCATTTCGCGCCGGGTAAACATTTTAACCGTACCAAGATGTATTTGACGGCTTAACGAACTGTAAGCACCAAGTAATAACTGCTGGCCCGTTTGTCCTTTTGCATAAAACGTTCTGGAAACCTGTGCACCGCCAAACGAACGATTATCCAACAAGCCGCCATATTCGCGGGCAAATGGAACACCTTGAGCAACACATTGATCTATAATATTGTTGCTTACTTCTGCAAGTCTGTAAACATTGGCTTCGCGCGATCTAAAATCTCCCCCTTTTATAGTATCATAAAATAATCTGTAAACCGAATCACCATCATTTTGATAATTTTTTGCGGCATTTATACCACCTTGTGCTGCAATACTATGTGCTCTGCGGGGGCTATCGTGATAAGTTAATACTTTAACATTATAACCAAGTTCACCAAGTGTTGCTGCTGCCGAAGCACCTGCTAATCCCGAACCAATTACTATAATTTCGTATTTTCGTTTATTAGCCGGATTAACAAGTTTCATATTAAATTTGTGGTTTGTCCACTTTTCTTCCAATTTACCGGCAGGTATTTTTGAATTTAGTTTTACCATTATTTACCTCCGTAAAAGTATAAAAAATAAATAGGCATTGAAGAAAATCCTATTGCCATAACAACTGCATAAACGGCTCCAATTAACTTAACCATAGGAGTATATTTTTTATGCGTCCAGCCAAAAGTTTGAAAAGCACTTTGAAAACCATGATTTAAATGAAAAGCTAAAAAACAAACCGCAATAACATAAAACCACGAATAAATCGGATCCATAAAAGCTGTTTTAACAAGGTCAAATAAACTATCCCCTTGGTGCAAAAGTGTATGTTTTACAAAAAAGCTGTATAAATGAATTACTAAAAATATAAACACCGTACTTCCTGTTATAATCATTGTACGCGAAAAAATTGTTGTGTTTTTTCTTATTCCGTTAACGGCATAATTTATCGGTCGTGCTTTTTTGTTTTCAAGCCACAATCTTAAACCATTATATATATGAAAAACAAACAATAACCCAAGTCCAATTTCAAAAACAATTGTAAATTTAACACTTCGTAAAAGTTTTGCGTAAGCATTAAATGCTACTCCGCCATCATTAGCAAACAGCGTTAAATTTCCTATAAAATGCACAGTCAAAAACATTATAAGAAACAAACCCGTTACAGCCATAATAATTTTTTTACCTATTGAAGAATTTAAGCTTTCCAAAAGCCAACCCATTAAGGTCCTCCATCTATTTGTGGTTAATCGATTATTTAA
Source organism: bacterium (assembly GCA_043805435.1). Classification (GTDB taxonomy): domain Bacteria; phylum Bacteroidota; class Ignavibacteria; order Ignavibacteriales; family Melioribacteraceae; genus JAEXOD01. Next base: position 3,850 of record JAZDHY010000003.1, read on the forward strand.
TTTTGTTGTATCCTAAAATAAGATTATTTGTATTAATTATCAAAAATTGAGTAAAAAAAATAAATAATAATAAATTTAGTTTATTATAATAAACATTTTATAGTAAATTGATTGTTAAATCAATAAACTTTAAGACTAAACTGTATCATTTATTATCTACTTAATAAGTAGTCTTTTTATTAAAATGTAAATAATTGCAGCATGGTGGGTATGATGCCGATCATACCCACCTTAATAAATTACAAAAATATTTTTGTTATTTGAATTTTTTTATTAATTTATAATTATTAAATAGCTAAAATTATGTAATGAAGACAAAATCAGTTATTGCATCAATATTGTTTGCGGATATAAAAGGCTCTTCCAAAGTAAAAAATGACACTTTAAAGGAAATAATAGCCGATAAATTTGACAGTATTAAATTGCATTTATTAAACGACAGCAACCATTTTTTTTATAAAAGTATGGGTGACGGAGTATTAATTTGCAGTTACGATTATGTTGATATGGCAGATATTGCTCTTAAAATACGTGACGACATTAAAAGCACAAATTGGAAAAAACTCGGTTTTGAAACTAATTTACCTATCCGAATAGGAATTCACCTTCAAAAAATAAGCTTAAAAGAAGAAAAGGGTTTTGTATTTGATGTTTTTGGAAGCGGAGTTGATACCGCGGCACGTATTGAACCTATTACTGAAGAAAACGGAGTATATTGTTCGCGTGCTTTTTATAATTTTTTATTTCAGGAAGAAACAAACCATTTTAAAGCAGTTCCTTTGGGTATGCTTCCGTTAGCTAAAGATTATGGCGAGATGGAATTATATAAATTGTTATGGAATCACGAATCCGGCAACGAAGGAGAAGTAAACAAATATGAGCTTATTTTTTCGGGTACCACTATGGATTTTGCCGAAATACCAATTCCAAAACTTAAAGTTGAATTTACGCCTGAACAAAAAAATAGTTTTGTAACAAATTCGTTTAACGATATTCAAAGGTATTTTAAAACTGCTTTGATGGTATTTAACGATAAAGTACCAAATGTTGAAGTAAGTTTTATTGAATCGCTTGACGAAAAATTTGCATGCAAAATATTTTATAAGGGCCAGTTAAAATGCAAATGCAAAATATGGGTAAGAGACAGATTTTCCCCTTTTACAAATTTCCGCAGCATTGCTTATTCCGAAAATTACCAAGAAATGACCAACGATAACCGCTTTAACCAATGGATAACGGTTGATGACAACACTGAACACGTATTTTTAAATATTTCTAATATGGGCAAATTTAATAATCGTGTTGGTTTTACTTATAATCAAATTAACAGCAAAAAAGCTGCCGAAGTACTTTGGATTACGTTTATCCGCCCTTTTGAACAGATGTAATTAATCACCTCTCCTCATCAAAAAAAAATATTTTTTTATTTTACCGAAACATTTTGTAATTTATTTCATCTATTAATATAAATGCATAATTAAGCCGGAAAAGTCTTGAACAAATTTGAACAAATAATTGATTTTACATTGTGTTATAACAAACACAAAACTAAAGTCTTTAATTTTACCTTAAAAATGGTAAATGATAAGGATACAGCCGAAGATATTGTTCAAGATGTATTTTTAAAATTGTATATAAATTTTCCGGTTATTAAAAATAAAGATAGCATTATATATTGGGTGTTTAAAACTACCCGAAATTTAATTTACGAATATTACCGAGAAAAACAAAAACTTGAAAAACTAATAAGTATTGAAGATGAAGATGGACAAACGATAGAAATTGATTCAAAAGAAGATTTATTGCACAATTATGAACTTAAGGAATTAAAACAAATTGTGCAAATGTCATTGGAACATATTCCAATTGAACAAAAAGAAATATTTTTATTAAAAGAATATGGCGAATTAAGTTATAAAGAAATTGCTTTATTATTAAATATTGATGAAGAATTAGTTAAAGGACGTTTATTTAAAGCTCGTCAAAAATTAATTAAAATACTTGCTAAAAAAATAAATGAATAAAGGCAAATAAAATGGAAAACGAACAAATAAAAGTTTTTATAAACAAATATATTGATGGCGAATTAGCTTTTGAAAATGAAAAATTAATGTTTAAAGCTCTTTCAGAAAATGAAGAATTACGAAATTATTATAAAAACTGCACTCATTCAAAAAAAATTATACAATTAACAAAAGAAGATTATCCTTCTAATTTGGATAAACTAATTTTTAATTCAATTAAACTTACCGGAAAAGAAAATAAAAGACCTAACAGAAATTTATTGCTAGGATTCTCTTTTGCTTTTTCAATTATCATTATCCTTTTTTCATACATATTAATTACTGAAAACATACGATTTAAACAAGACATTAACCTTACAATTAATAAAGTAAATGAACAGAATAAAAAAATTGAAATGTTATTAAATACTTTTCCGGCTATAGAAGTTAAAACAAGTTTTGATAAAGAAATAATTATAAAAACAAACTAACAAGAGGTGTATCATGCGTTCCAAATTTATGTATTTACCCGTATTATTAATAATAGTTTTTTTTGCAGGCTGCGAAAAAAACGCATGTTCAAACGAGGATGTTTTTATTAATCCTGCTTTGGTTGATCAAAAAGCAAGTATTATTACAAACGATAATGAAATTCTAAAAATAGTCGCTGCCGAATTTAATGAAAATGAATTATATACTAAGCTGGGTGCCGGCAAGCACGTTTTTAAAATTTCGATAGATATATTGAAGGATGGAAGTTGTAAACAAATAGGGTTTATGTACTCCGGTAGCAGCGGATTTGAGACTAAAAAATTGTTAAAAGAAATTGACAAATTTAAAAAAGTTTATAGCAGCTTAAAATATCAACCCGCAAAAGTTGGTGATGTAAATGTTAATTCATTTGTAACATCGCATATTAAAATTACTTTTGATGATGCAGGGAAAATAACTGATAATTGGGCTATTGTTAATACCGAATTACGTACAACAAGCGAAATTGATAATAAAGGCGGAGAATATACAGCATCCCCCGAAGTAATGCCTGAACTTATCGGTGGAATGAATGAATTAGTAAAGTATATACATTATCCTGAATTAGCTAAAAAAGCCGGTATTCAAGGACGTGTTTTAGTAAAAGTTTATATTGATGAAACCGGTAATATTATTGATACCGAAATTTTACAAAGCGTTGGTAGTGGCTGCGACGAAGCCGCAATGAATGCAATTAAACAAGTAAAATTTAAACCGGCTATGCTAAAAGGAAAACCAGTAAAATGCACTGTTGTTATTCCAATAATGTTTAAGTTATCATAACTAATTTTTATAAGGGGGATTATCCCCCCTTTTTTTTCCGCTTTTATTACCTTATGTGACTCACGTATAACATCAAAATAAAATGTTACCGAAATATAGGAATAAATAAGTCGTTAAGTCAAATAACAATGTTTCTTTAATACAGTAACAAGCCATTAGGTTCGTTATTGATTAGTCGCTCCCCCAGGAGGACATCAAATATTTCTCGTAATCATTATATAAACTCTTTATCTTAAGTTTTATTGTTATTATAACGTGAGTTCGGCGAAATAATTATAATAAAACACTTAGAAAAAGCCCGTTTTTAAATTTAACAGAAGGTTTAACTTCCTTAAAATTATAGGCCAGTAAACATGCCAAAAGATTAGCAACAAAATTTTTATGGCTTCTATGTCTTGAATGTTCCAAAACAAAAATATTTTTTAATTGGTCATTAATGCTTTCGATTATTTTTCTCTTCCTAAGCAATAATTTGTCTTTTATTTGCATTAATTTGTTTTTCATATTCTTTTTAATTTTAGTAATAAGATGTAGCTCTTGATTGATTAGGGTTTCAAACAATGGGCTAGAAATGTAGCCTTTACCCCCAACCTTGTAATTCTTTGCACAATATTTTCACAATATCGATATTTGGGTCGCTTTTTGCTCCTTTTAATAATTCAAATGACATTATTTGCCCTTTATCATTACAAACTAAATGCAACTTAAATCCAAAAAACCACCCCGTTAAACTTTTTCCTCTTTTGGCTAATTCTTTGAATACTTTATGCGAATGTATTCTGTGATTATAGCATACTTTTAATGTTGTAGAATCAATAAAATAGAACCCTGTTTTTTCGTTTTCGTTATACTTTTGTAGATAATAAAACATAGGCAAATTGGCTGTTGGCATTAATTCTATAAATCTGTTATATGATACTAAATTGGGGAATTCTTTCCTTAAATACACACTAACATGCTTTATATAATAATCCTAAAAATCCTTGTAACTGGAAATTTGAAAATATATTTGGATTGTAATTATTTAACTTAACGATAATCTACTATTTCTTTTTGTTTTTCAAATTGATTTTGACGGCATCTCTATCAAATATGATTGAGTTACATCAGCTATATTGCAATATAGTTCGGTTATTTCCATTGTTAATACCACTTTTTACGAGTATTAACAATATTTCCCAATTTTAAATTCCCTATCTCCTTATTTTATTTATACTTACTGCCGAACTCACGTTAAGAACAAAGGATATAATGAAACCGCAATAGATTTAAGCACATACAGCAGCGGTATTTATTTATACAGATTGGAAGTAACGGGGAAAGGTAAAATTCCGGTATTTAACGATTTGAAGAAAATGGTTAATGTAAAATAAATTGAACATAGATGACACTGATTGGACCGATAACCACAGATTATAAAAAATTATAGAGCGCAAATCTGTTAAATCCGCGTTATCTGCGTTCTAGGTTTTTTGTAAAGTTTAAGATTTGGAATAATCACAAAAAAAGGCTGTAATAGTAAATCTACTAAAACAGCCTTTTCTTTTTTAAAAAGCTTTTATTCTATTGCATCAACAATTGCGCTATGAATAAGAGGACGAAAGCGAATATGTTTTGTGTTATTACGTGTAGGATAAACTCTGTTTGTTAATAAAACAACAAACAATTCCTTATCTTTATCAACCCAAACCGAAGTTCCCGTAAAACCGGTATGGCCAAATGAATTTTTAGAAAACTTATTCCCGCACGATGAACCTTTTTCCGATTTTGTATCCCAGCCTAAACCCCTTGAACTTGAAACCAACTGCTGAGTTGTCCAACTGGAAACAATTGAAGGATTAAATACTGTTTTATTTGAATATTTGCCTTTATTAAGCATAGTTTGCAAAAAGACTGCTAAATCATGCCCGGTTGAAAATATTCCTGCATGTCCGGCAACTCCATTTAACAAAGCTGCATTTTCATCATGAACAGTTCCCTGAATAAGTTTATTGCGCCAATAGTCATCCATTTCAGTCGGCACACATTGATTTTTTAATTTTGCCGGAGGATTGTACATAGTGTTTTTCATCTCAAGCACATCAAAAACATTCTTTTGTACAAATTTATCCAAAGACGTGCCCGATATTTTTTCAATAACCTTTTGCAAAGTAATCATTCCCAAATCGCTGTATAAATATTTAGAACCGGGTAAAAACTTCAACGGCAATTGATAAAGTTCTTTGAACACTTCATCGGCAATTTTGTATCTTTTGTAAAAAGGAACAAACTCAGGTAAGCCGCTGTTATGCAATAATAAATTACGAACAGTAATATTTTCTTTACCGTTATTTCCAAAATCGGGGATATAATAACTTACTTTTTCATCTAAATTTAGTTTACCTAAATCAACAAGAATCATTGCGGCACTTGTTGTACTAACCACTTTACTAACGGATGCAATATCAAACATTGACGAAGTGTTAACCTTAGTACTTTTTTTATCGTAAGTAAATCGACCAAATGCTTTTTCGTAAATTATCCTGCCCCTATGCCCTACAACTAACACGGCACCCGGGAAAACGGAGTCTTTAACACCCCACTGCATTAACGAATCAATTTCAGTAAAATTATAAGCAGTATCGGCACCATTTTCCGGTGTTTTTAATTGTAACGGATAACGTTTAATACCATTGCCAAAAACATATTCAGTCTCAGGTATTGAAATAGGTAACTGCCCGCTAATTTCAGTATTACCCATTACAGCATCATACATAGCTTTTTGAGAGTAATAAACACCGCCATAAGCCGTTAAATAAGTTGGAACATCACTAAATTTATTTAAGATATAAGGATTTCCAAAACTCATAACCACAAGAGGTTTTTTTAATTCTGTAAGTTTTTTAATAAAATCCAAATGTCTTGAATCAATATCAATTGTACCCTGAAAAGAACGGACATTAACATAAGTAGGCAACAAAATTAAATCGGAATTTTTGGCAAGTTTAACCATTTCTTCATAGTCTTTATCGCTGCTTTTTCGCGAAAGACGGCCAAATTTAACTTTTTTATGTTCTTTTTCCACAATAGTTTCAAAAGTCATTTTATTATTTTCAGTCAACTTAGCCTTTGTATCTCGTAAAGTAATACAAGCTATTTTATTAAATTTAGTTAAATTTACCGGTACTAAGCCATTAACATCTTTTACTAAGGTTATAGATTTTTCAGCAATTTTAGCTGCCAACCGTCTTGTTTCAATTGAAGAAACAATACTTTCAATTTTTGCCGAATTGACAAATCTGTCATCATCCAATTTTAACATTTTTTTTGCCGCTAAAATTTTCCTAACCGAGGTTTCAATTCTTTTTATATCAATTTTGTTATTTTTAACTGCTTCAATTAACGATAATACTGCTTCTACCGGATCTTCAGGAAAAATTAATATATCGGTACCGGCTTGAATACACTTAATTGTGGCTTCTTTAACATCAAAATTTTTAGTAATAGCGTGCATATTCATAGCATCACTAATAACCAACCCATCAAAACCTAGCTTTTTAATAAGCAGGTTTTGAATTATAGAATTAGAAACAGATGCAGGAATTTTTTCTTCTCTTTCGTAAGCCGGCACTTCCAAATGGCCGACCATAATACCGGATACGCCATCTTTAATTGCATTTTCAAAAGGAATCAAATCCGCATTTTCAAATTCTTTTTTTGTTAAATTAATTATTGGCATTTGTTTATGGCTGTCTAACGAAGTTGCGCCATGGCCGGGAAAATGTTTTGCACAAGTTAACATATTGCCATCACGCATTCCCTTAATAAATGCATCGGCAAATTCCGATATAAGCTGTGTGTTATCGGAAAAAGCCCTAATATTAACAATGGGATTTCTATAATCGTGATTAATATCAACAACAGGAGCATAATTTTGATGAACCCCAATTGCACGACCTTCCCTGCCGGTGTATTTACCCATAAGATAAGCAAGTTTAGTATCACGGGTTGCAGCAATGGCCATATTATAAGGATATTCAACAGCATCTTCAAGACGCATACCTAGTCCTCGTTCAAAATCGGAAGCAATTAAAAGAGGAATATCCGCCAATAACTGCAAATGATTTGTAAATGCTGCCTGATTATAAATATCGCCTTCAAAAAATACAACACCGCCAACTTTTAAGTCTTTTACAAGATACTCAAGCTTGCTGCGTCCGTTGGTATCACGAACAAACATATTACTATTAGCATCGGGAAAAATTAATTGAGCACATTTTTCTTCCAACGTCATATCGCCAATTACATCCTCAATCCATTTTTCATCATCTTTATTTAAATTAAAGGCTTTGGGATATTTAAATTTATTTGTATTTGAATCCATATTATTTCTAAATCCAACAACTGATATAATAACAATTAATAAAAAAATGCTTAAATAAATTTTATACATTATTTTTTCTTTCCAAACTCCGGATTTACTTTAATCCATTTGACAATTAAAATTGAAGGTATTGATGCCAGTAATACCCATAAAAAGAAATGCTGGTATCCAATTAACTCCTGCAGCCAGCCGCTTAACATTCCCGGTATCATCATACCAAGTGCCATAAATCCGGTTGTAATTGCATAATGGGCAGTTTTATGTTCACCGTCAGAAATATAGATCATATATAACATGTAGGCGGTAAAACCAAATCCATAACCAAACTGTTCAATAGAAACACAAAGAGCAATAATAAAAAAGTTGTCCGGCATTGCATACGATAAATATACATAAGCAATATGAGGTATATTCATTATTAAAGCCATAGGCCATATCCAAAATTTTAAACCTTTTCTGGAAGCGACAATACCGCCAAGCAACCCGCCAAACGTTAAGGCTAAAATTCCAAAAGTACCATAAATCAAACCAACATGACCGGTAGTTAAACCAAGCCCGCCCGCTTCGCGCGAATCAAGCAAAAACGGAGATGCTAATTTAATAATTTGTGATTCACCCAAACGATAAATTAACAAAAACAAAAGAGCCAGCCCCATTTGTTTTTTCTTAAAAAATAGCGCAAATGTTTTAAAAAATTCACCCAGCACAGTCGAGTCGGTACGTTTAGCCGGTACATCAATAGCCGGTTTTGGGAGAATAAATTTATGATAAAGGCAAAACAGTAAAAACATAATGCATAAAACCGAAAATGTAATAACCCATGCTAATTTAATATTACCGGAACTGAATTTAAAACTAGCTTCGGTTTGATAAGTTAATTTAGGATCTAACTGAATTAAAGCGTATGCAGTTTTATCCCAATTTTTTTGATTAAACACAAAACGTGTTCCTTCAATCAATTCAATACTTTTATCACCGCTACTTCTGCCAAAATTAACAACAATATCGTCATTATTGGTTGGTTTTTTTGAAAGATGGAAATAAACAATTCCAACATTACCGGCCGTATTATTAATAACAACTTTTTTATCGGCTACACCAAAATTGGATTTAATAAAATGTTCAAGTGGATTAACAAAATATTGTCTCCAAACAGAAACGCCAAATTCACCTTCAGTTTTAACTTTTTCAATTGAATAAAAGCCACAGGCAACATTATGGTCTAAAACTCTTTGTTTAATTGAATCGAGTTTTGTAGTCGGAATCCGTACAGCACTTACCTGAACAGAGGTTTGCGAAACAATAAGCCGTAAATCACCATCAACAGGTTTAATTGAAACAGAATCCATATTTATATTTTGAACAATTTGTGTTTTAGGTTTAGAAGATACAGTAATAGTATCGGAAGGAAGACCTGTTGACACTTCAAAATAACCGGCCAAAATAATTAATAAACCTTGACCTGTAATCATTGCAAATCTATAAAATGTACTTCTTATTCCCACAAAAAAAGCCTGTTCATCGTCTTTAAGCCCCAACATATAAAACCCGTCGGCGGCAATATCGTGCGTTGCCGAACTAAACGCAATTAACCAAAAAAACGCAAGTGTATATTGAAAAAATGGCCCGGTAGGAATTGTTAGCGCAACCCCGGCTAATCCGGCTCCTACAATTAGCTGCATAGTAATAATCCAAAAGCGTTTGGTTTTTAACAGATCAACAATAGGACTCCACAATGGTTTAATTACCCAAGGTAAATATAACCAGCTTGTATAAAGAGCTATATCGGTATTAGAAAGTCCTAATCTTTTATACATAATCACAGATACAGTCATAACTACTACATATGGAATTCCTTCAGCATAATACAAAGAAGGCACCCACCACCATGGACTTCGTTTTTTCGCAACTTTTTCAGAAGACATCTTATTTTTCCTAATTACTTAATAAATATTTACTTTGTTAAATTTTTAGCCATTAACGCAGCACCAATGGCAGGTTCATAAACAGGCTCAACAATTTTAATATAACCCAATTTATTAATTTTATTTTTAAACATACCGGCATAATAATTATCGGTAGTTATGATTCCTCCAACTAAACTTAAATTCATAAAATCCTCATTAAGCTTTTCATACATGCTAATAACATGTAATATTAACTCATCGGATTCATCATCCAATATTTTATTACATAATTCATCACCTTTTTCAGCAGATTCAATAACCAAAGGAGCAATAGAAGCAATATCAAAATTATTTTTATAAATTTCCGTTATTAAATCGGCAGTATCATTAATAGCAAAATTTTCCGAAACTAATTCTTTTAATAAGCTGTAATTCCCTCTTCCATCAAAATACTTTGAAAGTGTAATTAAACCTCTTTTGCCAATAGAATAACCGCTTCCTTCATCTCCAATAAAACGTCCAAAACCGCCAACACGAAATATTTCTTCAAATTTATCTTTACCAAACATTATTGAACCGGTACCTGCTATTAAAATACTCCCGGGTTTACCTGCAAAAGCACCCTCTAATGCAACACGGGCATCACTTTCAACTCTAATTTTTTTGATATTAATATTTTCGAATCGTAAAGCTTCCAATATTCCACTTTCCAAAGTTTCTGCGTCAATTCTTCTTCCGGCACCGGTAGTACCTATAACAAATCCGCCAATTTCTGTATCTTTAATTTTTAATTCACTTATTAATTTTTTAATAAGACCAACTACCATTTGGGAAACTTTTGGAACACCCTGAATTAAAAAATTAGATGCATTTCCTTTGTCTTCAAATAACAGATTTAAATTTTCATCAGTAACAACACATTTAGTTTTTGTTCCCCCGCCATCCATTCCAATTAAGTATGTCATATCTATATCTTACCATATTATTATTAAATAAATTTCAAAATAAAAAAAAAAGTAGTGAATATAAAAGCTATAAAGACAGAGTTTAACATTTTATTATTTTTAATTTCATCTTTTTGACTAAAAAAGGCAGCAATTTCAACTTTATTTGATTTAGTAAAGAATTTAGATATAATATTATTTTTTTTATAGTTTATTATTAAAAAAATCTGTATATATTAGCACAAAATGTTACAAAAATATTGTACAGTTATGAGCCTATATTATTACCTATTGTTTGCTTTTATTTTGTTTAGCGGAGTTATTTATTTATTAAATAACAAAAAACAGAAAGTTATTGTTAAAAATGACTTGCCAAAAAATTTGGGAAATACTGATTCTGTTAATAAAGTTTTTATCGATCAGATTGAAAATTATAAACAGCAAATAAATGACTTACAAAAAACTATCAAAGAATTAAAGTTTCATTCGGATGATCTTGTTGAAATAAATTTGAGTCTTGAATCAGAAATTGATAATTTAAGTAAAAAACAAAAAAAGTTGGAAGAGCTGCAGAAAAAAAAGGAAGATTTTTTTTCAATTTATGTGCATGATTTAAAAAATCCTGCAGGTACAATTCAAAATCTAATCGAATTGTTAAACTCATATGATTTATCAATAAACGAACAGAAAGAAATACACGATACTTTATTTGCCTTATCAAAACGAATTATTCATATAACAAACGAAATTTGCCGAGTTGTAATAGAAAAGGAAATTAGCTTTGACATTGAACCAAAAACCGGAAACCTACAAGACCTATTAAAAAGAGTATATATCCGAAACATTTATAAAGCCAGAAAGAAAAACATCAGCGTATTTTTAAATATTCCGGAAAATTTGCCCGCAATATCACTTGACCCCGATAAAATAGAAAATGTTATTGAAAACTTAATTGACAATGCGATAAAATTTTCTGCTTCTGACAAGACTATTTTTATTGAGATACAAAAATTAGATAAATTTTTGCGTCTTGCAATTCGGGATCAGGGGCAGGGATTAATAAAAGAAGACATGGAAAAAGTATTCCAAAAAGGAGCAATTCTTTCAGCAAAACCTACGGGTGATGAAAACTCAAGCGGTTTAGGATTGTGGATTGTTAAAAGAATAATTGAAGAGCATAAAGGAATTGTTAGAGTTGAGAGTGAAAAAGATAAAGGAACAACATTTTCATTCGATTTGCCAATCTAAACAACTAACATTTGTTTTTTAAGTTACAATCAAAACTTTCAGTTAACATTTCTATTTGTATAGTGGAATGAGCTATTCCATAATGATTGTTAATATCTTTAAATATTTTTTCAATCATCAAATTAGTATCAATTTTGTCTTTTACAACAACATGAACAGTTAGTGCATTTTCGGTTGTACTTAATGCCCAAACGTGTAAATCGTGTACGGCAGTAACATTAGTATTAGATAAAATTAACTCTTTTAAACCATCCAAATCAACTCCTACCGGAACAGAATCCATCAGTAAATTAAATGAATCCTTTAATAAATTAAATGTTCCAAAAGCTATTAAAACAACAATAACTAAACTAATAATTGGATCTAAAATGTACCAATTTGTTATGTTAATAATAATTGCTGCAACTACAACCCCAAACGAAACACCCGCATCGGCAATCATATGCAAAAAAGAAGATTTTATATTTAAATCGTTTTTTTTTCCGCTGACAAATAACAAGGCAGTAACAAAATTGATAACTACACCAATTGAAGCAACAACAATCATTGTATTGCCGTAAATAATTTTTGGAGCGGATAACCGAAGAATAGACTCGTAAGTAATTGCACCCAAAGCAAATAAAAGGATAATAGAATTTACTAAAGCGGCAAAAATGGTGCTTTTTTTTAAGCCGTACGTCCGTTTGGAATTCGAGCTGCTTTTTGCAATATATACCGCCCCCCAAGCAATAACCAAACCTAAAACATCACTTAAATTATGCCCCGCATCAGAAATTAAGGCCATAGAATTTATTATAAATCCATACCAAAATTCAATCACCACATATAACACATTTAAACTTATTCCAATACCAAAGGCTTTTGAATAATTAAATTGTTCATTATTATTATGGTGGTGATTGTGATCGTGCATAATTTATTTTACTCCGCAAATTAAATAAAAATGCAGTAAAGTTCTAAACTTAGTATCTTTACCAAAATTTTTATTATCTTCAATTTGTGCTTTCATCCTTTTTATTCCCTCGTCATATTCATTTTGACTAATCAAATATAATTCGCTTGTTGCATCTTTTACCAAAAATAAATCGTCGAAGATTTGGTAATTAGTTTTACACCTATCAACAATATCCACAATTTTATATTCCAAATTACTAAAACCGGATTCTAATATTTTTGATTTAAGTTTATTTGTTTCTGGAAATCTCTTTTTGTCATTTTCAAATGTACCCCTAAAATAATCAAATATGTACCATTCGTTTGCCGATTCGGATGGATTTGCTCCAAAAATACATAACCGGCCCCCTTTTTTTAATAAATGATAAGTTTCATTAATAAATTGCAACGGTTTGTTAAAATGATGAATAGCATTAATACAATAAATAAGATCAAATTTTTCTTTTAATAATGGAAGATTATTTGCATCAGCACAAATATAATTTATTTTAGGATCTTTTTTTTCTCTTTTTAACATTCCGCGCGAAAAATCAACTCCTGCTAAAAAATCAAGACCCGTAAATTTTTTGAGCCAATAACCCGTTCCGCAGCCAACTTCCAAAATTGATTTGACATTATTTGTATTTATTATTTCGGTTAATGTTTTTTCAACACCAAGCAGTTTACTTTCTTTATACCTGTTATCATAAATTTCCGAAACTTTATCATAATTTACTTTCATTGCCCCATCCAAAAGTTTATTTTATTTCAAAAAGAATATAATCCGTGTAAACATTTCCATTTTCGTCAGCTGCTGCAGCTTCTATTTTATGCAAACCGGAAGATAAATTTTTTGGAATATTTGTACGCCAAATATGAGAAGTGGTTTCTGCACGCATCCAATTTTTATATAATATGGGATTTTCTTTAATCATTTTAGTAATTACAGGATCTCCTGTTAATTCATTTGTCAAATGTAATTCAATTTTATCATCAATAATGGCAGTTACCTTTGTATTTTTATTTCCATTAAAAACATTAACGGTCACAAAAGTTGTATCACAAGCAGCACTATCAAGTACTCCATTTGGTGAAGATATACGAAATTGATAATTTGTATTACCTGAAACTGTGTAAAATTTTTGCTTATAACTATTATCCGAAAAACTCAAAACATTATACCCTCTTGGAGTGCCATCCATTTGAGTAGCATGCGGAATTCCTCTATAATCTTTTGTACCACTCCACCATGAACCGCAAATTGTGGAACAAATTATTTGATGTAAAGGTTTTTTACCGTTCCAACCATCGTTTTTATCATAAAAATTATGTTCTTGTGTATGTGTATGACCTGCCAATAAAAGAATATTTTCTCTATTTTTAAGTACTTCAAAAAACTCATCCTTATTTAATACTTTATTAGCTTCATAATCGCCTCCCACACTATTTATTGGAATATGCATGCTGATAACAACTAATTTATTATCATCTGTCAATTCCAAATCTTTTTTAAGCCATTCAAGTTGATTTTTACTTATCCCGCCTACGTAATCTTTTTTCTTAACTTTGTCGCCAATAAAACCACGCCAAACAATATCGTCTAAAATTATATAATGAACATTTCCATATTCAAAAGAATAATACTCCGGACCGTAATTTTTTCTATACGTTTCCATTGATAATTCATCGGTTTCAGCACTATAATCCATATCATGATTGCCGGGAACAAAATATAACGGGATATTCATTTTACCTAATACTTCATTTGTTGGTTTATACATTTCTTTATTATCGTATGATATGTCGCCAAGTAATATAGCTAACTTGTAATTGGTATTTAATTGATTTTTGACAAAATCGTCACGCATATAACCAACCTCCTCAAGGTTTCTTGATTGAGGATCTCCAAGTATTAAGGCATCAAACTCTGTAACACTTTTATCGTTATACAAAGGGAAGTATAATTCATCCTCATTATCCCCTTTTGGCAAAATCAATCCTTGGTTATCGGAATAAGAAGAATAATAAAATATAGGAATATTAAATTCATTTAGCGGAGTTTGATATTGGGCCGGTTTAACAACATAAATAATAGTATTGTTTGTTTCCGGCAGCTCGCAATCTCCGTTTTTATCAGTTTTAACAATCGAATACTGGTTTGAAACTTTTATCCCCTCAATACCAATTTCGTCCTTATCCAAAATATAATTTTTATTAATATCATTAAATACTTTTATTTTGAAAATTTTGACTTCATCATTTTTCCCGTTAACTGAAACATTAAAAACAATAAAAAAACCAAATAAAATTTTTAGGATGTATTTCATAACTTTTCCAATCTTTTAGTTAATAATTGTATTAAAAAAATAAAAATATATTTAAAGGTAATATTTTTTTATTTTAAACAAAACAGATACAAATTAAGTTTTTGTTATATAATAAAAATATACGCTGAATTGAATAAACATATCCCAAATATGGAAAATTAAGGCAATTATTATCAACACAATAATTAACCATTTCAAATATATAAATCTATCGCATAATTAGAACTATTTTTGCTATTTAAGATTTTTTCTTACAAAAATTATAAAAGTATTTTTCCATACCTATGAACCTTTTTACAACCTTAATTGTTAAAATATTGAATTAAACAAATTAATTAGATAAGTTTCTAAAAGTAATAATTATTTTTTCACAAAATACGAGGTTAAAATGTTATCAGCAAAGATTGAAGATGCTTTGAACAAACAGTTGAATGACGAATTATTTTCATCATACTTATATTTATCAATGACAGCCTATTTGGAAACAACTCCATTTGAAGGATTTGCTCATTGGATGAAATTGCAATCTGTAGAAGAATATGAACACGGAATGAAATTTTTCAGCTATTTAAATGAAATTGGCGGAAAAGTTAAATTAGCTGCAATGGAAGCCCCAAAAGCAGATTGGACAGATCCGCAGCAGGTATTTGAAGCCGCATTGGAACATGAATACAAAATAACTAACGGTATCAATAATTTGGTTGGTTTAGCAATTGAAGAAAAAGACTATGCAACTAATTTATTTTTGAATTATTTTGTTAAGGAACAAGTTGAAGAAGTAGCTTCAGTAATAAAAATTATTGAAAAATTCAAAATGATTGGCGAAAGCAAAAATGGTTTATTCTGGTTAGATAAAGAACTTAAGAAAAGAGTTTAGATTAATTCTTCCAAAAATTAGGTTATTCTAAATAAAAGCGGTTAAACCGCTTTTATTTTTTATTTTTTCCTTTCACTTTAATATTTTTTTTTGTAACTTAGTGTTCTATTATATTTAGAATTGGAGAAGAAATGTCCCGTACATGTCAAATTACAGGTGTAAAACCAAAAAGCGGTCATAGCATTTCACATGCAAACAATAAAACAAAACGCAGGTTTTTACCAAACCTTCAAAAAAAGAGAATTTGGGTTAAAGAATTAGGCCGTTTTGTTGCAGTAAAATTAACAACACGTGCTTTAAGAACTATTGCTAAAAATGGCACTGCTGAATTAGCTAATTTAGTTAGAGATAACAAGATATAATATTTGTTCCGCAAAGTTTAGTAAAAGATAAAGCTCAATCATTAATTTGATATGAGCTTTTTTCGTTTTAAATTATCTGGTTTTTCTAGTAGAATTGTTATTGTTTCGGCTAGTATTTTGATCGTTTTTAACATCAGATTTAGTTTCGCGTGTTTTTGGTTCATTGTTTCGCGAATTATTGCTAGTCTCTTTGGTTTTATTTTCTTTTCGTTCAGTAGTAACTTCACGTTTTTGACTTTGTTCAACATTTTTTCTATTTTCAAAGGACGTGTTATTTCCGGAACTTGTATTTTCTCTTTTATTTACAATTCCATCATTTCTGTTTTCCGACCTAATATATATTTTTTCTCTATTTTTAATAACACCAACATCTTTAGTTTCATTTTTATTAATTATTGTTTTTCTATCGGTTGTAACATTTTTATTATTAATTACGTTTTTATCAATAGAATAGTTTTCATCAATAACTCTGTCTAGTTTTAATGATGTTCTTCCAATAGAGTTTTTTGCTTCATATTTTGTTACGCCGTTGTAACGTTTAAGCTCTTCATCTTTTGGAATAAAACGTCTTACTTCATTATTATTTACTTTTCCTTCAAATCTATCAACATCAACAATATTTCTTTCGGTAATTCTATTACCGCCTCTGCTTTCAATAAAATCTCTGTTTAAGCCGTTATTTACTACTCTGTTTTTTGTATAGTTATAATTATTGCGTGTTTTGGTATGACGGAATAATAATTTTTTGTAATTATGCGATACTCCATATCCAAACATATTATCGTTACAAAAATGTTTATATCTAATAAAATACCAATAGTTAAGCGGGGCATTCCAGCTCATAGAAAATACTATTCCTCTTTCGGCATTAAACATAGCGTAAGGAGGTAATGGAGCCCAGCCAATATAATCATCATCATATCGCCATTCAACCCAAGCAGGAGCCCATTCGTAACCGGGGTACCATACCCAGCCGTAATAATCGTCAAAAAACCATCTGCCGTAATGGTATGTTACATCACCAAATTGTTCGTAGCTATCCCAATACCAGCCATCATTTGTCCATACCCATCTTCCATCGGAATATGGCTGCCATGTATTTATAATTCTATCCGGTTTCCAGACATAAACACCGTTTTCTATTTCAAGCCACGAGCCATATGGGCTTAATGTATTGTAAAAGTAACCAAAGTTCACACTAAAAGACAAATCAGCTTTAGCTGTATTAAAAAATACAAACATAAAACTTAAACTTAATAAAAACATCATCTTTTTCATCTTATCACCTTTTAAATATCTTTACATGTAAATAATCAATTATTGTACCAGCACAAATATAGCGTTTTTAAGCATAAAACGAGCTTTTTTTAAACAAACTGTATAGAAATTAAAACACCAAATTAAAAATGTGTACTAAATTACATTGAAATTAACCATATATTAACTATTTTTAAACTTATAAAAAACATAATAAAAGGACTAATTATGAAAGTAAAAACAAGCATACTACTTGCAGCCGTAACAATGTTATTTATATTTACAAACTGCAAAAAAAACGAATCACCACAAAATAGCGAACAAGAAAAGATGCAGAAAAAAATATCTCAATTTGTTGAAGTTGAAGTCAAATATGACGAATCAATTTTAGATGATAATCAAAAAATAATTGTAAAAAAACTTTACGAAGCATCTAAAATTATTGATGAAATATTTTTAGAACAAGTTTACAGCAAAAATTTTGAAATTAAAAAAGAACTTGAGGCATCATCTAATCCGGTTGATAAGCTTAAATTAAAATATTTTGAAATTATGTTTGGTCCATTCGATAGATTAGATCACAACACCCCATTTTACGGTACAGAAAAAAAACCGCTTGGAGCAAATTTTTATCCTGCAGATATGACAAAAGAAGAATTTGAAAAGTGGGTAACAGCTCATCCTGAAAATGCAAAAGAATTAACTTCGGAATTTACAATAATAAAACGCGAAAACAATAATCTTGTTGCAGTACCTTATAATGTTGCATATAAAACACAATTGGAAAAAGCTGCAAAATTACTTGAAGAAGCCGCAACTTATGCTGAAAATAAAACTTTAAAGAATTATCTATTAACACGCGCAAAAGCATTTTTAACCAACGATTATTACGAAAGTGATGTTGCATGGATGGACCTAAAAAATCATGTTATTGAAGTTGTTATTGGCCCTTATGAAGTTTATGAGGATGAAATGTTTAATTATAAAGCCTCATTTGAAAGCTTTTTAACAATAGTAGATCCCATAGAAACAGAAAAGTTATCTATTTTTGAAAAATATCTGCCGGCAATAGAAGAAAACCTTCCGCTTGCAAAAGAATACAAGGGATATAAACGTGGTGCGGAATCCCCTGTTTACGTTGTTCAGGCAGTATTTGGTGCCGGCGATAATAAATCGGGTGTTCAAACACTTGCATTTAATTTGCCAAATGACGAAAGAGTACGCCAAGCCAAAGGCTCTAAAAAAGTAATGCTTAAAAATATGCACCAGGCAAAATTCGATAAGCTATTAATTCCAATTGCGGAAATTGTTTTGGAACCGGAAGAATTAAAATATGTTACATTTGACGGATTTTTTAATCATACATTAATGCACGAAATTTCGCACGGTGTAGGACCCGGCATGATAACTGTTAACGGAAAACAAACAGAAGTTAAAAAAGAGCTTAAAGAAACATATTCTAAAATTGAAGAATGCAAAGCCGACGTTCTTGGTATGTTTAATAACATTTTAATGATTGAAAAAGGTGTTTATCCAAAAGGATTTGATAAAGAAGTTTGGGTTACATTTTTAGCCGGTATTTTTCGTTCAGTTCGTTTTGGTATTTCAGAAGCACATGGTTCAGGCAATGCAATTATATATAATTACATTTTAGAAAAAGGTGGTTTTGAATACAACGAAAAAACACAAAAAGTAAAAGTAAACTTTGATAAAATTTATCCCGCTGTTAAAGATCTGGCTGAAACAATATTAATAATTCAAGCTAAAGGCGATTACAAAGCATCGTTGGATTTAGTAAATAAATATGCTGTTGAAACTCCATCAATGAAAGTATTACGCCAAAATTTATCTTCGCTTCCTATTGATGTTAAACCAATTTTTAAAATTGAAAAAGACATGTAATTAAACCAAATATCTTAGATTATCTATTTAGATAATCTAAGATATTACTTAAAGTATTTTTTAAATCTTTTCGGTTAGAAATAATATCAACAAAACCATGCTCAAGTAAAAATTCCGATTTTTGGAAACCTTCAGGCAAATCTTTACCAATAGTCTGTTTAATTACTCGGGGACCGGCAAAGCCAATTAATGCCTTTGGCTCGGCAATGTTCACATCTCCCAGCATAGCAAAAGAAGCAGTAGTACCACCCGTTGTAGGGTCTGTTAAGACGGATATATAAGGCAAGCCCATATCGGCTAACTGACCCAAACGAACACTTGTTTTGGCCATCTGCATTAAAGAATATGCACCTTCCATCATACGAGCCCCGCCACTTTGAGAAATAATAATGACCGCTAATTTTTTCTCAATTGCTTTTAAAATTAAACGCGCAATCTTTTCTCCAACAACAGAACCCATACTGCCGCCTATAAATCTAAAATCCATACAGCCAAACGCAACACATTTTCCATTAATTTTACCGGTTCCTGTAATAATTGCATCGTTCAGTCCGGTTTTTTTAATTGTATCTTTTATTCTTGTGTCATATTTTTTTGTGTCTATAAAATCAAGCGGATCTGCAGATTTCATTTTTTTATCTAATTCCTTAAACGTACCGGAATCAATTAACAGCTTAAGATATTCACCGCTGTTAATTCGAAAATGATAATTACATTTTGGGCAGACCGATAAATTGGATTCAAACTGCTTTTTATGAATTGTGTCTCCACAATCTTCACACTTAATCCACTGTCCGTCAGGGATATCGCTTTTTATACTTTCCGAAGAAATATTTTGAGTTGATCTAGTAAACCATCCCATATTAGTCCTTCTTTGCTATGTTAACAAATAATGTAATTGTTTGTTTAGGATTAAGCGTATCGTTTGAAATGACAGTTACCGTACGCGATACCTTGCCTGTTCTGTCTTTGCTATCAAATTTAATTTTTAATGTACCGTATTTACCCGGTAAAATAGTTTTACTGCTTAATTCTGTTACAGTACAACTGCACGATTCTTGAATTTCACTTATAATCAAAGCCTGCTTCCCTGAATTTTGAAAAGGGATACTGAATTCAACAACATCACCTTCTTTAATATTTCCAAAATTATGCTGCGTAGTTCCAAGTTTTAATATTGGTCTTTCAACCGATTCTTTAGTTTCTTTTTTATCTTGAATAATATTTGCAGAAAAAGTTAGTCGTATTTGAGGATTTTGAGGATCATTTGAAGAAATATAAACTGTTTTAGATTGAATACCACTCCTGCCGGTTGAATTAAAATCAACCTTTATTGAAGTCGATTCATTTGGCTCCAATTCATTTTTTTCGGGATTAACGGCAGTACAGCCGCAAGAAGCTTTAACTTCGGTAATTTTTAATAATTCATCACCCTTATTAAAAATCTTAAAATTATGCGAAACAATTTCACCCTCCTTTATATCCCCAAATTTGTAATCCATTTCGGCAGATACAATTTTTGGACCTGCTTTTTGAGCATTAATTCCAATATATGTTATAAAAATTAAAAACAAAATAAGACTTTTCATACTATCACCTTGCAGTAAAATTTTTTATGTAATTTGGTTCTAAATAATCATAATTTAAAGTTAATAAATCTTTTCCAAATAAAGAAGCCCATTTGGCAATATTTTCGGCCGAAACACCATTGATATTAACTATATCAGGATAATCTACATTTCCAAATAGTAGTTCATTTTGAAATAAATTATCCTTTAACTCAAACATATTTATAATTTTAATGTTCGATATTTCAACAAAATTGTTTTGTTCCTTTTGATATTTTGCAAAATAAATTTCATCCCTATTCACTTTTATTGCAATATTAAATCTATCACCTTCTTTAATATAGGGTAAAACTTGAAATGCTGCCGCATCAAATTCACTAACAGGAATAATGGGTAAATTATTACCTAAGGCCATACCTTTTGCAGCACTTAACCCAATCCGCAAACCTGTAAATGAACCCGGCCCTATAGAAACAGCAATAGCTTCCAGTTCATTTAATTCGGTTTTTGCGTCTTTTAACACGGTATCCACCATATTAATAAGTTTTTCGGAGTGAACCTGATTTTTATTGATATTATACACAAAAAAATCAGTCTCATTAATAAGTAAAGCCACACTGCAAACTTTAC
Source organism: bacterium (assembly GCA_043805435.1). Classification (GTDB taxonomy): domain Bacteria; phylum Bacteroidota; class Ignavibacteria; order Ignavibacteriales; family Melioribacteraceae; genus JAEXOD01. The sequence goes on from JAZDHY010000003.1 coordinate 25,485, forward strand.
CCGCAGTACCAATTGCCAAAATAGGTTTATTCATAATTTATAAATACTTATTTTTCTTTTATTTTCGTCAATAATTTTAATGTTAATTGAATATCTTTTTTTAGGTAAAATTTCAGTAAACATATCAGCCCATTCAATAAAAATAACAGCATCCTCATCATTCAGATAATCATAATAACCAATATCCAAAAGCTCCTGCGAGTTCTTTAATCTGTAAAAATCGAAATGAAATATTTTTCTTTTAACGTTGTATTCGTTTACAATTGCAAAAGAAGGGCTGACAACATCATCAATTTCAAATTTTTTACAAAAGGCTTTTATAAAAAGAGTTTTTCCTGCACCTAAATTTCCAATTAATGCAACAACATCTCCATTTTGCGGATATTTTGAAAACTCAATTGCAATTTTTTCAGTATCTTTTACAGAATTAACAATTTTTTCTAAAATTAATTCCATTAAGCCTTACTTTCCATAGTTATAACCGGTAAAATCATTTCTTCCAGCGAAATACCGCCATGTTGAAAAGTATCTTTATAATAAGTTAAATATTTGTGATAATCAGTAGGGTAAACAAAATAATAATCTTCTTTTGCAATAATGTAATTAACAGTCATCCCGCGTTTTGGCAATTTGTAATCCGAAGGAGATTTAACAAAAACAGCGTTTTTATCGTCAACCTTTAAATTACGCCCAAATTTAAATCGTAAATTAGTGGAAGCTTCTTTATCCCCTAATACTTTTGCGCCGCGCATACATCGTATGCTGCCATGATCGGTAGTTATTATCACTTTAGCATTTTTCATATTTGCAATTGCTTTAAATGTACCCAACAAAGAGGAATGTTTGAACCAACTTTCAGTCAGCGATCTATACGCCGATTCATCAGGCGCAATTTCTTTTAACAGATCGGAATCCGACCTGCCGTGAGCAACCATATCTAAAAAATTTACAACAACTGCCATAAAATGTGTTTTGTTATGCGAAACAATATTTTGTTCAAAAGAACGTCCAACTTCAGGATCTATTATCTTTAGATATTTTAAATCATTTTTTAAAGTGATTCTTCTTCTATTTAAAAGCATTTGAAGCAAATCTTTTTCGTATTTGTTTTGACTTCTTTCATCATCTTGATTCCCCTGCCATAATTCAGGATAATGCTTTTCTATATCTATAGGAAATAACCCGCTAAATAAAGAATTTCGTGAATAAGATGTTGCAGTAGGTAAAATTGAATAATAAAAATCTTTAGATATATTAAAATAACTTAACAAATGCTGTTCAATTAACATCCATTGGTCTAACCGCATACAGTCCAAAACAAAAAAGAAAACAGGGCCTTTTGCATCTTTAAGATGTTTTAAAACATATTTGTCAACTATTTGATGTGATAAAGTTGGAGTATTATCGTCCGGGTCGTTAACCCAGTCAATATAATTATTTTCAACGTATTTGCAAAATTCTTGATTACATTCGCGTTTTTGATCTAATAATGTTTGCCGTAAATCAATATCTCTATGTGTGTCAAGTTCAAGTTCCCAATTTACCAATTTAAGGTATATATCAATCCAATCGGAATAATTTGGAGACATTAACAATTTTTGTGAAATCTGATTAAAGTTTAACAAATAATCTTTAGCGGCATATTCACCGGTAATTTGTTTGGCCTCTAAAAACTTTTTACACACCAATAAAACTTGCGAAGGAACAACAGGTTTAATAAGGTAATCGGAAATTTTACTTCCAATTGCCTCATTCATCAAAGATTCTTCTTCGCTTTTTGTAACCATAACAACAGGAATATTGGGGTTTATTTCTTTAATTTCCGCTAATGTTTCAAGTCCGCCAAGACCCGGCATCATTTCATCCAAAAAGATTAAATCATAATTTTCTTCTTTAACTTCGGTAATAGCATCTTCACCATTTGTAACGGTTATAACATCAAAACCTTTTTCTGTTAAAAATATGATATGCGATTTTAGAAGTTCAATTTCGTCATCTACCCATAATATTTTTTTCTTTTTCATAGCTTGCCTATATTTTTTTGGAAGCATTAAATTAATTACTATTTTTTTATAGTATGTATTATAGTAAATTTACCGTCATTTTTAGCCGCTTCTTTTTGATGAATTATTTTTTTGAAATAATAGGTCAGGGCTTAAGCCTTTATGTTTTTTTCAAACCCCAACATAAATACCGGTTTACTAAACTTTAGGTTAGGGTTATTAAATTCTATTTATTTTTTACTGTATTGCAATATGAATGTCAAGTCCGGCAATATTAGTAGTAGTTCCCGAAACTTTTGAGGCTCCTTCAGGTTCTACAGTAGTACGCGTGTAGAATAATGAAAGAGTAACTTTAGAACTCATTACATATTTTAAGCGTGGTTCCATTGTAGTTCTTGTTGTTCCATCCAACGGTGTTCCTTCCTCCGTAAATGCGTTCATATCGTATTTTATAGAAGAGTTTTTACCGGTTGTATATGAAAACGAAACTTCAATATCATTTTTTAACGAAATACCAAACAACGGAATTTCGAAACCGCTTTTTTTATAACTAGCTGTTATATTAATATCACGCGAAAAAGTTTCCGTTATATTTTTTGTTGTCATTCCTAAATCGTAAGCTGTTTTAGTAGAGTACTTTACAGCACCGGTTAAATCACCGTTCCAAAGCGAATTAAATGTCATTGTTAGACCAAGCAGCGGCTGGAAACCATAGTTGATACGCTGTGATTGAATTTCGCTGGTACCTTCCTGATTTAACTTCCAGCCTTCGGAGTATGATGATGTATAAGCATGTGATAAGGAAACACGTTTAGTCATACTTTTAAATATAGATATTTTTTCAAGCCCCGACCAATTTAACCGCCAATTAGGACGTGGTAGATATTTTAATACTTTACTTAAAAACGGAGCTTGACCAACTAATGAAAAACTTTCAAAACCTTGTAAAAAAGCATCCGATAAATCTTGGTTTGGATTTAGTGAATTTGGATTATACAGTTCATTAACACGTTTAATTCCGCTTTTAAACACACTTAAAAAAAGCGAAGGAGGCATACTGAAAAATGATCTTTCAATAGTTCCGGTTGAATTAACGTTAGTAACAGAAAGCTGTCCTGTTTCTTCATCATATCCTAACGTAGTGGTTTTGTTTACTTTCCATGCTACTTTCCAGTCAATATCAATTGTAGCACCTTCCCACAAAGGACGTGAAGTTTTAAGATCAATTGTATTGCTTTGACTATAATTATCAGTCAAATTGCCGCCTAATGCACGCGGCCCAATATCACCTGATAACCCCAACATAAATATACGCGAAGGACCTTGATTTGTACGCTGCTTAATTCCCCAAAAATTATTAAAACCTGTACCGTCACCGGCAATTCCGTTACCTGCTTGACTATTTGTTTGATTAAACTGAAAAGTAAACTGTTCATAATCTATAAATAAAGTTTTAACAAATGATTTTAAGAAAACCAAAGCTTTATTTATACTGCTTTCTTTGGGTTTTACATTCAAAGAATCAGTTGCAACTGCTAAAGAATCGGAAACGGGAATTTCACCAATATTATTTTTGGGAATTTCTTCATCAATATTACGAGTTTTTCCTCGACCTCTTGTTTGTGTTGTTGGTGTATTTTGCCGGGTATTATCGTTATTAGTTTCGCTTTTAAATAACGGCTCCCACAACGATTTCCACCTTAAAGTAACACCGGTAGATATTTTATTTGTAAATCCGGCACTTTTACCTAAAGTTGCCTGCGAAATATTATTTGCCCAGTTGTAACCAACATTGTAACCGGCAGTAATTGTAAAATATTTATTCAAATTCCAAAGTGTCGGTAATTTTGGGCTTGAACGTAAATCAAAAGACTGAGTATAACTTAAATCTTTTCCAAAAATCGAACCGCTCGAAAAAATATCGCGCCAGATATCCTTTTCTCTTCTATCAATTCCAAATTCATTAGTTAACAGATGGGCATAAGTTGAAGTAATGTTAATACCATAATTTAGCGTTAAATTTAAAAATCCACCTTCCGACATTTTCCACGCAAACGATAAATCACGTGACGAGTTAAAATCGCGTGAAATACTTGGGGCTGTTGTTGTAGCCCGTGATTGCGTAAAAGTATATCTTCTGTTTGCAGAAAAAGAACTTGAAAAAGACTGCGGTGTAAAATAAATTTTAACATTCCTGTAATCGGGGAATAATTCCAAAACATCACCAATCAAAGGAAATTTTACCGGATAAAAGAAATAGTCGCTGCTTAAATTTACCGAATGTTTTGCATTGGCACTCCACACCCAAGCTTTACTTACCATTGTTTGTGGATTTCTGGAAAATGTTTTATTAAAATTAAAACCAAAACTTAAAGCATTAAATGTATCCCTAATATACCACACTTCGGTAGGCAATTTAATTTTTATATTAGATAGTGACCATGTATCGGAAACACTAATTGTCTGCGATTCTGTTTTTATTCTATTTGCCTCAGTTTTTGCATACTCGGGATCATTTGTTTCATCAAGTAATTTACTTTCTTCTTGAGTTACAGCTTCATCAACTTTAATATCGGTACCGGGTAAATAAACCGGATTGCTGACACTTTCAGTTCTTGAATAATTAAGACGTAATGTACTTCCGGGTAAACTTATTGGAAGTATTTTCATAACATCCAAATCGGCGGCAACCCCCCAGGCTCGCCTATCAATACGCGATCCGAATCTATCGGAAAGTTTATGAAAATTAGGATCAGTTTGACTAACATTAAGGTTGACCGTTAATATATCCGCAAGTTTAAGTATAGAAGCACCGCTATAAGCCCAGCCGGGTGTATCATCTGCACCCAAAACTCTAAGTTCGTTAACCCATAAATCACCACTAGCATCATAATTTCGGTCAGCTTTATCTTTAGGATTTAAAATTCCTATAGAAAAATACGAGATTTGCGTTAATGTAGGATTTCCTTTAACCCCGTAATAATGCCCCGGTTTACCTACAACAGGTTTTTTAGTAAGAACATTGACAGAATCCCTTCCCTGTTTAATACTTGTTAATTCCGAAAATATAATTTTTATTTCATTCCAATCGGCTTTAATCGGTTGTCTGTATTCATAAAAATTGGTAGAATCGGAACCGAATCTAAAATATAATTCTCCCAAATAATTATTTTCATCAACATAGTACGAAATTGAACCTGGTCCGTCATTTAAATCGCCATGTACAAACATTTTCATTTCTTTATAATAAAACACATCCAATTTTCTTGTTAAGTATTTTACAATTTCTCTATTATCACCATTTCCCAAGTTATCAAGCCGCAAAAGCAAAGATTGTTCATTTGCCAAAACCTGCTCATCCGTATTACTTTTATCACGTTCTCTAAACACTCCGGGCGGGCTTGTATATTCGGGATTATCTTCAATATTAATAGTAGATAATGTTAAAACCTCATCATCAGTTGTTACTTTTTTAGCTAATACTTTTTGCCATTGATTACCTACTAAATTAAACTCACCTATTCTTAAATGAACGTCGCTTTCAACATCATTTACCCAAAGACGGACAATTTCCACTAAGGACAAACTTGGAGTACCTATTTCTTTAGTAAAATCCTTTAACGGAATTTTGAATAAATACCACGACCTGCCTTCGCCACCACCGGCTAAAAAAGGATTTGCTTTGCTTGTATCAAGTGGTATTTCATATCTAAAATAACTATTAATATTATTATAGTTACCCGCACCATCTAAAGCTTCGTTATCAGGAACTCTTCCAATATCCGAAAGTTGTGCATTCCCCTGTGTACCGTTAATATATTGATAATCATCCGGATTATCGCTTTGTGTAGAAGCAAAATAAAAATTATCTCCGTTTGGATCAGGATTTTCTGCAGAATATCCGGGTTCTGCAAAATCCAATAATCCATCAATACCGGTATCTTCACCTTCATCAACTAAACTGTTATCGTTTTTATCTTCTTTATCCTGTACGTTATTTGGGATAATATCTTCACTTATCAGACCTAAATCGAGATATAATTTTGCATTTGCAGGAGCTTCTTTAATTTGCATCCAAAACTCAATGTATTCTATATTTTCATCAATAAGGTTGTTGGCTGAAGAAGATAACAATTTCATCATTCCGCCCCAATTTTTTGTTGATGAGGTGAAATTTTGGTTTGTATTATATGTACCCCTTTTATTTGGTTTAAACATATAATCCAAAACGGTCACCTGCTGATCGTTACGCGAAACTTGTTTGTTTGGCCATATATCTTTAACATTCACATCAGAAGGTAAAATATTATACCAAAAACTTTTCCCTTTATAATCTAATTGTCTCTTTTTTGTAGAATCCGAAATCCCAAGCATACCATCGGGAACGCTTAAATCTTTCCAGCCGGTATAAGAAACACCAACAGGAATGATTCTTTTTGAGCCTTCAAAATCATCAATATAAGCAATACTTTGGCCCTGGTCGCTTGAAATAGTGCTTTTTTTAGTATTAGGGTCAGGATTAATATATGCATATTCTCCTGTTAATTTAAAACTTGACATTGCACTAGTAGAAAAAACTTTGTCAAGAGCTTTTGTCAAAAAAGGCATATCAAAACTTGTTTCAAAATCAACACCCCAAATAGAGTTATTTAAAGGCTCTTCTCCTATTCTTACTTTGTCACTTAAAGTCTGTTGATTTAAGTTCAAAAACGAAAAACCAAGTTTGGTTCGTTTACTAAATTCGTATAAACCACGCAAACCCACTAACGTTTTACTGGCAAGTGAAAAAAGGTCGTTTTGTTCAAATGTAATTCTTAAATCAGCACCCGCAACAAGTGCTGCATCATTTAAAATAGTCACTTGTCCCGAATTGTAATCGACCGAATAATCAGAACCAACAGATAATTCTCTTCCATTTAATAATACTTTTACAGAATTTTCGACAACGTTAAAACCAATATTATAACTTTTTGACACAGCCGCCGAATATTCAACATTAAAAAGAAATTTATCTTTTGTAATATCTTGTTTAGCAGCAGTTAAGGTTGTATCATAAATTGATTGATATTTTTTATTTTCAGCATCCTCAATATTAGCCGGAAAATTCCCTCCAAAAGGCTGCAAAGTAGGAAATATTATCTCACCTGATTTTTCATCAATTGTTTTGCCCGTTTTAAAATCAAATTCATCATCCGGTACTAAAGAACCTTTTCCGTCTCCGTTATCCAATCCAAAAGCGTGTAAAAGTTTTACTCCGTTAATTTCATTTAAAGGATCTTGTCCTTCAGTTTTAAATAAAATATTAAATTTAAAACCGGCCTCATTAATATTCATTCCTTTAATGGAATAAATATTTTTAAGTTGAAGTTTCCAAGCAGTTGTAAAGCCGGGCTGCAAATTAGCCGGCTTAATTAATTTTAGCACCAACAATTTTTTTGGATCAGTATTTTCTTTATCGGTTACAGGATCTCCAAAGTATGTATAAGTAGCCGCAGAATTACCATTTCCTTGAATATTATACGCAACGGCTATTGATTCATTTGCGTTAACACCTGTCCTAAGACTAATAAAACCTGTTTCGGCATGGTAGATATAGTCACTACCAGGCACAAGTAATTTATAATACTGCTTAATTTCCTTAATACCCGGTTCTGCTTTCATTAATGAATCTCTAAATGTAGCATAATCATATCCCCCAGTTGGACGTGGAGGAAGTGTAATAAAAGCATTAGCTGTACGGGCATCCGTTCTATCAGTTCCCGAATATGATTTCCAAACCTGAATTTCGTTGATGGAATAAAAATTAATAGTCTGGGGAGTTGCATTTCCATAATACTTATTAAACATATTCAGTTCTGCACTTGTATCGGCATAAACCGTATCAACAAAAAAGTGATTAGGAGAATAGTCATAGGCGTGTAATTCAACCTGATTGGTTTTGGAACCACTTGTAACGGACATTTCCTGAATTTCACCTTTCTTTTGAGAGGCAAGAGCTATTAAACTTAATGGTCCAAATTTAAGCTGAGCTTTTAGACCAAACAATGCTTCACTACCGCCAACCAATGAGGATGTTTGCAAAGAAACGTTACCGGCTTCAATACTTTGAATCATTTCATCTTCATAACCGGTATATTTAATTTTAAGCATATTTTCATACTCAAAAGTACGTTCGGTATTCCAATCGGCTGATATACTAAGTTTATCGCCAATTGTACCATTAACGCTTATCTGAACGGTTTGTTTAAATTCCGGTTCGTTACGTGTATTACCAAGACGAGAAGCTGTTAAACCTTCGGTCGTTTCTGTTTTCCAAGCACCTTTAATATCAACGGCACCATTTATTTTAAGATTAATTTTAGGAGGTCCAAAAATACTTAAAAATGAAACGCTTGGTAAGGGGATATCAATATTTGTAATATCCGAAAGAATTTGGCTTAAATCTTTTTTACCTTCTTTAAGTTCATATTTGTAGCCAATATCTTCCCACAAATCTTTATTCAAACCTTCCTGCCGCAAAGCAATATAATCCTCCAAAGGAATTCGCAGTTCAGGTTTGACTCGTAGTCCGCCGACTTCTTCCTTAATAATAACATATGTACCGGTGGTATCAAGTACCGCCGTTCTAACTCTGCTGCTAGTTGGCTGTGTAAAAAACGAAGACTGTTTTTTAGGTCTAAAAAACAGATTGGGCGGATCATCTCTATCATATTTAAAATTACTCAACCTTGCAGTAGAATCCAATGTACGTGGATCACGGGCAATTTTTTCCAAAATGGAAAGAGAATCTTTTTTTGCCAGAGTGTCAACGCTATTAAGTCCACCGGTTAAAGTATCACCCATAAAGAAACTTAAATCCGACATATCATTATCAGATACAATTTCGTCTTCAGCCCGATTATTTTCCAACCTAATATCATTAGTCGGTAAATCGCTTAAATCACTATTTTTGCAATAATTTACATAGTCTATGCACGAATCGAATAGAATACTTTCATTTAATTCCTGTTCCGATTTTGCAGTAAAACCAAAAACAACAAAAATTATTGAAAAAAATGGGGATAATAATATAATCCTCACGCAAAGATTTTTCAGATAAACAAATAATTTTTGAATAATAGAACCTTAAATACATTAGTTAATAAGTTGTAGAAATAATCTATCCAAACCTCCAAAATTTTTAATGTAAAAATTATCTATTTAATTAACTAAATTCAAGTGTTAATAAAAAAATTAATATAAAATATGGTTAATATCAAGGGCATTTGTTTTTACATCTAAAACATCAATAATTTTATTCTTTTCAATTATCACCGCACTCAGTCTATATCCCATGCAGGCACCTGTATCAATATACAAAACGTTAGCACTTTCATCTAAAGTAATTTCATGATATTTTGTGTGGCCTACAATCTGTAATTTACCAATATTAAGCAGCGGTTCACGAGTCCAAAGAACACCTTGATCGGTAATATAATCTTCATATATTAACGGCTCTAAGATATCAATATTTTCTTTAAAATTTAAGGGCAAAAATTTTTCATAATATTTAGCAATACCGGCATGGCAAATAAAACAATCCGGCAAATTAAAAAACAGAGGAGCAGATCGCAAAAATTTTAAATGTGCGTTAAGATGCTCCGGGTGCTGTTCATAAGATTCCAAAGTTGCTTCGTTACCGTTAAATATCCATGAACGAGCAAAAGTACTCCCCGGCTCCTTAAAATAGGAAACAAACATATAATCGTGATTACCGGGAGTAAATAGAATATGTTCGTTATGAACAAAATTTACAACCTCACAACTATATTTACCCCTATCAACTAAATCGCCAACGGTAAAAACTTTAATATTCTTATATTTTTTTTTAATATTTTTATATAATTCTACTAAGGTATAATAACATCCATGTATATCACCAATTACTGCAACCATAATTTATTATATAAAATATGTTTCCTTAGCAAATTTAGTTAATTCATCTCTAAATTTAGGATGAGCAATATTAATTAAAGCTCTTGCACGCTCTTTAATCGATTTACCAAACAAATAGGCAACACCATATTCGGTAACAACATAATGCACATCCCCGCGTGAAGTGACAACACCGGCACCGGGTTTTAAAATTGTAGAGATTCTTGATACTTTATTATCTTTTGTAGTTGACGGAAGCGCAATAATCGGTTTGCCGCCTTCCGAACGAGCAGCTCCCCTAACAAAATCCACCTGGCCGCCAATACCGCTATAAAAACGTGTTCCTATCGAATCGGAACAAACTTGACCGGTCAAATCAACTTCAATTGCCGAATTAATTGCAACCATTTTATAATTTTGAGAAATAATAAACGGATCGTTTACATATTCTTGGGGATGGAATTCAAAAATAGGGTTATTGTCTAAAAAATTATATGCACGTTTTGTACCTAACACAAAACCGACAATTATTTTTCCCGGATGAATTGTTTTCCTTTCACCGTTAATTACACCACTTTCCACTAATTCAATCATACCATCCGAAAACATCTCTGTATGGACACCCAAATCCTTATGATGTTTAAGATATTTCAGTACGCAATCAGGAATGGCTCCAATACCCATTTGTAAGGTAGAACCATCTTCAATTAATCCTGCAATGTGTTCACCTATTTTATCGTATATTTGCAGAGTTTCCGGGGTTGAATCCGGGTCAACCTGCGGGAGTTCCATTAAATCTTCATCATGCTCAACAATATAGTCTATTTTATTAACATGAATGAAGCTGTTACCCAATCCACGAGGCATTTTTTTATTTATTTGGGCAATAACAATTTTAGCTTTTTCAGCAGGGGTTTTAATGTTGCCAACATCAATTCCATAACTGCAAAATCCGTGCTCGTCAGGTGGTGAAACATTAACTAATGCAATATCGGCCTGTATAACACCTCTTTTAAATAACATAGTAACTTCCGATAAAAATATAGGCACAAACTCGGCTCTTCCTTCATTTATGGCTTTACGCGAATTACCGCCAATAAAAAAAGCTTTATGTTTAAAGTGTTTTTCCATTTCCGGTTTTAAATAAGGCAAATCACCAACTATAAGGATATGAAATATTTCAACATTAAACAGTTCATCTTTCCTTCTAACCATAGCTCTAATTAGTTCCAAAGGAGCTGCACAACCGGGCTGAATAACTATTTTATCGTTAGATTTGATAAGTTTAGCTGCTTCATCTGAAGTTACCAGTTTGGAATAATAAACTTTTACCCAAGGAGCCAAATTTGATTTATTTACTTTTATTTCTTCAAGTGTCATAAAATTCTCTAATTAGTTGAAAAAAGATGAAGTCTGCGAAATTCCAAATTAAAAGTCCCTGCAACTAATTCATTTGTACAGCCGCCGTTAAAAATACATACTCCGTGCGAAAGACCCGCATCATTTATTAATGAATTTGTTAAACCATTATCAGCAATTTTTTTAATATAATCTATTGTTGCATTTGTTAACCCATATGAAGCTGTTCGTGCAACAGATGCAGGCATATTTGGCACACAATAATGAACCACGTTATGCATAATATAAGTTGGATTAGAAAGTGTAGTAGGCCTTGCTGTTTCAACACTTCCACCCTGGTCAATTGAAACATCAATAATTACAGCTCCTTTTTTCATGGTTTTTACCATTTCTTCGGAAATAATAATTGGTGCTTTTTCACCTTTAACCTGAATTGCAATAATAAGTACATCGGCATACTTTACGCCTCGGGCTAATGTATATGGATTTGAAACAACTGTGGTTATATTTTTTGATAATAAATTTTCAATATTTCGTAATTTCCGTAAATCATTGTCAAGGATAATTACATGTGCTCCGCGTCCCAGGGCCGCACGTGCTGCATTATAACCAACAACACCGGCACCTACAATAACAACTGCTGCCGGTGCAATACCGGTAATTCCACCTAATAAGATACCACGGGTATTTGGTAAATCGCTGCATAAAAACCGCTCGGCAAATTGAATAGAAAGCTGTCCGGCTATTTCGCTCATTGACTGCAATACGGGCAGTTGATCTTCTTTTTCTATTAGTTCATAACCAATAGCTGTAATTCTTTTTGAAATTAATGTATCTATTATTTTTTTTCTACTTGCGGTTAAACGTAAAAATGAAAACAAAATTTGGTCTTCCTGTAGAAGTTCTGCTTCTTTTTCTACAAGCGGAGCAACTTTTGCAATCAGTTCCGATCTTTGATATACTTCATCTGTATTATACACTACATTTGCGCCCACCTTACGATATTCTTCATCCGTAAAATGACTTTCTGCGCCTGCATTTGATTCAATAAAAACCGTATGCCCAGATTTTACCAGCAGATCAACTCCGGCCGGTGCTAATGCCACTCTTTTTTCTTCTAAAAGCGTCTCTTTTGGAATACCTATTCTCATTTTCACTCTTCATTTTTTTAATTGTTTAGTAAGATAGTTAATCGGAAACTAATTTTCAATTGGTATTATTATTTATTTTATTTTTTTATGCTTATTATGGTTTAAAGTTTAATTGCAACTATATTTATTATTTGGTAAATTATAAATATAAAATTTTTTAATAGTTTTTTGTAATAATATTTTTAATTAGTTGCCTGAAGTTTTTAATGCAAAAAAAAAATATCCTTCTTCTGATAATTCTATCCATTTCCGCTACTATTATATTTACAGTATCATTTTATAATTATTCTTTAAATATTAACAGTCTTTTAATATCCGAAAATGCCGAGTACCAATTAGACACAACATATCTCAACAAACCCGTAGTGTATATTGGTGTAATTTCCAGATATCCGCCAAATATTATTTACAGAGGTTATCAACCCTTATTGGATTATTTAACACAAGAAACTAAATACCGATTTGAACTAAAATTAAGCAGTGATTATGATGAAGCGGTAAATTTACTTGTAACCAACAAAGTTTCTGTTGCTTTTCTTGGTTCACTTGTTTATATAAATGCCCACGATAAATACGGAGTTGTACCCATATTAAAACCATTAAACGAAAATTTTGAACCATTCGGCCGCTCCGTATTGATTACAGGTATAAATAGTCAAATATCAAACATTAATGATTTAAAAAACAAAAAACTTGCTCTTCCATCGCGTCAGTCATTTTCCGCATATTGGATTATTAAAAAAGAATTTAACCGATACGGAATTAAACCGGAGGAATTAGTGAAGATAGAGTATTTTCCTCATCATCAAAGTGTTATTTTTCAGGTTGCAAAAGGTTTATTTGATGCCGGTGTTACCCGCGAATATTTAGTGAATAAAACGATTAATAAAAAAGTAAAAATTATCTTATTTTCCGATCCAATTCCGACTTCACCTTTAGTAGTTTCTGCCAATTATGATAAAAACTTAGTTGCCGGCGTAAAAAAGGCATTATTAAAAATTAATAAAAGCAACAGAGAAAAAATAACTAAAGGCTGGGATAATGAATTTATTTATGGTTTTCGAGAGGCCTCGGACAAGGATTATAACAGCATTAGAGAGATTAACAGGTAACTTGGTAAATTATGGTTAGTTTTAAATCAAGTTTAAAAACAAAAATTGTAACCAGTATTGGTATTGTAATAATAACGTTAATGTTATTTATTTCGGTTGTGTTATTATTAAAATGGCGGGAAATTATTATACAAAAAGAATCATACAACGCCCTTTCTGTTTCGCAAACATTTTCCGTTACTTTAATGGACGCACTTATTTTTGAAGAGAATAGCGTTTTTCAAAAAGATAATATTATTGAAACATATATTGATAATTTTATTCAACGACTTGGTAATGTTAAATATGTATCAATTTATGATAGAACGGGTGCTCTAATAATTGCCCGCAGTAATATAAATAATCAGATAAAATCATTAAGTAATTTTTCAGTTATAAATCATTCACCAAAAGTTGAATGTGTTAAAATATACTCTTCACTTAAAACCGGCTGGGTAATAGAAACTAATTTGATATTTAATTACTCAAGCAGAAATTGGGGCTCTGCTAAAATAGCTTTTGATGCCGAACCTATAAGAAATGAAATAAGAAGCATTTTCTTTTTGCTGCTTGGGGCTACAATTTTAGTTTCCACTTTAGTATTATTTATTTTATACTATCTGGTTAAAAGACTAACTGCAAAGTTGGAAAATTTTGTTTCGGTAATAAATCAAATTGATTTTGTTACCGATTTTACATTTTCATTTCAAAAATCCAATGATGAAATAGGATTTTTATATCAGCAGTTCGGAGAAATGAAAACGCGCTTGGAAAAATCAAAAAAAGACTTGGAAGATGCTCAAAAGCAGATTTATCAGGCAGAAAAACTTGCTTCAATTGGGCGTCTTGCAAGCGGAGTTGCTCATCAAGTAAATAATCCTCTCAATGGAATCAAATCCTGTTTGTATGCCATTAATAGTGAACCTGATAATTTGCAGCAAACAAAAGAATACCTTGAATTAATTAATGAAGGAATTACCAATATTGAAGAAGTTGTAAAAAAACTGCTTGGTTTTGCTCGTCAACAACCTATTTCAAGCAATTTTATTAACATTAACGACTCAATTGAAAAAGTTGTTAATTTGTTTGAATATAGATTAAAAGCAAAAAATATTGAAACAAAACTATTTTTGAATAAAGATATTCCTCAAGTGAGAATTGAATATCATTTATTCCAAGAAGTTGTTATGAATTTAATACTTAACAGCAGTGATGCAATTGAAAAACAAGGTTATATAAAAATATATACTTACGTATTAGATAAAAACGTATGTATGGAAATAAAAGACAATGGTTCAGGTATTAGCCCACAAAATATTAAAAAAATATTTGACCCTTTTTACACAACAAAAGACATTGGAACAGGTACAGGACTTGGGCTTTCCGTTTGCCTGGGAATTATTGAATCGCACGGCGGTAGTATAACCGTAAACTCTGTTCCAAAGGGTGATACATCATTTATTGTATTTTTACCGGCAGAAAACGAAAATGAAATTATTAATAATTGAAGATGAAAAAATAACTCGTGTTTCTTTGGCTAATATTTTATCCAAAGAAAATTTTACGGTATTTACAGCCGATGATGGTCAAAAAGGACTTGAACTCTTTTATAAAGAATTACCGGAAATAGTATTAACCGATTTAAGGCTGCCAAAACTTAGCGGCATGGAAATATTAAAATCAATAATAAAAGACTCCCCTCTTTGCAAAGTAATTTTAATTACTGCTTTTGCTACGGTTGAAACAGCCGTAACAGCCTTAAAAACTGGAGCCTACGATTATTTAACAAAACCTTTTTCACCCGAAAAATTGCTTTCTATATTAAAAAATATTAGAGAGATGCAAAATGTTATTGAAGAGAATATAGAATTAAAAAATCGTATTGAATTATTGGAAAACAAAAGTATAATTGGCAGTTCACCACAAATGCAAAAACTGCGCAGTCTAATAAATCAGCTTGCTTTAAGCGATAGTACAATACTTATTGAAGGAGAAAGCGGAACAGGAAAAGAAGTTACTGCCCGTGCATTACATAATGCAAGCAGCCGTAAAAACGAAAATTTTGTTACTGTAAGTTGTTCATCAATACCGGAAAGTTTACTTGAAAGTGAACTTTTTGGACATGAAAAAGGTGCTTTTACAGGTGCAATAAAACGACATATAGGCTTATTTGAAAGAGCCGATAAGGGAACAGTTTTTATTGATGATATTGATGATTTTCCATTAAACATGCAAATTAAATTATTGCGCGTTCTTCAAGAAAAAGAACTAAACAGAGTAGGCGGAAATGAAATTATTAATATTGACGTACGTTTTATTTGTGCTACTAAAGTCAACTTAAAAGAAAAAGTTGAACAAAAATTATTCAGAAATGATCTTTATTACAGGTTAAATATAATCCCAATTATTTTACCAACATTACGCGAAAGGAAAGAAGATATACCTGAATTAATTGAACATTTTTTTAATAAATATAATGCCTATAATAAAATTAATTTGGTAGACAATTTATTATATGCAAAATTAATGGCTCACCAATGGGAAGGAAATGTACGCGAGCTGGAAAATGTTGTCCAAAGAATAATTGCTTTGTCTTTTACCGGAGAATTAACACACGATATTATTAGTTTTACAAGCAGCAATACACCAAATATTTGTGATGAGAAAATAAACGATTACCCTCCTTTTGAAGAATATATGACACATAAAGAAAAGGAAATTATACTTTGGGCTTTAAAGAAAAAGAATTACAGCATTACTGAAACTGCAAAATTATTAAATATCCCCCGTACAACATTAAACAGCAAAATTGACAGGTTAAATATTTTATTAACCCGGATTTTGCAATAGATATTATAATATTCTGTAGTCTCTATATTAATATAAGGTTATGGAAAATTTAATTGCATTTATTATATACATGTAAATAAAATTACTTCGAGCTGAATAATTTAATATTAATATTTTTTAACTCAGGCCTAAAGGCCATGTAGTATAGTTTTTATTCCCCATGTCCTAAAGGACGTGGTTATTTAAAATCCTTATAACTCATTATAAATATAATGTTTATGTTATTATTTATCCCCGTTTAAATAACCCCAGCATTCATGCTGGGGGCTAACAAAACAAATAAAACGGGCTTCAGCCCTGAGTTTTTCCCTCACTTATTGGCTTGGATGATTAAAAATTTCAACTCTATTGCTTTCTATTGCAAAATCTGGGATTAACAGAAAATTAAAAAAACCGCAGCCAATTTTTACACCAACTACGGTTTAATTAAATTTTAAATTTCTTTTATTAACTTAAACTTTAACCTTCAACCCTTAGCCTTATTTAATCAGGCTCATTTTACATGTTTGGGTATAAACACCATATTGTAGTGTATAAAAATAAATTCCGCTTGAAAGATTTGAAGCGTTAAAAGTAACTTCATAAGTTCCCGCATCTAATTTTTCGTTAACTAAAGTTGTAACCAAATTTCCCAAAATGTCATAAACTTTAACAACAGCATTTAAAGTACTTTTTTCATTTGAGGGCAATGAAAACCTGATTTTTGTACTTGGGTTAAACGGATTAGGATAATTTTGATGTAATGTAAACGAATTTACAGGAGAATCAATTTCCTCCACGCTGACCCATGGATTAGGAGCTCCGGGAGTTGCGTCACCACAAACAATCCATTCAGGATCACCATCGCTGTTTCTGCAATATACACTATTATCATTAAGTGATACAAACGTAACAGTATCGACCATAACTAAATCGGAATTATACAACCCTACGGATTCACCGCTTTTTGACAAAGCGAAATTTGTATGCAAAGCAGTAATTGTAGTATCTTTGTTATCAGCCCAGATTATTAAAAATCCTTTGGAAGCAATTACTGAATTATTTGGAAACTGCCATTTTGTTGTATTTGATAAATTGTCCGTTATATACCAGCCGCTAATATCAACTAAAGCATCCGTACTATTAAATAATTCGATGTAATCAACATTTTCCGAAAAATCAGGATCTTGAATTGCGCTTGTATTACTTGCCATTATCTCATTAATAAATACTTTTTGTGGTGAATAATATACCAAATAAGAATAGAATGTTGCCGGAGCACCGGACGGATTTAATGATATTGCATTTAAATTATCCTCAGCCTTAATATAATATTTCACCGTTTTTCCACCGGATTGTGCCGGAATTACAGCCATATAATTTGTTGTAGATAATATAGGCTGCATAACAATTGATTGATATCCGTCTCCAGCATCATAATATAAAGTCACTTCGGGTGTTAGTCCGGAGTCATCAATAACAGAAGCAGTTATTGTAACAGATTCGTTAAACATAGGATAAACCGGAAACTGAGTTGGATTTCCTATAACCGGGGGCAAATTGCCGATAATGCCATTTGTAGAACCCTGTGTTGGTGTAATAAAAACTTCAAAAGTCGAACTACCATCAGGATTTCTTCCATAAGAAGTGCCAACTGTTAATGCAGGGAAAGCTACCGTATCAACCAAAACATTTGAAACATTGGCAAACCAGACTGTTTCACCACCGGAAGAGAGTTTAAAATTAGTGTGTAAACCCGTATTAGTATCATCGCAAAGAAGAACCAAAAATCCATTAGCCGGCACAACAGTAGATGCGGGTAATATATAATGGTTTGTTAATGTGCTTGAATCCCAAATATTCCAACCGCTGATATCAGCATCTTGGTTGTTGGGATTATAAATTTCTAACCAATCGGACGTACCGGACAAACCGTTAGAAAGAAATTCGTTTAGATATAACTGCTGGGCAAATGTACTGCTTGCAGCAACAAATAATAAAAAAAAGAAAAGATTCTTAATACTCATTTTTACTCCTTTTAAATTGATGTTTATAATAGAACACATCCACCCGCTTAAATCATTAATATTTATATCAAATACAAATTTAACACCGCAATGTATTAAATTTTAAAGCAATTTGTAAAAAAAATTTACTGGTTCTAAAACTTTTTGAAAATTCAATTTACAAAAAAACAATACACAATAAACCTATCTTCCTAGTGGAATAAATATCGTCAATATCTTTTAAATTTGCAACTATTTTTGAATGTTTTAACTTTAAAAAACACGGATGTTGATATAAATCACATTGAAGGGTATTTATTCTCAAAAAAAAACCGCGGCCAATTTTTACATCAACCACGGTTTTTAATTCAAAATTTAGAATTGAGAATTCAAAATTAATTTCTATTTTATCAGGCTCATTTTACATGTTTGGTTATAAACACCATATTGTAGTGTATAAAAATAAATTCCGCTTGAAAGATTTGAAGCGTTAAAAGTAACTTCATAAGTTCCGGCATTTAATTTTTCGTTAACCAAAGTTGTAACTAAATTACCCAAAATGTCATAAACTTTAACAACAGCATTTAAAGCACTTTTTTCATTTGCAGGCAATGAAAATCTGATTTTTGTGCTTGGATTAAACGGATTTGGATAATTTTGATTTAATGTAAATGAATTTACAGGAGCATAAATTTCTTCAACACTAACTAAAGGATTAGCAATACCGGGAGATGGATTTACTAAAACCCATTCATTACCACCATCTCCATTTCTTGAATAAGCTATATCATCACTTTGAGCTCCAAATGTAACAGTATCAATAGTATAGGTATCAGCATTATACAAACCTGCTGCTTCACCATTTTTTGATAAAGCGAAATTTGTATGAAGAGCAGTAATTAAAGTATCCTTGCTATCAGCCCAAAACAATAAATATCCCTTTGGTTCAATAAAAGTATTACCCGGAATTTGCCATTTTGTTGGTCTTGTTAGATTATCTGTTAAATACCAGCCGCTTATATCAACAGCCAAATCCTCATTGTTATATAATTCTATATAATCGGCGTTTGCGGAAAAATCAGGATCCAAAATTGTTGAAGCGTTGCCTGCCAATATTTCGTTAATAAAAACTTTAGGAGCTACATAAGGTTCGGATCTAACTAAATAAGAAAAATAACCTGCCGGAGCATTTTCGGGGAAAAATGACAAGGCATTTAAATTATCTTTAGCCATAATATAATACTTTACCAAAGTTCCGGCTGTCTGTGCCGGTATAGTGGCACTAAAATAAGTAGTTGCCCCTACAGGCTGCATAATAATAGACTGAAAACCCGCATCAAGCGCATAAAATAAATTAACTTCGGTCGTTAATCCGGAATCATCAGTAACATCAACCGTAACCGTAACATCATCTGTTGCAATTGGATAAATTACAGATTGAACCGGAACACCGATTACAGGAGGCATATTATTGCTAATTCCATTAGATGTTCCTTGTGTTGGTGTTGTAAAAATTTCAAAATTTGGACTACCGTCAGGATTTCTTCCGTAAGATTCACCACTATTTAAAGCCGGAAAAGCTACAGTATCAACCAAAACACTTGATGCGTTTGCAAGCCAAATTGTCTCCCCACCGGAGGATAATTTGAAGTTAGTATGCAAGCCCGTATTTGTATCATCACAAAGAAGTACCAAAAATCCATTAGCCGGAACAATTGTAGAAGCGGGTAACACATAATGATCTGTTAATGTGCTAGAATCCCAAATATTCCAACCGCTGATATCCGCATCTTGGTTATTAGGATTGTAAATTTCTATCCAATCGGGCGAACCTGTTGAAAGAAATTCGTTTAGATATAATTGTTGTGCAAAAGTACTACTTGCAACAAACAATAAAAAAAGAAAGAATAAATTTTTAAATTTCATTTTAACTCCAAATTAATTAGGGTTTATTAAATTGATACATATATCCATTCGAATCATTCACAATATACATTTTATTGTTTACGAATGTAATACCTTCAGCTTTATTAAACGGAAGTGTCCATTCACCAAGCAGTGTTCCCTCTTTAGAAATTTTTATCAACTTTGCCGATTCATCGCTAACAATCCAAAAACAATTTAATACATTATCAAAACAAATATCCGAAATATCTGATGTATATCCAATCACTTTTCTATTAACTTCAACGTTGTTTACAAACTCCAATACTAATTCCGGAGTTTTTTCATTTATTACAAAAAGATGATTGTTATTATCAAGTGTAATTCCTTCTAAGGAATTTTTTATATTTTCGGCTACATTAACCGAAAATGAAGATAACTTTGTTCCATCAATAAAATATTTTGTAACAAGCTGTTTTGTTTCTTCAACTACATAAAATGTATCACAATTTGCCGAAAAAGTTATTCCTTCCATATCGGTACTTGAAGTAATAATAGTACCAATTATATTGCCCGAAAGATCAACCTCAAAAATTTCAGTTTGACTATCGGAGACAATAAATAACGAATTTCGTTTGGAGTTATAAAATACTCCTGATGGTTCATTTATTTGTGACGATAGATCGAAAGTTTCTATTGGATTAAGAGTGTTGGTGTTTGGTGGAGCAACTATAGTTGAATTAGGTTCATCTCTTTTGCAAGATATAAATAAAATCAATATCAAAGCAAAATACAAATGTTTATTTGCCATATTTTCCCTTTAAATTATTAGAAGAGTCTCTAAACAAGAGACTCCTCAAAAATAAATAAATTTTTACTGATTAGCAGTTCCTTTGGTTGGAGTTGTAAGAATTTGCCAATTAGTTGAACCATCCGGTAATCTTCCATACGATGTACCGGGAACCAGAGCAGGAAATACCACACTATCAATAAGATTACCCGAGGCATCCTCAATATTAACATCTTCACCACTTGAGGATAATTTATAATTAGTATGTAATCCTTTACTGGAATCGTCACATGATAATACCAAAAAACCGTTAGCCGGAATTGTAGTTCCTGCAGGAATGACATATTTATCTGTAACAGTAGAAGGATCGTAAGTGGTATAACCGGAAATATCAACAATCTGATTATTTGGGTTAAATAATTCTATCCAATCCGGACTGCCTGTTGAAAACACTTCATTAATTACAATGGGCTGTAAATTTACAACACCCGGATTATTTGTTGTACCTTTAGTTACAGTTGTCAATAATTGAAGGTTACTTGAACCGTCCGGTTTTCTTCCATAAGAAGTGTCTGCTCCGAATGCCGGAAAAGTTATATGATCCACAATTAATCCGCTAGTATTTTCAATCCATACTTCTTCACCATCGGCAGAAAATTTAAAGTTTGGATTCATACCTATACCTGTTCCATCACAATCCAATGTTAAAAATCCACCGGCCGGTATAACAGTCCCCGCTGGAATTACAAATTTTTCCTTTGCACCTGTATTACCGTCAGGATCATACATCTTATAACCGCTGATGTCAATTGAAGCGTTCCCCTTATTGTATAGTTCCACCCAGTCAGGAGAACCGGATGAATATATTTCATTTATAATAACAGAACCGGTAACAATAGGTGGTGTCACCGGTCCCGTAACTGTCGGTTCATCTCTTGAACAAGATATTATTAAAACACTTATCAATAATACACATAATAATATTAATTTCTTCATCACAGTCTCCTAAAATTATAATGATGCTTGAATTCTAAATTGCATAAAAGAAAAATCATCATTGCCAATAAATTTTCCTTTGCTTGTAGCATTATCATCCAAATTTACCATAGAATAATTAACCTGCAATTTAATACTTGAATTTGGATAATAATTTAAGCCTAACATTAATTGATTAGATTGACCACCCATAATTCCGGCTTCTTTATCATTTAAGTTTAAAACACTATAACGGGCAGCTAATTCTAAAGCACCCCATTTACTTTTTGGTTTTTCAATGCAGCCAATTTCACCTTCATCAACATAATAATAACGGGTTTCACCAGTTAATACACATGCAGCGGTTACATAACCTCCGGCAAAATTAACATCCGATTTATCGTACCATCTTTTAATATTCATTCCTTGAAATTCGGACTGGAAATAAAATGGTCCGTAAATACCCATTAATTCAGTACCGTATCTTAAAAAATAGTTTACATCTTTTATATCACCGCTGTGTAATAATTTAGGATCAAACACATAAGTTTCTGTTCTTGCTTTAATTTCAATAGTATTTGGATTTAAATCCGCAACTGCATCAGGTACCTTATAAGATCCTGCAAAACCAATATGCAAATTTTGACCCATTTTATTTATTGGAGCTGCTGAAATACGAACGTTTGTAGAAAAACCCTCGTCGCGTGTTCCTTTATCTATTCTTGTACCTGCTTCGTGTCCAAATATACCAACCGTTACCTGTCCAAAATCTTCCCAGTATCTTACTGCAAAACCGATTCTTCTTCCCAAAGGAAATGCATTTGACATTGCAGAACGTTCTAAGAAAGTTAAAAGGCGCGAGCTATTTAATCTTTCCATTCCAAACGGTTCTTTAAAATTACCAACTTGAAAGGATAAGTTAACATCGGGGACCGTATATTTTATATACATATCACGCAAATCTAATAACGCTTCGGCAAAGTCCAAGTCTACTTCAGCCTGCCAATCTTTCCACAAAATAGTTTTAACTGCAAAAGTTAATCTGCGGAAAGTTGTACCATTGCTTAAAGGATTTTTATTTTCAAAGTACATAGCTCCATCAATTTGAATGCGCGAATCAAACCACCATAAAAAATCACCATCCTTATCCGCAAAAACCAGTTTACCATTACGAACTTCACTTCCTAATGGTGCTGAATAATCGCCCCCCGGAATTCTTGAATCTTGTGCAGTAGTTGTTACCACACATGCAAAAAGAAGCATTAATACTGCATTAATACAAAAAGTATTTTTCATTTTTGTTCTAACTCCAATCAGTTTAATTAGTTAATTTAATTTATTAATTTTAAATACTTCAACAATTTTGTTAAGTTTTTCATCTATATTTTTATCTTTTAATATATTTCCACTTTTTTGCCAGCAATAATTAATACTTTTAATACTGTCTATTAAATCTTCTTTATAATTAAATTCTTTACCATGTAGTTTTTTTAAGGATTGGGATTGTATAAATGAAAATATTTTATTTTTATAACTTTTATTTATAACAAAAGAATCAATTTTAAAACTATCCACAATTGCAAATTTGTAAATAACAAATAAATCTTTAGAATTTAAATTTTCTCTTTTTAACAATTCATCTTTAAAGTGTTTTGTATCATCAAATTTAATATTAAGCAAATCTTCAAGATTAGCAACATTAATTCCGTTATCATTTATTCGGGATAATACATTTTCCGAAATTTTATAAGTTACCGGATTGACAACTTTTTGTTCAAACACGTTTTGTACAAAAAACAAAGAAATAAATGTTATAAGGCCTGCAATAATTGGAGCACTAATCCAGCCTATTGAAATTTTGCCAAAAACCTTAAAATTAATTGAATGAGGATCCTTTGCCAGTCCTACACCAATAACTGCGCCAATAAAGGCTTGCGTGCTTGAAATTGGAACTAATGGTATTGCAGGCAACCCTAATTGTAATAAAAGAGACTCTAATTTTTGAGATGTAAATAAAAACAAAACAAAAAATTCGGCCATTACGACAATTAAACCTGTTATTGGCGAAATTTTATACATATCTTTACCAACAGTTTTCATAACATTTTGGCCATAAGTAAATATACCCACCGCAATAGCTAATCCGCCAAGTAAAAATAATTGCTGTGTTCCCGAAACTGAAAAAACATTATAAATATTTATATTATCAAAAGGTTTAGACGATACAAACAATCCCATCACATTTGCAATATTATTTGCCCCTAATGAATAAGACGCTAAAGCACCAACAATAATTAACCCAATTCGAGTATAAACATCCAGCCTTAAAAGATGTATATTTTTTTTTAGTATTGTGTTTTTTAGTAATTTAAATAATAAATATGCAAACACACCGGCAATAATAGGACTTGTTATCCAAGTAATGAATATTTTTGTTAATGAATTAAAATCAGTCGGTGAGCCAGTAAAAAAATTCCACCCAACAATTGCACCAACAATTGCCTGCGAAGTTGACACCGGCAATTTAAATTTTGTCATTAACGTAACAGAAACACCAACAGCCAAAGCAACAGTAAAACTTCCGGCCATTGCATTTATAGCTCCAAGGTCGTTTAGTGTTTTTGTGGTTCCTTCGCCACTTATAAATGAACCGATTATTACAAATAGCCCGGCAATTAAGGCGGCAGTTTTAAATTTAACCATCCTTGAAACTACGGCTGTTCCAAAAACATTTACAGCATGATTGGCACCAAGTGACCAACCAAGAAATAATCCACTGCTAATAAAAAACCAAAACAAATAATCCAAATTATTCAAACCTCTTTATTGTAGCAATTGCCAATCTATCGCAAACATCTTCCGAGTTTTCAGCAATTAATTCAATGTGATATGTAAAATATCTGATATGTATTTTTTGACTTAATCTAAGCTCAGTTCTAAAAATTGTCCTTTTTAATTTTTCAGCAATTTTATTTGTCTCTTTTTTATAGAACTGAACTTTGGTTATATAATCCCTTACACTGTCTATATTCTTAAAATATGCTCTAATTCCGCTTACCGTATTTTCCAAACAATTTATTGAAATTTCAGCTAATTCTAAGTATTCTTGTTTTAATGATGGTAAAATTTGAGGAATTTCGACCGAAAATTGTAATAAAGTATCGGTAGTAGTATTTAATACTTTGTCACAACTTTCAAGTAATCCTAAAACATCACCTCTTGATTCCGGAATTAAAGTTCTTGCATACAATTTTATCTCAATATTTCGACGCAAATCGTCAGCTTTTTCTTCTATTTTTCTAAGTTCCGATAAATAATTTTCAAAATCCTCTGTCTGGTTTTCTAAATAACATTTCATTCCAAGTTTAAATATTAAACCACCTTTTATAACCAGATCCAAATATTCATCTATTTGTGCTTCAAGTTTCATTGTTTTTTTGATAAACATCGACATAATTACCTCTATAATTACTGACTTATATTTTTCCCTTTATTATCTTTAAGTACATCAGTAAAAAAAACTAAATATAATACACCTGCCAAAGCAAATAATATAAAGACTAAGGATGATTTTTTTTCTGACTTGAATCTAAATCTAATAAAGGCATTCTCACCAAGTTTAATATCTTTGGATGTTAGCACAACTTTATTTCTATTTGATTCTCTGCTGATTTCAAATGGACTTTTTGGTGAATCTTCGGATTGTTTAGGAACAGATTCTTCAACACTAGTAATATTAAAATTTACGGGAAGTAAAATTTCTAATTTGTAATCATTAATTTTAGCAATCTTTGAATTATTAAAACGATATTTAAATGTATAATTCCCAAAATCCGTAATTTTTTCCTTTTTCAAATTATAAAAATCTTTGATATTTAATGTTACACTTCCTTTGTTAAACCGCAGCGAATCTGTGGTAAACACTTTTATAAAATTATTTCCTTCAATAGTAACAATTTTATAGTTAATATTTTTATTGTGTGAGATAATTTTTACAGGAAAAGATTTTATATTATATGGTAATAATAAAGTTTTAACCAATTTATTTTCCAAAGAAAAATCAATTATTACAGTAGCATCACCGCTTTCTTCAAAAATTATTTTTTCATTTAAATATTTTGCCGTTTGAGAATAATTAATGGAATTCAGAAAAATAAAAAATAAAAGACTAAAAAAGATATTTGGTTTATTTATATAATTTATAATTCTCATGGTGTAATTCCCAAAAATCTAAACCAAGTCATTCCGGCCGCAACAAGTAAAATAATACCAATTGTTGAAATGATAAAACCATATTTTAAGTTATCCAAAACCGAATATTGACCCGTTGTAAAAAGTATTACATTTGGTTTTGCGCTAATTGGAAGTCCTACCACCCAATCAATAGTAAATGCAGCCGGTAGAGCCAATGCAATTGGGTTAATACCCAATTCTCGGGAAAGTGCAATAATAAATGGTATTAAAATAATTGTCCGCATGGTTTTAGATGTAAAAACAAAATGCGAATACATCATTACTGCAATAATTATTGTGTATAAAACCCAAAAATTGACATCCTTATTAAAATTAATGATTTTAAATAATGATTGAACAGCCCAAGTAGCAGCACCGGTATCATTTAACGCTAATCCACCGGCGTAAGCTCCGGCACTAAACAACATTAAATGCCATGGAATGTCTGCTTCATTCCATTTTAATATTCCAACTTTAGGAAGAAGTGCAACAACCCCGCCAATTATTGCAGCCATAACCGCATTAATTTCAAAACCTAAAATATTAAAATGAAATCTATCTGTAACCCACATTAAAACAACAGCACCAAAAATTAAAGCCCCTTTTTTTTCAATATTAGTGATTTTTCCCATTGCCGTTAATTGATTTTTAAGTACTTCCATTCCCCCTTTTACTGCCGGCTTTGATTCACTTTTTTTAAGTTTGAATAAAAACTTTGGCCCTATGTACCAGGTTATTAACATTGTTATTAAAACAATAGGTAAACTTGCAAACATCCAATCGGTATAATAAACTTTGGTTCCCCCCATGCTAAATATAAAAGCAATAGCAATTAAGTTGGCGGTGCTTCCTGTCATAAATCCCGAAGAAAGGATGTTAATGCCCATTAAATTTTGTAAAAATAAATTACGTCCAAAATTATTTGGATTTTCACTTGTTGAGCCGTAAATTGAAGCTACAATGAGCATGATGGGCAAAGTGATTACCGTTCGGGCGGCAGTGGCGGGAATTAATGGTGCCAGTACCAATTGCAGAAGAATAAAAGCAATAAGCATAGTTAATGCATTATGACCAAATCTAACAATTAAATTTAAAGCAATTCTTTTTGCAATATTAGTTTTTACTAATAACGAACTTAAAATAAAAGCCATTACATTTAACCAAATCACATCATAACCTAAAACTCCAAGTACATCTTTCATACTCCATGCATCCGAAAATACAAGCATAATCATTAAAACAAGAGACGTTACATGAGTTGGAATAGATTCTGTAACCCACAAAATAAGTGCAAAAATAAAACAAGCAATTACAGATTGGCCGGAAGCAGTAAGGCCTATTGGAGTTGGCATATAATATAAAAATAAAAATACTACAATAGCCAGGGGCAGACCAAAATATTTCATCCATCTTTCGCTTGAACTACTATTCTTTTGTGGAATAACAGATAATCGGTGTTTATCAAGGTCTAGAAGATCATCCAAATTTTCACTTTTTTGATCTTCTACCTTAATATTTAAGTCATCAATCTTTTTTTCCGTAATAAAAGACATCTACCTATTTTTGCTCCCATTTAGTATAAGGATTTTTGATAAGATTGGAATTAAAATAACGCGGGTCTCCTGATACTTCTTCGCCAATCCATGTAGGTAATTCTATTTTTTGATTTTCATCTGTTAGTTCAACTTCAGCAATCGTTAAACCTTCATTTTCACCATGGAATTCATCAATTTCCCAAATTAATCCGGCATATTCAATTTTTGCACGGAATTTTTCTATTATGGGTTTTTCGCATAAGTTATCAAGCATCATGTTTGCTTCTTCAGCCGGAATTTCGTATTCAAACTCGGCACGCGTAACACCAACAGTAACACCTTTAATTGTCAAAAATCCTTTATCTGCAATTGTTCTTACACGAACTACTCTTTCTTTAATTGTTGAAAGGTAACCTTGTTTGTAATATTTCCCTTTTGCAAGTGCTTTCCACTCATCACTTTTTATTAAATATTTGCGTTCAATTTCTTTAGCCATTTTAAACTCCTATTTCATACCTACAATGTTTTTTAATCCACGTAAATAATTTATGTTTGGAAATACATCAAGTCCTAACTCTTTTACAGTTTTTATTACCAATTCAGGATCTTCCATCTCAACAGCAGCAGTTTTTATTGTAGTACCATTGGCAGTAACTTCAGCAATTTCAACAATACAATTATTAATTGTGTATCCGGTACGTTTTTTTTGTACATCAACTGCTTTTAATAAATTAGAAGGACGGATTAATTCATCAAGATATTGTTGGTATGTATATTCGGCACGTTCAAATTTTGGTATTGTAACTCTAAAACACTTAAAAACTTTTTCAATTTCTGAAACAGGAAGCGGGAAAGTTCCTTTCATTATTGGAAGCCATTGCTCCAGTCTATCTTCATTTATTTGCTGTAATGTTTTAATATCCATTAAACCATCGCGTATTTTTGTATTATCCATACTTGCTTCGGATAATATATACACTTCGGAACTTTCTCTTGTTTTGCCTTCAGTATGTTTTTTGATATTAATTTCTGCATTAGCTAAATCGTTAGTAAATGTTCTCCATTCCCAACGTGGAATAATTTCTGACATATATACCTCATTTTATTAATATGCGTATTAATAAACAACTTTTATGCCGTAATATTTATGGCCTTAAGTTTATATATTTTATTAGGTTTACCGAAAACAGGAGAAGATAATGACGATTTTTCGTCAAGTTGACGATTTATAGTCGTCATTTTTATTTGGCAAGTTTTAAAGAAAATGAGGCAATATTATCCAAAAAAAAAGGAAGTACCACTATTTATTCAATTTTATATTCCAAATTATTATCATTAACAGCCAATGCAATAAATTTAATTTCCTTGCCTTTTGAAAGGTAAGGCGCAAAATATTCTTTTTCTTTTATTTGGGTAATAGCACTATTTAGCAAGTTTTGTATATTACTTTTTTCTTTGATATGTTTAATTTCAAGAATATATATAATATCATCATATTCTATTACACCGTCTATTCTTCCTTTTGATGTTATTTTTTCTACATCAATTTTTGCACCCATCAATAACATTAT
>JAZDHY010000004.1:0-2894 GCA_043805435.1 bacterium
GCTACGGCACTGTTTTCTCCGTAAATAGCAGCAGATTGGAAAAAACTTTTTGGTAAGTCTTGATTTCCTTTAGTCTGCGTTGAGTCGATGGTTGCAAATATTGATGCTGAGGATAACCACATTGTAAAAAATAAAAGTAAAGTATAAGTCGTTTTTTGCATTTTTTTCCCAAATTGTACTATAATTTTGTTTATAAGTCAAAACTAATGCCATATAATTTTGTTTTATTTCATTGATTTTGAGATGTTTTATTTTCGATGGGTGTTTCATTTTGAGAATTAGTAATAAATTAAGACATATTGTTGTTCAATTCATATTTTTAACCTTAATATAAACTGTAATAACAATCTAAATTATGCAGAGTATATTTATTGTTTTATTTTTATAATTATTAAATTGGATGATAAATGAACAAAAAAAAACCGCAGCTAATAATATTAACCACGGTTTTTTTATGAAAATTAAAAATTGATTTTTATTTCATTAAAATCATTTTGTTTGTTTTGGTAAATTTACCGGCTTCTAAAGAATAGAAATAAATTCCGCTTGCAACTTTTTTACCAAAATTATCATTTGCATTCCAAACCATTGAATAAGATCCGGGTAACAAATCATTATTTACTAAAGTTACAATTTCTCTTCCAAGAATATCATAAACTGTCAATTTAACATTACTTGCTTCAGCAATTGAATATTTTATAATTGTACTAGGATTAAACGGATTAGGATAATTTTGTTCTAAACTAAATGAATAATCTAAATTATTACCATTTTCATTTACACTTGTAGTAGGATTAGTATTTTTATATAATTTACCATCACTTGTACCGGCATATAAAACACCTTTATCAATCATAATTGAACTGATTCCAAAACCAACCATTCCAAGTTGTGACCATGTGCTTTCAGTACCCGATTGATATAAATAAATACCACCGTTCCAAGCACTTGCAAATACATTATTACCATCAATTGTTACTGCATAAATAAATTCGGCATTAACTGAACTTTGATGTGTAAAAGAAGCTCCGTTATCTGCTGAATAATACATTCCGTTTCCATATGTTGCAGCAAATATTTCATTGGAAGAAGTAATTCCAATTGACCAAATGTGATCGTAACCGACATTCAATTTAGTCCAATTATCTGCAAAATCAACAGATTTGAAAATTCCGCCGCCAAAAGTACCAACAAATATTTCATTATTACTATTCATGGCTAATGTATTTACTGCTGTAAAGATAAGACCTTCGTTTTTAGCAACCCAATTAGCACCGCCATCAACTGATTTAGAGATACCTTCTCCCCAAATTCCTGCATACATAGCATTGTTTGCTTCGTCTAATAATAAAGCACGAACATCTTTGTTTGCTAATGCAAATAGAGTCCATGTTGCGCCGTTATCCACCGAATGATAAATTCCTCTTTCAGTTGAAGCAAATATTTCACCTGATACCGAATTAACCTTTATTGACCAGATATAACCAACATTCATTCCGGTATTTAATACTGTCCAAGTTAAACCTTCATCAACCGAGCGATAGATTTTTCCGCCCCATGTACCAGAAATTAGATTTCCGTCCTGGTCGCGTGTTATTACCCACATAATTTCATGTGTTTCAAAAGTTCCAACATATTCCCAATCAACATTAACCGAACCGCTGCCTACCGATAGGTTTGGATTAACTGAAACACCTACAATTGCATAATCGTCTTCAGTTGTAACACCATTACCCGGTTCGGAATCAGGATCAAGTTGATTTGCTTTTGAAATTTCGGCTATATTCTGTAATTCTGTTTTTCCCGGAATGTTGCCAATAAATTTAGATATATTAAATTGAGCTTTACCTTTAACCGATTTAGCAATAAACTGACCATTAATTTGACCGTCAATAAAATTAACATCAGCTTTTGGTGCAAGTAATGAACCTTTAACATCTATTTGATTTATTGTTAAATATGTAGATTCGTAAAAATTATACATTGTAGCGTTTGTAGTTGCACCATGAAGGTCTAAACCACCATTAAACAATACACTATCACCGCTTACATTTACTATAACAGTTGAACCGCTTGGAACAGTAATTTGTACGCTTGTAGAATTTGTAACATCAGCACCATCAACATCAAATATATTGATAATTGGATTGGTTCCATCCAAGTGTAAAGTACTCCATGTTAATGTATCGGTACCGTTAGCAGGATAATTAGCTAAAGATGCAGATAAATCTAATAAATACGAATTTGCAGCATCAAAATCAATTACACTATCTTTTCTAACTTCTCCGCCTACTACGCTTACATAACTAACAGGCAGGTTAGATGAATTTCCGTAAACTACATTTCCGTTAGAAATTGCACCGGTTAAAAATGTTAAATTACGACCGGCTATTAAAATATCTTCTGCTCCATTACTATTTGGAAGTAAATCGCCTACACTATAATTAGTTAAAAAGATATCTCGTCCTGCTGCCATTTTACCTTGTGTATCCGATGATGGCTGATTAATATCTTCAATAACAAATACGTTAAAATCGCTTGCTATACCTAAGTCTATTTGTGATGTAAATACATTAACAACATTTACTTTAACTGTAACTACTAAAGTTGCAGAAGCTCCGTTTGATAACGAACCTACTGTCCAAATTCCTGTTGTTTCATTATATGTACCTTGTGAAGGATTTACAGATTGAATTTCAAAAGCTGTATTTATTAAATCTGTAACTTCAACACCTGTTGCGGCTGTTGGGCCGTCATTTGTTACAGTTACAGTAAAATTAATAACATCACCGTTAGTCGGATTATTATTATCGCAAACTTTTGTTAATTTTAAGTCTGTTCTTTCCAACCATTTAATATTAGCTGTAAAATTTCTGTTTGCTAATGCAGGTGTT
>JAZDHY010000005.1:0-23153 GCA_043805435.1 bacterium
AGTCAAAATATTGCATATGGGAACTCACCCCCTGACCCCCTCTCTTGGAAATAGAGGGGGAATATAAAGCGTAATTGCTTTGCTATATATTAGTTTTGTAAATACAACAAATATTTATACTGGGGATATAATAATTAAAAACTATTGGGTTAAAGCCCTGATTTACCACTTTTGAGACAGCCTCTCTAATTCATCTCTTTCATCCATGTTCTATAATAATTCCACCCTTTTAGGGTTAAAAACAAAACAGATTTCTCTGCCTAAAAGGGTTTTGTTAAAATCATGGTAATCATAAAAATCACATAAATCCCGATTCAGACACTTATTAAAATCATGGAAATCCTTTAATCAGGTTAATCATGGTTCAGACAATGGTTTAATCTGCGCAAATCAGTAATATCTGTGTAATCAGCGTTCTATGGTTTTGTAAAAACAATGTCACTACCTTCGGGGTTTTGTGTTAGGTGAGATACGGTTTTCTATAATTATGTCATCCCGTCGGGATTAAAACCCACTCAAAACAAAATTAAAATAATCACACAAATCATAGTTTAATAAAATTGGCATGTTTAAAATAGTATAAAATTGGCTGTTGCGGGCAAGCCAAAATATATTTATTTTTGAACAATAATTTATGGGAAAAATGTATGGTGCTCTTAAATATTGAAAAAGAAAGCAAACTTCCAATTTTTAAGCAGGTATTGGAACAACTAAAAGAAAAAATTGATAATGAAGTTTTTAAGCCGGGTGAAAAACTTCCTTCATCGCGTACTCTTTCAAATTTACTTGGTGTTAACCGAACAACTATATATAAAGCATATCAGGAACTTTGGGCTTTAGGTTATATAGAAAGCCGATCGGGCTCTTATTCCTATATTAGACAAAGACGCGACAACAATTATATAGACGGGAAATTACGCAGCAGTATTATTGATTGGTCACAAAAAGTAAATCCGAATGCAGAAAAGGTTTATAAATTATTTGATGAACTGGGATATCCGTTTAACGGAGACAAAAAACACTTTGATGGAATAGATTTTAGCACGTTGCATCCCGACCCGAGAATTTTTCCGATTAAGGAATTTAAAAAGTCGTTAAATAAAGTAATTGAAGAAAACCCCAAAATGATTTTTGATTATGGTGAAAGCAGGGGATTTTTACCGCTTCGCGAAAATATTGCCCACAGACTACAACTGCATGGAATATCTGTTGCTGCCGATGAAATTTTAATAACCAGCGGGGCACAAAATGCAATAGATTTACTTGTTAAATTATTGGGAAAACAAGGGGGCCGTGTTTTTGTAGAATCGCCGACTTATGGTATGGTTATACCCACATTTATGTATTATGGATGCGAAATTGTTGGAATACCAATGAATGATGAGGGTATTGATTTAACAGAAGTTGAAAAAGAATTTAAAAATGGACTGCCGGCTTTTTTATATACCATGCCAAATTTTCAAAATCCAACCGGAATTACTACAAGCCAGCAGCATCGGGAAAAATTGATTGCTTTGTTTGAAAAGTATAGTGTTCCTATAATTGAAGATGCTTTTGAAGAAGAAATGAAATATTTTGGAAAAGTGCCGCTACCTATAAAAGCAATGGATATTAATCAAATAGTTATGTATGTTGGCAGTTTTTCAAAAATATTGTTTCCGGGGATTAGAATTGGCTGGATAGCTGCCAATAAGGAATGTATTAGCAGACTTGCAGCCTTAAAAAGGTGCAGCGATATGAACACTACATTACCGGACCAAGTTGCTCTTGCCCATTTTTGCAATCAAGGGTTTTATGAACTGCATATAAAACGTATTCATAAAATCTACCGCAAGCTGATGATTTTGATTTTACAATTATTAGAATCATCAATAAATAATAAAAATGTAAGCTGGATTGAACCAAACGGCGGTTTTACTTTATGGCTGACTTTAAAAAATATTAAATTTAATTATGATGAATTAGAAAATATATTTAATTCGTTTAAGATAAGATTAGCTATTGGAAAAAACTTTTTCCCAAAACAAAACAATCTAAAGTGTTATAGATTATCTATTTCCGGTTTAAATGAAAATGAAATTCCGGAAGGAATTAAAAGACTTTCGGAAGCAATTAATTATATTTATAATAAATGTTAATGTGATTTAATAAAAGCTCAAATACTTATAAAGGGAGAATATTAAAATGAAAATAAAATTATATCAGGTTGATGCTTTTACGGATGAATTATATCACGGAAATCCTGCTGCTGTTTGTATTCTTAAAGAATGGCTTAGCGAAACACAAATGCAAAATATAGCTGCGGAAAACAATCTTTCCGAAACCGCTTTTGTTGTTAAAGTTGGAGACGGTTATGAAATTAGATGGTTTACACCTTTGGTAGAAGTTAATTTATGCGGACATGCTACTTTAGCATCGGCGTTTGTATTGTTTAATTTTTATTGCCAAAACAATCAAAAAATTGAATTCCATTCCCTTAAAAGCGGTTTATTAACCGTAAAAAAAGAAAACGATTTGATTGTCCTTAACTTTCCTTCGGATATTTCTTTAGAAGTTAAAATTCCCGAATTATTGTTAAAAGCATTTAATTTTACGCCAATTACCGCATACAAAGGTAAAACCGATTATTTACTTCTGTTTTCTTCTCAACAAGAAATTGAAGAATTAAAGCCAAATTTCCAATTAATTTATTCATCCGGCGTACGCGGCGTAATTGCAACGGCAAAAGGAAATGAAGCAGATTTTGTTTCCAGATTTTTTGCTCCTTTTGTTGGAATTAACGAAGATCCCGTTACCGGTTCTGCCCATACAACTCTTATTCCTTTTTGGAGTGAAAAATTAGGAAAAACGGACTTGACTGCAAAACAACTTTCAAAACGAAAAGGAGAATTAAATTGCCAATTCCTTGGCGATCGGGTAAATATTGCCGGACATGCAGTTTTGTATATGGTTGGCGAAATTGAAATTTATTGATAAGTTTTTGTTCAAAATCCCCATAGGGGATTACCGTTAATAGATATAAAATTGAATTGCCAAATAATATATTTTGTGTTTTTGTTCAAAATCCCCATAGGGGATTACCGTTAATAGATATCAAATTGAATTGCCAAATAATATATTTTGTGTTTTTGTTCAAAATCCCCATAGGGGATTACCGTTAATAGATATAAAATTGAATAAAGGTTTAGTTTATGTTCTCAGCGCATATATATTTTGGGGTTTACATCCTATATATTGGAAATTATTAAAACATATTTCACCAACAATAATTGTGTCACATCGTATAATTTGGTCGTTTTTATTTTTTTGTGTAATAATTATTATAAAAAACCAATGGAAAACTTTAATAACTAAAGTTAGAAACAGTAATAACAAAAAGATGATTTTTTTGCCGGCCTTTTTAATAGGTGCAAACTGGTTAACTTATATTTGGGCTGTAAATACGGGTTATATTATTGAAACCAGTCTTGGTTATTTTATTTGTCCTTTGATTATTGTTTTACTTGGAGTTTTGTTTCTTGAAGAAAGTTTAAGAAAAATGCAGTGGTTTGCAGTTAGTTTGGCCATTATTGGAGTGTTAATAATGACTTTTGTGTATGGTCAATTTCCATGGGTTGCTCTGTTTTTAGCAGGTACTTGGGGTTTTTATGTCTTTTTACGAAAAGCCTCACCACTTAATTCTTTAGAAGGTTTAACATTGGAAACTGCGTTATTATCAATACCGGCCGCAATATATTTATTGTTTTATAATACCGCCGGAAGTGATTATTTGGTTAATGATAATTATTCATTTATTCTTTTAATGGTAACCGGCATTATAAGCGGTTTGCCATTGCTATTTTTTATTAACGGTTCAAGACAAATTAAACTATCTTTAATTGGAATATTGCAATATATTTATCCGACAATTGTTTTTATAATAGGTGCTTTTATTTATGGAGAAGAATTAAGCCTGGCAAAAATGGCTGGCTTTGCGTTTATCTGGCTTGCTCTATTAATTTATTCTTCAGAGACATTAATATTAAAGATGATAAAAAAAATTGAAGTAGTAAATGAACAATAAAAAATTAGATCTCTTATAGTAAATATTTTATTAGGGTTTGTTTTGAATAGTTATACTGATTTTATAAAAATAATAGCTATGACAACAATTAATAACTTGTTAAAAATTATTAGTGAAGAATTAACGGATAATTTTAATTCAACTTGGGTCACAATAATATAATTATAGGAATCTTTGTAAATATTCTTTTGTTTGTCTTTTTTTATTTATACAAAAATAATATATATTGTTAATCTTTAGCCTCTAAATGCTATATTCCTTGTAGTAATAAGAGTGCGCACAACTTCATCTACTCCGACAATTTAACTAAAACCTTAATCATTCATAATTTGATAAAAAGTTAATTTGGGGATATTTGATTTTTCCCTATATTTTAAATATATTAATAATTTGTAAATATCCTGCTTAAAATGTGTATTTATTAAAAATAATTTGGGATTTGATTCTGCAGCAACAGAATAAATATCCCAAATTAAATAAATATAGTTCGGCTAGTTAATAATTTAAAATATTTAATTAAGGGGAAATTTTATGAAAAAGTATTTTGCGGAATTTATTGGAACTTTTGTGTTAGTTTTTGGTGGGTGTGGAAGTGCAGTATTGGCTGCCGCATATCCGGAATTAGGAATTGGTTTTGTTGGAGTAGCATTAGCATTCGGTCTTACTGTTTTAACAATGGCATATGCAATTGGTCACATTTCGGGATGTCATCTAAATCCCGCAATCTCCATAGGATTATGGGCCGGAGGACGTTTTTCGGCAAAAGAATTACCCCAATATATATTTGCTCAAGTTATTGGTGCAATTGCTGCGGGAGGTGTATTATTTATTATTGCAAGCGGTAAAGCCGGATTTGATGTTAGTTCAGGTTTTGCTTCAAATGGATATGGGATGCACTCGCCGGACGGATATTCCTTACTCTCCGGTTTCTTGATTGAAATCGTTTTAACAGCTATATTTCTTATTATTATTATGGGCTCAACTGATAAACGCGCACCGCAAGGATTTGCCCCGATAGCAATTGGACTTGGATTAACACTAATCCATTTGATTAGTATCCCTGTAACAAATACTTCTGTTAATCCGGCTCGAAGCACCGGTGTTGCTATTTTTGCAGGAGGATGGGCAATATCTCAATTGTGGTTGTTTTGGATTGCTCCCATAATTGGAGGTGTTTTAGGCGGATTAATTTATAAATTTATTGGTAAAGAAGAAAAATAATTTATTCTTCATATAGAAGCTAAAGAATTATTATAAATATTTACATAAATAGTAAGTTTGCTTTTGATTAATTGAGGAATAAAGATTATTGATGTAAAATAATTTCAATCCATTTCTTTATTCCTTTAATATTTATTTAGGCAATAATATCTTAAATGTTGTACCTTCGTTAATAGCAGAGTGAACAACAAAAATCTTACCATTGTGATAATCTTCAATTATCCTTTTTGAAAGACTTAAACCAAGTCCCCAGCCTCTTCGTTTTGTACTGTATCCGGGTCTAAATATATCCTTTCTCCTATTCATATCAATCCCTTTCCCGTTATCACTCACTTCAATAGAAATGTGTTTGTGAGTTTCGGTAACAATAAACTGAATTTTCCCGCTTTTTGCTTCAATAGCATCCAAAGCATTTTTTATTAAATTTTCAAGAACCCATTCAAATAATTCCTTATTTAACATTACTATAACCTTATTTGTACAAATTAAAGTAATAGTTACATTTTTTCGGGTTTGTGGTAACCTGCGCGAAAAATAATTAATTGTTTTATTTAAAACATCTTCAATATTCTCAAGTTTTAACTCGGGTTTAGATCCTATTTTAGAAAAACGCATTGTTATTTTATTTAGTCTTGCCAGGTCATTATCTATTTCCGAAACTGCATCCAAAACTTTATCCGGATTTTCAAAATTCATTTTTATAATTTCTGACCACCCCATTAATGATGAAATGGGTGTGCCTAATTGATGAGCAGTTTCTTTAGACATGCCAACCCAAATATTGCTTTGTTCATTACGTTTTAAATAACTAAAACCAAAATACGAAAGAATAATAAATAACATTGCTACAATAATCTGTAAAAACGGATAAAATCTCAAGCGTTTAACCAAATCTGAATCGCCATAATATATCTTTCCTAGTACAACAGTATCCTGATAAGAAATTGTCAAAGGAGTGTGTGTCTCTTTTAATTCGGCCATGGTTTTTATTATAAAAGAAAGTTTATCATTATCCGATAATGTGGAATCAATTTCTAAATTTCTAACACCGCCGCCAATTCCGGAGATATTGATATTATCATTTGCATCAGTTAAAATTAACGGGAAATCAATTCTTTGTATAATATTTTCAAATATAAAAGTTAAATCGGAAGGGGAGTCCTCCAGCTGTGCAATGTATTCAAAACTTTTTGCGTATAATTCTACTGTTTCTCTTTCTCTGTTTTGAAGTTTATTAACAAGGCTTTGCGTAAATAATAATGTTCCAACAGCAATTAAAATTGCAAAACCCAATAAAATTAGTTTTATGTTAAAAGAAGCAGGACCTCCCGACATTTTCATTCGCTATATTCCTTAAAAAATTCTTGTAAGGCACTTGTAATTGATTTTGCAACTTTATTTTGATCTTCAACCGAAATTAACATAGTTTCTTGCTCAGGATCAATGATAAAAAATGGCTCCACAAGAACGGCGATGGCTTCTGTAATTCGACACATGTACAAATTATTGCAATATAAACCATGATTTCTAAAGCTGAAATTGCGGCTAAACTGAGTATTAATTCGTTTCGCAAGCGGATATCCTTGAGGGTAATAATAGTATGAAGAATAACCATTATAAATCGAGGCATCCATATATTGAGGAACAGCATTGTTGTGCATACTTATTGAAATATCAGGTCTAAATGAATTAACCTTTTCACGTCTTTCTCGTAAGTTCAGTTTATCTTCTACATTAGGACGTGTTAAATTTACAATGGCACCTTCTTTTTCAAGCATTTTTTTTAGTACAATTGATAACGTATAATTTATCGTTTTTTCAACTGTTCCGTATGGCCCTGCTGCCCCCGATTCGGGATTATGCCCCGGATCGATAACTATTTTTCTGCCTGCAAGGGGGTTCTCCATCTTTTTTGCGGGATGTTTGATTTTTAATTTGAATATTGTGCCGTCATACTCGGCATAATATCCCCAATGTGCTTTTTGGCTTAAAAATACTTCAACTTTAATTACACCTTCTTTTTCCTGATAATGTCTTATTTCGGAAACAAGAGTGTCTTTTGGGTCAAATCTTATCCAATCAATATTAACAGATGTATTATAAAAATACAACTCATACTTTTGCGGGTTGTTACATTGCCTAATTTCAACAGGCACTCGTTCAAAAAAACCAAGTTGTACTTCTGTAAAATCACCCGTATTTTCAGTTCTTATTATTTCCACACTATTTTTTACGGGCGGTGTTCCTTTTGGCATTATATCAACACTTGTTTTTTCAACATAAACAAATTTATCATTGCTTAATTTAGCTTTATAAAAATCACCCTCCCAACCAATTATATTTAGTTTTATTCCTTCCTGTAAAAATATTACATAACCTAATCCGGCACCGCTTCTGCCAATTGTTAAATTGGGATCTTTTTTTACAACTCCAATTTGGTAATCATTAATAGTTAATGAAGTTACTTTTCCTTTAGCTAAACCGGTAGATTCTATAAAATTATTTCCGTTTTTTTTATATTTTAAGTAAACTTTTATTCTTGCATTTGTTAGGTTTTCATCAACAAAAAAACAACCTTTATAATATCCGCCAATTGTATCACCTTTGGTTACAAAACCCTGCCCAAAGCTGCCGTCACCCCAATAGTAACTATTTACAAAAGGAGTTTCTACCATTGGAAATAACTTGTTTATTCCTTCAACCGCAAAAAAAGCTGAACAGTTTGGAGTACCAAAAAACTCCACATCAATTTGTTCTCCGGGCAAACAAGCATAATCAATTACGGGTTCAATAGTGGTTTCATTAATTTTTGGTGTTCCGGTAAATTCCATTGTTTTTAAAGGAGGTTTTACCCAAATAATATTTTCAATTTTTTCGTTTTTATTGTTTTTACTTAATTTTGCTGTAATAATTGCTTTATACAAACCATCATTGTTTTTTTCGTTTGTAATATTCACTTTAACATAAGCTATAAACCCGCCTTTTGAGTGTACTTTTATGTTTTTATTATTGATAACTAATTCTGCATCAATGGGGGTTACAGTACCAAATATATAAATAGAATCCTTAAACATTTCGGAATTAATGATATCGCCAAGATTATTGTATTTTATACTAAAAACATTGCCGCCTTGAGCAAACAGATTTGTAAAACCAAATAAAATCAAAAATAAAAAATATTTCACTATAGAACCTCTTATAATTTTATAATAACATTTTAAATATAATAACATACAAATATAAAAGTTTAATTTTTTGCAAAATGACAAGTTTGCTTAGACTATTTTTTCTGTTTTAAAATTAAAAAAGGATGAACTTATTAAAAGTTACATCCTTTTTAAAATATTTTAATCTTACCTATTTGCTGCTGATTTTTTAGTTTTATAAAAATAATAAACTATTGCTGAAATTAAAAATCCACAAAAAATTGTAAACGAGGTTGCTAAATTTAATCTAAATCCTTCCGGTGCCATAAGAATATAATTAATTGAAACTGCAGCCATAAAAATTGTTGGAATTAACGATATCCAGTAATTTTTCTTTTCTTGATATAAATATACTGTTATAGTCAATAAAGTTACTACCGATAAAGTTTGATTTGACCAAGCCATGTAACGCCATATAATATCAAAATTAATTTGCGTTAACAATATGCTGATTGCAAATAAAGGAAGAGCAGTTAATACACGTGTTGTTAGTTTTTTCTGATCTATATTAAAATAATCGGCAATAGTTAATCTTGCACCTCTAAAAGCAGTATCCCCGGTTGTAATAGGACATGCAACTACTCCAAGTAACGCAAGTACTCCGCCAACTTTTCCAAGCAATGTGTTAGAAATAATATTTACTATCCATGCTGCATTTCCTTTTTGGGCAATCATTGTGTCGTTCAATTCTTTAACTCCACCAAAAAACCCCATTGCAATGGCGGCCCAAATTAATGCTACAATCCCTTCGGAAAGCATGGCACCCATAAAAACTCGTCTGCCGTATTTTTCATTTGTTATACATCGTGCCATTAAAGGGGATTGTGTTGCATGAAATCCGGAAATAGCTCCGCACGCAACAGTAACAAACAACATAGGGAAAATTGGAAAATCTTTGGAATTTGTATGCATATTGGTTAAATTTGCCCAAGTGACTTCCGGGATTTTTATACCCTCAACTATCATTGCAATTGAAATTCCAAGTGCCATAAATAAAAGTGCAAAACCAAAAATTGGGTAAATTTTACCAATTAGTTTATCAATTGGCAGTAATGTGGCAAGTATATAATATATAATAATTATTACAGTCCAAAACGTAAAATCAAAATAAGCGGGTGTTACCATTGTTAAAATTTTAGCAGGTCCCATAATAAAAACCGTACCAACTAAAATAAGTAATAAGATTGTAAAAATATTAACAAAAGTTTTTGCATTTTTACCCAAATATTTACCAATTATTTCAGGCAGACTTAAACCATCTTGTCGTAACGAAAGCATACCTGAAAAATAATCGTGCATTGCTCCGCCAAAAATACAGCCAAATACAATCCATAAAAATGCCGGAGGCCCCCACATTGCACCTGCAATTGCGCCAAATATTGGTCCTAAACCCGCAATGTTCAAAAATTGAATTAAATAAATCCTCCACCACTGCATTGGTACATAATCAACACCGTCATTATACTTTAAAGCCGGCGTAATTGCTTTTTCATCAATACCAAAAATCTTTTCAAAAACCTTACCATAAACAAAATAACTACCAATTAAAAGCGTTACCGAAATTAGAAATGTGTACATTATAATTAAGCCCTAAATTATTGGGAAAGACAATTTCAATATAATACCGTAAATGTTAAAACATTTAATTCCATAAAATAAATTATTCATTTTAGTTTGATAAATTAATGTTATACAAAATCATTGTCAATAAATTTAATCGAAAACAATTAAATTATTTAAGCAGACTTAAAAAATCAAAGTCTAAAGTTTCTTCAGTATAAAAAGGTTCACCGTAAAGCTGACCAATTTTAAATCCAAAATGTTTGGCTTTTGCCTCAATAAAAGATAAAAATGCAGGCTGGCTGATAAATGTTTCCGGTTCTGTACTATCAGGATTATGGAACTGCGTATTATAAGCGTAAATAGATTTCATTTTAACATCAAAAAAATCGGTAATGTTATTAACAAAAGTAGGAGGGAATTCGTAAGTCATCATATAATAAAACAGCTTTTGGGGCCTGTACGGTTCTTGTTTAATATTGTTGATTGATGTTTTTACTTTTGTAAGACCTGAGAAAAAATAAGCGTCTTTAACTATCAAACCGGCACCAATATGGTCGGGATGTCTATCGTTAAAATAAGGAGCAAAAATTATTTTGGGTTTATGTTTTCTAATTTCTTCTACTGCCAAAGTTACGTATTTTTCATTAACTTTAACTTTACCGTCGGGTATTTTTAAGTTGGTTCTATACGAAATTCCAAGAATCTTTGAGGCGTTTTCGGCTTCTTTTTTTCTGGTAGCCGCCGTTCCGCGGGTTCCAAGTTCGCCTTGTGTCATATCCACAATACCAACCTTAAAACCATTACTACAAAATTTAGCAATTGTTCCGCCAATAGAAATTTCAGCATCGTCGGGATGTGCAGTAAAAATTAATATATCTAAATTCATTTTATACTCAATTTTATATTTTAATATTTAACTTAACAAAAATAAATATAAAACAGTTGTAATTTTTGCTTAAAAATTCATTTTATATTAAAAATCATTTTAACTAATGCATGCCAAAAAGTGAGCAAAAATAATCTGGGCTAAATCAACGTTCTTTTTATTTTGATACTTCCACGGCATAAATACTTCATTTCCCACAAGCTATTCGGTTTATTAAATGTTGCACAGCACTGCCGTGCTGTTAATTTGTGGGGCTTAAGTGGTTACAAACATGGCACTTCGCTGAAGTGCTTTAAAAATATGATAAAGTGTTTTATTGCAACAAGTTATGCAGTTTTAATTAACTCCGATCTAAAGGTTGATAAACCGGTATTTATGCCGGTGATGAAACTAAGCTAAAATTGGGTTTTAACTAAAGTATTGTAATGTTTGATAATAGCCGTTATTAATCAATTGATTACAGAATAAAAGAATATTTAATGCAAAATTCAGGTTTATGGTTCAGTATTAGCAAATAAGCTGTAATTATTAAAACATGTTTTTTTTATTTGCTCCCAAATTAATAAATTAATTATATTCCACATATAAATTTTAGGTTTTTGGCAAACAAAGGATTTTATAATGAAAAATTGGTTTTTTACATTTTTGCTGCTTTTATGTTGTAATAGTATAAAAGCGCAGCAAATAAATATAACATTAAATAATTCAAGTGATTACAAAGCAGTTTTGTATTCGGTTTCAGGCGATAATCTTACCTTAATTGATAC
The DNA here is from genome assembly GCA_043805435.1 of bacterium. Classification (GTDB taxonomy): domain Bacteria; phylum Bacteroidota; class Ignavibacteria; order Ignavibacteriales; family Melioribacteraceae; genus JAEXOD01. The sequence goes on from JAZDHY010000005.1 coordinate 11,707, forward strand.
AGTTAAAACTAATAACAAAGGAAAATTTTTTATTGAACTTGGTAAAAAATCTCCTAAAACGGGTTTGTATAGATTAATATTTTCTAAAAACAACTGGCTGGATTTTATTGTTGACGGGGAGGATATTGAATTAAAAAGCGAAGCTTCCGCAATTTTAGATAATATGGAAGTAATAAAATCCACCAGCAATAAGTTGTTTTTTGATTTTATTAAATTAAACAGGGATTACAAAACCAAAAACGAATTATTACAATTAATAATTGCCCGTTTCCCTCAAGATGATGAATATTACAAAACCACTATACTTAGATTAAACAAACTTCAAGATGAATATTTGTATTTTGTTAATAGTGTTATAACTGAAGATCCAAACAAATTTATTGCAAAATATATCAAATCGTCACAACTTCCAATAGTAAACTACCAATTGCCAATAGATCAACAACTAGCTTATTTAAGAACAAACGGCCTTGATAAAGTAGATTTTAATGAGACTGCACTTATTAATAGTGATGTTTTTACAAATAAGGCAATTGAATTATTAACATATTATAGAAATCCGCAGTTCTCCAAGGAGCAATTGGAAATAGAGTTTATGACTGCCGTAGATACAATATTAAATAAAGCCAAGGTAAATAATTTGGTTTATCAACAGTTGGTTGAATATTTAATAAAAGGTTTCAGAGACTTTGGTTTTGATGCAATAATAAATTATATGGTTGATAATTATGTAATTAAAGATGAGTTATGTTTGGATGAAAAGTTGGAAACTTCTCTTGAAAGAAGAATTCAGCAGTCAAAAAACTTTAAAGTAGGTGCAACAGTCCCGAATATAATAATACCGGATAATAATGGTAAAAATATTGAACTAAATAGTCTGAAAGCCGAAAAAACATTAATTATTTTTTATGCAAGCTGGTGTCCGCATTGTCAAACCTTAATACCTCAAATTAACGAATTATACAAAACTCAAAAAAATAAATCATTTGAAGTTTTGGCCATTTCTATTGATACATCCAAAACAGATTGGTTAAAGGTTGTAGAAGGTAATAATTTAAAGTGGTTAAATGCCTGCGATTTTAAAGGCTGGTCCGGTAAATCTGTTATTGATTATTATATTTATGCAACTCCATCAATGTTTTTGCTTGATAAAAATAAAAAAGTAATTGGACTTCCATTAACCTTTAATGATCTTAAAAATCTATTATAAAATATATTATTTTTATCTAAGTATTGTTTATTAAATCAATTATAGACATCAATCTCTAATTTTACGGTAATTCATCTGTAAAAATTGTATATTTGTATTTTAAATTTATAAACCCACATATAATTTTATTTATTTTTAGTTATATTTTCCTTTATTAAACAACAAATAATGTGTGTAAATTATGTTTCAGCGTGAAATTAAATTTATTTATGATTTTACAGTAAATAAAATCAAAAAAATAGGCACACATATAACTTATGATGAGTTGGTTAATGCTGATATTCATCCGGCTATTTTACAATACATATCGGGTGAACTAAGTTATATGATATATGAGGATAGGCAAAGATTACTAAAGGAATCGATTTTTGATTATTCCGGTAAAAATGTTTCTAATTTGTTTCGTTTAATTGAAGACGAATTAAAAAAAACAAAAAGATTTGATGCCGAACATATTGCGCGAATAGTAATGTATGCAGTATCGTTTAATATTAATCATTTGGTCAAACCGCAATGGACATTATTACGATTTTTATTCGAAAAAGAAGAATCCAAAACAATAATTGAAATAAAACAATTATTAAATTATGTTTATTATTACAATTATATAAACAGCATACTAAGTTCTTATTTTGATAAAAAGAAATTAATAGCTATCAGTCGAGCAGATTTTGAAGAATTATTGTTAAAAGTAGATAATATTGGAATGGATAATTATCTGCCTGCAATTATTGAAAATCATTTTGATGGTGTGGCGGATTTTTTTAACATCGGCGGCTTAAATAAAACAAAAATTCCTTTAACCGCTTTTGAACTGTTTTTGGGTGAAAAAAAACTGTATGAATATATATTGCTATTAAAAGAAAATTATGGTGATGATTTAAAAGTTAAAGTTGAAATGCGCGATTTGCAGCTGCTTATTAAAAACCATCCCATAAAGTTTTTGATAGAAAAACAAAAACAGATGGAACAAAAAGCAGCACAAAAAACAATAATTCCGGAAAACCTTTTAATTAAAACAGAACCAAAAATTGAAGAAACAGGCAAATATTTTGTTAATACTAAAATTATTGATGATAAAAAACAGATAAAAATTGAAGACGAAAAAGTAATTCAAGATATGTTGATTTTTGACGACGTATTAGATAATAACCAAACAACTAATATTGAAGAGGTTGATCCTTTAGCAAAAACTTCAAATAATGTTGAAGAAGGTAATATATTAGAAGAAATTACACCCGATGTAGCTGATGATACGGAAATTGTAATTATTAATGAGAATTTGAACCCGCTTGAAGATATTGAAGAAGAAATAAATTTAGATAAATTTGATTCGGTTGTTGAAGAAACTATTATTATTAAAAATGATTTGCAATACAATAATGAAGAAAATGTTTCCACAGAAACACCGGCAGATGAAGTAAAGGAATCTTTTATTGAAATTAAAACTGAAAATGAAACAATAGAAAATTCTGAAATTGTTATTACTAAAACTGAAGATTTTGAAAGTAGTACTGAAAATATTGAAGTGTTTGAGATACCGGAAGCTAAAGATGACTATGAATTTGAAGAAGTAATTGTTGAAAATGAAATAAATACAGAATTGATGGATGAAAGTCAATCTGAATTGCTTGAAGTTATTGAAAATAATCAACCGGAAAAACATCTTACCGAAGAACTGATTATAGAGGAAAACCTAAATAATTTGAGTGATAATCAAAATGAAGCAACTTTGCCTGCTGAACTTGAGGAGGAAGAAATAAAATTAAATTTTGAAGAAAACGAGACGGTGGAAATAATTTCAAAAGAAAATTTGTTATTACCGAATTCGGTTTTGGAAAACGAAATTAATGTTGAAATTAAAACGAATAATAAAATTATTGCAGTAAAAATAGATATAAATGAATTGATTGATAAAAAAGAAATGAAAAAAATTATTGAAGTTATATTTAATAACGATATTGAAGAATTTGCCGAAACTATTGAAAAAATGGGTTCTTTTTCCGAAGAAGATGAAGCTGTTCAGTTTATTGAGACGTATTGTTATAATATAGGTATTGATAAAAATAAAAAAGAAGCACAATTATTTAAAAATGTAATTAAAGAGTATTTTAGTAAAAAGGTGAATTAATGTTTATAGATGTAGCAGAAGTAAAATTAAAAGCCGGTGACGGTGGAAAAGGTGCAATAGCGTTTAGAAGAGAAAAATATGTTCCTAAAGGCGGACCTTCAGGCGGAAATGGAGGACGAGGCGGGAGTATTTATTTTGAAACTAATAACAACTTAACTACATTACTCGATTTTAGATATAATTTAAAATATGTGGCTGAAAATGGAAATTCGGGCGGTTCTTCGTTAAAAGACGGAAAATACGGAGACGATATTATTATCCAAGTTCCGGTTGGTACCATTATTAAAGACGTAGAAACCGAAGAAATATTGTTTGATTTGGATGAAAACGGAAAAAGGGTTTTGGTTGTTGCCGGCGGAAGAGGCGGAAGAGGTAATTCGAACTTTGCAACACCAACGGTACAAGCACCACGTTATGCAGAAGAAGGCAGACCGGGAGAAGAAAAAACTGTTAAATTAGAGCTTAAACTTTTAGCCGATGTTGCGTTGGTAGGTTTTCCTAATGCCGGCAAATCTACGCTTATTTCCGTAATATCTGCCGCCAAACCAAAAATTGCCGATTATCCGTTTACAACTTTATCTCCTAACTTGGGAATTGTAAAATACAAGGATTTTAAAACATTTGTTGTTGCAGATATACCCGGACTAATTGAAGGAGCGCATCTGGGAAAAGGGCTTGGCATTCAATTTTTAAAACATATTGAACGTACAAAAACTTTACTTATTCTTATTGATGCCATGAGCGAAAATTTTCAGGAAGATTTTGATATTTTACGTAATGAATTAAAAAGTTACAGTAAAATATTAAGTAAAAAGAAAATTTTGGTTGCTTTTTCTAAAATTGATGTTTTTGATGAAGAAGGCGTTAAGGAAATTAAAGGTAGAAAAATTAAAGGGTACAGAGGAAAACCTTTGTTATTTTCTTCAATTTCGGGATATGGAATTCAAGATCTTTTGGATAATTTATGGAAACTACTGAACGACTAAATAAAAACAGATTGTCTCTTAAAATTATAATCCTTTTTTTATTTAGTTTAATTATTTGTTTGGGTGCTATAACTTTTGGTAGTATTAAAATAAGTTTTAGTGATGTTGTTAATTTTTTAATTGGTGGCAATTTATCGCAAACCGAATTGTTTACTATTTTAAGTTTGAGATTTTCAAGGGTGTTGCTTGCATTTTCGGTGGGTGCCGGTTTAAGTGTTACCGGTGCTGTTTTTCAGTCTATTTTAATGAATCCGCTTGCCGAACCATATATACTTGGTGTATCAAGCGGAGGTACATTTGGGGCAATTCTTGCTATTTTCCTTGGTTTATCTTTTTGGCTGGTTACTGCTTTTGCCGGGATCGGTTCAATTGTAATTATATTTTTGGTTTTTGTGCTTGGCAGCCGTTTTGGCGAATTAGAGCCCAATATTTTATTATTAACCGGAATAATGATAAGTGCGTTTTTTTCCGCTTTAATTCTTTTATTAATTACTTTGCTTAACGATTCGTTACGAACCGCTATATTTTGGATGATAGGAAATTTGGCAAATGCCGACCCAAACACAGTAGTTTTTATTTTTCCTATTACTTGTGTATTATCCTTTATTTTGTCATTATTTGCTCAAAAATATAATGTGCTTTCGTTAGGGAATGAAAACGCCTTGGTTTTAGGAATAAATACAAAGTTTGTTAAAAATTTCAGTTATATAGTTTCCAGCTTGTTAATTGGGTTTATTGTTTCTATTAGCGGTATTATTGGATTTGTTGGGTTAATTATTCCGCATATATGCCGAATGTTGTTTGGAAATGACAACAGAATAATTATTCCAACATCTTTTTTTATTGGGGGAATGTACCTAGTAATTGCAGATACTATTGCACGTACAATTATGCTTCCCGCCGAAATTCCTGTTGGTGCTATTACTGCTTTAGTTGGTGCGCCTGTTTTTATTTATTTGCTGCGTAAAAAATTCTACGAAATTTAAATTATCTCTCCATTTTAGCGTAATATAACCCACACAAAAGCAGGTTTTGTTTTTAATAGATAAAAATCAACAGATGAATGTTTATACAAATATTTGCACAATTTTATATAAATGGGTAAACCAATTGAAGGTTAACTAATAAATTGGGTATTATTGGTGCAATAAATTATTAATTAATCCCAATTTTTCTAAAAATTAAGAAAAATTAATTAATTATAATAAAAATGTTAAAAAACAAATCAATTAAATGTTAAGTAATTATCAAGTTTAGGCTTAATATTACTAAATATTGGGTAAATATAGTATAATTAATTTTATTTTTTGTTGGTATAAATGTTGTTGCTAAAGTTTATATCAGTCTAAAATAAAAATGAAATTAAGCACAAAAGAAATATTATCCAAAGAAAAATTAAATCGTGATGATATAATCAGTTTATTAAAAATAACTGATGAAACCGATTTAGAGATATTATTCAGTACCGCAAATTATATTAGAGAAAAATATTGCGGTAATGAAGTGCATATCCGTGCAGTAATAGAATTTTCTAACTATTGCGAAGAAAATTGCTCGTATTGCGAATTAAGGGAAGATAATTTTTCTGTAAAAAGATATAGACTTGATGCTGATGAAATAATAGAAACAGCAAAAAAAATCTCAAATATGGGATTTAGGACAATTTATCTGCAATCGGGCGAGGATAGTTTTTATGATACGGATATTATTGCTTATATAATTTATTCAATTAAACAAAGTACTGATGTTGCCATAACCTTGAATATTGGGCAGCGGAATTTTGAAGATTACAAAACATGGAAAATAGCAGGTGCTGACAGATATTTTTTGAAATTTCATACATCAAATAGTGTTTTATATTCAATGTATCATAAAAAGAAAAACCTGTTTGAAAAAATTAATCATCTTAAATATTTAAAACGTTTAGGTTATCAAATAGGAACCGGCAATATAATTGGTATTCCGCACCAAACAATTGAAGATATAGCCGATGATATTATTCTTTGTCAAGAGTTAGATGTTGATATGGCTTCATTTACTCCGTTTATTCCACATCCGTTTACGCCATTTCAAAATAAACCCAAAGCCGATTTGGGGCTTGTTTACAAAACTATTGCTGTGTCCCGAATTTTATTAAAAAATATCCATGTTCATGCCTGTAACTCGCTGGAAGAAATTGGAAAAAACGGGCGGGAATGTGCTTTAAAAGTTGGCGCAAATATTATTATTCCTGATTTTTCCACCGAAACCAATAGTAAACTTTTATTACATCCTTCAAAAATTAAAAAAATGCTCGAAAATACAGAATTTATCTCTTCAAAAATTGAACTTTTAGGGTTTAAAATTGCCACTTCGCAAGGAAATTCGTTAAAACTTAAAGCCTTAATGGATTAAAATTAGTATATTTATTCCTTTCTTTTAAAAATATTTTATTAAACAAATAAATAATGTAATTTTGTATTTGAATATTAATTTAATAATGAGGTTTTATGAAACATATATTTATGTTTTTATTGAGTGCGGTTATTTTAATAGGCTGCGGCGGCAAAAGTGAAGAGGAATTATTAAAAAATGCAACCAATCTGGTAAAAAATAAAAAATTAGTTGAAGCTGTTGCTGCTTATGAAGAATTGATTAAAGAATATCCCGAATCGAAAAATACGGAATTTGCTTTATTCGAGTTGGGTAAAATATTCCAAAGTAAGGCTATTAAAAGTAATGCTGATGATGTTAACCTAAAAAAAGCAATTATGTATTACACAAGGTTAGTCGAACAATTTCCTAAGTCCGAAAAATCCCCAAATTCGTTGTTTATGACTGCTTTTATTTATGCAAATGAACTTAAAATGCTTGATTCCGCAAAAATTAGATATGAAGAGTTTTTATCAAAATATCCAAATAACGATTTAGCAATATCCGCAAAATATGAACTTGATAATTTAGGTGTTCCTCCTGAGCAAATTTTAGAAAATCTTAATAAAAAAAGTAAATAATGCCTGTTAATAATACAGAGTATAAAAAATATTTAGAACCTTCATTTGTTTCTAAACTCAGTTCGTTGGAGTTAAAGGCAAAAAAAGTGGTTGAAGGTTTTATGGTGGGACTGCATAAAAGTCCTTACCACGGGTTTAGTGTGGAATTTAGCCAACATCGTTTGTACATGCAGGGCGACCAAGTAAAAAATATTGATTGGAAATTATACGCTAAAACAGAAAAATATTTTGTTAAACAATACGAGGAAGAAACCAATTTAGCTGCCCACATCATTCTTGATGTTAGTAAATCAATGGATTTTAAATATTCAGGGGTGGTTACAAAAAATGAATATGCCAATACACTTGCGGCCAGTTTAATTTATTTGTTAAATAAACAAAGGGATGCAGTAGGATTGGTTCTTTATTCAGATATTATTGAAAGTTACATAATTCCAAAATCTACAAATACTTATTTAAAAATTTTGCTTAAAGCAATTACCGAACAATCATTAACCGGTAAAACAAAAACTGCCGAATGTCTTAACTCGATTGCTGAAAAAATTAAAAAAAGGGGATTGGTAATAATAATTTCCGATCTGTTTGATACGCCCGAATCGGTAATATCCGCCCTTAAACATTTTTATTACAAAAAAAATGAAGTGATTGTTTTTCAGGTTATTGATAGAATTGAAAGTAGTTTTGATATTGGTAAAGATGCAATTTTTATTGATAAAGAAACCGGTGAAGAAATAACAACTCAATCCACTCAAATTCAAAAAAGTTATCAAACGGCATTTACAAATTTTACGGAAAAAATTAAAGATGAATGCCTAAAATACGGTATTGATTATAATTTGGTTTATACCGATATGCCCTATGATAAAGCTTTATTAAACTTCTTCAAAAAACGAACAAAACTGCATTAAAAATTCCTTGGGAAATAATCCCCCCATTTATTTACTATAAGACTAATTGTGTTGGAACTTGTATTTTTTTTAGCTGATAATCTTAAATCTGTGATGGGCTTTTAATAAAAAGATATTTTGTAACTAAAACTGCATTTAGCAATTCTATAAATATTTATTCCATTTATGTAAAATAGTCTAAAATTTATCCCATTATAATAATAAATAATCAAAAATATTTTATAATCTAAAAAAAATGTTTTTTTTTTGCAAACATTTTTTGTATGTTAATTAAGTTAAGTTCAGCAAGTCTTGATACTACCCCAATTAAGGGGAATTTTTATAGCTTGTTATTATTTATAAATTGTTGATTTGTATTTGGAAAGTAGGGAGGAAATTTATTTATACCGGAATAGTTAAAAGACAGTTTGCTAAACTATTATGGCATAATTCTAATTGATTTCCCCAAAATAAAAAATAATTAACGTAATACTATTGGCTATTAATTTATTGCTGAGTAGTAAATATGTTAAATATTTTTGAGATATTTGAAAAATGTAGAAAAAGCAGGTTATGTTTTAAGTTTATTTATGTTGTTAATTTTTTATAATATTTATGAATATATAATTGATTGTTTATAAAAATAATAAAACTATAAAATAAATTAGAGTAATATATTGAGAGCCGAAATCTTTATTGAATTAATGTTGGCCTCTGACGAGGTATTTGAAAAACTAATTCTATCACCTGATTATGCCGGTGTTAGAAGATTAACAACTGAGCAAATAGAATATAGATACCCCGAAGAAAGTATTTTCTTTTTTACTGAAAAAACTGATAAAAAAATTACTTGTTTTGATAATGTTAATGTTGTTGATGATATTAATATTATTGGGATCCAAAATAATAACTTAAATAGTCTGTTTTGTATAAATTCATCATTCCCAAATATTACTTATAAAAATGTTAAATTACTTGATGTTGAAAACAAAACCGACTCAATTTTTTGTTTTTATAATTGTAATATTAATGATATTAATATATATGGAAGTACCATTGGAAATTTCAGTTTTTGGGAAAACAACATTGGTAATATTAATATTAAAGACAGTACGGTAGGTAATTTTAGTTTTGGAAATGATATTAAAAAAGGTAATTTTAACCGAAATATTAGCAAAGAGATAAAGAATATCGATATTAATAATAGCAAAACCGGAGAATTTCGTGTTGCAAATGGAATTAAAATTGGATTTTTCTATGTTCAAAATATGAGTAAAGTTGAAAATATATTAATAAGTAATAGTGAAACAGAAGAAATTATTTTAAGTAATAGTGAAACAAAAGATATTAAAATTTTCGAAAGTAAAACTGGCGCTTATAAAATCTTAAATAGTAAAACTGGTTCTTTTAGCATTGAGAAAAACGTAAGCAAAGGAAATTTTGAAATTAATAATAGTAAAACAGGTGATTTTAATATTTCAGAGGATAGTATTATTGGTGATTTCAGTATTAATGAAAAAAGCGTGACGGAAAATTTCAGTATAATGAACAGTAGAATCGGAAAATTTACTGTTACTAAGAGTATAATTGAAAATATCAATATTTCCGAAAGTGACCTCGAAAATTTTATTATTACAGATAGTCAAACTGGGTCTTTTAGTGTTGAGAAAAACAAAAGCAAAGCAGATTTTACAATCAATAATAGTACTATTATTGATTTTCGAGCTTTCAATGAAAGTTTACTAGGAAATTATTGTGCCCAAAATAATAGTATTATGCGAAATTTTTATATCGAAAATAGCTCCATGGCGGCTATTAATCTGAATAATTGCGAGGCGGGTAATTTTACTATTGAAAACGGTTATTTGGAAGATTTTAAAATTATTACAAGTACAATAAAAAATATTAGTATTAATAAAAATAGTATAATTGTAAGTGATGTTAGTTTAACTAAGAGTGAACTTGTTAAATTTATAGCCGAAAGACTCTATTTTTCGTTATTTGTGTTTGATACGAAAATGCAGTTATTACGGGTTGATTACTGTGACATGCCTGAATTTAATATTAACGCATCCAAAGTAATGGAGGTTTTTATAAATGGAGGCAATATTAATTTAATCAAATTTTCAAATTTTACATTAATAAAAGAAGCTTTTATCTCGATTTCCGGATCAAAACTTTATGTTATAAATTTTAAGGAATTTACTGTTCTTGGAAACCTATATTTTCGAAAAGTATTAAAAGCGAATGATTGTTTTGTCTGGACTGATAATCAATATAATACTCACAATAAAAAATGTTATGAAGAGGATTACGAAAAAAAGTGCGAATTATTAAAGAAAGATTTTATAAATGCAACTATCCGAATATCTCAATCTTCTTTAGGAAATACAGAATTTACTGACTGTTCGTTGGATGATTTTACCTTACAGTATGATAATTCGATTATTTCAGAGTGTTTTATCATGGGTGGTAATGTTTCAATAAATGACGTAGAGATCCTCGATTCAAATTGTAAAGTAATGGGAAATTGCTCAGCAAAGTTCAAACAACAAGCATTAATATATAATCAATTTAGGAAAATTTTTGAATCTGAAAAAGACATCTATTTATCTACAAAATTTCAATCTAAAGCTGCAGATTGCCAAAAGAAATATCTAAATTATAAGAGGCAAGAAAAAAGAGACAGAGAGCTAAAAATTAATAAAAACGAAAATGAGTATAACGTTTATCAATTAATAAAATTGATAATAGTATCTTTCCTAAGAGGAATTCAATATAGTTATTCAAATAATTTAAGTAAAATTTTAATATTAATAAAACGATCTAAAATATATAAATTATTAAAAACATACTTTAATGAAGAATCACAAGATATTTATGCTCTTTCATTGAATAAATTATTAAATAATCATGGGGAAAATTGGCTAAAAGCATTATTTTGGATTTTTTTCCCTTCAATAATGTTTTATGTTTTATATTTATGGTCACTTGAAAGATGTTTTAATAATAATGAGTTTGATATAAACTTGGTAGGATATTACTTCGAATTTTTAAATCCTATACACAAAAATAATTATATTGATGATAGTGTTAAAGCTGGTGGTTTAACAGTTTTTATTGATTTTTTTGCAAAATTAGTAGTAGGTTTTTGTATTTATAAATTTCTTACAGCTTTTAAAAAACATGGTAGAAAATAATAATATTCATTTTATAAATAAACTAAAATATTTATTATAA
>JAZDHY010000006.1:0-33903 GCA_043805435.1 bacterium
TATTAATTTATTATATTTATATGTATAATTTAAAATAAAAGGTTACAAATGGCTGAATTAGAATTGATTGAACAGATTAAAGCTAAGGCAATTGCAAGAAAAAGAACTATTGTTTTGCCCGAAGCTCAAGACGAACGAGTATTAAAAGCTGCTGAAAAGTTGGTAAAAGAAAAAATATGCAATGTTATTGTTCTTGGCACAGAAGAAAAAATACGTACCGACGCAAATAATTTAGGTGTAAATTTACAAGGAATTAGAATAATTGATCCGGTTAAATCGGATAAATTAAGCGATTTTGCAAATATTTATTTCAACCTGCGCAAGCACAAAGGAATGACTATTGAAAAAGCACATGAAGTTTTAAAAAACGAGTTGTTTTTTGGTGCAATGCTTGTTAAAGAAAATATGGCCGACGGTTTTGTCTCCGGCTCCGCTTCTCCGACTGCCGATGTTATGCGCGCAGCTATTCAATGTGTTGGTATGCCTGAAGGTATTTCTATTGTATCAAGTTTCTTTTTAATGGTATTCCCTGAAACTGTAATTAGTTTTGGCGATTGTGCTGTTGTTCCAAACCCAAATGCAGACCAGCTGGCTGACATTGCAATAAGCACTGCAGACAACCATAAAAAATTAACCGGTTTAGAACCTTATGTTGCAATGTTATCATTTTCAACTAAAGGAAGCGCACAACACGAATTAGTTGATAAGGTTATTGAAGCTACTAAAATTGCTAAAGAAAAAAGACCCGATTTAAATATTGACGGCGAATTACAATTTGACGCCGCTGTTGTAGATGCCATTGGCAAGAAAAAAGCTCCGGGCAGTACAGTTGCAGGACATGCTAACGTTTTAATTTTCCCCGATTTGCAAGCCGGAAATATTGGCTACAAAATTGCCCAGCGTTTAGGCGGTGCAGAAGCTGTTGGCCCTGTTGTACAAGGATTAAAAAAACCTCTTTTCGACCTTTCACGCGGCTGCAGTGTTGATGATATTGTTAACACATCTGCTATTGCTGCTTTAATGTCCTAATTTTTTTATGTTTTTAATAAGGGGCTTTTTTTTAGGCCCCTTTGTTATTTTAAATATTAATAATTTCTATTTTTAATTATTTTTTATACCGGTCACCAAATTTGCAATTCTTATTTTCGCTTTACTACCAATTTGTATTTAGTAAAAACTTTTATTAAGTTATAATTTCAATCTAAAATTAATTTAAAAACCCATGAATATACTTATTGTTGAAGATAATCCTTCAAGCAAGGCACTTTTACGCAAAATAATTAGAAAAGACAGTTATAATGTTATTTTATGCGACAATGGAAACCAGGCAATTGAAATTTTAAAAACAAATACATTTGATGTAGTATTAACCGACTGGATGATGCCCGAAATGGATGGCGTAGAACTTATTCAATATATTAGGAAAAATATAGATCCAATACCTGTTCTTATAGTAATTACGGCACTTTCATCGCGTGAAGCACAAAACAAAGCAATGTCGGCAGGGGCAGATGATTATATTTCAAAACCATACAGTCCAAAAGATGTTATTTCAAGGATGGAAACTGCTGTTTTAAAAAACAACAGCCCCTACACAAATAAAGAAATAATTAAAACTATTATATCACAAAAAGATTCTTCTTTTTTAGCAGTATGTGTTGCTGCTAGTACAGGCGGCCCCCCTGCATTAATAAAGTTTTTTTCACTAATCAAGTTTACAACAAAAGCATCATATTTTGTAGTTTTACATGCTCCTGTATGGATGCTTGAATCGTTTACCGAAAGACTGCAAACCGAAACAAAAATGAAAGTTGTGCTGGGAAAAGAAGGATATGCAATCAAACCGGGAGAAATTTATTTAGCCCCGGGTGATAGACACATGTCAATTCACCCCACTACAAAAACAATTATGCTGTTAGAGACTCCCCCCGAAAATTTTGTACGCCCTTCGGCAGATCCATTATTTAAAAGTATTGCGGAAATTTTTGGCAAAAAAACAATTGGTGTTGTTTTAACCGGGATGGGGCACGACGGCAGCGTTGGCTGCGGTTACATCAACGCCGCCGGTGGGTTTGTTATTGCGCAAGATCCTGCAACGGCATTATTATCATCAATGCCCAAAAATGTTGTCGATTTACGTTTGGCAAAAGTAGTTGCCCGTTTAGAAGAAATACCGGGTATTATTGATTCGTGGATTGAAAAATATTAATTTTATTAAACTGTTTTATTTTTTTTTCAAATCCGTCAACTAACATATTAAATGATGTTAATAAATTAATCATTTGTTCCATATCAATACTCTCAGTTGCCTTTAATAAATTATTTCCCCAGCTTGTAAATAAAATAAGATTATTTTTTTCGCCAGTCAAAATAATTTCTCGTGCAAATTCTTCAATATGCGTAATAACAAAGGTATTTTTTAACGTTGTAATACGGGGCAAATATTTTGTTTTTAAAGTCAATAAAAGTTCTAAATAATTAATATTAGAATTTTTCGAAATATCAATATAATCCCACGAATTGGATTTTTGGTTCTTTACTCCCTCATCAGCTTCCAAATTAGAATAGCTATATTTTAAATATTTCATCAATTCGCCAATTAATCCGGCTCTGCTGATTGGTTTTTTTAAATAACTATTAAAACCGTCAACCGAATTAATCCGGGTGGCATCAATACTGGTTGCAGATAAAGCAATTATTGGTATCCATCTGGTTTTTTCCTCACTTCTAATAATTTTACAGGCTTCAACACCCCCAATTTTAGGCATATTTAAGTCCATTAAAATTAAATCAGGAATTTTTTCTCTTGAAAGTTGTATAGCTTCTTCACCATCATTTGCCTCAATTATAATACAATTAACATTGGTTAAATATGCACGTAAAAGTTTTCTGTTTATTTCCGCATCATCAACAATTAAGACCAACTGTTGATTAAAAACTACCATATCAGCGGTAAACTCTTTTTTAGGGGTTGAATAATTCAATTCATTTGGGATAAAATTAACATTTCGGAATAAAAATTCAAATCTACTCCCTTCATTAACTTTACTTTCAATATTTAAGTTTCCATTCATCATTTCAACAAGTTTTTTTGTAATCGAAAGACCTAACCCTGTACCCCCGTATTTTCTTTCCGTATTATTATCCAATTGAAAAAACGATTCAAATATTTTATCCTTTAGTTCGCCTGAAATACCTATACCTGTATCGGCAACACTTACAAATAAATCAATTGTACGTTTTTCCAAATTAATATTTTCCTGTTTTGCAACAACTGTAATTTTACCTTCATTAGTAAACTTTACAGCATTACCAATTAAATTTACTAATATTTGTCGTAATAAAGTTTCGTCAATAATAATTTTAGATGGAAGTTCAGGATCAATATCAACAATCATTTCCATTTTTTTTTCTTTTACTTGGTCAACAAATAGCTCACTTATTTCGCAAATTACATCATTAATTTTAGTAGTTTCATAATTCGGTTTTAATGTGCCCGATTCAATTTTAGCCAAAGCCAAAATATCATTAATAAGTGTAAGAAGCATTTTTCCGCTTGAAAGAATTGACTGAGCATAATTTTTTAGCTTCGGATCAGTTATTCCGTTATATAATAAATCTGCAAAACCAAGCACTGAGTTCATTGGAGTTTTTATTTCATGAGTCATGTTTGCCAAAAACATACTTTTGGCTAAATTTGCCTTCTCTGCTTCAATTTTTGATTTTTCCAGTTCGGATAAAACATTTTTTTTGTTTTCTATTTCATCTATCAGCAACTTGTTTGAATCAGTAAGTTGGTTTGTTTTTTGAGAAACAAGTCTTTCCAAAATTTCTCTGTGTTTTTTTGTGTTTTCAGTTTTTACGTAAATATACCCAATTACAAACCCGGCTATAATTATAACCATTGTTAAAATAAACCACAATGTTTTATAAAATGGAGGAACAACAATTATTTTTATTGTTAAACCTTTTTTATTCCAAATTCCATCATTATTTGAACCAATAATTTTAAGATAATATGTTCCTGAAGTTAAATTTGTAAAAGTTACATCATGTTTGTTATTTAAGTATATCCATTCTTCGTTAAAACCTTCTAACTTATATGCATATTTATTTTTTGCGGGATGGTAATAATTTAAGGCTGCAAATTCAAAAGAAAAAACATTATCTCCCGGATATAAAACAAATTCCTTTGTAAATGCTATATCTTCTTTTTTTATAATCGGTTTATTAAATATCTTAAAAGCTGTTAAAACTATGTTTGGAATTTTTGTGTTAATTTTTATCATATTCGGTTTAAAAAAAGTTAAACCGCTTATACCACCAAAATATAAAGTGCCGTCAACAGCTTTAAAATGTGCATTTCTGTTAAATTCATTCCCCTGCAAACCGTCGGTATAATCAAAATTCACAAAAGTTTTAGTTTTAGGATTAAATTTTGACAAACCAATATTTGTGCTTAACCACAAATAATTTTCATCATCTTCCAATATACCATAAACAATGTTATTTGGAAGACCATTTTTTGTTGTATAAATATAAAACTTTTTAGTTTTTCTATCAAAAAGATTAAGGCCGCCTCCCCATGTTGCAATCCAAAAGTTCCCTTTTTTATCTTCATAAATTGAGTTTATTTGATTATTACTTAATGAACTGAAATCTTTGGGGTTATTAACAAATTTAACAAATCCTTTAATTTTTTCATCATAATAGGAAAGTCCCCCTAAATCGGAACCAAACCATATAATTCCGGCTTTATCCATATACAAAGCTTTTATACTTCCAAGTTGTAAACTATTAGGTTGGATTCTGTCATATTTAAATAATTCAACATGCAAAAGATCTTCACTCAACCTCATAACACCCGAAACCGTTCCAATCCATAATCGGCCGCTCTTATCAAACAACAAGGAATATATTTGCGAAAAAGTTAGTGTCTCAATAGAATCTTTAATTGGTATTTTAATTGAATAAAACAAATTATTTAATACATCATATTTAAATAATCCCTGCCCTTCAGATCCTATCCATAAATATTTTTCGGGTTCTTTAAAATCCTTTACCATCGAATAAACCAAATCTGATGGTAAAACTTTTGACGGCGAATAATGATTGGGCATATACGAAGTGGCAGTTTTAAGAACTGTAATATTAAAATTTTTATTATCTAAATAATTTAATCCCCCGTAACCACCAATATATACGCCGTTATTGTTTAAAGCATAAATTGAACGAATACTTGAAAAACTCAAACCTTTATTAAATTCATTTCCTTTAAATATAGTTTGAAAACTTTTTGCGACCGGGGCAAAATAAAAAACACCGGTACCATTTGTCCCAATCCATAAAATACCGTTTTTATCGCTATAAAAAGTCGAAAAATTAGTTAGACGCGGTAAATTGGAATTTTTATAATTATACTCGGTTAGCTTGTTGGTTTGATAATTATACTGCGCCAATCCGCTCGCATCCGATCCGAACCATATTTCACCCTGCTTTATTTGTGCAAAACTGCGTGTATATCCTAATATTTTGCCAAAATTATCCTTGGAAATTAACGGTCTGCCTTCATTTCTGTTTTCACCAACAATAATTGGCGTATTGGTAATTTCGTTAAAACAGACTTCATTATTGATTGTACGAAATATTGATGTAACAGCAAAGTCGCTTAGTCTTTTTTGTGTTTTATAATCATATATTTTATGTCTTACTATTTTTTTTTTATCCGGATAAATTATATTTATTCCGGTTTTGGTAGAACCGATCCAAATATTATTATCAATTTCAACCAAAGCATAAATTTCATTATCAACAACTAATTTTCCATATTCATTAACTGTAAAATATCTTTCTATTTTTTTAGTTTTAATATCTATTTTGTAAATTATTCCGCTTCTGGTTGCTGCCCATAAAAAACCTTTAGAATCGTATAATAATTTTTTTATTATATTGTCATTATAATCTGTTTGAGGAAGTTTAAAATTTTCAAAAATACTTTTGTGCCTGTTAAAAGTATATAAACCGGCCTGTGTTCCAACCCAAAGTTTACTATTCTTATCTTCTATAATAGCTGTAATATTATTATTGCCAATTGAATTAGTATCATCAAATTCTTTTCTGTAAATTGTAAAAGAATAACCATCATATTTATTTAAACCGTCATTTGTACCAAACCACATTAACCCTTTACTATCTTCTAATATTGAAGTTACTGAATTTTGAGAAAGTCCCTCGTCAACCGATAACTTTTCAAATTTTGTGTATCCTGTTTGCGAATACGTAATTGAAAAAATAGTCAGCAGCAAATAAAACGAAATAATTAATCTCAATTTTAACTCCATGCTATTATTTGAGAAGCATAATTTTTATACTTTTGTTATATTGTTCGTTATTACCGTAATAGTTAATTTTTACTAAATAAATACCGGAAGATAAACCTGTTCCCGAAAAATTAATTTCATGGCTGCCATTAGCTAAGTATTCATTTACTATTACCGAAATTTCCTCTCCCTGAAGATTATATACTATCCCCGTCACAAACCCGTTATTAGGGATGCTAAACTTTATTTTTGTTGAAGGATTAAAAGGATTTGGGTAATTTTGATATACTATAAAATCATCAGGTAAAACTAAAGTTTCTTCAACATCAGATAATGGGAAAACTACTTCAATTGTAAAATCTACCCAAAACACACCGTAACAGTTGGTAATACCTGTAAAAAGTGAATTCCCAATTGTTTTAATAGGGTCATTTAAAACAGACCACCACGGTTTATCAATTGAATAACCAAATTGAAAAGCTACTTTGTTTGGTTTGAATTTATTTCCCCAAAGTGTGAACTCGTTAATCATAGAATTTAATGATGAAAATTGCTGGCTGTCATCAACAAATAAAATATCACCTCTGTATGTTGGAGGCATCCACGCTTGGCCGTAATGTTTTAAGAATAATGTATAATTTGGATTAAACGATTTAACTTTCTGTTCCCATCTTTCAGCTTCCGCGTTTGTTACTTTTCTACCACCCGAACTGGATTGCGCATTAAACCATTCTACATCTACTCCAAACCCAACAACGCAGCTATGATGTTTATATTTATTTAACACAATATGAATAAGGGTGTCAATACTTGCCGCACCCGGTTCAACCTGAAGCCAAACTTTAATCCCTTCTTGATCAAAACGGTTTAAATAAACTTCGTTTTGATCTGAATTAATAAAACTAATATACGGATAGCTGCCTCCCGGATTTGGAAAATTCAATTGTGTTTGGCCATTATCTATATAAAGACTAACTATCCAAATTGATGCGGGAGCAGCTCCTGTAAATTTACCCGAAATAAAGTGACCTGCATTTGCCCAATAATTTGGTACAGGGAACTGATTATTAGGATAACTTTGTAATATTCTTGAAGCCCTGAATCCGGCAATTTTATTGCTGTCTGTTTTGTTGTTTTGACCAAAAATACCTACAAACAAAAAACAAAAAAACACTATCATATATTTTTTCATAAAATTATTTACCTGCATCAATTAAAATTTATTATATCACCGTCAATTTTATAATTTACATTTTCATCAAATTTATTGGTAAAAATTTTCTCCGGTTCGTATAATCTTACAAATAAAACTTCTTTAATTTTATTAATATTAACACTTACATCGCCAAATCCGTTAGTGTATTTTTGGCTGCTAAAATAAACCAAATTTGTATCACTTTTTTCATCAATGTTCCAGCCTAAAAATACCACCGAATGTCCCAAACCGCTTTTCCACGAAATATTAACAAAATCGCCCGGACGTGCGTTTTTAGGATTTATTCTTCTTCCTATTTTAGAATATTGCACCATAGAAAAATGATTACCATATCCGTCCGCATTCCAGTTGCCCCAAAACTTAACATTATCTTCTCTTCTTCCTCCATCGGGTTCCTGCATACGCATTGCTTCGTAATTTTCTTCAGGCAATATTTTGTTAGAATCTGCAAATTTTAAATTTAAGGCTTCAATAAAAACTGTATATGAAGCTCCACTGCAATAACTTGTTTTACGAGGGGCTTTAATTAACTGTTTGCCCAATAGTTTTAAGTCATATCCAATAGGTGATTCAGGAGGATTTGCTTTTAACCCGGTAAAATACCCGCCTCCATCCATAGCAGTTTTTTGTACTTCGTCAATTGCTTTTAAAATATATTTATTGTAACCATCAACATATTTACCAAAATTTTCAAAATGTTTTAAATGGTGTTCACCTTCTTTTAAATCGTCAGTTTTTAAAAATAGCCAATTACCATCGTCAACAGTTGCCCTATTATCATCGTTATTAATAAATATAAAATTAACTGATAATAAAAATATAAAAAATCCTAAAACAACATATATTTTTTTCATTTGTCATTCACCCATCACTTTAATAATAAGTTTTTTTCGTCTTTTACCGTCAAACTCGGCATAATATATCTGCTGCCAAGGGCCAAAATCGAGCTGACCGTTTGTAACAGGAACAATAACTTCGTGGTGTACCAGTAAGCTTTTTAAATGCGCATCTCCATTTGTTTCGCCGGTATTATGATGGTTATAATTTGGATTAAACGGTGCAAGCTTTTCCAGCCACTCATCAATATCTTCAATTAAACCGTATTCCGCATCGTTTATATAAACACCCGCCGTAATATGCATGGCTGATACTAAAATCATCCCTTCTTTAATACCGCTTTTTTGTAAAACTTTTTCAACATCACGGGTAATGTTAATATATTCTCTTTTTTTTGTAGTATTAAACCACAAATATTCGGTTGTAAATTTCATAACATCCTCTTTTTATTTCATATCATCGGTGTATATTTTTTCTGCAAGATGATAATAGTCATCGGTAATATCTCTTAACCTTTCGGCCAAATTTTTAATTATCTTTTTAATAATATCAGGATTTTTTTGCATTAATTGGTCTAAATCCGCATTAAGTACAAGTAACGAAATATCTGTAACCGCCCTAATTGTTGCAGTACGGGGAAGTTTTAATATTACACTCATCTCGCCAATAATTGTCCCTTTTTTGCTAAATTCTTTTATTAATACATTTCCTTTGTAAATCCCAACAGTTCCATCCATAACAATATAAAAATCGTAATTATTATCACCTTCGTTACAAATAATTTCTCCTTTCTTGAATACTTTAATCATATAATCCTCAATTTTGTGAAAATTTTAATAAATATGACTTGATAAACATATTAATATCACCATCCATAACTGCCTGCGTATTAGAAGTTTCTTCATCGGTTCTATGGTCTTTTACCATATTATAAGGATGGAAAACATACGATCGAATTTGGCTTCCCCATTCTATTTTCATTTTACCTTTTTCAACTTCATCCTGTTCTGCAGCTTGTTTTTCAACTTCAATTTGATATAATTTAGATTTCAAAAGCTTAAGCGCATTAACTTTATTTTGGTTTTGTGATCGTTCGCTTTGGCATGCAGCTACAACTCCCGAAGGAATATGTGTAAGACGAACAGCCGTTTCTACTTTATTTACGTTTTGTCCACCTTTTCCGCCGGATCTATATGTATCAACTCTCACATCTCCCATATCAATGTTAATTTCAATAGTATCATCTACTTCGGGAATAACAAATACAGACGCAAACGATGTATGTCTTCTTTTATTTGAATCAAAAGGCGAAATCCTAACAAGGCGATGTACCCCGTTTTCTGCTTTTAAATAACCATAAGCAAATTCACCGCTAACTTCAAACGTAACACTTTTAATTCCGGCTCCGTCACCGTCTAAAATATCAAGCAGCAACATTTTAAACGAATTTTGTTCTCCCCATCTTATATACATTCGCATCAGCATTTCTGCCCAATCTTGTGCTTCCGTTCCGCCTGCACCCGAATGAATTGTAAGAATGCAGTTTTTATTGTCATCTTTTCCGCTTAGCATATTCTTAAATTCTAAATCGTTTACCATCTTATCTAATACAATAATTTCGCTATTTATATCATCTTCCAAAGTATTGTCTTGTTCCGATTCAGCTAATTCAATAAATTCTCTTATATCTTTAACTTTTTGATCAACTTCATTTATCAAGTTTACCCAAATTTCCAGGTTTTTTATTTCCTGCAAAATCTTTTGAGCACCTTTTTGATCATTCCAAAAGCCGGGAATTTCAGTTTTATTTTTTAATTCGGTTATTTGTAGTTCTTTGTTAGGTAATTTAAAGATAACCTCGTAAATTCTCTATCCGTTCTGCAAACCCGTTTAGCATTTTCAATTTTTCTTCAAACATATCTATCTCCAAAAATAATAATTTTTAATTCTTAATTCTTAATTTTTAATGTAAGTTTAAAATATAAAAACTCACTTAGTTTTTACTGCCTGCAATTTTTTCTGCTAATCTTTCAATATCCTTTATTCCGGTAACTTTAACCCAATTAATTCTTTTATCGGCATTAAACCAGGTTAACTGTCGTTTTGCATAGTGCCGCGTATTTCTTTTAATAAGTTCAACAGCTCTATCCAACAAAATTGTATTGTCTAAATAATCAAATATTTCTTTATATCCAACTGTATTTAGCGAATTTAGCTCTTTAGAGTATCCTTTTTTTAACAATTTTTGTACTTCGTCAACAAGGCCAAACTTAATCATGTTATCAACACGTTTTTCAATCATTTTGTACAAAATTTCTCTATTCCAGCATAAACCATAAATTTCAAATTCCAAATCTATGTTTCTTTTATATTCTTTTTGCCATTCGGTAATAGTTTTTCCGGTCAAATAAAACACTTCCAAAGCTCTCATTATCCGTTTCCAATTTTGAGGAAGCATTTTAGCAGCACTTTCGGGATCAACATTTTTTAACTGTTCCAAAAGCTGTTCCGGACCATAATCTTCAATAGTTTTTTTTAACCGCAAACGTAATATTTCATCGGTTTCTACATTATCAAAAATACCATCAACAACAGATCGTATATATAAACCCGAACCGCCTACAATAATTGGTGTTTTATTTAATTTGGTAAGACTATCAATAACTATTAACGCTTCTTTTTCATATCTGCTTACGTTATATTCTTCTTCCGGTCCAAGATAATCAATAAAATGATGTTTTATTTTACTTAATTCTTCAATTGATGGTTTTGCCGTTCCAATATCCAAATATTTGTAAATTTGTCTGCTATCGGCGGAAATTATTTCTGAATTTAATAATTCTGCTAGTTTTAAACCTAGTACGGTTTTTCCCGAACAGGTTGCACCCACTATAACAATTACTTTTCGTCCCATCCATCTAATCCTATTAACGGAACAAATTTAAAATTTGGTATTTTTTTTAACTTAAATTCATTTTCGGCTACTTTAGTAATAATATGCATTGTCTGTATTTCTTTGTCGCCAACCGGTATAACCAATTTACCGCCAATAGTTAATTGTTTTGCCAGCGATTTTGTAATATTTGGTGCCCCCGCTGTTACTATAATTCCATTGTATGGTGCATATTCATTCCAGCCCACACTTCCGTCACCACATTTGGCAGCAATTCGTAACTCTAATTTATCAAATAACTTAACAACATCATTATATAAATCGCGCTGTCTTTCAATTGTAAATACACGCATTCCAAGTTCATTTAATATTGCCGCCTGATAACCGGACCCGGTTCCTATTTCTAAGACTTTATCCCCTTTGTTAAGATTTAACGATTCAGTCATAAATGCTACCGTATAAGGCTGCGATATTGTTTGACCACATCCAATTGGTAAAGCAGAATCTTCATAAGCATGACTTTTCATCGCATCCATACAAAACTCTTTTCTGTCAACTTTATACATTGCGTCAAGAACCTTTTTGTCCTTTATCCCTTTTTCTTTTAACCGTTCAATTAATAATTCTTTGTAATATTCGCTCATTTTCACATTATTTTTTATATTTAAACCTTAAAGATAAAATATATTTTGTTAAATTTAGAATTGATTTATAAATATTTAGGAGAAATATGTTAGTTGCCTTTTTAGGAGCCTTTGCAATAATGTGTATGCGTATTTGTGATGTTACTGTAGGAACATTTCGAATTATTTTAGTTAATCAAGGGAAAAAATACCTAGCCGCTCTGGCAGGGTTTATTGAAGTTTTAATCTGGATTTTTGCAATGAGATATATTGTTCAGCATATGGATCAAACTATTAACCTATTTGGTTATGCTATTGGTTTTTCCATTGGTAACATTTTAGGTATTGCATTAGAAGAAAAAGTTGCCTTGGGATTTGTTCAGCTAAATATCATTTCTAAATTTGCAACCGATAAAATTGCCGATACTTTACGTCTTTCTAATTTTGGTGTTACTATTATACCCGGTGAAGGCGGAAGAGGCGGTGTTGCAATACTTCTTATTATTATACGCCGTAAGGATTTTAAAAAGGTTATGTCTATAATTGAATCAATTGACAACGAGGCTTTTGTTACTGTTCATCACTCGCGGCCTTACCGTGGATTCATTCATGGCTCAAGAAAATAAATATTTTTATTTTTTTAGTTGATTTTAAAATAATTGCTTATTATATTAGTAATCCTAAATATGTTATTTATGTTATGCGGGAATAGCTCAGTGGTAGAGCGCAACCTTGCCAAGGTTGATGTCGCGGGTTCGAGTCCCGTTTCCCGCTCCAGAAGATCCACCCTTAAAAGTGGATTTTTTATTATACGGCGGTGTGGCCAAGTGGCTAAGGCGAAGGTCTGCAAAACCTTTATTCATCGGTTCGAATCCGATCGCCGCCTCAACTAAGCTCGACTTTATGTCGGGCTTTTTTTATAGACTGATACGAGCTTTTGTAGGCGAAGGTCTGCAACCCAATCACGTTTTTTGTGATTGCCCGGCGTTAGACGGGCGGCTTTTAGGAAGGTCTGCAACCCGGCCTTATGCCGGGCGAATCCGATCGCCGCCTCAACTAAGCTCGACTTTATGTCGGGCTTTTTTTGTATTTAAACACATTTGCCCATTTTTTTATCTTTTACCATTGTCTGAACCATGATTTATTTGATTTTTTTGATTACCATGATTTATTAATACTTGTGGTATTAAACAATTTGCGATTTACTCCACGTTTTTATGTTTTAATCCCAACGGGATGGCATTATTATAGCCTAACAACAAAAACAATCACCAAAACCCGGAACGGGTGACATTGGTTTTTACATTTTGCGGTAATTATTGTTTTATTAATTTGTGGCAATGTTATCCATTATCTGAACCATGATTTTTTTAATTCACATGATTACCATGATTTTATAAATTTGAGTTATAATGCTTTTCACCTGCAGAGCAGGTGCATATTTGTAACCCAAAACGCCCCAACAAAAACTCAGCTGCGGCGTAGCTGCATGTTCATTACAAATTAATGGCCTTGTACAAATAGACTTCAACTCCGAAAAAAGCTTGTATTACATATTGTTTCAGATGAAAAAGAATTCAAGCAAAATTCAGCTTTTTTTCACTTTAAAAGAACTTTTTATTTCAACATAAGGAAGCTTCATGAAATATTCAAAGAGATATTCAAAATTGATTAGTTTTTCATATTTACGTTTTTCCAAATCGAAATATATTATCTTTAGTTTTGCACTAAAAACACTAAAATCAAATACTTCTAAATTTATATTTTCTTGACCATAGATCTTAAATATCAAGGTCAATAATTCAATAATTACCTGTGGCATTATTAACGAATATGGTACTTTGCCTATTGTGATCGGAGGTAAAAATTCAGCATTACATTTCAGTTCACAATTCAACAAGTGTTGAGATGAAAACTGGTATTTATCATTGTTTATACTCAATACATAACCCATGTCTCCAGTAGAATTATAACTAAAGACTATTTTATCAATCAAGGAATCATCAAGCTTGATAATACTTTCAATAATGCGCTGAAAATCGAATATCCATTCAAAAGTTATGTTTTGGGCAAAACCATTACCCAAATTAAATATTTCCACATTGAGATTATTCCCATGTCGTATTTTGAAATGCTCTTTGTCATTTACCCAGACATTATAAAAATTATCTATGTTGGATAAATCAATTCTTCCAAATACGTTAAAGTCCCCACTTACTATTTCTGGTTTAATTTGTGAATTCCTCTGTTTTTTCATTTCCCAAATAGTAAATAACGAGGCTATTGATGTAATTAATGTTGCAACCCCGGTAACCATTGTTACGCATTCAGTAGTATTCATTAATATTCCGTCCTTATAAAATTATTTTCTTAAAATTATTTAACCTAAAAGCATATGTATGTTTTAAATTGAAGACGACAAAAACCTTGATATAAATAATGCATTTAACTATGTTAACAATCCAGCTTCAAATTCCAATTTCAAACCCATCTTTGCGTTTATTTCCCATCTCATACACAATCGTTCCCCCTTTAATTATTTCGCTAAAAGGAATAATAAAACTATCCCAAACTTTACCGTTTAGTTTAATGGATTGAATATAAATATTTTTATCGGAATAATTATTTGCAATAGTGGCAAAGGTTTTTCCATTCCCCAACTTCATTGTTACTTTTTTAGCGCAGGGAGTTCCAATAACATATTCGCCGCTGCTTGGTGCAATTGGGTAAAAGCCCATTGTGTTAAATAAATACCATGCCGACATTTGTCCGCAATCGTCATTACCGCATAACGAATTCGGTTTATTGCCATATTGGGTTTTCATAATCCGGCTTATTAGGTCTTGTGTTTTCCAAGATTTTCCCGCATAATTATATAAATAAGGGACATGATGCGCCGGTTCGTTGCCGTGCCAATATTCGCCAAAACGGCCAAGAATATCTTCGGTTCCTTTTTCCAAAGTTTCTTTTTCCGTATTCATAAAAAGAGTATCAAGTTTAGTTTCAAACTTTTCTTTGCTGCCATATAAAGCAATCAAACCCTTTACATCGTGCGGTACATACCAGTTGTACTGCCAGTTTGTGCCTTCCGTAATATCGCGCTCCATCATATTATCTATATAACCATGCGGTTCAAACGGAGTGCGCCATTTTCTTTTGGAATCTTTTCCCCTCATTAATTTTGTTACGGGGTCAAATATATTTTTATAAGACATTGACCTTATTCTAAAATATTCCGCATCATTAGTTTTGCCCATTTTTTTTGCTGCCTGCATAATGCAATAATCATCAAATGCGTATTCCAATGTTTTAGATACCGATTCGTTTTCATGGTCAAAAGGCACATAACCTATTTTTGCGTATTCTTCAACCGAATCGTAATTAGGGCTTGTGGCTGTATTTCTACAGGCATAATAAGCTCTTTCGTAATTAAAACCTTTAATCCCCTGCACAATAGCATCACAAATAACAGGCACTGCATGATAACCAATCATACACCATGTTTCGTTATTATTTAACGACCACACGGGTAAAACGTGTTCAATACTTTGGTCAAAATGAGCTAACATCGAATTTATCATATCGGCGTTTCTATCCGGCTGTATTAAAGCAAACAAAGGATGAGTAGCCCTATATGTATCCCACAACGAAAAGATAGCATAATTTGTAAAACCTTCTGCTTTATGTATGTTTTGGTCAAGGCCCCTGTATTCCCCGTTAACATCCTGGTAAATTGTGGGTGTTAACAAACAATGATACAACGAAGTATAAAAGGTTTCTTTTTCTTCATCGGTTCCTTCCACCTGCATTTTTTGCATTTCAGCATCCCATTTTGCACGGGCATCATTAACAACTTTGTCAAAATCCCAGCCGGGAATTTCTTTATCCAAGTTCATTAAAGCGTTATTGGTACTTACCGCACTAATACCAATTTTTACCATAATAACTTCATTTTCTTTTGTGCTATATCGAGTATAATATTGCAAATTAGCATTTGCCGCTTCATTTCTGCTTCTAAATCGTGCAGTGTTATAAATTACCTTTTTACCGCTTTGGATAATTCCAAAATCCTCAAAAGGTTTTGAATATTTTGCAGCAAAATATAAATATCTTTCTTTTGCCCACCCGTTAACAAGATGATACCCTTTAATTAAAGTTTTGCTTTCAGCACGTATATTAGACCATTTAACACTCCATTGCAAAACGTGTGCTAAATCCATCATAATATTAGAACTGTCACTTTTAGGAAACGTAAACTTTAATATTCCGGCTCGTTGTGTTGCGGCAAGCTCAACAAAAACATTGTGCTCAGGTAGTTTAACGGCATAATACCCTGCTTTAACTTTTTCATCTTTATGATAATATTTTGTGCAATAACCGGAATCAGGATCTTGAATAAAATATTTATTTCCTTCTCCGTCTGTTTTTTCTACTGTTCCTGCTGTAAACTCCGGTTGGCCAACAGAAGGCATAATTAAAAAGTCGCCTAAATCCGGTATTCCCGTTCCGCTTAAATGCTGCATACTAAAACCAATAATTATGCTGTCATTATATTCGTAACCCGAAGCTGTTGCCCAGCTTTTTTTATCTGTATCGGGACTTAACTGCACCATTCCGTGCGGCGCAGCCGCACCAGGGTAAACATTCCCTTCGCCTTGTGTACCAATCAACGGATTAATATAATCTACTAATCTTTTCTTTTCTTCAAACGGTTTAATCAAAATCCAGCCTGTAACAAAAAACAAACCTATTACCGATAAAACAATTGTTAATTTAGGAAAATTGTTATTTTTCAATTTTTTTCTCCAATTATAAGGATTTTATCAATCTAAGAATATTAAAACGACTTTATACTTAATGAAAAATTAGTAGCTTTAATAGGTTTAATGCATTGTATAATTTAACTTAGTTTAACATTGGGGATGTCACTATTTGCCATAAATAATATAAATATCATTCCCAATGTTTTAATCTTTTACTATCCATATGCTCTTTTGTTTTAAATGCAACTTGCAATGTTGTTAACTAAACATATGTTACAAATAAATGGTATAAATAAATGATATAAATACTAACACGCCTAAACTAATAAAGACGCGAACATTATTCAAAAAGCACTTGCATTACTGAATAACAATAATTAAATAATATAGGCTTTCTCATTATAAAATAATAGAGGTACATCATACGTCGATTGCGTAATTAAAATTAATAAAGAAAGATCAAAAAACTCATGATATTCTACAATCTTACTTATTAAGCTCTTTGACTAACCGATATGGCTATTTTTCCTTTATTATTCTCTGATGGAATAAATTCGACAAACTTTCCAATATCCAATTTGTCCCAATCAGCCTCATTACATAAATTTTCTCTATGAAAAAAATAAACATCTTTATTCATACTCTCGATAAATCCATATTTTTTACTATACACTATATTAGAAATAATTCCAAAAGTTTTATCTTTTTTATCAACACAAATATCCATCGCCTTATATTCATAATTTGTGAATAAATATTCTTTTATTGTATCATACTTATCTGATCTTATCAAATATTGCGTATATTTATTAAATTTTGCGAAAACTATTTTATTTTCCGCACCTTCTTTTTTGCGATTCCATTTTAGATAAAACAAAAAGCTATATGTGAAATTCTTGATTAGTATAAAATCAACTTCAGAATGAGAAATTGAATCATCAAATACAGAAAATGTTAACTCCATTTTTTCAAGTGCATTATTATAATCTTTTTTAATCTTTATATCGTCCTCTGCCCAACGCTTATAAAAATCGATTATAAGTGTTGAAGAAATTTTTCTATCTTTCGCAGAACTTTGAGAATTAAAATCACGCAGTGTTTCAAGAATTTCAATTGCTTCTCCAAAATTTCCTAAATAGCCCTTACACCTTGCATATAAAATTTTAAGTTCCGTGGCTTTTGGATTGATTGAAAGTGCTTTTTCGGCAAATTTCATCGCTTCACTTGTATCTCCCATTTGATGCAATAAAAATCCTGCATAAAAATAAAGCAATCTAGCATTTAACGGTTCCAATTCTAATGCCGTTTTATAATCGTCCTCAGATCCGATCAAATCTCCCTTTGTGGCTTTAATTAATGCTGAAACACGATATATCTCAAAATAATTTGGTACAATATCTCTTGCCAGTTTAATTTTTTCGAGTGCTCCACTGTAGTCCCGAGTTTCCGGTTTCGATAAACACATCGCTTCTTGCAAATAACGCGCAATAACTCGTTCATTTTTTGACCTAATTGAAAACGCATTCAAATTAAATTCATTTGCAGAAGTTGCTCGTTTGGCTCCTTCAAATCCTCCTGTCAATTGTTTTTGTTTCTCAGTTATTCCTTTAATAAAATCTCTATCAGGTGGATACTCGGAAACAAGGAACTCACGTGCAAATTCACTAATATTATATATTGGTTCAGAGATGTCATTTTTTGAAGAGAATTCTCGTTGAACTAACGTTGTTGTAAGTAATTGATTTAATGCTTTCCTTAAAACCAGTGGTTCACGTGCAGTTAAGAAATTTAATTCAGCATCATTTAACGGTTTACGTGCTGCAAGCATTGTCGATAAAACAAGCTTTGAGTCCAAATTTAATTTTTCGTAAACATTACTTAAACAAAACTTCAATAAATCCGACTTATTATTCAAAACTTCTGTAGGACTTTTCCCAACGTCCACAGAGTTGATAAACCATTTTAACGCAAGCGGGTTATAATGTAATTGTTTCGAAATTTCGCTAAGTTGCTTATTTGTCAATTCTTTTAGTATTTTCGAATTTCTAACCCGTGAAATTTCTCGAACTAATTGAGCTGATTCATTTTCAGTAAAGCCATCAAGTATTCTGGGATATTCAAGTTCCCCTAATCCCAACCGTGATGTAATCGCTATTTTAGCTTTTTGTTGTGCTTCTCTTATGAAATTTTTTATTTCATCGTCATGAATTGTTTCTAAATTGTCAATTATTAGTAATACACGATATTGGTCCATAAAATCCAGGATTTCATTTATATTATTTTTTAACTCTTCTTGAGGTGTGCTAATTTGTGTAACAACATCATTGATAAATGACGAGAAACTACCGATTGCATCTTTAATTTCCAATATGCCATTAGCAGATAGCATTTTCGTCTTTGCAGAAGACCATAATATAATATCAAACGGACATTTGTCATCAAGATCTATGATATCATATGCAACTTTTAGAATTAATGAACTTTTCCCAACACCTCCATCACCAATTATACTAACTACTCTATTTGTACCGAGTAAAAGTTTTGAAATGTGCTCGCAATCATTTTTACGCCCAATAAATCCAGATTCATCAAAATCGGGCATCGGAAGATTATGAAAAACTTTGGAAGATGTTTTTTCCAAATCAGGGATATTATATGTTAAAATAATGGAAGGATCATTATCTAGCTCTTCGAAAACTGATTTTGTTGACGTCCATTCAATATTCGGTTGTGTTTCCAAATCAAATACAAAAGAATGGACTGTTGAATAATCACCAACTAAAAGTGGCCTTTGATGCATTACTCGATTTCTAATTGGAATAATACTGTTCAGTTGAGGCTCTAATCTCTTTATTGTTTTATAAATATTTTCTGGAATAATTCCCTTATTAGCAAATAAGATTTTGTAATTATCTTGAAAATATATGTAATCAATTAACATTTGATAATTATTGTCTGGATCTAAACCCGGATTTTCTTTGACAAATATCTCTTTACACTTCTTTAATAAAGGTTCGTCATTAAAGTAGGTACAATCACTATAATGTGGTAAGACATAAGTTCTTATTAATGATCTTAAATCTGATTCGATTGCGCTTATAAACGCATATAAAGTCAATCTAACTTCAGCAACACTTTTCATTATTATACCTCCTAATTACATTCCAGAATAGTATATTTAATATGAATTGAGCCATTATTATAAATAAATTTCTCGATTCATATGTTTACAATTAAAACTTAAAATATATACTATATAAAATAAAACATATTTTTTGTTTTAGCAATTTAATTTACTATATATTATCAGTTGTTGTTATTATTCATAGTGTACTTCTCATTTATAAATTAATTGCTAATGTTGCTCAATAACGGTTTTACATTATTAATTAATAAAGACTATTTTGTTATTATCAAATATTCATAAGCCTGCAAAGTAATTTGTCCCGTTAATGGAGTTAAATTTCCCGTTAAGGCATTTACCCACAAAACACTATTTAATTCAACCGGAATTGTATAAGTCTGCACACTATTACGCATATTTACAATAATTAATACTTCCTGTGTACTAGTATATTTTTCAAACACTAAAATATTGGGACTGCTATATGTTTTTAAGGTGCCGGATTTTACAGTCTGACTTGAATTATAAAACGCCAACATTTTTTTGTAACTGCTAAACATATCATTGTTTGCAGTCCAATTAATTGCAGTATTAGTAAAAAACGGAACTGTTGCACTAACACCAACTTCCTGACTGCTGTATATTAGTGGAACTCCTCCTAAAAATATTGTTACCACCGAAGCAGCCAAAGCTCCTTTTTTACCATTAAACAATTGATAAGGAGTTTTATCCCAGGCGGATTCATCGTGATTAGTTGTAAAACGCAGTTTATTACCTGTTGACGGTATTGAGTTAAGTTCTATCAAATGGGCATTAAATAAACCGGCCGGAGTTAGATTGCCGGAATATAGATTTTTTAACGCGCCATAAAAATCCCAGCCGTAAGTCAATTGAAATCCCGCCGTAAAGTGGTCATTTCTGCCCCCTTCGGCTAATAAAATCAGCTTATGGGTATTAATGTTTTTTAGTGAATCTATTGCTTGTTTCCAAAAAGTATAAGGGACCATATCGGCGGCGTCACATCTAAACCCGTCAATATTAGCTTCATACACCCAATATTTCATTGCATTAATCATTGCCAAACGCATATCGGCATTATCGTAATTTAAATCGGCAACATCAGCCCAGTTTGTTCCTGCAGGACTAATTATATTTCCGCTTCCGTCTTGGGTATACCAGGCTTTATTTTCAATCCAAGGATTATCCCAGCTGGTATGATTTGCAACCCAGTCCAAAACCACTGCAATATTTTTACTATGCGCAACACTTACCAAATTGCGCAAATCTGCCAGAGTTCCAAATTCGGGATTTACTTCTTTGTAATTTTTAATGCTATAAGGAGAATTAACCGAATTCACCTGACCGATTGGATAGATAGGCATTAACCAAATTACATTCACACTAAGTGCTTTAATAGAATCAATTCTATTTGTTATTTCTTGTAAATTAAAACCGGGACTAAAAACACGAATATTTGCCTCATACATAATAATATCGTTTGTATTTGGTACATTAGCAAAAGGCACACCATACTGAGTATAACCGGTATTGGGTTTGTTTTCCGGTTCCGTGCCTTTATTACAACCTAAAAAAGAAATAAATATAACAAACAAAATGTAAAAACGTAAATATTTCATCTATTTTTCTCAATTACTGACTAAAAAAAAAGTTATTTATGAAAGATATTCTTTATATTTAAAATAAATATTAAAGTTATAACATCAAAGTTAAACGAAATGAAAAAAATATTAAATATAGTTTTAAAATTGCTGGCTTATCCGTTTATAATATTAATTCGCTTTTATCAATTGGCAATTTCTCCTTTTTTGCCAAAAATGTGCAGATATACACCCACCTGCTCTAGCTATTCTTTAGAAGCATTAAAAAAATACGGGTTATTAAAAGGTGGTTATTTAAGTACAAAACGTATATTAAGCTGTAATCCTTGGGGAGGAAGCGGTTACGATCCTGTGCCGTAACCGTTATTTTGCACTACCAATTTAATTTAGTTTATAACTCTTTTCCCCATGAAGCTCAATTTTAAAATGAGCAATTAACTTTTCCAAATTATTTGTTAAACTGGTCAAGTCTTTGGCACTTCTTGCAATCTGCTGTAAACCGGATGTATTTTCATTAATAACGTTATTTATGCTCTGCATATTATTATCTATTTGCTCTGCAGCTGAAGATTGTTCTTCTGTTACTGTTGCAACCTGTCCAACAACGTACACAACTTCTTCAGCACCTTTAATTATTTCTTTAAGAGTGTAACCTGCCTCGTTAACAAGCTCAATTCCTCTTTCAACTTCTAAAGTGCCCGATTTCATTGATTCAACCGCCCCATGGGTATCTGTTTGTATTTGTCTAATCATAGTTGCAATTTCTTTTGTAGCTTTACTTGTTCGTTCGGCTAATTTTCTAACTTCATCAGCTACTACTGCAAAACCGCGCCCCTGTTCACCGGCACGCGCTGCTTCTATTGCTGCATTTAAGGCAAGCAAATTTGTTTGGTCTGCAATATCATTTATTACTTGAATTATTTCTCCAATTTCATCGCTGCTTTTCCCTAATTTAAGAACCGTATCTGCCGATTTTTTAACAACTTCGGCTATTTTATTCATTCCTTCTATTGTGTTTTTAACAACATCGCCGCCATCTTTTGCCAAACTTCCGGCTTTTTTTGATTTTTCAGTTGCGGATAAAGTATTTTTTGCTGTTAATACAATAGATTCAACCATTTGTTTTACTGCACTTGTTACTTCAGCAGATTGAGAAGATTGTTCATCCATTCCTGATGATATTTCTTCCGTACTTTGCGAAATAAGATAACTTGCACTAACTGTTTCATTTATAGAACTTTTTAATGAATATAATAAATCATTTATTGAATCTACCGCATTATTAAATCCTACAAATAGTTTTCCTATTTCATCATCATCATCTACTTTTAGTTTAATAGTTAAATCACCATCAGCAAATTTATTCAAACCGGCAAGCATAATTTCAACACTTTCAGCCAAATATTTATTTTTCCTTTCCGAATCGGAGATTGCTGTTTCAATCTTTTTTTCAACATTTTCTTTTTCAGATTTAACTAGCTGCATTGACTCGTTAATTTTTGATATCATGTCATTAAATATTTTAGCAAGTAAACCTAATTCATCCATGGAATCAACTTGTACATTAATATTTGAATCACCTTCAGTAAAATTTTTAGTTCCTGTTGCTAATAAATGGATGGATGATGAAATTCGCTTTGATATAAATATAACTAATAAAATTGTCAGGATTAATACTAAAATAATACCACCCAAAGTAAAATATTTACTGGAATTGAATCCGTCAATTCTTGCCACTAATAATTTATCCAGATAAGTAATACCATTTTCCCATAATGCAAAATTTGTATTTAATGCTTCGTTTGCGAGCATTTCATATTCGGATGAAGAAATAGCTATGGAATCCCCTTTTAACAGCCTGCTGTTAATAACATCTAAAAAGTTATTTGTTTTAGCTTTCGTCTCTTCAAGTTGATTTGATAAAGAAGATTTTAAATTTTGCGCCGGATTGTTGTCAAACGCTACATTAACACCACTATATAATGCATCCATGTTGGTATGTAATAGACCGGTTTTTACTGTTAAAATAGTTTTTTCATCTGCAGAAAGTTCGCCCCTATTTATAATATCACTTCCATAACTTAAAATTTGATACAATAAATCCATATTTTCAGGTAATTTAAGTAATGTTGCGTCCATAATATAATAGCTGTCTAAATCAGGGTCTAATATTAAATTAGATTTATCACCGGCATAGGACATCAAACTTCTAATTCCCGAAATAAATTCGTCATGCAAATCTAAATTGTTTTGTTGATTTTTTAGTTTATTCCAATTTGATTTTAATACTTCATATTTTTCAGTCGTATTTATATATTCATTTAATTCTTTATCAATTCCTTCAAGCTGTGTAAACTGATTATCTATTTTTGAAGTTAAATCGGAAATTTGACCGGATGTTTGCTCTGTTTGATTAGCAAATTTTAAAGCTGGTGCAAATTCAAGCATTTTTTTTAGAGGACGTAAATAACTATCTCCATAAATCTCTTTTTGAGCAAAATCTATACTTATATTTTGCTGCGAAACTAGAGCTTGTAAAAGTATTAGGATTGGAATTATAAAAGCTACTGCTATAATTGTTAATTTTGTAGATACCTTTGCATTAATTAGGAACTTTTTCATCATTTTCCTCAGTTTTCAATTTATTTTCAAAATAGTTCACATTATTTTCTAATCTTAATTATTTAAATATTATTACAAACGTTTACATTATCGTATTTTGTGTCAAAAGACTTTATATCCACAATGAACATAAATTAAAAAATTCATATTTTTTTTGCATAATTATAATTTCATTTCATTTCAAGGAGTAGAAATGTGTCTTCAATTATAAAATATCTTAACTGAATAAAAGCTTATTATTAATGCTTAAACTTGCATATAAAGTTTAAAACAAAAGAATTTATTAAAAACAAAAGTGTTACATAAATTTTAGTTTATTATTAAACAAGAATTGAAGATTTTATTTTCACAACAATACTCAAATATCCCAACAATATTACTTTTTACAATAAAATTCCTTAACTTTAATGTTAAATAAAATTATATTTTAGGTTTAAATGAAAAAGACTCTTTTACTGTTTTTATTAACAGTTTCATTGTATGGCCAAACACAGTTTCAATTATTTTTAAATAGGGTTAATTCTATTTCCAATTCAGCACAAAAAACTGCAATTGTAGATAGTTTTTTAACTTACGCGCGACCTCTTGGTATTCCTTTTATTGAAAACGGAACTGCCACATTTTTATACAGAGGTACAGCAACTAATGTATATATTTCCGGAGATATGAACAGCTGGTCGGCAACTGCTTTAAAATTAGTTTTAATTTCGGGTACAAATCTTTTTTACAAAACCCAAAATTATCCATCAAATGCCCGTTTGGATTATAAAATAATATTAAACGGAAGCACTTATATATTGGATCCTGAAAATCCACATACTTGTCTAGGAGGTTATGGCCCAAACTCCGAACTTGCGATGCCGGGTTATATTCAACCTTGGGAAATTATGTCAAATACAACTATTCCTCAATTTTCCACACAGCAAAAAACTGTACATAGTACAATTTTAAATAAAAATTATTCTATTACTATTTTATTACCACCTAATTATAATACATCATCCGTTTCTTATCCTACAGTATATTTTCAGGACGGAAGCGATTATTTAAACTATGCTTATACTAAAAACACTTTACAAAACATATTAGACAGCAACAAAATTGCTCCTATAATTGCCGTTTTTGTAACACCCACAAACAGAAACGATGAATATGCCGGGGCTAACAGATTTAAGTATTCCGAGTTTTTTGTTACCGAACTTGTTCCGTTTATTGAAACAAATTATAGAGCTATCCAAGATAAAAATAGTCGTTTAGTTATCGGCGACTCTTTTGGTGGCAATATAAGTGCTTTAATATCTTATACTTATCCTGATATTTTTGCTAACTGCGGATTGCACTCACCTGCTTTTTGGCCTATCAATTACGAAGTTTATAACATGATTGCCGGAGGAATTAAAAAAGATATTAAATTTTATTCTGTTTGGGGCTCATACGAATCTCTAAATTCAAACGTTAATATGTTTATAGATAGTTTAAATTCCAAAGGATATTCAAACGGCTACGCCGTTTATCCCGAAGGACACAGCTGGGGTTTGTGGCGTGCAACTACTGACCAAATTTTGCAATATTTTTTCCCTGCCGGCCCAGTTTCAGTTCAAAATTCCGATGATATAGTGCTTTCGGATTATAAGTTATATCAAAATTATCCAAATCCTTTTAATCCTGCCACAACAATTAGTTTTATCTTAGCGGAACAATCGGATATTGAACTTTTTATAACAAATGTTGTTGGTCAAAAGACAGCTGTTTTGATTGAAGGAAATTTAACATCCGGTGTTCATCAATATACGTTTAATGCCCAAAATTTGTCGTCGGGTGTATATTTTTACACTTTACAAATTAAAAGTAAAAATTTAGTTTTAACAAATAAAATGATAGTTTTAAAATAGGAGTTATAAATGATTACCAAAGAATTATTAGATATATTATGCTGCCCTCTTTCTCACGCCGATTTGGTATATGATGAAAATACACTTGTTTCAACAGACGAAAAAACAAGAAGACGTTATAAAATTGAAGACGATATTCCAATTATGCTTATTGATGAATCGGAAGAATTGGATTTGGATATTTGGAAAGCTATTATGATTAAACATAATATCATTAAAGAATGATAATAAAAACAGATCAGGAAATAATTCAAAACTATTTATCCGATGCAGCAAATATAAAAGGATTTTGTGACTCCGTTTATATTCCTGAAAACGAAAAAGATATAGTTGAGATTTTTAAATCCTGTAATATAAATAAAACTCCTATTACAATTTCAGGTAATGGAACTTCATTAACCGGTGCAAGAGTGCCCAAAGGTGGTATTGTAGTTTCAACCGAAAAACTAAACAATATAATTGAGATTAATACTCAGCACAATTATGCAGTTATTCAACCCGGAGTTTTATTAAGCGAATTTAAAAGCAAAGTTGAAGAAAAAAACCTTTTTTATCCTGCTGACCCTACAGAGCAAAATTGTTTTATAGGTTCAACCGTTGCCACGAATGCATCCGGCGCAAGAACATTCAAATTTGGTTCCACACGTAATTTTATTTTAGAATTAAAAATAGTTTTAAGCACCGGGGAAATACTAATTCTTAAAAGAGGCCAAAATTTTGCCGTAAATAATAAAATTTCTGTAAAAACCGAAAATAGCAGAATAATAAATTTTACAATTCCCGAGATTAAAATGCCGGAAACCAAAAACACTGCCGGTTATTATTGTAAAAACAATATGGATGTTATTGATTTGTTTATTGGCTCCGAAGGAACTTTGGGATTTATTTATGAAATAAAAGTAAAACTTTTGCCGTATCCCGAACGTTTTTTTTCTACAATATTATTTTTTGAAAACCTTGATAATTCTTTACAATTTATAAATAATTTAGTAAAATTATCCAAAACAGACTCAATTATTAAACCTTCGGCAATTGAATTTTTTGACGAAAAATCATTATCTTTTTTAAAAGAGGATTTCCCGCAAATTCCGATTGATAAAAAAGCTGCTGTATGGATTGAACAAGATTCTACTAATTTGGATTTTGATAACATATTCAATTTATACATCCAATTATTTGATAAATACAATATTAATTTAGATACTGCCTGGGTTGCAAACAACAATCCAGAATTAGTATTATTCCAAAATTTCAGACACGCCGTTTCAGCTAAAGTAAGCGAATATATAGTTAAACATAATTTAACTAAGGTTGGTACCGATTTAGCCGTTCCATTAGATAACTTTTATTCGTTTTATACCCAATCTATTTGCATTGTTAATTCAGCAGGAATTAATTATGTTGCATATGGTCATTTTGGAAATTCTCATCTTCATTTAAATATGCTGCCAATTAATAACCAACAACTTAATGCAGCAAAGCAAATTTATATGGATTTAAACAAATTGGCTCTGTTTTTTAAGGGGACTATTTCTGCCGAACACGGAATTGGAAAATTAAAAACAAATTATCTTTTATTAATGTATGGAGAAGATGTTATTAAAAAGTTTGCAGAAATTAAAAAAGTTTTCGATCCAAACCTAATACTTTGTATTGGTAATATTATTGAACCAAAATATTTTACTTAATGAAAATAACCTTTAGATATATATTTTTATTTATTTTGTTTTGTATGTTGTATTTGCCGGTGTTTGCTCAGTCGGCAAATTTAGACAATAAATTACGACTTGCTCAAAGTTACGAACAAGCCGGAATGTTTGATAAAGCAAAATCAGTTTATGAGGATTTATATAAACAGCAGCCTTCAAATTTTATGTTTTTTGAAGGATTAAACAGGTGTTATATAAATCTAAAAGAATACGATAATTCCATAATTATTCTTCAAAAAATGGTATCCGAATTCCCAAATGAAGTTAATTTTGCAGGATTATTAGGCAACACCTATTATCTAAAAAACGAACAAAACAAAGCTTTTGAAATATGGGATAAAGCATTAAATATTCCCGGAGCTAATGTAATTAATTATCGAATAATAACTAATTACGCTTTGCAGAACCGTGCTTTTGATAAAGCCATTGAAATTTTGAAAAAAGGTAAAGAAATAAATGCCGATAAAATAGGATTTTCTCTTGAATTGGCAAATCTGCTTTCAATTACTATGAAATATAATGAAGCGGCAGAAGAATATTGTTCAGTTTTATTATTGCAGCCCGGCCAAATTGGCATGGTAAAATCGCGCTTTATCTCTTATCTTAACCAGCACGAAGCCTTAGACCAAACATTAACGGTTGTTGAACAATATTTTAATGATTATAAAAATAACCCTACATTTGTTGAGTTGTTAACATTTTTGTATCTGCAAAAAGACGATTATAACTCGGCTTATATTACCGTTATAAAATGGGATGATTTAACTAACTCTTCCGGTTCCAAAATATTTTCATTTGCTCAGGATGCTTTAACGGATATGCAGTTTGAATATGCTTCTTTAGCATTTAAGTATATTATTGATAAATATTCAGGCACTCCTTTTATTCCTGTTGCCAAAATTGGATATGCACGTTCTCTTCATTCAGCTCTTAACCAAAAATATAACAGTCTTTATCCTGGTTGGAAAACATATTCTTTACCCGATACAAACGGCAGTTATGAATATAAAGAAATTATTTCCGCATATTACGAGCTAACCAAAGAGTATGAAAAAAATCAGGATATAAATAGCGAAGCTTTATATTACATTGGCGATGTATATAGAAATAAATTTAATATTAACGATTCCGCATCTGTTATTTTTAATAAAATAGTATCTGCTGCTCCATTTTCTGTTTTTGCGGGAAAAGCATATTTTCAATTGGCTTATATTGCTATTGAAGTTGGGAACCTGAAAGATGCCAATGAATATTTGGATAGAATATTGCAATATAATCGTGTTACTCCGGGAGAATTAAAAGAAGCCGAATATTACAAAGCTAAAATTACTTTTTGGCAGGGTGATTTTGAAAAAACTACCAAAATACTTGGCAACATAACAAAAGAATTAGCCGAAAATATTACAAATGATGCATTAAGTTTATTGGTGATAATTAACTCCTTAAAGTCCGATTCATTAACCTTATCTAAATTTGCACAAGCCGATATGTTTGCCGAACAGAAAAAATTTAGTATGGCAGCAGAAATATATCTTTCACTTTCTGAGAATCATGATCTGTTTTTTCTAAAAAATTTGGCACTTTATTATTATTCCGAGATGATGATTGCATTAAATTTGTATCCAAATGCAGTAATTTTTTTAGAAAACTTGAGTAATACAGAAAATATGAATATCTTTGGAGATAAATCTTTATTTTTATTGGGGAATTTGTATAATTACGGCTTTAATGATAAAAATAATGCAAAAATTTGTTTCCAAAAGTTGTTGGAAAAATTTCCAAACTCGTTGTATATTGATCAAGCAAGAGATTTTTTAAATATTAATTAATAAAAAAGTATAAAATTATGAGTAATACAAAAGGCACTAAAATAATTAAATGTTCATTTTGCAGCCGCGAAGCAAGCGAAGTTTCAAGCATGATTGCCGGACCGGATGTTTATATTTGTGATATCTGCGTAAAAACAAGCGTGGATATTCTTAAAAACAACATGGCGGCTTATAGCAATAAAGCTATTAGAGGCCGTGATACACTTACTCCTGACTTATTAAAGAAAAATTTGGATGAATTTGTAATTGGCCAAGACAGAGCTAAAAAAGTTTTAGCTGTTGCTGTTTACAATCATTACAAACGTGTTAATTCTCAAAATTCGTTGCTGGATTTGGATGAAGTAGAAATTGAAAAAAGCAATATTCTATTAATGGGGCCTACCGGTGTTGGTAAAACATTATTAGCTCAAACATTAGCTAAAATACTGGATGTTCCTTTTGCAATTGCCGATGCTACTACACTTACCGAAGCCGGTTATGTTGGCGATGATGTTGAAACTGTTCTCGTTCGTTTATTACAAGCATCCAATTACGATTTGGAAAGAGCGCAAAAAGGAATTATTTATATTGACGAAATTGATAAAATTGCACGTAAAAGTGAATCTGTTTCAATTACTCGCGATGTTTCTGGTGAAGGCGTACAACAAGCATTATTAAAAATTCTTGAAGGTACTGTAGCCGGTGTGCCGCCAAAAGGGGGACGTAAACATCCCGAACAAAGTTTAATTAATATAAACACTAAAAATATTCTTTTTATTGTTGGTGGTGCCTTTGATGGTATTGACCCCATAATTGCAGCAAGAATTAACAAAAACTCGATGGGCTTTACATCGGATGTTGAAGATAATAAAAAGGTTGATAAGGATAATTTGATGCAGATGGCTCAACCGGAAGATTTGTTAAAATACGGATTAATTCCCGAATTAATTGGCAGGCTTCCTGTAATTGCTCCATTGCATTCTTTAAATGAAGAAGCTTTTAAGAATATATTAACCAAACCTAAAAATGCAATTATTAAACAGTATCAAAAATTGTTTAAAATGGAAGGTGTTGATTTACAATTTGATCAATTTGCATTAGATGAAATTGTTAAACAGGCTATAATTCGTAAAACCGGTGCCCGTGCATTACGTTCTATTGTTGAAGATTTGTTACTTGATATTATGTATGAAATACCAACTTTACAAAACCTTGTAAAATGTTTAGTTACTAAAGATGTAATTATTTCCGGCGAAAAACCATTATATTTTTACGAAGACAGAAAAACAGCTTAATAAAATTTAATTGAAAGCATGGGGTTTAACTATTCCATGCTTTTTTGTTTTACCAATCCCCAGCACTTAATACCCGTTTACTTAAAAACCCATTCATTCGAATAGAAACTTATGCAACCCACTAGCGGGGTTGTATTGTTCTTTTGTTGGTTTTTGCTAATGATAGGTAACGCTTTCAGCGTTATTACGTAAGAAATAGATTTTCGCCAATAAATTTTAATTTAGATTAACGAATTGTTTAAAACCCTGTAAGGGTTTCATCTCAGTAGCCTAAATAACCCAAACAAATCCACAACCCCGTAAGCGGGTTGCATATGGTGTTTTAAAAATATTTGCTGAATAACCATACACCTTCCCACACCCCAACTTTACCAATAAAAAAAGCCGCCCTTTTGAGACAGCTCTTTTTAATAATAAATGTAATCGTTTTATCAACCTAATCCAAAAAACTTTAACATTGGTATATATTGTGCAAGCACAAATAATAACAACGAAAAACCTATCCATAAACCAAAAATAGTTATAAAAAATTGCATAACCTTTGTTGATTTAAACAATTTAGCATAAGCAATACTAACAACTGCATAAAACCAAATTG
This sequence comes from bacterium, assembly GCA_043805435.1. Lineage (GTDB taxonomy): Bacteria > Bacteroidota > Ignavibacteria > Ignavibacteriales > Melioribacteraceae > JAEXOD01. Next base: position 31,320 of record JAZDHY010000006.1, read on the forward strand.
AAAACGGATCTAGAAAACTTAATAAAAATCCGGCATAAGTACTTTTATCCATATCCAGAAAATCGGAAACGCTTAGACCAGCCATCAATTGACTTAAAACTAAAGCAAGAACAACCATAATAATCACTTGTACTATGGTAATATAGGCAGGTAAACCCAATGCAACCATCGAGGTTTGATAATTTCCTGCACCTTTTAATACAAATTTAGCAAAAATTAAAAATACACCTGCTACAATAAAAAACTTAATAAAAATAGCAATAAAAGTGCTGATAATCACCATTGGCGAAAATCCGCCCGTGTTTTTTTCCATACTTTCTCTTATACTTTCCAATTGCTCTTCTGCTGCTTGTGCTGTAATAGTGCCTTTGTCTACTAATTCTTGAAAGTTCTTTTCAAACTTAGTCATCTGTTTTTCGATCATCGAATATTTAATTTGAGCATTACTAAACATTAAGTAATTGGAAAATATTGCTACTATAACTAATAATACTGCCGGAATAAGCCAATCAATTGTTTTTGGCGGACGTTTAGCCATTTTTTCAAACGTCGGAATAGGTTCGGTAAATAAACCGACAATACTATCGGTATGACCAAACTTTTCCTCTTCTTCAAGTTCGTTTAATTGTTCAGGATCTTGTGGCATTTCTTCCATGGAATTCTCCTCTTCTTATGGTTATATTTATTAATTAAAATAAATCAGTAATCAAATTTAGACGCTTCATGTTTTAAATTGTTCCCACATAAAAAAACGTATAAAAAAAATCTCAAATAAACAATGTATAAGTTAATAATTTTTATATTTAAAATACAATATTTTTATTACACTTAACGTAAGCACTAATATAATTTTTTGTAAAACATCTTGTTTTAAGGTTTTAAGATATAATAATGACCATAATACAACCACGGTGCCATTCCTCATCCCCAGACAAATCCTTTCCTCTGTTATTAAAGCCAAGGCTCTCAACTTAAAAAAATCCAATTACATGGTTGTATTATTTGTGCGTGATAATAGTCCACTAAGATAAAAGCCCTTGTGCGGATTTAAACCTTATATTTAACAAAAATAATATTTTTCGCAAATTTATTTTCATTCGGCGTATTAACCCTGTTAAGGGTTACATGTCATTAGTGTAGCGTCCTGAAATAGGTTGACTTTTTTTAGTTAATAAATATAAGATTTCTCCAGATTAGATAGAAGTGATATTTTATCAATTTTAGAATAATCTTTGTAATATGCTTTCCACTTCCTTTTAAGTTCTCTGTTGATTTCATAAGCCATACTTGGTGTATACATCTCCAAAGATCTGTGAGGTCTTTCATTATTGTAAAAATTAATAATCTGCGATATTACAGTTTTGGATTCCTTAAAATTGCTAAAACTAATCTGTTTTTCTTCTGTAAATTCTTCTTTTATCGTTTTGTTTATTCTTTCTGCAACTGCATTTTCAAGTGGATCAGAGTTCTCGGTCATACTAATTCTAACATTTTTCTTCTTCAATAATTCGGTGTATAGATTTGAACAATACTGTATTCCTCTGTCTGAATGATGAATGCAGTCACTTACATCACTCATATTCTTAAATGCCATTGTTAATGTTTTTACGGCTGATTTTGCTGATAAATCAGGACTAACATTATAGCCAAGTATTTTTCTTGAAAACAAATCAGTTATTAGAAACAGATAGGCAAAACTATCACTTTCTCGTAAATACAGATACGTAATATCACTTACTAATACTTGATTTACTCGTGTAACTTTTAGTTCCTTTATCAAGTTCGGATATTTATGAAAATGATGATAACTATTGGTTGTTCTTGTTTTTCTTTGCTTATTTTTGATTAAAAGATCGTTTTTCCTTAATAAATCAAAGAATCTGTCTCTGCCTATTGATATTCCATGCTGCTTTAATTCTGGTTGTAGACAAGCCAGTAAGTTTCTTCCACTTCCTTTTTTCCATAGTTTACGTTTATTTAGCACAAAATCAACTATTAATCCTTCGTTAAGGCTTTTTGTATCTGCTCGTTCCAGTTGTTTGTAATACGACTGTTTGCTATAGCCAAGCAATTCTGTTAAATCTAGAATTTTCACTTCTTTCCCTTTTTCTGATTTAAGCTGCTGTATTGCTTGGCTTCCGATTTTTTTCTTATTGGTATCCCATATTGATCTTCTGCTATTTCTATTATTTTTTCAAATAACATTGATTTATTTTTTTCGATTTCTAATGCTTTTTTTAATTCTCTAATTCTTTGATCTTTTGATATGTCTGATTCTATCTCTGGCATTGGACTCTCAGCTATATTGGGTTTACTTGGAGAACTATAATTTGTAACTAAGTTAAATTTTCTCATCCATGTTAATATAGCACTTTTACCTCCAATTCCATATAATCTTTGTGCTTCTGCTTTTGTGAATTTTCCTTCCAGTACTTCTTGTACTATTTTTCTCTTAAATGCATTTGGATAATATTGCTTTTCATTTTCCTCCAATATTGCTTTTTTTCTTGCTTTTTCCATTTTTTGTCCTTGTTTTGGTTGACTTTTTTATCTTTTTCGAGTCAACCTATTTCAGGACGCTACA
>JAZDHY010000007.1:0-100294 GCA_043805435.1 bacterium
AAATATAAGTCAATTGAGCTTAAAAATTTTTGCATTAGCCAAGTAATACAGATTATTTGTCCTTACTTCTGAAGAATCATTTTTTTTGTTTCAGTGTAATTACTTGTAACTAACTTATAAAAGTAAATCCCCGATGCAAGATTATTTGCGTTAAACTCTATTTTATGTAAACCGCTCTCTAAATTTTCATCAAGCAAACTTTTTACTTTTTGACCAAGAGTATTGTATAATTCCAGTTTGACAAAATCGGACTTTGGTAAAGTAAAACTAATAATAGTTGTAGGATTAAAAGGGTTAGGATAATTTTGAAGTAGATTGTAAGTAAAGTTGTAATCGTTTCGATTATCTTCAACAGGGCTTGTGGGAATTTCAAAAAACAGAACAACCTTTTTCATTAACTCAAATCTTTTTTCTTGAGTAACAACCGTTTCAAAAGGATAGCCAAGTACAACCACTTTGCCGGGTAATGTACCGGAAGGGAATATACCCGAATATTTAACTCCTGCATATCCGGCAGTTGTATCCAAAGCAGTATATTTAAAAGCACCAGACCCGCCGCCATAAAGTCCAAAAACATCGGGCCATAAAACGTTATACGTACCGTTTGTACCGTTATCAAAATTAAACGAAATATTATCAAAAGTATTACTAAGTCCTATTACGCTGTAATATACACCGGAAGTGCCAAACGGAGCATCGTTTTTATATGTCGATTTAAGATAGTTGTTAATAAAGCTTTTATCCGAAGCTGTGCCCTTGTAATCTAAATCCCATGCAATTTCACTTCCCGAAACAAATAACTTACCGCCTTGTTTTAAAAAATCCGCAACTTTTATCTGTTCGCTGCTGCTAAAAGTTTCATCGGCTGTACTCTCCTCGCCCAATATATAAAATGCGGAATTATAATCGGTTAATAAAACAATACCGTCTGTTATGGCATCGTTTGTAGCACTGCAAAACAGTACACTGTTTTGCTTTAAAGCGGCGGCATGCTGCATAATAAAGTTTCGGGTATTTCCGGTTGTGCCTCTGTCAAATCCATTTATAACAATGGTTTCATAAAAACCGCTGTTTGGTATAGCTGCAAGCATTTCGGATATTAACGATTCGCCATAATCATTTACAGCCTTAATTTTAACATAATAAACCAAATTTGGAATCAGGTCATTTATTACCATATTGTCCGGCTGCAAAACAACATAATCGGGAAAATTAATTCCGTCATTGCTTAAATATACTTTATAGTTATTAACGGTAGGATCTTGTTTGATAACAATTTTTAAGCCGTTGTTTGAATTTGGTAAAACCCCAAACGATTTGGGTGCCGCCGGCACTCCCGCAACGCTTAAATAAGTGGGCTGAACCATTGCGGCCGATTCATCACTTACAACTTTATATAATGTGGCATCCATCAATAGATTTTTAATTTTAACCAAATTACCGTCAAGCATAGCTTCATTATTAATAAAACGAATTCCGTGGCTATAATCAACATACGAGTTGATATGAATATTGGTTAATGGCTGTATCGGTGTGCCGGCTAAAGTATGCCAGCCGTAAATAACAACGTGATCCGGTCTTGTGGGATCTATAATAAGATTACTAAGTACAACATCTTTTTTTGTGCCACCGGTTAAGTTGCCTAAAAGACCTCCGGCTGTTATTCGCTGCTGTTCAATTGCTGTGTTATGCTCTATAAATTTGGGTACCAGTTCGTTTTGATTGCCAACAGGAGCATAAGTAACGGGTTCTAATTTAATTAAACATTTTTGATAAATATTATCAACCAATTTACGTGTAGGCATTATTGCCCCGTAAAAGTCTGCAATTTTTTGAGCTGTAATTGGACCGGTTGGAATTCGACAAAAATCTGCATTTGAACCTATTGCAATATAATCGGGCATTACTTGATATTTTAATACATGGGCTGTTCCGCCAGCATCTTGAAAAGAACTTTCAATTGTTGTTAAATCTCTATAAAAGTCCGGTATATTACCTTTAACAAGTTCGTCATAAATTTTTGTTTCACGCTGTTCAAATGTTAAATTAGTAACACTTTGCATAAAAACAGAACCGATTACTGCATCAACCGGCCTTGGCGGAATTGTTAATGGTGCAGGATATACGGTGGCACTTTGGATATAATTAGTATATGCTCTATTGCCAAAATATACATATCCCTGTTCTTCTCTATCGGTACCGCTTACCATACCTTGTATGCAGCCGTTTTTTTCTACTTGGACTGTATGTAAAATTATTTGAGTTGGATTTTGCTTTAATATAAATTTAACTCTGCCGTTTAAGGCTGTAAATTTCATAAAATCGGCATCAATTTGACTTGTAAAAGTAAAATAATTTGTCATAAAGTTTTTCATCATTTGGCTTCTGTACCATGTTCCGCCCGTTGCAGAAACAATCGGCTGCCCATTGTATAAAGCAACGCTATCGTTGTAAGCAATAACGCTTAAAAAATTATCGGGTGCGGCATTTAGCCAGTTAACCAGTTTTGGGCCATAGGCATCTGTATAGTTATAATCGCTGTCTAAAAAAGATATTCTTTTAACATAAGAGGGTATTTCCGTTACGCCGTCTAAAAATGAAAATGTAAAACCGCCTCCTCCGCTATGTCCGCTTAATACTACAAACGGATTATAAGAAGAGAACAAATTTTTAATATATTCAACCAGCTGTTTTACAATTACAGTATGAGTAGCCGAATATTTGCTCCGCCAAGAGGGCCAGCTTTTTTGTACTGTTTCCAAATATACCGTAACCAAATTATAATCGGTTACCGATTGGCGTAAAAAACGTGTTTGGGCACCAATATGCTGTATATCGTAATGCCAGTCATCGCCGGTGTTTAATAATTTGCCAACAGTCCACTCAATACTGTTGCCATTTGGCAAGGCAAACAGCATAATGCCTACGGGCTTAAATGGATCAAAAGAAGAGGAAGAAGGGGCGTTAATATGAATCCTTATTTCGGGTTCGTAGTTAAAGGTGCATATTTGTTCGTTAAAATACGGACTTTTTACAAATCCCGGAAGTTTTAATTCTTTGTCTTGAGCGGAAACAATTGAAACACCTAAATTAAAACAAATTACGGTAAATAAAAAAACGAATAAAGGTTTATTTTTAATACTCATAGCCGACTCGCAATATTAATTTACATAATAGTGTAAATTACAATAAATTTATCTTAATGAAAACAAAAAATAGTAAAAACTTAATTGGTTTTATTATTAAGCATATTAAAAAAAATCTTTTTATCTTTGCATACAATAAAAAAGTAAAAACATGAAAAATATAATACAAATTGCCGGAGTTATTGACCAAGCGGAAGCTGATTTGTTAATAGAAGCCGGAACCGATTATTTAGGGTTTCCATTGCGGCTGCCTGTTAATAAAGAAGACCTTACAGAAGAAGAAGCAACCCTAATAATTAAAAATATACCTTTACCGCACAAAGGAGTTTTAATTACTTATCTAAATGATGCCGATGAAATAATTGATTTTGTTAATAAACTTGGCGTAACGGTAATTCAACTACATGGTGGAATTACAAAACCTGAATTAATAAAATTAAAAGAAAAAATGCCAACTTTGGAAGTGATAAAAAGTTTGGTTATTGGGGAATATAAAACCGAAGAATTAAAACAGATTATAACCGAACTTAGTCCTTGGATTGATGCCTATATTACCGATACTTACGATCCGGCAACGGGGGCTAGCGGCGCAACAGGTAAAACACACGATTGGAATATAAGTAAAGAATTAATTAAACTTTCACCAAAGCCGGTAATTTTAGCAGGCGGTATAAATCACAAAAATGTTCGTGAAGCTATTCTTACCGTTAAACCGGCAGGTGTGGATGTTCATACAGGAATTGAAGGTAAAGACGGAAGAAAAGATCCGGATTTGGTGCATAAGTTTATAAAAGAAGCAAATATTGCGTTCAGTTTAATTGATTAAAAATCCTCTAAAAAAATAAATATCTAGAGATAAAATGACTTTTGAAAATAAAACAGTTATTATTACGGGTGCTTCAACCGGTATAGGAAAAGCACTTGTAAAAGAATTGGCAGATTATAATTGTACTTTGTTTATTTTAGCCCGCCGTATTAATTTGCTTGAAGAAATAATAGAAGAATTAAAGGATAAACCCGCAAAAATTTATTGTGTTTATAATGACGTGGGTGATAAAGATTCCGTTGCTGAAGCTTATAAACAAATAACCGCAATATCCCAAAAGATAGATGTGGCAATATTAAATTCAGGTGTCGGATTTCACATGACAGTGGAGAAATTTAATTCCAAATTGGCAGAAGATACTTTTAGAGCAAACTTTTTTGGTTTAGTATATTGGACGGAACAACTTTTACCGATGTTCGTAAAAAATAAAGCAGGACTGATTGCCGGCACTTCTTCTTTAGCGGACAACAGGGGTTACTCCGGCAGCGGTTTTTATTGTGCAAGCAAAGCGGCAGCTTCAATTTATTTAGAAGGACTACGTGTTGAATTAATAAAACATAAAGTAAAAGTAATAACAATTAAACCCGGTTTTGTAAAAACCCCAATGACGGACATTAATACATTTAAAATGCCGTTTTTAATGCAACCCGAAGAAGCGGCAAAAATTATTATTGCGGGAATAAAAAAGGAAAAACGTATAATACAATTTCCTCTGCCAATTGTATTAAGCACAAAACTTGTTGGGCTTATCCCAAATTTTATATATGATTTTTTAATACAAAGGGCAAAATAACCAAAAACACTTAAGTAAAAAGTTAGGTGATGTAATGTATAAAATGCTAAACAATTACTTTAAAATTGAAGAGTGTAATTCTTCAATTAAGCAGGAAATTATAGCAGGTGCCACAACATTTATTACAATGGCGTATATAATTGTTGTCAACCCTAAAATATTGGAGGCTGCCGGAATTCCATTTGGCCCTTCAATGGCTGCTACTATTATAAGTGCTTTTTTTGGTACTCTTTTAATGGGAGTGTATGCTAAACGACCTTTTGCTATTGCGCCATATATGGGTGAAAATGCTTTTATTGCTTTTACGGTTGTAAAGGTAATGGGTTACAGCTGGCAGACGGCATTGGGAGCAATTTTTATTGGAGGTATTCTTTTTACGCTAATAACACTCTTTAAAATTAGAAGCTGGCTGGCAAATTCAATTCCAAACAATTTAAAAATAGCCTTTGCCGTGGGTATTGGTTTGTTTTTAACTTTTATTGGCCTAAACGAAACCGGTATTGTAGTTGTAGGGGTTCCGGATGCACCGGTGCATGTAGGAAATTTTACTAACCCGCAGATATTGCTGGCAATTTTTGGTTTTTTGTTCATTTCTTTATTAATAATTAAAAAGATTAAAGGAGCCATAATAATTGGGATTATTGTTACCACAATAATTTCATTTTCCTTAGGATATTCACCATTTCCAAAACAAATTATTTCTTATCCGCCCGATATATCCCCTATATTTATGCAATTTGATTTAATGGGAGCGTTAAATTGGGGTTTTTTTGCAGTAATACTTACTGTTTTTGTTATGGATTTTGTGGATACAATGGGAACGCTTATTGGGTTGGCTTATAAGGCAGACATGTTGGATGAAAACGGAAATTTGCCGGAAATTGAAAAACCTATGCTTTGTGATGCATTGGCAACAATTGTTGGAGCTGTTTGCGGTACAACAACTACAGGAACATATATAGAATCGGCAACCGGTATTGAAGCCGGAGGCAGAACAGGATTAACATCGGTCGTGACTGCGTTTTTATTTCTATCGGCTTTGTTTTTGTCGCCGTTGTTTATTGCAGTTCCTGCAATTGCCTACGGCCCTGCTTTAATAATAGTAGGTTTATTAATGATATCACCAATATCAAAAATTAACTTCGATGACCTGGCAGAAGTAGTACCTGCGTTTGTAACAATAATTATGATGTGTTTTACATATAATTTAGGGATTGGTATGACCTCCGCATTTATTATTTATGTAATTATAAGTATATTTGCAGGTAAAATTAAACAAATTTCTTTAGGAATGTGGATTCTATCCATACTCTCTATCTTATTTTATATTTTCTATCCTTATTAATTTAAATCGAAGAGGTATGTAGTGGATAATTTTATGTTAGAAGCAATTGAAGAAGCTAAATTAGGATTAAGTGAAGGCGGAATACCTATTGGCTCGGTATTGGTAAAAGACGGTAAAATAATTGGAAGAGGACATAACAGGCGAGTGCAAAAAGATGACCCGATTATTCATGCCGAAATTGACTGTTTGCAAAATGCCGGAAGAATTGGCACCTATAAAGATACGGTATTGTATTCTACTTTAATGCCCTGTTATTTATGCGGCGGTGCAATTGTACAGTTTGGAATAAAAAAAGTATATGCCGGCGAATCGGAAACATTTCCGGGGTCAAAAGAATTTATGGAATCGCATAATGTAGAGGTTATTAACTTAGACCTTGAAGAATGTAAAAATTTAATGAAAACATTTATTAACGATAACCCAAAATTATGGAACGAGGATATTGGGGAGTTATAACAATAGTCAGGAAATAATATATGATTGTAAAAACAAAAATTTGCCAAAATAAACGTTGTGTTAACACTAAAAAATTTTATAACCAATTGGGAATTAGTAAATGAAAGGTTATAAGCATTTAGATACAATTACAGCTTTTTTTGTTGCTGTGTTAATAATTTCAAATATTGCATCTACAAAAATATTTCAAATAGGCTTTTTATCTATTGACGGCGGTATTATAGTATTTCCGTTAAGTTATATTTTTGGGGATATTTTAACAGAAGTATATGGCTACAAAAAATCGCGTAAAGTTATTTGGCTTGGGTTTATTTGTTCCCTTTTAATGTCCGTAGTGCTAATAATTGTAGGCTGGCTGCCACAAGCTGCGGAATGGGGAAAACAAGATGCTTATATGGCTATTTTGGGTACTACACCGCGTATAGTTTTAGCAAGTTTAATTGCTTATTTTTCCGGCGAGTTTACCAATTCGTTTATTTTGGCAAAACTTAAAATATTTACAAAAGGAAAACATTTATGGGTGCGCACTATAGGCTCTACGGTTGTTGCACAGGTGGTAGATACAGTGTTTTTTGTTTATATTGCCTTTTGGGGTGTTTTACCTACCGGATTGTTAATTGAAATTATTATTGCCAATTATGTAATCAAAACATTAATTGAAGCTCTTTTTACTCCATTAACTTATAAAGCTGTATTTTGGTTAAAAAAGCAGGAAAATGAAGACTTTTACGATTATAAAACAAATTTTAATCCTTTTGCCGTTAAAGATAATTAATATTTAATAAAAATATACTTCGGGTATTAGCTTTCTGCCGGCGTACCCGCCTTGGTGAGAGTGAAAATGTTGAACTTTTTCTTCATCACTCCGCCAGCATAAAAAAACTTCTTCGCCATCAATTAACGAAGGAAAATCAACTAATCCAATATCAAAACTCCAGTCTTTATAAAAACACCCTAATTCTTCCAATTCGTCAATGTATTTTTGCATTTCCAAAATCAAATGCCTTATATCACCATTGTTATTAATAGCTTCATCGTCCATTTCTGAAATTACTTTAAGTTCCGTACCGCATCTAATAATGTCCTTTACAATGCTTTTTACCAATGGTAAAGTTTTTTGTGCTTCCTGCGGAGTGAAATACTTAGTATCAATTATAGTCATAGGGGTTTCTCTTCTTTTAAAGTATAATACAATTATTAACTGTTTTAAGTTCAAAATGTTAAAACAAGCCGGTAATTTTAGCCAAACGCGTAAACCGGTGTTGTTTAAACCTAAAAGAATTAATTTTTTGAATCATTTAATTTATTAGTTTGTTATATATCTATTATAAAAATAAAATTTTGGAGTTAATTTATGAAAATTGGTTTTGTAGGTCTTGGTAAAATGGGTTTTAATATGGTTCAGAGGTTGTTAAACAATAAACACGAAGTAGTGGTTTTTAATAGAAACCCAAAAACAGTAGATGAAATTGCCAAATTGGGCGCAATCCCTTCAACTTCATTGGCCGATTTGGTAAGTAAACTGCCCGAAAAAAAAATTGTATGGCTGATGGTTCCATCGGGTAAGCCGGTTGATGAAAATATAGATATGCTAAAAGAACTATTAAGTGCAGATGATATAATTATTGATGGCGGCAATTCGTTTTGGCGAGATACACAAAAAAGAGCCGAAGATTTAGAAAAATTTGCAATTAATTATGTTGATTGTGGAACAAGCGGCGGAGTTTGGGGTTTACAAAACGGATATAGTTTAATGTACGGCGGAAATAAAGAAGCAGTAAATTATGTTGAACCCATATTTAAATCTTTAGCACCCGAAAAGGGCTTTGTATATTGCGGTCCTTCCGGTACAGGACACATGGTTAAAATGGTTCATAATGGTATTGAATATGGGATGATGCAGGCTTATGCCGAAGGATTTGAAATATTAAAAAAAGCACCTTACGATATTAATTTAGCTGCCGTTGCAGATGCGTGGCAATATGGAAGTGTAGTTCGTTCGTGGCTGCTTGAATTGGCTGTTGCAGCATTAAAAGAAGACCCGCAGTTGGATAAATTAAAAGGATTTGTTCAAGACAGCGGCGAAGGACGTTGGACGGTTCAAACCGCAATAGATTTTGACGTTCCGGCACATGTAATAACAGCCGCATTATTTACAAGATTCCAGTCAAGGCAGGATGATTCGTTTGCAATGAAACTATTGGCTGCTTTACGTAATCAGTTTGGCGGACATGAAATAAAAACCAATAACTAAATTGACGTGTAAAAATGAATGAGCCTAATAATCATATATTTGTAATATTTGGAGCTTCCGGCGACTTAACCAAGCGGAAATTAGTTCCGGCAATTTATGCACTGTATGTGCAAAATTTGCTGCCAGTAAAATTTGCTCTTGTAGGTGTTTCGCGTACACTGTTAAATGATGAAATCTTTCGTAAAAAAATGAAAGAAGCAATTATTGAGTTTAGCGAAAAAGAAGACATGAGCAAAGTGGAAGATTTTGTTAAATTGTTATATTATCAACAGCTTGACACAAAAAATATTGGCGAATATTACAAAATAAACAACAGATTGGTTGAATTACATAAAAATTTGGAAATTGAAAGGAATAATATTTTTTATTTTTCAACACCGCCGGAACTATATTCGGTTATTCCACATGGGTTAGCCAAATATAACTTAAATAAAGAATATAACGGCTGGAACAGGTTAATAATAGAAAAACCATTCGGCAACGATTTGGATAGTGCATTAAAACTAAAAAAAAGTTTAATAGCTGAATGGGAAGAGCACCAGATATTTAGAATTGACCATTATTTAGGGAAAGAAACCGTACAAAATTTGTTAGTTACACGTTTTTCAAACGGAATTTTTGAACCTTTATGGAATAGGAATTATATCCATCATGTAGAAATAACCTCGTCGGAAAGTTTGGGAGTTGAAGAACGCGGGGGATATTATGAATCTGCCGGAGCTTTAAGAGATATGGTGCAAAACCATTTGTTACAGGTTGTAGGTTTGGTAGCAATGGAGCCTCCTTCATCGCTTGATGCAGATTCGTTACGAAATGAAATTTTAAAGGTATTTCAATCATTAAGGCCAATTAAAAAAGAAGAAGTGAACGATGTAACTATTAGAGGGCAATATGTAAGTTCCACTATAAAAGGTGAACCTGTTTTGGGTTACAGAGAAGAAAAAAATGTAAGCGAAAAATCGAGTACGGAAACTTATGCCGCATTAAAGTTTTATATTGATAACTGGCGCTGGGGCGGAGTTCCCTTTTATATACGAACGGGAAAAAGGCTTCCTACAAGAGTAACGGAAGTGGCAATACATTTTAAACCTACTCCGCATTTTTTGTTTTCGCAAAACAGTTTGGGCAATTCCTGTAATTTTTTAGTTATCCGAATTCAACCCGACGAAGGAGTTTTGTTAAAAATGGGAATGAAAACACCCGGTGCCGGTTTTGAAGTGCAAAATGTAAACATGGATTTCCATTATTCCGATTTAGCGCATCAAAGAATACCTTCGGCATACGAAAGATTATTGCACGATGCAATGAAAGGTGATTCGACCTTATATGCACGTACTGATGAAGTAATAGAAATGTGGAAGTTTTTAATGCCTATTTTAGAGGCATGGAAAGATAATCTCGAAATCCCATTACATGGTTATCCGGCAGGAACTTGGGGTCCTGATAATGCCGATGATTTAATAGAAGGCGACGGAATGACATGGCGGTATCCTTGTAAAAACCTAAGCAATGACGGAGTATATTGTGAGTTATAAAATTATTACTTTTGAAAATATTAATCTTCTTTCCGATTGGTTTGCCGATACAATAATAAAAGTATTGGAAGAAGATGATAAACCAAAAAATCTTTTTCTTTCGGGAGGAAGTACGCCTAAAACAATATTAAATTTTTTGGCTAATAATTATAAAGATAAAATCAATTGGGAAAGAATTAAGTTCTTTTGGGGAGATGAAAGAGCTGTTCCGGCCGATCACCCCGAAAGCAATTATGGTATGGTTAAATTAAATTTGTTTGATATTATAAAAAAAACAAAAAAAAATGTCTTTCCAATTAAGGGTCCTCAATTTGGAAATGGAGAATGTAAAAGATATTCAAGTATAATAAATAACGAGATTATAAATAATTCCGTAAATAACAATATTGATTTATTAATGCTGGGAATAGGTGAAGACGGACATGTGGCTTCTATTTTTCCGGCAGACATCAATCTTTTTAATTCCTCAAGCCTTACAGTTCATACAAGATTTCCCAAAACAAAACAGCATAGATTAACAATTACGGGTAAAGTAATTAATAATGCAAAAAGGATATTTATTTTTGCAACGGGAAAAAATAAAGCAGAAATTGTGGATACAATAATTAACAAAAAAGAAGGCTGGGAAAAACTTCCGGGTTCTTATGTCAATCCGATAAACGGGCAGTTGTTTTGGCTGCTGGATAAAGATGCGGCCGGGGAAATAAATAAAAATATTGTTTTATAAAGGGAACAATTATATTGTTGGGGTAGGTTTAATGCCGCTACGCTGTAGCTCTAATATTTCCGTGTTTTGATTGTGCTATAAACATTCCTCCCACTACGCGGGATACATCATCTGATAGACAAATATTTGATTTGTGATAAATTTGTGGATTTGAAATATATGTAATAAGTGGGATGTAATTATTCTATAAATATTAATACTAATAATCAATCCATTATCCGTTTGTTAAAAAATATTTATAAAATAAAAAATTGTACAATATAAATTGTAATCGAAAAATTAGAAAAATATTATTCTTGTACTATTCAATCCCGCATAGCGGGGGGCATGTTTATAGAAAATACCACCGCCCAACAACACCAAGCTACAGAGTAGCGACATTGTTTTCCCAAATTGTTGTATTGTTAATGTTTGTATCGCTACGCTGTAGCTCTTATATATTTGGGTCTTGATTGTGCTATAAACATTCCTCCCGCTATGCGGGATGAAACAAAAAAATCGGCATTATCTGTTTGTTTAAAAACAATTATCAGATAATATAATTGATAACATTGTGGTTTGTGCGATTGACCTAATTTCCCTTCTTCATTAATTTATTTCCGTCTTCGTCGTATAAAATTTCGGAAACAAGAACCCCTTGGTTATATACTGCTTCTCTTTTTAACAAACCGTTTTGGTGATATGTGCGGAAATCTCCTTCAGGCAGATTGTTTTTATAACTTAACTGATCGGAAATTTCACCGTTTTCGTAATACCAAGTTGCAAATCCGGTTTTACTGTTATTGGAATAATACTCTTCTGCTTTAACATTTCCGCTTTTATAATAGTATTTTATTTTACCGTCAATTTTATCGTCAACACAATTATATTCCGATTCAAGTTCGCCTGTGGGATAATAAGTTTTAACAGGCCCGTTTAACATGGAATTGCTGAAATATCGTTCTAAAACCTTAACACCATCATCGTTATATACAATACTTAAGCCTATTTTTTTATCAATGGCATAATTTGCAGTTTCGGTTAATATTCCTTCTTTGTTATAAAAGTTGCAAGTACTGTCTAATTTACCCATTTTGTAATTTACTATTGATTCAACAAATCCTGTATTATAGTAAGTTTTGGCAATTCCGTCTCGTATGCCTTCCCTGAAAAATAATTCGTTTTTAATGGTTCCTTCATCGTAATAATCGTTAAAGTTTTCTTCAACTTTAGAAAGTCTTCCAACAATATCGTAACGGATACGTTTTACAATTTGACCTTTAATGTACGTATCAATAACTTTTATTTTTCCATCGGGATAATAAACATAAGAAGTCCCTTCCAAAAATCCTTGTTTATAGTTTGCTTCAAGTGCCATTGGGCCATAATCGTAATAAACTTTACTTATTCCGTCTAAAACATCATTAACATATATTCTTTCAACTTCAAGTTTGCCGTTTTCAAAAAATATTTTGGATAAACCATTTAAATTACCGCCTTTATAAAGCCAAATACCTTGAATAATTCCGGTTTTGTAATAAGTTGTAGTAAACCCTTCCTGTACATTGTTTACATAGTTGGGTTCTGCCCATAATTCGCCTGTTTCGTAATACCATTTAGACTTCCCCTGCAGCAAACCGGTCTTGTAATTCCACTCCATACTTAAAACACCGTCTTCAAAATACCACTTTGAAAGCCCCTCTTCCTTTCCGTCAACAAAATTCCATTCTTTCCATAATTTTCCGCTTTCATAAAACTCGCGGTAAATGCCGTCTTTTAATCCATTTTTGTAAGTGCCTTCTTCTTTAATTTTACCACTGTCAAAAAGAGTGCGTTTTGTTTCTAAACTATCACTTTGAGCAAAAGAGACCGAATAAATAACCAAAATATTTATTATAATTACTTTACAAATAAATTTTAATTGCATATTAAATACCAAATAAAAAAAACATTAATTTCAAAGTTCAAAAATAGGCCGCTGCCTTAACATATCAAAAAGAATAATAGTATAAAGGTTAAAAATGTTTGAATATAATACCAGAGTAAATTTTTACAATTGCGATCCGGCAGGGATTCTTTTTTTTGCTGAAATTTTTAAGTTTGCACATTCAGCTTACGAAGTATTTTTAACAAATCTAAACTTAAATAAAAATTATTTCAATGACGATAAAATTGCACTTCCAATTATAAAAACAAGTGCTGAATATAGCAAGCCATTAAAAAGCGGCGAAAAAATAAAAATACAACTTTTTGTTACACAAATTAAAGAAAATTCGTTTGAAATAAGCTATAATATATATGACAATAGTAACGAACTTTGCTGTAAAGTAGTTACAGTTCATGTTTGTATTGATAAAATGACATCAAAAAAAGTTGGATTAGATTACGAGTTTGTAAAAAAAATTACTGAATATAAGTGTTAAAAATTATACATTATAGATATCAAATATCTTTGATAAAGCTGATTTCGTATTATATTGTTACTTAAAATTACCGGATTATGATAAAAAAAACAAAAATAACAGATTTTTTAAAAAAACATGAACCTGATGTTCTCGAAAAACATTTGTTTTATTTTTTTGTAATAAAAAACAAATTAAAGATTTCTAAAAGTCCGATATTAACGGAATATTTTTCAAATTTTGACAAAAATATAATTCTATTAAACGAACTGATTTTTTTAGGTATAAACTCTCTTAACGACTTAAAAAACTGCCTTGAACTGTTAATTACAAAAGAGACAGAACATATAAATGGTGAGTTTTCTGTACCGGATTATATTATAGAATACATGATTGAAAAAACGGCTCCTAAATTAACAGATTGCAATTTAGACCCAAGTTGCGGAAGCGGTGCTTTTTTACTGGGATTGACAGAATATTACAAAACCAAGTTTGATAAAAAGATAAAAGATATTGTTAAGGAAAATATTTTTGGTGCTGATGTTTTAGGGTACAATGTAAATAGAACAAAAATTTTACTTGTTTTGTATGCGTTAAAAAATAAAGAAATACTGGAAGAAGAGGATTTTAACTTATATGTGAGGGATTCCTTACAGTATGATTGGAATAACCAGTTTGATAATATTTTGGGTAATCCGCCAATAGTAAAATATCAGGATATTGATAATGAAAACAGAAGTAATTTAGCTCAAAATTATGCTTCAATTTCCAACGGTGCGTTTAATTTATATTTTGGGTTTTTTGAATTGGGTTATAATCTTTTAAAGGATACCGGTAAGTTGGTATTTTTGACTCCAAATTATTTTACTTCATTAGCGGGCGAGTCGTTAAGGAAATATCTTTTAACAAAAAGTAATGTTTATAAAATTATAGATTTTGGTCATAAAAAAATATTTGAAGCGCAAATTGATACTGCATTAACATTTGTAAATAAAAAAAATAATAATTTTATAGAATATGCCAGATTAATTAATAATACTCCGGCGGAGTTTTTAAATAATCCCGATTTCTCTCAAAATAAATATATAAACCTAAATTCTAAAAAATGGCGTTTGTTAAAGGCGGATGAACAGGAAAACATTAAAAAAATAGAAAATAGTGGAACACCGATTGGTAAATTGTTTGATATAAATATTGGCATTTCGACTTTAAAAGATGAACTATTTTTTGTTGACGGTGATAATTACAAAAAAGGTTATTATATAAAAGAAACGCCGCACGGGATTTTTAAAATTGAAAAAGAGATAACAAAACCGGTATACAAAATTTCGGATATTAAAGACCAAGAAGCAGTTTTTGGTTATAATCAACGAATAATTGTTCCGTATTTAATAAATAATTCGTCTCCTGTTCCAATTGAAGAATCTGTTTTTAAGAAAAAATATCGGTTTTGTTACGAATATTTGTTAAGCATTAAAGACGAACTGGAAAAACGTGATAAAGGTAAAACAAAATTTGAACCATTTTATGTTTGGGGGAAAACACACGGAATAATTAAATTTGGCGAAAAAATTGTTACACCTGTTTCGTCTCAAAAGCCGCTTTTTATATTATTGGATGATAAAGATGCATATTTTACAAATGGGTATGGTATATATTTTAAAGATTATGAAGAAGAATACGGTTTGTTTTTTGATGAAGTAGAACCAATTGCAAAAGTTGAAAATATTGACGTAGTACAAAAAATATTAAATTCGGCAGTAATGTTGTATTATATTAGCAAAACAAGCATTTCCTTAGATGATGAATCTACCAGTTACCAAAAAAGTTTTATCGAAAGTTTTACAATTCCAAAATTAAGCAGTGATGAAATAAATACTCTCAGGTCGTTGGCAGATAAAAAATTGATTGACAAATTTTTAATTGAAAAATATAAACTGAATTTTGCCGTATAATATATTTAAGGCGTAAGTTGGTTCTTTTTGTATTGCGGGTTAGTTTTTAATTGCAAAATGCTTAAAAATTGTTTAAAAATTAATTGTTTAGTATGCTTTTAAAAGAAATGTCTAAATCCGTGCGGAGGATGTATAAAAAATAATTATTATTGTATATAATTGCTAAACATTGCATACAGGGGCTTAGTTATACAAATTTATGTAATTACGCCCTCAAATTAACTTATGTAGAGATACTTTTGTTGAATTAACACAAATACTTTTTGGTAATAATCATCAAAACTTTCTCTTTTTTTTACAAAGGAAAACTAAAACAAAAAACAATTAAAAAACTTAAAAATATTGACGTGTTTTAAGGTGAAGATTGCTAAATAAGGCTAAGTATTATCTAAATATCTAATTTATTCGGCTAAAAATGTCTGTAAAAACAACAATATCTAAAAATAACAGCTGTTAAAACGGATAAAAATTAAAAAATCCCTTTTTTATGCAAAATTTAAGCACTTTTTTTTGATTTTTATAAAAATTTAATTAATTTCCAAAGTTTGAATTAATTAATTACTAATCACTTATCTTCCCTAACCGGAGGAACCATGAAACATATTGTACACATTTTTATATTAACACTATTTGTTCTAACTAATATTTATTCAAGCCCACTTATTGTGGGTACAACCGGTAAAATTGCCGGCAGGATAATAGACCCTGCTACCAACGAACCAATACCATTTGTGAATGTGGTGGCTGTAGGAACAAATTATGGGGCCGCAACTGATGTTGACGGTTATTATTCCATAATAAATTTGCCTCCGGGCACCTATAGATTAAAAGCAACCGCCATTGGTTACAATTCACAAACCATTGAAAACATCAAAGTATCAATCGATCAAACAACAAAAATCGATTTTGAATTACAAGATGTAAGCGTTACATTAAAACAAGATATTGTTGTTGTTGCAACCCGTCCTATGGTTCAAAAGGATATAACTGCATCTACATCGGTAGTTGGAGAGGATTTAATTTCCGAACTCCCCATTACAGAAATATCCGACGTTTTACAATTACAAGCAGGTATTACCGTTTCGCCCGGCGGCGGAATACATATCCGTGGTGGTAGAAGCGGACAGATTGCATATCAAATTGATGGTGTGCCTGTAACCGACTCCTACGATGGTAGTCTTGTAGTTGAAGTAAACTCAAGTTCTGTTCAAGAACTTCAGGTAGTAAGCGGTGCATTTAATGCTGAATACGGTCAAGCCCTTTCGGGCGTTGTAAACTTAGTTACAAAAGACGGAAGCAATAAATTCGGCGGTTCATTACAGTCTTATGTTGGCGATTATATCTCTAATAAAAGCGATATTTTTTGGAATGTTGATAATATTAACCCTGCTGCAATCCGTAACTTTGAAGGAAGTTTAAGCGGTCCTATTATAAAAGACCAATTATACTTTTTTACTAATTTAAGGTATTATTATAATACGGGTTATTTTTATGGGAAAAGAGAATTTCTAACTACCGATAGAGCTTCAGAAGTTTCCGGTTCAGGTGGTTCGGAATATAATTTTGTTAAAAATGGCAATGGCGAATACGTGCCAATGAATACAAGTGAAAGATACTTTGGGCAAGCAAAATTAAGTTATAACTTGTTTAACGGTTTTAAAGTTGGCTACAATTATATTACAGATTATAGAGAATATCAAAACTATAACGGTAATAGATTAACCCCTGATAATAATTTGCATAGATTTGAAAAATCGTTTTCAAATATCTTTTCAATAAATCATGCTATAAGTAGTTCAAGTTTTTATACTTTAAATTTAAGTTATTATTTTAAAGATTATCAGCATTATTTGTTTGAAGATATATATACCGGTGATCCTAATCACCCGACAAATTATGTTGATAATACTACATTACAAACTCCGGCTTATAGTTATAGTATTGGTGGTACCGATAACAGTCGATTTACGCGGAACAGCGGTACTTATGATATAAAATTAGACTGGGTAACACAGTTTACACAACAAATAAATTTGCAGTTAGGCGGTGAATTTAAAAGACATCAGTTTTATTTTTCAAGCATAAATTTAATTCCTATGCAAGATGAAAACGGGCAGACGGTTTCTCCTTATAATGTTTCAATTCCAAATATTACAACTACGGATTATAACCAATATTTACGTAATCCAATTGAAGCTTCTGTGTATGCACAAGCAAAATTTGAAGCATTTAATTTGATATTTAATCTTGGTGTAAGATTTGATGCCTTCGACCCTGACGGTCAAACGCTAGTAGATCCTACAGATCCTAATATTAATAACCCATTAAAACCAAGCAATCAATTTAATGATCTTAACGGTAACGGAAAATATGAAGCCAGTTTAGGCGAAACATACAAAACAGTATCAGATAGAGAACAATACTGGTATAAAAAAGCATCCACCAAATATCAAGTTAGTCCCCGTATCGGTTTAGCATTCCCAATTACCGAAACTGGAGTAATCCATTTTTCTTATGGTCATTTCTTCCAATTGCCGGCGTATGAGTTGTTATATACAAATCCTGAATTTGAACTTGGCAACGGTTCAGGTAATCAAGGCTTATTTGGCAATGCAGACCTTAAACCACAAAAAACCATTAAAGGTGAAATTGGTTTAAAACAACAGCTTGGAAGTGATATTGCTATTGATGTTACAATGTTTTTTGAAGACTTTAGAAATTTAACAGGTACACAAACAGCGGAAATATTGGTTTATGGTCGTGATCGCAGTTACAGCCAGTATGCAAACAGTGACTTTGGCTTTTCTAAAGGAGTTATTGTTAAATTTTCACAACGATTTAGCGAAGGTTTAGCAGCAAACTTAGATTATACCTATATGGTTATTAAGGGAAATGCATCTAATCCAACTGACGCAAGAAATGCTATTTTGGGTGGTGCTTTAGCCGAAACCTTCATTGCTCCTTTGGATTGGAATCAAACGCACACATTAAATATAAGTGTTGCATATACAAAATCAAGAGATTATGGTTTTTCAATAATTGGTAATTTATATACAGGCCAGCCATATACTCCCGGTGTAACTAAAAACACACGTGTAACACAAAATGCTTTTCCGCGTAACAGCTCCGATAAACCAACTATCTTTAATTTAGATATGCGTTTGTATAAAGATATTGAAATAGGCGATTTTTGGGTTACGGTTTTCTTAAAAGTATTTAATGTATTGGATTTGGATAACGCAACCGGTGTTTATGGTGATACGGGAGATCCATATTTTACTTTTGGAAAATATGAAGCTCAGTCAATTAAACCTACGTTATATTATAATAGCTTGGATGACTATTACACAAATCCGGGTTATTTTTCGGAACCAAGAAGAATTGAATTTGGTGTTTCAGTAAACTTTTAAAATTTTACAGGTATAAAATATGAGAAATAAATTATTTAGCTTTTTGTTTATAACTGTTTTCCTTGCCGGTTCAATTATTGTTGAGGCACAGGGGAAAGGTGATCCAAGGCTAAGAAGAGTAGGATTTCATACTGGTAACAGATGTGGAATTTCATTTTATAACGATGGTCAAATAGCCGGTTATAATATTGGTGTTGATATACGCGGCGAATGGCCACTTGGCAGTGGTGAAAATTATATTGGTGATTGTATTCCTTTAATTGGTGTTGAATTTGTTACAACAACAAATACAACTCTTCAATCTGTAGCAATTTCGCGTGGCCCCCGTAACAGACAAGGTGAAGAAAAAGATCCCAACACCGGCGAGTTCAGAGGCTGGAATCCTATTCCGGGGTTCATGAATGCAAATGAACAATCGGTTGCAATGAGTCATTTACCTAATGCTTGGCCGGTTGGCGGCTGGGCAGATCCGGGTGGTTTTCCAGAAGTATTAAATTATATGGATGCTGAGGGAAATACAGAATGGTGGGGTTATTTTGGACGGGGCATAGTTCAGGCTGATCAGGAAAGTTATTTTGTTGCAGATGATCAGATGGATAACGAATTTAATTATGCATTCCACCCCGACAGCCGTGATCCATTACGTAATGGTATGGGATTGCAGTTACGCCAAAGAGGTTTTCAGTGGTCAAGTTTTTTGGCTGAAGACGCAATATTTTGGTTATATGATATTAAAAACGAAGGAACAACCTATTTTAGAAAAGCTAACTTTGGAACCGTTGTTGGTACATTAGCCGGTGGTGATGGAGATAGTGGTGATGACCTTGGTTATTTTGATGCAAAAGATTGGATTACTTATTCTTGGGATAGTGACGGAATTGGTAATCATGGTCAGGTTGTAGGTTATGTTGGTTATTCGTTTTTAGAGTCTCCGGGCAATGCTTTTGACGGCATTGATAACGATGGCGATTCTCAATCTCCTTCACCAATGTTTACCGAAACCGATTTTAATGAAATTATTTACAACGCGGGCAACCGGGTTGTTTTAATTAATGCGGAAACTTATGAAAGAACTTTTCATACTGTAGCTGCAACTGCCGATACAGTTTATTCGCTTGGCAAAATGTTTGTTATTGTGCCAAGCGTTACAAAATTCCGCGAAGGTCATATAGCAAAAGTTACTAGCGGTGTAAGCATACCGGATGTTTCTGCATATGATGGATATGATAACGACCTTGACGGTTTAATAGATGAAAATAAAGCCATACATTATGACGCAAGAAATATAAATGGGCAAGACGCCTTAAAATATATCAATTATTTAACCGGTGCCGGTCTTTCCGATTTAATGATTGATGAAAAAAGGGATAATGATATTGATGAAGACGGCGACTGGAGCGCAGCATTTGATGACCTTGGCACAGATGGAAAAGGTCCTAACGATATCGGATATCCGGGGCCTGATGTTAATGGCACCGAAGGAAACGGAATGCCAGACCAAGGCGAGCCTAATTTTGGCAGAACCGATCCTGATGAATCTGATCAGATTGGCTTAACGGCATTTAACTTCTTTTCGAATAGTGCATCTCCGGACATGACTAATGATTCGTTGTTGTGGTCAAGAATGACACCGGGAAGATTTGATGTTGTTTCTCCTCAACCGCAGGATGGTGACTTTATTTATGCTTCCGGTTTTTTTCCGTTAGTACCTGAAAAAGTTGAAAGATTTTCTGTTTCTTTGTTGTTTGGTGAAGACTATAAAGATATTTTTAATAATAAAAAAATTGTTCAGCAGATTTATAATGCAGGATATAAATTCCCTCAGCCTCCTACTAAACCAAAAGTTCATGTTACACAAGAAGACGGCAAAGTTGTATTGTATTGGGATGGTGAATTAACTGAAAATTCAAGAGATTTTATCACAAAACGTAAAGATTTTCAGGGTTATAAAATTTATCGCGCAACCGATGCAGGATTTTCGGATGCCCGTTCTATAACTAACGCAGTTGGTGTTTTATCTTTTGATAAACCTATTGCACAATTTGATAAGTTAGACGATATAAGCGGGTTTTTCTATCCTTCTGCTGCATTACTTGAACAGGTTGGCGGTACCACCTATTATTTGGGTGATAACACTGAAGAAAGCAAAGTTGTAAATAAATTTATAGATTCAACTGTAACCAAAGGACAAACTTATTATTATGCTGTTTGTTCGTATGATGACGGTGACCAAATTTTGGATATTTTCCCGTCTGAAAACTCAAAATATGTCTTCCGCGAAAATACCGGCGAAATTACAACCGATGATAACACCATTGTAATTACACCGGGTGCTAGACCTATTGGTTACAAACCCGCAACTCCTGTTGAATTTGTAAAAGCTGCAACATACAGAGCAACCGGTGATATGGAAGTTGAAATGGTTGATGATTCGCAAGTACGCGATGGGTTTAAATATCGTGTTGCTTTCCAAGATTCTGCTCTTGAAGGATATACCAAAAACTATTCTTTGATTGATTTGCAGACACCTGATACTGTTTATATACCTTCAACAAAACAAACATTTTTAGTAAATCCAATGGATTCGGTTGCAATTCCGGCCGGAACAGATTCGATTTATGTAAATAGTTTAAAAACTCCGTTTGCTTTGCCTTATTATACAGCAACTTACGATACTTTAATTAATAAGCAAAAAGAATTACTGGGAAATACGACAGTACATCATGGATTTAGAATGCAGATATATAATGATGCAGCTATACTTCGTGATACTGCAAAATCAGGCTTTTATAATATTGCCGATACCAGCAAAGCTTTGGTAAGTTATACGTTTACACCGTTTTTTAATGCCGCAACCGGTCCCGGTGCCGCAAATAATGGTGTTGGTATGCCTTATGACTATGAATTTGAGTTTTACAATACAGTAGTTGGTACATCTGTTGCCGATCAATGGTATCCGCCAACATCATCAAATACATTCCCGGCAAAAGATATTACATTTAAGGTTAAAAATTTAACTACCGGTGAATATGTTTCTCCTGTTTTCTTTAAAACAGGTACGCTATTAACTGCTTATACTATAGTATTCAAAGAAAATATTGATGGTGTATTAAAACGTACATGGCGTGTTGATATTACTTATAAAGTACCTAATAAACCTATTGAACAATCAGGTTCGTTAAAAATTTACACAACCAAACCTTTTAGTTCAAAAGACAATGTTGAATTTAAAATGCAAAAAGCATTAATTGATAATGCTGTTGCTAATACCGATTTGAACAGAATTAAAGTTGTTCCAAATCCTTATGTTGTAACACATGAAGCAGAATCAAGATTGTTGAGTTCGCAGACAAGCGGAAGAGGTGAAAGAGAAATCAGATTTACACGAATTCCACCCGGATCAAAGATTTCAATCTTTACCGTAAGAGGTGAATTAGTAAAAACGTTGTACCATGATGACATATTCTTAGGCGATGTATTTTGGAATTTGAGAAGTGAAGAAAATATTGAAGTTGCCTATGGTGTATATGTTTACGTAGTTGAGGTTCCCGGCGTGGGGACAAAGATTGATAAATTTGCCCTAATTAAATAGGTAAAGGGAGAATAACTATGAGAAAATTAATTATAATATTGTTTTTAGCTTTTGTTGGTACTATGTTGGGGCAAAGCAAAGTGGGTACAACAGCCGCTCCGTTTTTGAATGTGGCAATTGGCCCGCGCGCTATTGCTATGGGTGGTGCTTTTGTTGCTACTGCAAACGATTTAACCTCTTTATATTGGAATCCTGCCGGAGTTGCAAGACTGGAAAACAACCAGGCAATGTTTTCTTATACAAGCTGGTTTGCAGATATTTCGTATAACTGGGCTGCTGCATCAGTTAATTTAGGAACAATTGGAACACTTGGTTTAAGTGTTACTTATCTTGATTATGGCGATATGGAAGTTACTACGTTAGCCGAACAAGACGGTACCGGTGAAATGTTTAGTGCCAGTGATATGGCTCTTGGTTTAACATACGCCGCAAAACTAACAGACCAGTTTTCAATTGGTGCAACGGTAAAATATATTAATCAAAAAATATATAATTCTTCGGCCAGCAGTGTTGGTTTTGATGTTGGTGTTTTATTTTTATCGGATATTTATGGATTACGTATTGGTGCTACAATTACTAACTTTGGTCCTGACATGAAAATTGACGGCAAAGATTTGTTTGTTCAGCACGATATTGATCCTAACAGTTTTGGTAACAATGACCAAATATTGGCAAAATTAAATACGGATGAATATCAGCTTCCTCTTACATTCCGTATTGGTTTAGCAATGGATCTGATAAATACACCCGAACATAGATTTACTATTGGTTTGGATGCTTTACATCCAAATGATAACGATGAGTCTATTAATGTTGGTGCTGAATACGGATTTAATAATTATGTGTTTTTACGCGGTGGTTATAAATCGCTATTATTGGATAAAACGGAAGAAGGTTTAACTCTTGGGTTTGGTCTTGCTTACGATTTTGCTCCAAATTTAGGTGTATTTATTGATTACGCTTATCAAGATTTTGGAATTTTGGAAAATACACAGCATTTTAGTATTGGTTTAAAATTCTAATTTATTTGATTAATATTTATTATTTCAGGGAGCTTTTGCTCCCTGTTTTATTTTAAATGGGGCTTGTTTTCGGAAGCGGCCAATTTGCAGGTTAAAAATTTAAAACGGAAGTTTGCCTAAATCAACGTTTCCTCCGGAAAGGATAAGTCCTACTGATTTATTTATAAATTTTTCCTTATTTTCTAAAATAACAGCCAAAGGAAGTGCACTTGAAGGCTCAATAACTATTTTCAGTCTTTCAAAAATTATTCTCATTGCATTTATAATTGTGTCTTCATCTGCCGTAAGAATTTCCTCAACATTGTTTTTAATAATATCAAATGATTTTAATCCTAAAGAAGTTAACAAACCATCGGCAATAGTATTTGGATTAACCGAAGGATGTATATAACCGTCCCTAAACGAACGAAACGCATCGTCGGCACCTTTTGGTTCTGCACCAATAGTTTTAATTCCTTTGCCAAAATATTTTGCTGATAATACCGTTCCGCTTAACAAACCTCCACCGCCAACCGGACTAATAAGATAATCAAGGTCGGCAATTTCCTCAATAAGTTCTTTTGCGGAAGTACTCTGCCCGGCAATTACCGTATAATTGTTATAAGGATGTACTTCAACGGCTCCGGTTTCTTCAATAACCGCCTTTAATGTCAACTCGCGCGATTGTAGATTTGGCTGACAATAAATAATTTTTCCGCCATAGTTTTCAACGGCTCTTTTTTTAATTTCGGGTACCGTTGAAGGCATAACAATATATGCCTTAACCCCGGATATTTGCGCCGCCAAAGATAATGCCGCCGCATGATTACCGGAGGAATGTGTAGCAACCCCTTTTGTTTTTTCTTCTTCGGTTAAATTAAGCAGTGCATTGGTTGCGCCTCTGTATTTGAATGCACCTACTTTTTGCATGTTTTCGCATTTAAAGTAAATGTTGCAGCCAAGCATTTTATTAATGGAAAATGAGGATAATACAGGAGTTTTATGAATATACTTTTTAATTAATTGGTGTGCATAAATAATATCGGAACCGGAGGGAGGGTTTTGCAATTCGTTTATCATAATTTAATTTTCTTTTTTAATTATTGACCAAAAAAAGTCTAAAAAATCGTTAATTTTTGCAACTGCAATTAAAACATTTTTTGGATCAGGATCCAATAAATATTCTACGCGAACCATATAAATATGCGAAATAAAAGTTTCGGCCAATATTTGCGGATTAATATTTTTAATTAATTCGTTGTTTAACATCTCGTTAAAAATAAAAATCCAAATTCTTTTCGATTCATCTAAAAAATGATGTAAAGTAATTGGAATTTCACCCGCACTTTTGGCCTGTTCGGTTACAATAATTTTAAAAAATTCACATTCCTCTTTGTTTTTCCAAATATTTAATAATTTAAACGTAAAATTTTTAATAAATTTTTGGGGATAAACAATTTCATCCAAAAGTTCATCAGTAAAAATACTCAACCCTATTGAACTTGTTTTATATTTAGCAGTTAACTCTCTAATAATGGCACTTTTAGATTCAAAATGATTATAAATTGCGCTTTCTCTAATATCGGCACGTCTTGCTATTTCACGGATTGAGGTTTCCGAATAACCGCTGTTTGCAAATAATTCCAAAGAAATAAGCAAAATCTGCTTTTTCCGTTCACCATGTTTCATATATTATTATTCAAATTTGTAAAAAAAATTATATTATTTGTGGATATTTTAAGATTGTGGTTTTAAGATCTAAAAGAATGTTTGGATGTTGAAAATCTGATTTTGTGAACAGATGTACAAGTAAAATTCCTATTACAACAGAGATTAAAATCAACAGCCCGCCTTCAGGCCCAAAGGAACCACCTGTCAAAATGGTTTCACCTGTAATATTTAATTTTACCAACGAAACAAGCGGAGTAAAACCGCTTACATTTAAGCCAAATAATTGCGCCATAGTAAAATTCCAAGCAAAATGAATTCCAATTGGTAAGGCAAATGAACCGGTTTTTAGATAAGCATAACCAAAAAGCAGTCCTATAAACAACAAATTTACCGAACTGACAATGGTAGCATTAAAATTAGAAAAATGAAGAACACCGAAAATTATTGATGTAATAAACAAAGAGGCAATTAAACCGTTTTTAGCTGAGATATGTTTTGAGGTTAATCCTTCTGCAATATTAATTAACAAATATCCTCTTACAAACAACTCTTCAGAAATTGACACGGCTAAAAATCCAAATCCGCGTCCCATAAATTCCAATAAAAAATTATAAGAGTTGTCGGTTGCAAAAACACCTTCAATTTTAACAAAACCGAAACTGAACATAATAAGAAAATTAATTGATATAACAACAAAACCGATAAACGCTCCGGTAAAAAGTGATTTAAACCAGTATTTATTTAGTACAAATCCAATATTTACAAAACTACGTTTATCTATATACTTAAAAACAACGGCAAAAATAACCAAAGTAAGCAAACACGTTAATATTTCATCTGATAGATAAAAGATATAATCATTTCTAATTGAAAGGCAAGCAACCGAAACAAGCCAATACGAACAATAAACTAATAGACTAACAATAATTAACCTAATCGGTGCTCTCAATCGTAATTCTTGATTATTCCAAACTAGATCAAAAAGGGACATTAAAAACCTTACAAAAAATTAGTCTTTAATATCCCGAATTATTATTTAAAAAACAGAAAAATTTTTAAGATTGTGATCTACATCACTTAAATTAGATCATTTAAGATAGAATTTAATTTTTCAAGCGATTTTTCCCAATCTTCTTTTTTGTTTTTTTCGTTTTGAACCACATCAAGCGGAGCTTTGCCAACAAAACTTTGGTTATTTAGTTTTCTGTTAACTCCTTCAAGTAATCCTTTAATGCGAATAATTTCTTTTTCTATTCTGTTTTTTTCAACTTCAGGATCAATCATACCTTCAAGCGGAACAAAAATATCACATCCTTTAACAACAGCACTTGCTGCGGCTTTAGGTTTTTCAATTTCTTTTCCCGCTATTAAACTTGTAACTTTTGCAATAGATTTTATTGCATTAATTTGATCTTCCGAAATAGAATCTATTTTTAAAATAGCGGAAATAGGTTTTGTGATAGGCACTCCCATCTCGCCGCGTATATTACGTAAAGCAGTAACTATGTTTTGTACTAATTCAATATCCATTTCGGCCTGCTCGTTTACCAAAGAAGCATTGTAAACAGGATAATCTTGCGTACAAATACTTTGACCGTCTTCTCTTTCCGTAATAGACTGCCAGAGTTCTTCGGAAATAAACGGCATAAAAGGATGAACAAGTTTTAACATTTCTTCGTAAATCCAAAATGCACGTGTCAATACCGCAGATGCAACTTCTTTGTCTTGAGAATATAAACGTGGTTTGGAAAGTTCAATAAACCAATCACAAAAGTCATTCCAAATAAAAGAATAAATCAGTTTAGAAGCATTGTTAATTTCAAATTTATCAAAGGCATTATTAACATCTTTAATAGTTCTTTGCAGTTTTGATAAAATCCACTTATCGGAAAAATTTACATGTTTATTTTTAAGTGTTTCATCAATTTCGGTATTTTGGGCACTCATCAATAAATATCTGCCCGCATTCCAAATTTTATTAGCAAAGTTTCTTCCAATATCACATTTGTCAATACTAAATAAAACATCCTGCCCCAACGGAGCAATATAATTAATAGTAAAGCGTAACGCATCGGTTCCGTATTCGTTCATTACGTCAATAGGATCGGGTGAGTTGCCAAGCGACTTACTCATTTTTCGCCCTTTTTCATCTCTAATAATACTAGTAAAATAAACATCCTTAAAAGGAACGTCTCCCATAAACTCCATTCCGGCAATAATCATACGTGCTACCCAAAAGAATATAATATCAGGGCCTGTAACCAACAAATCTGTTGGATAATAATAAGCCTGTTCTTCTTTAGTTGTAAAAACATCCTGTGCCCACAACCAGCTAGAAGCCCACGTATCAAGAACATCACTTTCCTGAGTATAATTTTGGGCATCAAGGGGAGGAGTAGTTTCGCAATAAATTTCACCTGTTTCTTTATGATACCAAACCGGAATTCTATGACCCCATAATAATTGACGCGAAATACACCAATCTTTAATACCGGTCATCCAATGTTCGTAGGTTTTAATCCAGTGGTCGGGATGTAACCTTACTTTTCCTTGTTGAACAACTTCCAAAGCCGGTTTGGCTAAATCTTCCATCTTCATAAACCATTGTTCGCTTAAATACGGCTCAATTGGTACATTGCCACGCTGCGAATAACCTACTTTATTTGAATAATCTTCAATTTTTACTAAAAATCCAAGTTCATTTAATTTTTTTACAACCCTTTCGCGCACATCATATCTATCTAAATTTTGGAACTCTTCAGGAACATTTTCATTTGTTTTAGCTTCGGGAGTAAAAATATTAACTGTTTCAAGGTTATGTCTTTTTCCCATTTCGTAATCGTTAACATCATGGGCCGGAGTAACTTTAACAACACCGGTTCCGAATGTTTTATCAACATATTCATCGGCAAAAATAGGAATTTCTGTTCCAACAATAGGTAATATTACTGATTTACCAATTAAATGATTGTATCTTTCATCTTCGGGATTAACAGCAATACCTGTATCACCAAGCATTGTTTCGGGTCTGGTAGTAGCAACAACTAAAAATTCTTCACTATCCTTAACCGGATATTTAAAGTACCATAGTTTACCGTTAACATTTTGGAATATTACCTCTTCGTCGGAAATTGCTGATTTTGTTGCCGGACACCAATTAACCATTCTGTGCCCCTTAAATATATAGCCTTTTTTATATAAATCCACAAAAGCTTCAATAACTTTACCATAATAATGTTCATCCATTGTAAAACGTTCACGTTCCCAATCGCAGCTTACGCCAAGTTTTCTAAGCTGTTCGATAATAATTCCGCCATATTTTTTTTGCCAATCTCTGCAGTGGTCTAAAAATTCCTCACGGCTTATTTCGTTTTTTTTAATTCCTTGCTGCTTTAAAAATTGTGTAACCTTAGCTTCGGTTGCTATTGATGCATGATCCGTTCCGGGAACCCAGCAGGCATTAAAACCCATCATTCTTTTATAACGAATGTAAACGTCCTGTATAGAGTTATTTAATATGTGTCCAAGGTGAAGAATACCAGTAATATTTGGGGGAGGAATTACAATTGTATATGCTTTTTTTGTATTATCAATTTCGGAATGGAAATATTTGTTATCTTCCCAATATTTATACCATTTTTTTTCAACTTCGCCGGGAATGTAGGCTTTAGGTATTTCTCGTGTAATATGCATTATTTAACTCTATTAAAATTTATATAAACTTTAAATATACTAAATTTTGCAAAAATTAACTAAGGGAAGATTTTAACTTATTGGAAATTGACTTTAAACCATAAAAGAAAGTTACAAAAATAATTAGGAATAATAAATATGCATAGTAAATACACAATAATTATTGATAAATTTGGATTATTTTATAATAAATTAAAAGTTTGTTATAAAAAATAATTTAATTGTTTCGGATTTATATTATTTTTGCTATTATATAAAATTAAATTGATTAAATATATGTCATTTATAAAAATAAGTAATAATATTTCGGAATTAGCAAAAATTGCTGCTTTTGTGGAAGATTTTGGCAATAAAAATAGTCTTCCGATGCCGCTTGTTTTTGACATTAATTTATCAATTGATGAACTGGTTACAAATATAATTTTATATGGTTACAAAAATAATAATACCCGCTTTATTGATTTAACAATGGATATTGTTGATAATGTAATAATTATTAAAATAATTGACGACGCAATTGAATTTGATCCTACAAAAAAAGCTGAACCGAAAATTGATACATCCATTGATGAAAAAAATATTGGGGGTTTGGGAATTTATTTTGTTAGAAAAAAAATGGATGAAATGAATTATAAAAGAGAAAATGATCAAAACATCCTTATATTAAAAAAGATATTAAATAAAAATAAATAAAGGTGACAAGTTGGAAATTAAAGAAGAAAGGACGGGCAGGTTTTATATTTTAAGTATAACAGGCAGATTAGATGCAAGCACTTCAAACATTTTTGAAGAAAAATTAATTTCATTATTAGATAGCGGAGAGACTCAAATTTTAATTAATTTTAGCGAATTGGAATATATCTCCAGTTCAGGTTTAAGGGTGTTATTGGTAGGTGCAAAAAAACTTAAAACCACAAACCAAAAAATTAGTTTATGTAATTTAAGAAGTCATATTTATGAAGTTTTTGAAATCGCGGGGTTTACTCCAATATTTAACATTTTTAAAACATTACAAGAAGCGTTAAGCTAAAAAAAATGAAAGAGAAATTAAAATCCGAATACGAAATAACAGGGCATGTAGCAAAAATTAATATTGCAGCAAATAAAAATTATATACCCGCTATTACCGGATTTATTAAGATTATTGCCGAAAAATATAATATAAAAAAAGAAGAGGGATTAAAGCTTGAACTTGTAATAGAAGAAGCTGCATTAAGCATAATAGAGCACTCTTTTGTTACAGATAAAGAAGGTTATTTAGATGTAGAAGTGCAAAAACTACCGGGCAAATTAAAAATTTCTTTTTTTGATAAAGGGATGCCTTACGATTTTTTGTCCGGTATTGATGATATTAATAACATTAGCGGACTTCTTATAAAGGCATATGCTGACGAAATAAGGTTTAATAATTTAGGCAAACAAGGCAGGGAAATAATAATATTTAAAAATTTACCCGGCAGAGAGCTTGACAAAGGATTGTTTGAGAAGGAAAAAACTTATGCCGATGAGATTCCAATTGTTGATGAAAAGCTTACTTTTCAATTAATGGATCCGGATCAAGCATTGGATCTAACTAAATGTGTTTATAGGATATATGGTTATAATTATCCTATAGAAAGCATTTATTTTCCGGAAGAGAGGAAAGAACTTTTAGAAAACAGACTGCTTGAAGCCTGCGTAGTAATAAATTCAAAAGATGAAATTGTTGGACACGTATCTTTAAAATTAAATACTCCGGATGCAATGATTGCCGAAATAAGTGAAGTTCTTATTGATAATAGGTATCTGGCAAGAGACCTTTTTATTCAGATGAAATTATATTTGTTGGAATATGCCAAAACTTTGGGGTTATATGGTTTTCTTGCAAAAATAGAGTTTGGTTCCAAAACTTTACAACAAGGATTTGTTTTTTTTGATTCTGTTGAAACCGGGTTTTTGTTTGGCAGCTCAAATAATATTTTTTTAGGAAACATTTTATATTACAAAAAAATAAACCAAAGCCCCGATTTAAGTATATATCCCCCGCTGCATCATCAATCTATAATAGTTAAAATATATAGACAACTGGATATAAACAGAATAGTGGTTATGGCTGACCTGAAATCTATTTTGTTAAAACTTCCACAACACACAAACTTAATGGTAAAAATTAAACCGGAAATTAAAACCGGCATAGTAACCGTTATTGATTATGGTAATGATTTTATATTAAAAATCCGCGATTTGCTAGATAATTTAATTTGTAACGGAGTAGAATTTATTACTATAGATTTACCATTAAATAATCCTATTACTCAGGTAAATTGTGCAATACTGGAAGCTGAAGGATTTTTCTTTGCAGGTATCATTCCCGAATTCCAATCGGATGGTGATATTTTACGCTTACAATACGTAAAAGATGAAAAAATTATTCAAAAAATAATGCCCGAAATATCGGATTTTGGCAAAGAGCTGCTTGAATATGTATATAATTCATGTTTGGGCGGAAAAGTATAATTTAAAAAGCTTCTCCAATTCCTAAATGCAGCTGAAATGTTTGCGACATAATACTTTTTGTAAAAAAACTTTTTCTATCGCTAGGGTCATAAAACTTAAACCCAAAATCTACTCTAATTGGAGCAAAATCGGAATAATATCTAATACCAAAACCAATTGCAATTGCCACATCATCATACTGGAATTGTTTGTAGTCGTTCCACGTATTGCCAAAATCGGCAAACACTGCAGTCCCTATCTTATCAAGCAATCGTAATCTGGCTTCAACCGAACCTTCTAACTGAAAAAAACCACCCGGAGTAACACCACGCAATAAAACAGCTTCAAAATCTTCGCTATTGGTTTTGTCTAAATCGAAAGTGTATTCCGGCGGAACCAATTCGCGCGCCTGCCAACCCCTCAAAGAGTTACTGCCACCCGAATAAAACCTTTGGTTTAAAGGAATTAAAGAAATATCCCCTCGATGAGCAAAGATGTAACCCGATTTTAATTTTACGCCAATAATATTTACTTTTGAGCTAAATAACGAAAAATAAGCCGATGATGTAAAAACAGTTTTTAAATATCCTGTTGCCGAATATTCGTAATTAAAAAGTTTACTTAATAAAAACGGGATTGAATTACCGTCTTCAGCTAAAAGCGAAAGATTATAACCTTCGGTTGGGAAAAAGAAATCGTCAGTTTTATTAACCCCAATATCAAAACCAAGTAAAGCATTTGTAGATTTAATACTTTTATCATTTTGTTGGCCAACACGCCGGGCAGCAATAATCGCTGCCGAATCGCTAGGAATAGTTGGGTCGCGTAACAACAAAGTTGTATATGCGTTTATTAAATATTGGTTGCGATATACATAGCGGGAAAATTCCCAATTAAAATAGGCAATAAAAGAAGTGAGATATACTTTTCGAGGTAATTCAAAATTCAAACTCAGTTTTGTGCCATAAATAGAAGCATTATATTCGGCCTTCCTTTTTTGTACCGTTATATATGTTTCTAATTTAGTATTGATAGGTTGACCGAAAACAAAAGGTTGTTCTAAAATTGCACGTACGTCACCATAACCATATATTGACGTGTCATTTAGCGAAGGGTGTGTCAAAAAATCGGTAATACTTTGAGCAGCGGTAGAGGCACTTAAAGTCAATTTACGCGCATTCCCTAAAAAATTCTTTTTTACATAACCCAAACCAAAACCAAGGTTTAAAGCATTATCTTCGTTGTTAACAATAATTTCAGGCGAAAGTTCGTGTACTAATCCAATATCTGTTATTATTTTAATTGGAACATAATTACCCGAAGTATCGGTACTTACACCGGCAATTAATGCCGAACTGAATAAGTTTGTGCGATATAACCTAACTTGACCTTTTTGCAGTTCATAAAAACTATACATCGAGTTAACTTTGATACCTGCAACTTCTTTAACTAATTCATCATCAACTAAATCCTTTCCGCTGCCTGTTTTTTCTACTCGCACATCATTTACCACGTACCTATTGCCAAGATAAAAATCAATATTAACAAATACTTTATTAATCATGGTATCAATAGTAACAGACGGAGAACCCAATGCCGAACAAAGCATATATCCATTATCACGACAAAATGTAAGAATATTAATTTGTTTTTCGTCAATAATTTTTCCCGAAAACCTGGTTGTAGTGTCAATAGCAATCATATCATCTATTCTATTCAAAAATTCAGGAGGCAAATATTCAAGTCCGTTTACTGTAAATGAATTTAAATAAGCCGGAGTTCCTTCTATAATATTGTATAAAATTGAAGCTGTATTATTTGCTGAATCAATTTGGTATTTGGTAATAATTTTAGACTTAAAAAACCCATTAGCAAAGTAATAATTTTTTAACGCAGCGGCATCCGAAGAAATAATTAAGGAGTCAAAATAAACCGGATTTTCACCAAAAGAAGTGAATTTTTTTAACATTTTGCTTAACCAGCCGGGTGATTCTTTGGCAGAAACAATAGTTTGAAGTACAGCAGTAGGCATTTCGCTATTTCCCGTAAAGCTGACGTTGGTAAGTTCGTATTTTACCGAATCTTGAACTTGTGCAAAGATGCTGTTATTAAATAAAATAAACAGAAACGTTACAGATAAAAAATTAAATAAAGCGGATTTATGGCAATTAATAGACAATAGAAACCTTTGTTCCAATTTTAATTATGGGATATAGTTCGTCAACACTTTCATCACTAACCGAAACAGAACCGTTTGTCCAGTTAAACGAAAAAGGCAAATTTTTAAAGATAAAATTAAATCTTCCCATTCCGTGTATTCCTATAACAGTATTGATTGGTGTGTTTTCCGCAGGGCAGTCGTCTGTACCCCATGTCTTTTGTAAAATAAAAAAATCTCTTTTTGATATATAATTATTACGAAAAGCTTCTGTTGCATCTTTTTCGTTTGGGTAATTTATTTGAAAAAGTTTGTGAAATTTGGAAGCTGTATCTATTGAACAAATTTTATACTCACCAATAGGTGTAATATAGTCATCTTTAGCCCGTTTTTCGGTTCCGGTATTTTTACCAAATACAGCTTTATAACTTTTAACCAAAACCGAATCGGAATAAAGTTCTAGTCTGTATTTTTTTCTATTAACTACCAAATACACATTGTTTAGTCTGGTTAATTTAATTTCATCCATAGCTTCTTTTAACGTAACTTCACGTATATTTAAAATAATACCGTAAGTTATCATCCCGATAAAAAAAACTAACATACCTGCAATAATATAAATTACGTTTTTTATCAATTTTTTAAATTATAATTTATTATAGTATAAATATATAAAAAGAATTCATTTTAATAAACAGTTTTGTTAAAATGAGTTAAATATAGTTATATGAGACGTTAGATATAGAGAATATGTTGCAGAATTATTAAAATAAACACAAAAATATACCCAATATTTCAAACTTTGTTTATTATAAAAAAATATTGAATTCTATAAAAACAAAATACTATCGAAAACCACAACAATAATTTGAAATATTATTTATTACTTAAAGATTTTTGGTAACTTTTCCAGCCGGGGCACCACTTTGTATGCCAACGCCAAAGTTTTGCCCAAAAGGTTAACGGATTGTCTTCGGCATATTTTTTCATTTTACAATTTTCGCAACTATGTTCCATTTATTTTTCCTTATATAAAAAATATACATAACTTGAAAATAAAAGTACGGCAGCAAATTGAAGAAAAACAGGAGTTGAAAACAACTGACCATCAAGAACGTAAGTATTAATTAAAAAGTATTTAAGTAAATAATAAACAATTTTACTTGCAATAATACTTATAAAAATTGGCAATATTACATTATTAAATTTTTTAGTTAAATAATAAAATATTACCAAATTTAACGATAATTCCATCATTATTAAGCCTGCTTTTGCAAATACCGGATGACTTGACACAAAAAAAGAAAACAGGGGTAAAGTAAAAGCAATAATAAATGCATTTTCCTTTTTTGTGTGTACTAATGCAAGAATCAAAACAAAACGCATTGGATCAAAATAATATAACGGAAAATTGGTCAGATGAGAAAGTGTGGGCGCAAAATAAATAAACATAATGGCAAAAAAATCGAAAACGGTACTCTTTAGCAGAGTTTTAGTTTTAATTGAACCTAATATATTTTCCATAGTCTTTTTTAATAATTATTGAACTTAATATGTTGTTAAAATAAGCTTAATAATTAAAATTTGCAAATATTATTACAAGCTGTTTAAAAAAAATAAATTACAGTTAATAAAAAAAAACATACCGCATTTTATTTTTTTTTGTTATTTTAGTTAATAGAACTAAATAAATCAGGTTTGTTATGAGAAGAAGAGATTTTTTAAAAACCGGGCTTGCAGCCGGATTTGGAGCTGCCATGCTTGGCAACGTACCCGAAATTTTGGCAAAAACCGGCAAGTATTTTCCAACAAATTACGATTTAGTTGCTGTTAAAGGGGGGATGCCTGATAAAATGTTTGATAAGGCAATTCAGTCCTTTGGAGGTATGAGTAAATTTGTTAAAAAAAATCAACGTGTTGTATTAAAACCTAATATCGGCTGGGATGTATTGCCCGAATTGGCTGCAAACACCAACCCGCTGCTTGTAAAAAGAATTATTGAACATTGCTTTGATGCCGGGGCTAAGGAAGTTTTAGTATTTGATAATACTTGTGACGACTGGAGCAGATGTTATTCCAATAGTGGTATTGAAAGAATTGTAAAAAGTGCCGGCGGAAAAATTGTTCCCGGTTTTAAGGAAAGTTACTATCAAAAAGTAAGTGTTCCAAAAGGTAAAAGACTAAAAGATGCCAAAGTGCACGAACTGATTCTTGAAGCTGATGTTTTTATTAATGTTCCTATACTAAAAAATCATAGTTCGGCAAAAATAACTATGGCAATGAAAAACCATATGGGTAT
Organism: bacterium; assembly: GCA_043805435.1. Lineage (GTDB taxonomy): Bacteria > Bacteroidota > Ignavibacteria > Ignavibacteriales > Melioribacteraceae > JAEXOD01. The sequence goes on from JAZDHY010000007.1 coordinate 35,718, forward strand.
TGTTTGGGACAGAGGTTTTTGGCACAGAAACGATTTACACCAATGTATAGCCGATTTTGCTTCGTACCGTCTGCCCGATCTTAATATTTTAGATGCCTATAATGTAATGAAAACAAATGGCCCGCGTGGTGTTAACGCCGGTGATGTGGTTAATATTCAATCACTTCTTATATCAAAAGATATAGTAGCTATTGATGCTGCGGGTGCAAAATTGTTTGGTATGGAACCGGCTGATGTTGATTATATTAAAATTGCTAATTCCATGGGCATTGGGAATATGGATTTAGACAAACTTAATATTGACAGAATAAAAGTTTAATATGCCTCTTTCCTATTTGAAAAAAATACGAGTTATTATTTCACTTTTCTTTTTAATAATAACTCTGTTATTATTTGTTGATTTGACTAATTCTATTGTTTCGTATTTAGCTGAACCCGTTTTGTTCCTGCAATTTATTCCCTCAGTATTTAAAATATTTACCTCTATCGGGTTATTTTCTTTTGGCTTTTTAATTGTTCTAATAACCACGCTGCTTTTTGGCAGGGTTTATTGTTCAACAATTTGCCCGTTTGGTGTTTTGCAAGACATTTTTTCGTGGCTGTCAAAAAAAATAAATAAAAAAAAGCGTTATAAATACTCAAAACAATATAATTATTTACGATATAACTTATTACGTTTAAGCGTTTTATCTTTGTTTTTCAGCACAATGTTTGTAATTAATTTGTTAGATCCATACAGTAATTTTGGCCGGATTGCAGCTCAAATATTTAGACCGGTATATATATTTTTAAATAATATTGTTGCTTCAATATTCGAATTATTTGGTTCATATGCCGTTTCACCAATTTTATATAAAGCTGTGCGACTTGAGTTATTAATATTTCCCGTTCTTATGTTTTTAATTGTTGGTTATATGGCATTTAAAAAAGGAAGATTGTATTGCAATACCATTTGTCCTGTTGGTGCTTTATTAGGTGTAATATCAAAGCTTTCGTTATATAAAATTAAAATTGACCTGAACAATTGCAAAGGCTGTGGTGCTTGCGAGCGTGTATGCAAAGCAGAATGTATTAACAGTAAAGAAAAAAGCGTTGACGAAACCAGGTGTGTAAATTGTTATAATTGTTTTATAGTCTGCCCCACAAATGGAATTAAATATCAATTATCCATAAATAGCAAAATAGAAAGAAAAAACACAAAAATATCGGAAAGCAAACGTAAATTTGTTAAAGATATTGGTCTATTTATTATGGGCACTACAATTATTGCTAAAGCCCAAAATAAAATTAAAGTATATAAAGAAAATAAAATACCAACGCATAAAAAAAACAGTGTTTCACCTCCGGGTTCAAAAGGAATTGAACATTTTACTGATTTTTGTACAGCATGCAATTTGTGTGTAAGCGTTTGCCCTACAAATGTTTTACAGCCTTCTTTTTTAGAATATGGTTTGCTTGGGATATTGCAGCCTCATTTGGATAACAGCAAAGGATTTTGCAATTTTGAATGCAACATTTGCAGCACTGTATGCCCAAGCGGTGCAATTTTACCCATAAAGCTAGAACAAAAAAAGATAACACAGCTTGGGGTTGCCCAATTTATTGAAGATAACTGTATTGTTTTTGCAGAAAAAACCGATTGCGGTGCATGCAGCGAACATTGTCCTACAAAAGCAGTAAAAATGGAACCACACGAAAAACTTGGCAAACTTGTTGCCCCAAAAGTTTATAAAGAACTTTGCATTGGCTGTGGTGCCTGCGAACATGCATGTCCTACAAAACCTTATAAAGCAATTTTTGTTGAAGGAAATTATATACATAAAATTGCAAAAAGACCTATTATAGAAAAACAGAAGGCTCCTATTAGTACTGAAGATTTTCCGTTTTAAAGGTTTTGCACGTTTAGCCATTAATTAAAATACATTATATCCGGTTTTATTCCCCCTTGGTTAAGCAATAAAACACCAATAAATAACGCAGGTCATAAATTTTCCCCAAATTATTTTTATGCAGAGAAAATAATTTTTTCGACCAAAAATATCAATAAACGGCATTAATATGCCTCTTTTTTTTGTAAAACCTAATTGATATAATAAAATACTCTCAAATAACAAGTCAATATTATGTTTATGTTAACTATATCACAATTATAAATTCCTGTCTGTTTTTGTTGTAACTTTTGCAGTATCTTTGCGTCATAATTTATATAATTTCAAAAAAAAACATAAAAAATCATTATTAGGGAAATCTATGATTACGAAACAAATTAGAAAATTATTTATTCTATTATTATTTAGTGGTTTATTTACAAACGTTTTACCCAAAACCAATGCGGCCGGTTCGGTTAGCGGCTTTATTTATGATGCTTCAAATGGTGAAGCACTTATTGGTGCAAGTGTTTACATTAAACAATTAGTTGTTGGCGGTGTAACAAACAACAGCGGTTATTTTGTTATTCCCGGCATTCAAGACGGAGAATACAAACTTACTGTAAGCTATATTGGTTACACAACACAAGAAATAGCAATTACGGTTAAAAAGAGCATTAAAAATACTTTTAACATTAAGTTAGAGCCCGAAGATTATAAAACGGGCGAAATTGTTGTTTCCGGTGATTCTATTAGAACAATTGAAAAATTGTTTATAAAACCGGTATCCAAAATGGAATTTACCGCTAAACAGATTAACCAAATACCAAAAATGGTTGAAGCTGATTTATTGCGCGCTTTACAAACAGTTCCGGGCATTACAGCTTTATCCGATTTTTCATCGGCTTTATATGTAAGAGGCGGCACGCCCGATCAAAACTTATATTTGATAGATGGTGCCGATGTATATAACCCGGAACATGCGTTTGGTATTTTTTCCACATTTAACACAAACGCAATTAAAAAAGTTGATCTTTCAAAAGGCGGATTTGGAGCAGAATATGGCGGAAGACTTTCTTCTGTTATGGATGTAACCAACTTAGATGGTAACAGAAATAAATTTGAAGGAATTGTAAATATTAGTCTTCTTTCTGCTTCTACTACTTTGCAGATACCGGTTGGCAGTATCGGCTCAATTTCCGGTAGCTTTAGAAGAACATATATCGATCAAACTTATGCTAAATGGGTTGACGAGATACCTGAATATTATTTTTACGATGGCAATTTAAAAGGATTTTTTGATTTATCGGAAAGCGATAAATTATCAATCAGTTTTTTTAATAGTAAAGATGCTCTTGATTACAAATTTGATAAAGAAGCTGAAGAATCGTTTGAGTTTTTATACGATTGGGGCAATACTACCGGAAGTGTTAACTGGAAACATATATTTAGTCCCCAATTTTTTGCAAGTTTTTGGGTAACAGCTTCAAGGTTTGAATCGAATTTTACTTTTGAAGATATTATGGATATGAAAGAAAAAAATCTTCTTTCGGATTATGCTATAAAAGGAGCACTTGAATATTATTTTTCAAACCAATTTATTTTAAAGTTTGGAGTTGAACAAAAAATATTACACGGCTTATATAAGATGGATTGGGAGAATGGGAAAGTTGATATAAACAGACACAGACAATATACAACTTCTTATATTAGCGCAGATTGGAGACCAACAAAATCTTTGGATATTGAACTTGGGTTAAGACATAATTATTTTAATGCTGACGAAACATACAGTGATTTTGACCCTCGTTTTTCGGCCAAGTACCGATTAACCGATAAAAGTAATATTAAATTGGCTGCCGGTGTTTTTCACCAATATTTAAATCGTATCCCTCGTTTGTTTTTTGCAAGTATATGGACTACTGCCGACAAATATACAAAAGAATCCAGTGCAAAACATTTAATATTAAGTTACCAAAGAGAAATTGGCAATTTTGTTGAATTTGAAACTGAAGTATATTATAAAGATTATAAAAATATCTATACTTATAATACAACATTTAATGCGGAAGTTGCTCCAAACGCTTACGATCAAAGAGGAAATCCTATTTATACCTCAACAAACAACTTATTTAACAGGGGGGACGGCAAATCGTACGGTTTTGAATTGATGCTGCGAAAAGATGTGGGTGCAATAACAGGCTGGATCTCGTATTCGTTATCAAAAACAGAATATACCTTTGACAATATAAATCAGGGTGATAAATTTGTTCCTCGTCATGATAGAACTTCAGTAATTAACGTTGTATTAAATAGTGACATCAACTCTATCTTTGCGGGTAAATGGAATGAAGAGCCGGATAATTCGGATTCAAAATGGCTGGTAGGTGTTAATTTTATCTATACTACAGGTCAGCCCATTACAACGCCGGGAAGTGCTTATTATGCTAATACTTTGCCAAACTGGAACATGCTTATTCCGGGTGATGATAATATGCAGGGATATAATTTATATCCGGCCGATATCAACTCGTTTAGACTGCCCGCATATATTAGGATGGATTTAAGTATTACTTACGAAAAAAACTATGGCAGCTGGAGTTTAGCACCTTATTTGCAGATAATTAATATTGGAAACAGAAAAAATACTTGGTTTGTAACTTACGACCAAAAATTTAATGACGGTGTATTAACTCAAGAAATAAATAAAGTAAATATGCTGCCTATGCTTCCCAGTATTGGTGTTACAATTAAATTTTAAGAATGAGGAAAAATATGTTTAAATTAAAAAAAATAAAAACTTTTATAAATAATAAATTCGGCTTGCTTGTAATTTTTATTTTGCCATTTTTAATAAGTGCCTGCGGAGATCCTGTTGTTGAAATTGACAGTTCACAATATGAACCAAAAATATCTGTAGAAGCCTTTTTATTTGCAGGCGAAACAGTAAATAGTATAAAAATATCACGCAATTTTAGAATAGGCGAACAAGTAAGTTTGGATGATTTAAAATTAACACCACAAAACAATTCGGTTGTTGTAACAATTAACGATATTCCGTTAGAATATGATGCTGTTAACAAAGTATATTACAATAATCAGATATTAATTGATTACGACAAAATATATACGCTTAAAGTTTCTGCCGTTGTAGAAGGAAAATCTATTTCTACAACTTCAACAACACATTCACCATCAAGGGGTTTTGGAATAGAAGCAGACGATTTAGGTACTATAAAGTATCGTCAAGCGGATATTCATATTTTATATACTCCTTCACCGGGTACAGATTTTTATGCTTTTTCTATTTTGGCCGATACAGCATCAACCGCAAATTTTATTTATAACAATCCGGTTGAACCTAACTTAAACCCAAAGGATGTTGAAGATAATTTTAACCAGTTCTTTTTTCAAGCTTATTATGTAACAAATATCAACTCGTATATTCCGGGCCCTTACGATTATAAAGTTCAATATTATGATGCATGGTTTTACAGTTCGTATACGGCTATTGCTTATGCAGGTGATGAAAATTTTAGATATTATATTTTTACTGCAAAAAACGTACAGGAGTTTGACGGAAATTTCCACGAACCTAAAGTTATTTTTGACGGCGACGGTGTTGGTGTGTTTGCTTCCGCAATACGCGATACCGTAAGGTTTAGAATAATTCCATAATAACCAATAATTTTTAATATGGGGATAAATAATTAGTATATATTTGTCCCCATAAATTAATCTTCTGCAATTATAAAAATCTAATAAAGCAGTGTTAAAGGGTAAAGTTTAAATGAAGATATAAAGGAAATTTTTAATTCTAAATTTTTACTGATTGTTAAAACCGCCAAGGAAAATATAAACACGGCGTTTTTTTTTATTTGTAAAACGGAATATCCCCTTATTATAACTCGAGATTTAGAGACTGAGTGAAAATTGGGGATAAATATCAAATTACGTCTTTTTGGCCATAGAAAAATTGTCACTGCAATGAGGTTTTTACAATTGTTTTTTCGTTTTTGCTATAATCATGTCATTCCAAGGGGATTAAAAACATATAGCAACATATTATAATACAGTACTTTAGCATACAATTATTCCTTTAAAGCACAGCAGAGCCGTGCCCTGTTTGTAACCATACGCAACAGCACTAATTCCCACATGTTTTATCAAACTCCTGCTGTTTTTTTAATTTTCACACAGTCTGAAATTTCGCATTACAATTAAGCTGAAAACAAACAAAAGGGTAAAGCCGTAGTTCATGTAAATTAGTATAATAAAAAATTCTACAAACAATAATAAAATAGCACAAAGAGCAGATTACATGTAATTTAAAATGTAAAAAATGTAAAAAACCATATGAATGTCTTGTTTGTTTTAAATAATTCAACTAATTTTAAGTGCTAAGAAAAAATAATAAAACTTGCTTATTGAAAAACTTATACTATTAAAACATGCAAAATAAAACTATTCGAAAAGGATACTTGATAAAAAGTATCTTAGTGTGTATTCTTGTAAATTATTCGGTTCTATTTGGTCAAAGAGGGAAAATTAGCGGTGTTGTAACAGATAATAACACTAAAGAAACTCTTGTTGGCGTAAACGTAGTTTTGGTTGGTACTTCTATGGGAGCCACAACCGATGTTGATGGAAAATATGCTATATTAAACGTGTTGCCGGGTACATATTCACTTGCGGCAAGTTATATGGGGTATGGCAAAACTATATATTCCAACGTGGTGGTTAATATTGATAGAACTACAGAGATTAATTTTAAGTTAAAAGATGAAACCGTTCAGATGGAACAGGTTGTAATTGTTGCCGAAAAGCCAAAAATTGTAAAAGATCAAACTTCATCTTCCACAACCATTGATGATGTACAGCTAAAATCGGCACCAATTGAAGGTTTGCGCGGAGCACTTGATTTAACCGCCTCGTTTTCAAAAAACGAAAAAGGTGATTATTCCGTACGCGGATCAGGCACTTACGAAGTGAAGTTTCAAATTAATGGTGTTGACCAGCAGACAACTAATACAAGCATTCCCGGTTACGGTGGTGCCGATAAAGCAAATAACAGCTGGAAATACGATGTAAATCCGCTTGGTGTTCAGCAAATACAATTAATTTCGGGCGGTTTTTCGGCCGAATACGGAAACGCACAAGCAGGTGTTGTAAAAGTTGTTTTAAAAGAGGGAAATTCTAAAATTTCAGGCGAAGCACGTATTGAATACAGACCATCGGGGCAATATCATTTTGGCAATTACGTTTACGATAAAAGCAATTTTGAATGGCAAAAATGGGGAAACTTAAGTAATTGGTATGCAAATCAAAAAAATGTGTTAAAAGATATAAGTCCTTATTTGTATAGCAGAATGTATTTGCAGGGTAATGCTACTTCTGCCGATTCTTCAAGAGTACGCAACGAAATTGAATGGGCGTATAATACATGGATAAAAAATCATACTCCTTCGGAAGATAATCCGCTTGGTGTTTACGATTACAGAGATCATACATATACGCGTTATTTAATTGGTTTTGGCGGCCCGCTTGGTACAAATGCCGAATTATTAAAGTTTTATTTTTCGGGTGAATACAGAAAAAACCCAACCCGCCTTCCAACCAACGAAAAAGACCAAATTTATCAAAACTATATACTTAATGTAACATACAAACCTACATCGGAACATAAATTTAGATTTATGGGTAGTTTTCAAAAATATAAAGGCGGACTATTTTCCGGTTCAACCGATATAAGATGGGCGGGTTTATCTAATATAAGCGAATCAGCCAAATATGCAGTTTATCAAGATCCTATTAGAACAGAACAAACAGTTGCACAAAGTTTAAATTGGGTTTATACAGTAAATCAAAATTCCTTTTTTGAAACAAATATTGCTCATCAGGTTGAAACATACGCCCTTCCTTATGTTTATATTCCCGGTTTTAACAGCGCAGTCGATAGATTGGACAGCCTTGCGGATCCAAGCGGATCAATTTTAAAAAGTGGTGTTTGGTGGGATTCTGACTATTTTTTAAGACTTGACGCAGCAAGTACAAACTTTTACCAAGATTATCGTGCAGACCATTGGAGTATTACGGTTGATTATACAAATCAAATATTAAAAACAAATTTATTAAAAGCGGGCGTAAGATTTTATTATTGGGATGTTTTTAACAATGGAGTAGCTTATAGTTTCCGTACCAATAGTTATGTTGCACATTATGGAGTTGCAGAGTATTATAAAGCATATCCTTATAACTATGCTTTTTATTTGCAGGATAAAATGGAATATGAAGGAATGGTTGCAAATTTTGGTGTACGAGTAGAAGCATATAATTTCCAATCAAACGTTCCTGTGGATATTTATAATCCTTTTTACCCCGGAACTGAACGCCCCGGAATAAACGGAAATCCCCAAACGGTTGCCTCAAAAACACAAGTAACTGTTTTACCGCGTGTTGGAGTCTCTTTTCCGATAGGTGAAAATACTGCTTTTCGTATTCAATACGGACATTTTGCATCAATGCCTATTTTTACACAGGCATTAACAACAAAAACGTATAGAGGATGGAGTGCATTGGGGAATCCTGATTTGGAGCCTAAAAAAACCATTAATTACGAATTTGGTTTGCAGCAGGTTTTAGATGAAGACCATAGAATAGATGTTGCCATATATTATAATGATAGAGTTTCTCAAATAGGCACGCAGGATGTTGCTGCTTTAACAGGAGATTTAAGATATTTTGCTGCTTTTAATACAAATAACGAACCGCTATATCTTTATTCGTCATTTGCAAACAACAGGTTTGGATCTACAATTGGTCTTGAAGCTACTTTTGAAAAAATAAGCTCCGGTAATTGGACATATAGATTAAGTTATAACTTATCGCAAACAACAGAAGGAAGATATGGTGCATCCGTATTGTACCCCGATAACTCAAGAAATTATTCTTTACGCAGTTCTACCGGCGAGTTTTTATCTCCTTACGATAGAACACACAGTTTTAGAGGTTTATTGCAATATATATTAAAAGATGGTGAAGGATTTGAAATATTTGGATTTAAGCCGTTTGAAAACTCGGTATTCGGCTTATCGTATTCCGTACAATCGGGACTTCCATTTACTTATGTAACGGATTTTGACTTAAAAGATGTAAGTTACAATAGAAGATACCCAATAGAATCTAATTTTGATTTTAATTTTAATAAAGAAATACATTTTGATGGTACAAAATTAATAATTGGCTTAAGAGTTATGAACGTGTTTAACAATAAGTGGTTAACTCCAATGGATTCGCAAAACGAATCGGAGGATAAAACCGCATGGGTAGAAAACGGCATTACTATTGATAATCCGGCAGATGATCCAACAAAACGGAGCTATTTATTATACTCGTACAGAACCTATAAAAACACACCAACAGAAGTAGTTTTTACAGTTGGAATAGGATTTTAATTAAATTAAGGATTTTAAAGACGTGTTTATGCAAAAAAGAAAAATATTGATTAGACTATTACCGATTTTACTAATATTAAGTATATGCCAATTAAACGCACAGGATATTGATTCGCCATTATTAGTTTTTAACAGGGGGCAGCTTTGGCAGAGTGTATATATGGGTAAAGTTGGGCCAAGCACGTATAATAACTGGCGAAGGCTTGGAATAGGTTTGGATTGGCCTGGTTTTGATATAAGCTGGATAAGAGAAGATATAGGAGGGGCTCCTTCTTATTTAACTGCGGGTGGTTTTTGGATTGGCTGCAAAAAAACACGCGATAGTGTTTTAGCTGTTGAAGACTGGTCAATTTATGCAAGTACAGTTGGGGTTGAAGTATCATCTAAGTTTATTGTTAAAAAACATAAAAAAACAATTAATCATGGTATGGTAAACATAAAAGATGCGGGTGATGAAATTATTGTAACAAGCTGGGAGTATAATCCTTTATATCAAAATCAGTACGATATAGAAAGTCAGCTGCCAATTAGGGTAACCCGCGAATCTCATCAATGGAACGGTTCAAGAAGAGAAGAAAATTATATTATTCATAAATATACTATTAAAAACATTTCTAATGAAATTAGGATTAATTACCCGACCCGTGAAATAGTTGATACGTTATACGATTTTTACGCAATGTTAAATTACGGAATGCAGTGTAATTCGAGATCATGGACGGTGTTATATCCAACATATTCGGCAGGTGCCCGCAACTCTTGGTTTTTTTATGATCCATCTAAAAAAATGATATGGGGAAGAGCCGGAGATTATTTAGACACACCCGAAAATGACGGAGAATACGGCTGGTCTGCCACACAAGGACCAATTGTAAACGGAAGCCCGACCGGTGAATGGCTTTCACCCGGTTTTGTGGGATTTAGATTGTTGTATTCATCTCCTAACAATAATGGTACAGCAACTTTTGTAAACGGGTACGGCTGGTCTGCCGGTGACAATTTGCAGGATTTAATTGGCCCAATGACCGGACGCGGTACGGCAGAGACAAGATATTCGGTATTAAAAGATGTTAGTATGGCCAATAATTATATAAACAATCCGGGTGACCAAACATTTATGCGCCGCTCGCGTATGTGGTCGTTAATGTCGGTAGGGCCGTGGGATATTAATCCCGGAGATTCTGTTGTAATTGTATATTCCGAAATGGTAGATGGTTCGGATTACAAATACGCCTTGGAAAATAAAATAAGCGCAATTTCATCTGGATATTCAATTTTTGATGCAACTGCTGTAAAATCGAAAGTGACGTTTGATAATAATTTTAATCATCCCGATCCTCCGTTAGCCCCTGAATTTACAGTTGATTACAACAGAGAAGATAACCAATATGTTTCCAACATTATACAATGGGGAAATGAAACCGAAAGTATTCCTGATCCCGATGATGGTTTATTGGATTTGTCCTCTTACAAAATTTATAGATCCGAATATTTACCAATAGGTCCGTGGACACTTGTTGCGGAAATTCAAAAAGGTGATATAAATTATTATTCCAATACTACTGAAAAATATACATATTTAGATTCAACCGTAACGGTTGGGGCAAGTTATTATTATGCATTAACTGCATTAGATACAGGAAGGGCAAGTTGGAATATAAATCCGGCTGTAATTTTTCCTGAAACACAGACAACAAAAGTGCCGCCGCTTGAATCTTCTATTTTTGCAAATAGAATGAATACTCCGTTCACTGCTACTTTAGCTCCGGTTAATAATGTAAACCAAATACTTGTTGTACCAAATCCTTTTGTTATTGGCGAAGGATATTCTTTGCCCGGTGAAGGAGACAAAATACAGTTTGTTAATATACCAAACCCCTGCACAATACGCATTTATACTGTTAGGGGTGATTTAGTTAAAACAATTAATGTTGAAAGTGGTGAAGGTGCTATTGCATCTTGGGATCAGGTATCCGATTTTGGACAATTTGTGGAAAGTGGTGTTTATTTGTTCCATGTGGAGTCACCTTATGGACCAAAACTAGGAAAATTTGCAATAGTACGGTAAACTAAAATTATTTTTGAACAACTTATAACTTAACGATGAATAAAAAAATAATATTACTATTTTTAATGATTTGTACCATATCGTACAGTCAGGATTTTAAGAAAAATGCCACTGCGGGGTTTGTTTTTTTAGAACTTCCTGTAACTGCACGTTCTGCAGGTATGGGTGAAAGTTCAATCTCGTATGCTGATATGAATTCTTCGGGTTTATTTGTAAATCCAGCTTCTCTTGGATTTTCAAATCAAACTCATTCGTTTTCTGTTACGTATTCTCCCTGGATTGCCGATATTAAACATTACGTAACCACATATGCACTTAAAACAGATTATGGTGTTTTTGGATTTGGGGCAATATTACTTGATTATGGTTCAATGCAAAAAACAAAAAAAATTCAAGGGCAAAGATTATATGAAGTGCTTGGAACATTTAATTCCAATTCGCTGGCAATAGGATTAAGTTACAGTAAACAGCTTACGGATAAATTTTCGTTTGGTGTTACGGGAAAATATGTAAGAGAGAGTATTGATATTTATTCGGCCAGTAATTATTTATTTGATGGCGGAATACTTTATTACACCGGATTAGCTTCTTTAAGAATAGCTGCAACAATTTCAAATTTTGGTGTTGATGCTAAATTTATTAACGATAAATTTAAAATGCCTGCAATGTTGCGTTTAGGAGTTGCTGCCGAAGTGTTTGGAGGGTATGACCAGGATTATAGAGTTACGGCTTCAGCAGAAGCAATTCATCCAAATGACGGAGACGAGAAGGTGAATGTTGGTACGGAAATATCGTATAAAAATATGATTGATTTTAGAGCGGGATATAAATTCTTTTATGATGAGGAATCGTATAGTTTTGGAATTGGAGTTAAAACTAATTTAAGTGTGCCTATGCAGCTCGATTTTGCTTATTCCGATTATGGCAGGTTAGGAGATATCATTCGGTTTACACTGCAAGTGGGTGTATTATGAAAAAACTTTTTTATTTTTTTTGTTTAACTTTTGTTATTAGTTCGTCGGTATATTCTCAAATACATTCTGTTGATGTTTATGGTGAATATTCTTCCCCTTTAACAAAAAGAATTAACGTGACGGATATTGACGGAGTTGGAGCCGGTGCCAAAATACGAATAAAAATATATGACAACGTTTCGTTAAATGTTTATGGTGGTTATACTCTTTACAGCCTTTCGCAGGAAAATGGATTAGCAACCTGGAATTGGCAGTTTTGGGGACGATATAATGATTTTATACAGCAGACACTTTCTGATGAAGCGTATAAAAGTTTTTTAAGTCCCGTACAAAAAATGGATTTGTTGCAATTGTCATTTACATTTGATTATGATTTTACAGTAATTGAAAAATTACACGTTAAACCCGCATTGGGGGCAGGTGTATATTTTTATACTCGCCGTTTGTATATTGATGAAACATGGTCTAAATATTTTTCGGCTATTGATTATACTTTTGAATATAGTTTTAGAAATATTGCACCGGAAAAATTTGGCAATCCATTGTTTTATACGGCCGGAATTGATTTGAATTATGAGTTGATGGAAAACTTTTGGATTAACGGGTCTGCTAAATATGTAAATGTTTTTGATTCGGATTATTCTTACGGCTTTGATCTGTTCCCTTTTAAAGAAGCACTTAATTTAAATTTAGGATTAACAATTTTATATTGATACAATTATGAAAAAATACTTATACTTATTAATTTTTTTAAGTTTTACGGTTAATTTATTATATGCACAAAAAACAAATTTTATTGCCGGTGCTGATATTAATTATTACCAGCCTGTGGGAACCTTGAGTGATAGATTTGAAAAGACCATTGGCGGAGCAGTTTATTTTGGTAAAGAAGTTTCTAAAAATTGGGCTTGGGTTGGCAAATTAGAATATTTTAAGTTTGATAAAGGCAATAAAGATAAATTACATGTAATTCAAGATGTTAGCGTTGGCAATACAACAGAAACTTTTGATATACCGCTTACTAATCTTAATGTTGAACTTGAAGTTGTTGGCCTTACAGCAAACGCAATTTACAAATTGATTGATTTGGAACCCTTTAAAACTCAACTAAATTTTGGTTTTGGGGTTTATAGATGGTTTAGTCCACGTGGAAGTTACACGTCGTATTTTGACCAAAACACAAAAAACTTTTATACCGATACTACAGGGGTTAATGGAAGTTTTACTAAAGTTATAAATGTACCGGGAATTTCGCAGGTGGATTGGAGCGGAGGTTTTAATATTGGCGTAGTGTTTAGTTATGAAGTTATTAACAATACCAGTATTTATGCCGGATGTGATTATAAAAACATTTTAGGTGAAATTTGGCAGGCCTTATCGCTAAATTTGGAAAGTATCAGTTCCTTTCAAATGTTAGATTTTAGGGCCGGTATTAAGGTTGAGTTTTAATGTATTAAACCAGGCCCGAGATAGATGGATTTGTTGGCGGGAATAACGATGGTGCTTTTTCGAAGTTTATGCAAGGGAAAGCATAAAGTAATAAATTGTGGGGATTTAAATAACCCCAACATTTAGAGACTGTGTGAAAATTGGGGAATAGTTGTAATAAAAAGGAACTCATCCCCCAACCCCTTCTCTTAAAAATAGAAGGGGAGTGATTGTAAAAACATATAGCACAATAACTTGCCGTTATATAATTCCCCTCTCTTTCAAAGAGAGGGGAAAAAGGGGTGAGTTCGGTTTTTTAATTTTAACACAGCCTCTTTATGCTGGGGGTAACATAAAACATAAAATCGGGCTTTAGCCCTGATTAAATCTTTCGGGAGGTTTAATGTCTTACGTTAAAGCATGGATTCATATTGTGTGTGATACAAAAAACAGAGATCCAATTATTTCAAAGGAAATAAGAGCGCAGATTTGTGTGCACATTAAAGAATATGCAAAAACCAAAGACATTTTTATTTATGGAATAAACGGTTATAACGATCATATTCATTTACTTATCGCATTAAGTGCTGAGCAAAGCATCTCGAAAGTTGTTAATCTCATTAAAGGTGAATCTTCCCATTGGATAAATGAAAATAAATTAACAAATACAAAATTTAGTTGGGCGGATGAATATTACGCTGGTTCAATTGGTGAATCACAATTGACGACAGTTATAAACTACATAAATAATCAATCGGAACATCATAGGGTTAAAAGTTTTAAAGAGGAATGCGAGGAATTTTTGCGGGTTTATGGTTTTAGGAATCAGGGCTGAAGCCCGAATATGTTTTGTAGTGTACCCCCAGCCTGAAGGCTGGGGTTATTTAAATTATTCTGCAATCATTTCGGGATTGTAGAATTTAGAAAAATATGATTTGTATTTAAAATAAACGTACTAACGCAGCAAATTATTTATTAATTGCCGATCTCCGGTCAAAAGGTCGGGAATATAAAAATCCAGGACATTTTATGAAAAAAATAGTATTGCTTTTATTTTTGCTCCCTTTGTTATCGTGTCATTCAATCGAAAAAAAATATATTGAAAAAGAGGCTATTAGAGGTGTTTGGCTTACTAATGTAGATAGCGATGTTTTACTTTCTTTGGAAAATATTAAAACGGCGGTAAATTTATGTAAAGAAGAGGGATTTAATACAATATTTGTTGTAACTTATAATAAGGGGATGACTTTATATCCAAGCAAAACAATGAAAGACTTGTTAAATCAGGAAATTGATTCGGCTTATATAGGAAGAGATCCTTTAAAAGAGATTGTAGAAGAAGCACACAAAAAAGATATAAAAGTGATCGCTTGGTTTGAATTTGGCTTTTCTTCTTCATATAAATTAAATGGCGGCAAGCTAGTAGAAACCAAACCAAATTGGGCTTCAAAAAATAATAAAAGTAAGCTTGTAACAAAAAATGGATTTGATTGGCTGAATGGTTTTGATCCGCAAGTTCAAGATTATATGCTTAATTTAATTGTTGAGGTAGTAACAAATTACGATGTTGATGGAATTCAGGGGGATGACAGACTGCCTGCAATGCCTGTTGAATCAGGTTACGACGAATATACAGTAAATCTTTATAAAGGCGCGCATAACGGACAAAAGCCGCCGGAAAATTTTAGAGATACAGCTTGGGTAAATTGGCGTGCAGATATCCTAAATGAGTATATGGCAAAGATATATAAAACCGTTAAGAAAATTAAACCTAATGTTTTAGTTTCTATGGCCCCAAGTATATTTCCGTGGAGTAAAGAAGAGTACTTGCAAGATTGGCTGACATGGGTAAAAAAAGGTTATGTGGATTTAGTAATTCCACAGTTATACAGGCAAAATATAGAAGATTATATTATAGTTTTAGATGCTATTGTTAAGGAACAGTTGACCACCGAAGAGATAAAAAAGTTTTATCCGGGAATTTTATTAAAAGTTGGAAGTTATTATCCTACAAAAGAACTGTTAAAACAAATGGTAGAAGAAAACAGGAAACGAAAAATTTTAGGCGAAGTTTTCTTTTTTTATGAAGGGATAAAGAAATTTCCAAGTATATTTAAAAATGAGTTTTATAAAGAATCGGTAAATTTTCCAACAAATCTATTAAAATTACAATGAAAAAAGGAATATTAGCATTAGTTTTATTATATATTACAGCTTTTGCCCAAGTTAAAGAGGAAATGAGAGCTGTATGGATTACCAATGTAGATAGTGATGTTTTAATGACCGATGCAAAAATTGCAGAAGCAATGGATTATTTATCATCTATTGGTATTAATGTAATATTTCCGGTTGTATGGAATAAAGGTTATACGCTTTTTCCAAGCGAGGTTATGAATTATCATTTTGGAGTGCCAATTTGGCCAAATGTTTCGGGCAGGGATCCTTTAAAAAGATTAGTAATTGAAGCACATCGAAACGGTATTGAAGTAATCCCTTGGTTTGAGTTTGGATTTTCTACTTCATATTCGCTAAACGGCGGGCATATTTTAGCAAAATATCCCAATTGGGCATTAAAAAATGCACAAGGACAGTTGGTTGTTAAAAATGGCTTCGATTGGATGAGCGGTATTGTGCCCGAAGTACAAAATTTTATAACCTCGCTTGTGCTTGAAGTAGTTGATAATTACGATGTTGACGGAGTGCAGGGCGATGACCGATTACCCGCTATGCCGGTTGAAGGCGGTTATGAAGATTATACTAAAAATTTATATATGTTGGAACATAACGGCAGCACACCACCAACTACATATTCTAATACCGATTGGATGAGATGGCGTGCCGATAAATTAAACGCTTATTATAAAAGTTTACGCGATTCGGTTAAGTTAAGAGGGGAATATTTAATTTTTTCATCGGGACCAAGCCCTTATCCTTGGGGTTACCAAAATTATTTGCAAGATACTAAAACCTGGGTAACTGACGGGATTATTGATAATTTTATTCCGCAATTGTACAGACAGGACATTTCAAGTTATAGTTATGAACTTGCGGCTGCACTTAGTTATGTACCGGTTAATAAACGAAATATCTTTTTTGCGGGTGTTTTAGCAAAAGCCGGTTCTTATGTTATTTCTCCGTCTTTATTACTTTCTTCAGTTTCTGCAAACAGACAATTAGGAGTTAAAGGAGAAACGTTTTTCTTTTATGAAGCATTAAGACTTAACAATAATCGTCTGGGAGATACTTTACGAGCAGTTCCTTATTTACAGGACGCAATTCCGCCATTTCGAAATAATCAAATTTGGCGTCCTAAAGCGGTAGTAGTAAATGAAGATGACCCAGGAGCCAATCAGTTAGGTGTATGGACTTTATACCAAATACCCGGATTTAAGCCGAATATTTATATGACAAACGATGTTAATTATGTCTCTTTTGAATACAACATTGATGTACCGTTTGATGCAAATTTTGATATTTATACATATGTAGTTACAAACAGCGTAAATTCAACAAATGTACCTTATACTATTTATTCCGATAACGATTCAACGGTTGTTTATGTTGACCAGAAGGATACCAAAAATAAAGGCTGGTACAAACTAGGCACCTTTTATTTACGTCAAGGTAATAAAAAAATAATAAAATTAGATAATAACGGAGTTGAAGCAGGTAAATACATTATTGCTGATGCTGTAATGATTATGATAAACAGGAAACAATCGCCTGATGTTATAATAACTGAAATAAATGAAAATTTGTTAAATGCCGACATTCTTCCGCAAGAAACAAATTTATCGCAAAATTATCCAAATCCTTTTAATCCTGCTACTACCATTGAATACAAAATTGAAAAACAGGGAATGGTAAATTTAACGGTTTTTAATTTGTTGGGAGAAAAAATTACCGAACTAATTAACAAAGAACAAAACAGAGGTAATTATACAGTTGTTTTTGATGTGTCCTCTTTTTCAAACGATCTTGCAAGCGGCGTTTATTTTTATACTTTAAAAGTAAATGATTTTGTGTCTTCAAAAAAAATGATTTATTTAAGATAAAGATATTTCTTTTTAAATAATAATATTATACTTTAGCTTATAATAATATTTTTGTAACATAAAAGAGGCAAAAATTATGAAAAACAGTATTATTTTGTTGATATTTGTAATAATTTGTTTTGTTTTTAATGCCTGCAAAACGTCCAATGCCCCCCAATCTACAGAAAAATATAAACAGGAAATATTAGATACTGAAAAAGAATTTGAAACTTGCGTACAAAACGAAGGAATAACTGCCGCATTTTATAAATTTGCCGCAACAGATGCAGTACTTAACCATGGCGAGACACTTATTAAAGGGAAAGAAGCCATTAGAGAATATTACTTAAATAGAAATGTTGAAAACAATAAACTATTATGGAAGGCTGAATTTGTTGATGTATCTGCATCGGGTGATTTGGGTTATACTTATGGTAATTATATTTATACAACAATAGATTCAACCGGCAAACCCGGCGAATTTAAGGGGCTTTTCCATACGGTTTGGAAAAAACAAAAAAACGGAAGCTGGAAATTTGTTTGGGATTAAATAAATAATAAAATATTTGGTTTTTTACTATAAAATAAGAATATTAAGGTTAATCTTTTTTTAATTAAATTACTAAATTATATTGAAATAAAAAGATATTATTAATAGATAAAATATTAAATATGAAAAACATAGCACTTGAAACACTTGGCGGAATAATACTTGGCTTTGGATTATTTTTTGTATCAATAGCTTTAAGTACAAACAATTTTTTGATGTTTTTTGATTTTGCCAGTTTGATGTTGGTTATTGGAGGAACACTTGCCGCAACAATGATTTCTTTTAGGGGTCGTGATGTGACAATGGCATTTAAAGAATTGATTGGTATTTTTACACCGCAAAATATAAATTCAAAAACACTATACAAAGAAGTAGAAAAAATTATTAATCTGGCACGTGTTTTAAAACAAAAAGGTATGGTTGAACTGGAAAGCGAATTTCTACGTTCAAATATTCAAGATTCCTTTGTAAAATATGGCGGCGAATTAGTTGTAACGGGATATAAAGGGGATGAGCTTAGAAAAATGCTTACCAATTTTGTTGAAACTTCTTTTGAACGTAATTTAATTCCATCTCATGTTTTAAGAACCATGGCAAGTTTTTCACCTGCTTTTGGAATGGTTGGTACTGTAATAGGGTTAATAATTATGCTTGATAAAATGGGAAACGATCCGTCTGCTTTGGGAAAAGGGCTTGCTTTTGCACTTATTACTACTTTATATGGGATTTTATTGGCACAATTGTTATTACGACCCGCTGCCGAAAAAGTAAAACAAAAACAAGAAATTTTGCGCTTCAGAAACTTATTGATAACAGAAGGTTTTGTTTTGTTGGGCGAAAACAGGGATTCGATTTTAATACAAGATATGTTAAATAGCTTTTTAGACCCCGATTCGCATTTTTCAGTTATCAAAAAGAGTACTGAAAAAGTAGTTGAGTAAAATATGATTGAAACACCAAATAATCAAGACGATATAGATAGAATTATAAATGAACGTGTTGAACAAACTTTGGCAAAAAGTCTGAAAGCCGAAATGAGACGCCGTTCGATTGAAGATACTGAAAGTAAAAACAGTAAATTTTTTAAACGAGTGGTTAATGACAGCGATTCAATTTATAAGTCACGTATTGATACAGGTTCGGCAGATAATGAGGACTGGTTAACGACTTATGCAGATACTATAACTTTGGTTTTAACTTTGTTTGTGTTGTTATTTTCACTTTCACAAGTTGACCAAAAAAAGTTTGAACAGGTTAAAGAGTCGATAAATAAAGAGCTCTTTAAAAAAAACGACGATGTGTCTTTTAATCAGATGGAAACAAAAGTTAAAGGTATATTTCAAAATTCCGGGGGCGGCGGAAAAGTTTTAGTAAATATGGATGCCGATGGTTTAAGAATTGAACTTTCAAGTTCTGCTTTATATGGTTCAGGTTCGGCAGATATTAAACCCGAAGTGATCCCGGAGTTAAAAGAATTAGCACAATTAATAAGCAGGATGCGTGTAACTTTTCCAAACTACCTTGTTGAAGTTGAAGGGCATACGGATAATAACCCAATTAATACAGAAAGGTTTCCGTCAAATTGGGAGTTGTCAACAAATAGAGCAACAAATATTGTTAAGTTTTTTATAGAACAGGGAATACCACCAACAAAATTAAGAGCAGCCGGTTATTCCGATAGCAGGCCAAAACTACCAAATACAGATAAAGGCGGAAATCCAATTTATGAAAATCAAGCTGCTAATAGAAGAGTAGTAATTTTTGTACGCCGAGCTAATTAAAAATCCTTTCCCAAAAACTTCTTTTATCGGTTTTACGCCAAAATTTTGTGTATTCTTTCTGTGTAGTTATTCCTATTGGTCCTCTATAAATTCCACCATCTTTGTATTGATCGTATACTCTTACAGCAATTAAATTTTCGCCTTCTTTTAATAAGTTTTGCGGTAAAAAATAACCTCTAAGTTTGTCATAATAATTATTAGTGTTTGGGGGATCGCTTGAAAAATTGCCCATAGCACCAACAAGTTTTTCGTTTATAAAAACCTGATCTCCGTCATCAATTTTGCCAAGAACTAAAACTAATTTTTGATTTATTAAATCCTTTGAAACAGTAAACTTTTTACGATACCACGCAAAACCGTCATAATCGGCATACCCTTGGTTTTCCCAAAAACCCGGAACAATTATCGATTTCCAACCGCTGTCATCAAATTTGATATCTTTCCATTTTTGATTATCACCGGTATTAAACTTCCAATATCCTTCCAGCCCGGCTTTTAATGGAATTGAGTTTGTAACAAATATTCCAATATCACCATTGTTTATTCCACCGCCAAGTTCGGCATCATAAACACGCACTGCAATTGTGTTATTACCGGTTTTTAACCAACCCCGCGGTATAGGGTAATTTCGAAACGAATAATAAGATGTTTGATAATTGGGTGGAAATGTGCCCGAGCTGCCAACTAATTTACCGTTAATATAAACTTCGTCAACATCATCAATGTATCCTAACATTAAAAATAAAGTTTGTTCGGTGTATTTTTCTGAAATTGTAAAATTTTTTCGGTACCATGCATAACCATCATATCCGTTAAACCCCTCATCTTCCCAAAATGCGGGTACCATAATGTTTTCCCAATCATCATCTATAAAATATTGATTTTTCCATTCCAAGTCATCACCAATACTAAATTTCCAAAACCCCTTTAAGTTTAATACCCGCTCCCAGTCATCTGCCTGTATAACAGTTGATGCGAAAATTAAACAAAACAATATTAATTTTAATAGTTTCATAGGTCTATTATTTTTAATTGCAATTTAAGTAAATTAAAAATTCAAAAAGTATTTTTTAAGTAAATTATTGTAAAAAATTGTAACGTAATTATTTGTTTTTTTGTAATGAAAAATAATTTGAATCTCCATAATGCGTTTCAACTATTTGGTAACCGATATTTTTGAATTTTTGACTTTTTTCTGTTTTGCACATCTGTTTAATAACTTCCAAGCTTTTTTCAGAACCGATTTTTGATAGACTTATAACAATCAAATACTTTATGGTTTCATCTTTTTCTTTTAATAATTGTTTGCTTAAGGGTTCAATAGCTTCTTCTATTTTATATTTCCCTGCAAAATAGATTGAACTTTTTCTTAATCCCATATTGGAGGAATTAATACCGCATAATAATGTTTTAACATGTCTATTTTGTATTACTGCTTTTGGCTTTTCTTGGGCCATTAAAACAGCGCATGATATTAATAAATAAATAAATATTACAAAACCCATTACCCTTCGGCTATTGTTTTCATATCTCTTTTCCATTTTTTCCATCCTATTTTAAATGAATAAGTAATTTTACGTTTCTATTAATTTAGATGGAAAAATAACAAAAATGTTGTCATCAAAAAGTACACAGTTGTAAAAGATTGTAATTGTTTTGTTTTTAGTTGTAAAAGTGAGCTTAAAGGAAGATTTTTTAGAGTAATTTAGCAAAATATATTTTAAAAAATCTCCTCTTATAAAAAAGAGGAGAAAATAACAGGGTTTAATTATAATTTAAATCGGATTTATACGATGTTTTAAAAATAACTACGCCGGTCTGTTATCGGCAGATAAATCCTTTGTAGGTTCTCTTTTTTCTAGTAAACTTTTAACCTTGTTTACATATTCGGCCCATTTGTTCATTCTGGCAGCAGCGTTTTCAAAATAAATTCTTGAAAGCTCGTAATCATCTGTTTCGGGCTTGTTTAATATTGCTTCAATCATTTCGGAATAAATCTCGTCCAACATTTTTTTTTCTTGTTCAAAATTATTTAACATAAAACCTCCATTTACATAAATTTATCTTCTTAATATAATAGTTAAATACAAAAAAACAAAAAATAGTTCATTTTACACATTAAATTTTTTATCGGTTTTAAAAATAATAGGCACCTGTAAAAAAGTCATCCATAACATCGCTTTTTTATAAAATATGAAGGATATGATTCTCTTGTATTTTTAAAATTGATAATTGATAATAAATATGGTATTATTAAATTAATGTATAAAAATTTTTAATTAAGCTAAATCATTTTTTGGAGTATAGTATGACTAAAGAATTAATTATTGATAAACAAAAACAGGCCGTTAAAATATTAAATGAAATGAATATAGATATGTGGCTTACTTTTGTAAGAGAAACGGGAAATATTAAAGACCCTATGATGGATATGATTGTTGGCACAGGTGCCACTTGGCATAGTGCATTTATTATAACAAACATGGGCGATACCGTTGCCGTAATTGGTTCGTTAGAAGAACCCAATATGCGTAGTGTTGGTACATTTAAAGAGATAAAAAGTTATATAAAATCTGTAAAAAAAGATTTTTTGGATGTTATAACAAAATATGATCCTAAAACAATAGCTATAAATTATTCGCGTAATTCGGCATTGGCTGATGGATTAACATACGGAGTTTATCTTGAATTGGTTGAACTATTAAAAGATACACCATATATAGATAGATTAGTTTCGTCGGAAGGGATAATTGCTGCGTTAAGGGGAAGAAAATCGGATGTTGAAATTAATTTAATGCAAAAAGCTATTAAAGAAACAATTAAAATATTTGATGAAGTTACAGAATTTATAAAGCCGGGCAAAACCGAAAACGATGTGTCAAAATTTATTCATTCCAAGGTGGAAGAAAGGGGTTTTGGTTTATCGTGGGATGCCGAACATTGTCCCGCAGTATTTACAGGTCCTGATTCGGCAGGTGCACATTCCGGTCCAACAAACAGAGTGATAGAAAGAGGACATATATTAAACATAGATTTTGGAATAAATTTAAATGGTTATTGTTCCGATTTACAGCGCACTTGGTATATAATGCGTGAAAACGAAACAACTCCGCCGGCAGAAGTTTTGCACGGTTTTAATACAATACTTGAATCCGTAACACTTTCGGCTGAAGCAATTAAACCGGGTAAACAAGGTTGTGAAATTGATGACGTGGCAAGAAATTATATCCTTAAACAAGGATACGGCGAATATCCTCATGCTTTGGGTCATCAAATAGGAAAAGCAGCCCACGACGGAGGCGGTCTATTATCCCCGCGTTGGGAACGTTACGGCAACCTGCCATATATGGAAATTGAAGAAAATCAAGTATTTACAATTGAACCAAGATTAACCGTTCCCGGTTTTGGTGTGGCTACCGTTGAAGAGGAAGTATTGGTTACAAAAGACGGCTGCAAATTTATTTCGGAAAGACAGACAGAAATATATTTGGTAAAATAGATATATAATTGCCCAATTTGTTTTTAATAAAAGTTTAATACGGTTCTCCTATTTATATGGGAGAACTTTTTTTATTAGGTGTACGGCAAACGTACATAAACATAATTTTACCGGGTAAAATGTCCTGCGAAGTGTCCTGCCAGATCACAAAACATCAAAAGCAGCGGTATCGCTGGACAAAATGTCCTGCGGAGTGTCCGGACTGTGTTAAAATTAGGAAATTACTGCAAAAACGAGAAAAAGAACATTGCACGGCTCTGCTGTGCTGGGGATTGGTGGGAGCGCATATGGTTACTAATAGGGTACGGCTCTGCCGTACTTCTGTGGAATTATTATGCGGTAATACATTATATAACAATGTGTTAGATGGTATAAAAAATCCTGTAGGGATGACATGTTTATAGCAAAACAAGAAAAACAATAGTAAAAACCCCAGCGGGGTGACATAATTTGTTATATTGAAATGGCCGTTATTTTATATTTATCCCCAATTTTCACACAATCTGTTTCCCGCGCAAGCATTTATTCATCAAAAGTGATCATCTCATTGGACAGAATGTTTTAAATTGATAAATATAAACGGGTAATATTAAAAATAATATTACCCCTTTTAGAATTATTCCAATATCTTATGAATTAATTTTACTTTAGGTGGTTTTGTGCTGCTTAAAGTTAAAGCATTGATTAGTTTATCTTTATCTGCTTGAGTAATTTTACGGTTCGAATGAAGTTCGGCAACAACATCGCCTTCTTTTACATTGTCCCCAATTAAAGGATAAAATATAATACCTGCCAAAGGATCAATAATATCTTCTTTTTTTAATCTGCCAGCACCAAGCAATAACGAAAGCATACCAATTTCGTAAGTATCAATTGCTTTTATATACCCGCTATTTTTAATTTTAACTTTTTCAACAAATTTACATTTAGGGTATTTGTCGGGATCAAGAATAAAGGAAATATCACCACCCTGCAGTTTAACAACTTCAACAAATTTATCAAATGCTTTTCCGTTGTTAATTAATTCTTGCGCAATATTTATTCCGCTTTTAATTGAGTCGGCTTTGCCGCCTAAATAAATCATTGTACCGGCTAAATTAAGGCATAATTCGGTTAATCCGGGAACAACTTCGCCTTTTAATATATTAATACTTTCTAAAACCTCAAACCAATTACCAATATACTTGCCTAAAGGTTGGTTCATGTCTGTAATAAAAGCAACTACTTTTTTATCAAATGCTTTTGCGGTATCAATTAACGATTTTGCTAAATTTTCGGAATCTTTTAAGGTTTTCATAAAAGCACCAGAACCGGTTTTTACATCTAAAACCAAAGCATCAATACCTTCGGCAAGTTTTTTACTCATAATGCTGCCGGTAATTAACGGAATCGATTCGACCGTGGCAGTTACATCACGCAGCGAATAAATTAATTTATCGGCAGGAGCAATTTCTTTTGTTTGCCCAATTAAAACCATTTTGGATTTTTTAAG
This sequence comes from bacterium, assembly GCA_043805435.1. GTDB lineage: Bacteria > Bacteroidota > Ignavibacteria > Ignavibacteriales > Melioribacteraceae > JAEXOD01. The sequence continues at coordinate 60,866 of JAZDHY010000007.1, forward strand.
TACTTCTTTATAATTTTTTAAGTCTAAATTAACATTAAAACCGGGTATAGCTTCAAGTTTATCTAAAGTTCCACCGGTATGGCCTAAACCTCTGCCGGAAATCATTGGCACGTAAACACCCGCAGCGGCAGCAATAGGAGCAATAATAAGCGAAGTTTTATCACCCACTCCACCTGTTGAATGTTTATCAACTTTAGAACCTTTAATACTGCTTAAATTAACAATATCGCCGGAATGAAGCATGGCTTTAGTTAATGCCGATGTTTCATCTTTAGATAAGCCGTTAATATATGCAGCCATTAAAAATGCAGAAAATTGATAATCGGGTATATTTCCTTTTGAATAATTATCAACAAGGTAAATAATTTCCTCGTTGGCTAAAGTTGTTTTCTCCCGTTTTTTACGGATAAGTTCAACGGTATTAAATTTTGATTGTTTCATGTTTAAATTACCTGTAATACTATTGTACAATTATAATTATTTTTGTTTAACTGTTAAAGATATAATATTTAGTTGAAATTTACTATAAATATGTGGTATGTTTAGTCCTATTTTTTTATATTATTTTGTATTTAGAATATAAATAGTTTCACTTCATTATAATTATCAAAAGTCTTTTAAATAAAATGTTTGGATTTGCTATATGGAAAATTTGGAGAAGAATACTTCTTTTGAAAATAATTTAATATCAGTTGCGGGTTTAATTTCAAAAGAGCTAATAAGTAATAATCTAATTCCAAACCCCGTTATAAAGTCTTATACTGATTTATTAAATGATCTGTTTTGGATAATTGATTTGTCGGGGAAATATACTTACGCAAACAAAACGACTTGCGAAATTTTGTTCAATTCGTTAAATTATAACCAAATTATTAATAAAACGGATTATTTTTTAGCTAACAATAATAATGAAGAAAAATTTCAAGATTTAACATCAAACCAAATAATTAATCTAAAAAAAAATTCAAATTTGTTTGGAAAAAAAATAGAGTTCCAAATAACATACCTGCCTTTAACCGACCAAAATAATAAAATCTTTGCCTACATGGGATATGCAATAAATGCGCTTGAAAGATGTTACGAAAAACCATTAAAACAATTTGAAAAAGTATGGGAAAAATCGTTTGATAGCATGCGGTTATTAAACGAAGACGGAACTGTTCTTTCGGTAAATAAGGCTTTTTGTAATTTAGTAGAAAAAACAGAAAATGAGTTAATAGGTACATATTATAACTACATTTATTCGGATGAGGAATACAATCCAAAATTAGATTTTAACATAAATAATGTTAGACCTTTTTTTGAAAGGGAAGTAATACTGTGGAACTATAAACATGTTTGGTTTGAAATTACAAGTACTATAATAGAGTATGAGGATGGGACAAAATCGGTATTATCAATATTTAAAGATATTACGGATAAAAAACTAACAAATAAAAAACTTAAAGAAGTTGAACAAAGATATAAAGAAACTGCCGATCTTTTACCGCAGATTATTTGTGAGGTTGATCTTTTCGGAAAAATCTTGTACTGCAATCAGCAAACATTTAGGTGCTTTCCTATATCGCAAAAAGATATTGATAATGGATATTTTTTATGTAATTTGATTGCTGAAGAAGATAGAGAGCGGATTAAAACTAATTTGTTCAAAAAATTGGACAAAATCGGTTTTTTTAATGAAGAATATTTAGGCATTTCAAAAAACGGGGGCAAATTGCCTATTCTTGTTTTTGCTACCGCTATTATTAAAGATGAAAAAACAACAGGTTTACGCTGTGTAATAATTGATATTAGCGAAAGGAAAAAAAACGAAGAAGCATTGCGTAAAAGCGAAAGTTTGTACAAAAATATTGTAACTACTTCACCCGATGCCATTGTGCTGGTTGATCTAAATGTAAATATCATTTTTGCTAATGATAGAACCGCACAATTGTTTGGTTTTGAGTTAGGTTTTGATATGGTTGGAATTAACGGTTTTTCATTTGTAGCCGCCGAATCTTCTTCACTTATAAACCAAAAATACTTTTTATTGTTAAAACTTGGAACCATTGAAACAATTGAAATTAAGTTTAATAAAAAGAATAATACAAGTTTTTGGAGTGAATTTAGGGCAAAATTAATTTGCGATAGTAATGGGAATCCCCAAAATATTCTTATAATCATTACGGATATTACCTTAAAAAAAGAATCGGAAGAGGAAGCAAAACTTAATGAATTGAGGATGGAAACATTATTAAAAATTACGCAAATGGAAGACACGCCAATTAATAATATTTCGGATTATGTTTTACTGGAATCTGTTAAACAGACAAAAAGTGAAGGTGCATTTATTGCATATCTAAATGAAAACGAACAACTTTTAAGTGTTAAAACTTTAGCCAATAATACAATTACGGAAAATACTTTTGACAAGTCAAATTACAAAAGCTCAATTTCCTCATCGTTATGGTTAAAACCTTTATTGGTAAGATCCCCGTTTATGTTAAATGATTATACTTCGGCTTATTTAGCTGATGAAAAATTACCGGCAAGCCAAACTTTAATAATAAGGTATCTGGGAGTCCCCCTTTTTTCGGGCAATAAAATAATTGCTGTTGCCGGCATTATAAATAAAAAATCGGACTACACCGAACTTGATATAAAACAGCTTGTTTTATTGGTAACCAGTCTTTTTAATACACTTGAACATCGAAAAAAAGAAGAGAAGATAAAAACATTATCACGCGCAATTGAACAAAATCCGTCTATTATTGTTATCACAAATCCTGATGGAATAATACAATATACTAATCCAAAATTTACTGAAATAACCGGTTATCCAGCATCCGAAGTTTTAGGTTTAAATCCCCGAATATTAAAAAGCGGTCAAACTCCGGCAGAAAAGTATGAACAATTATGGAGCACTATAACCGCAGGACACGAATGGAATGGTGAACTTTTAAATAAAAAAAAGAATGGCAGTTATTATTGGGAACAAATATTAATATCGCCAATTAAAAACGATACGGGAGAAATAACCAATTACGTAGCAATTAAACAGGATGTGAGCGAAAAAAAGATTTTCGAAAAACAACTTATCGAAGCAAAAGAAAAGGCTGAAAAATCGGATAAAGTGAAATCCGAGTTCCTTGCCCAAATGTCGCACGAAATAAGAACACCAATAAATGCTATTTTAAGTTTTTCGAGCTTACTGCGTGATGAGCTTGAACATTTATTGGATGAAGATTTGCGCAGCAGTTTTTCAATTATGGCGCGTGCAGGAGTAAGAATTATCCGCACTATTGATCTAATCCTTAATATGAGTGAACTGCAGACCGGCACTTATGATTTTAATGTTAAGGAAATAGATTTAAAAGAAGATATTCTCCATTCATTAATGCTTGAACATACAATGATGGCAAGGGACAAAGGGTTGGTTTTAAGTTTAAGCAGCTACACCGATAATACATATGTTTTTGCCGATGAGTATTCTGTTATGCAAATTTTTACTAATTTAATTAATAATGCCATTAAATTTACCGATAACGGAATGGTTGAAGTAGTTATCTCGTCAAATGAACCGGGCAATACTATTATTGATGTTATTGATACGGGAATAGGGATTTCGGAGGATTATATTCCGTTTTTGTTCAGTCCTTTTTCGCAGGAAGAACAGGGATATACACGCCGTTTTGAAGGAAACGGTTTGGGTTTAGCATTAGTTAAAAAATATTGCGATCTAAATGATGCGACAATATTTGTTGAAAGCGAAAAAGGGAAAGGCTCTAAATTTAGAGTATTTTTTTCTAATAAAAACAATTGCATAATTTAATAAATTTTAATAGTAAGATATTTAATCTCAATTAATAACTTAGTTAGGATATTTCTTTTATGAAAACACAACTCTTGTTTTTATTTTTACTTTGTTCTATAATTAATTTGGATGCACAAAGTTTAAATTCATCATTTTACAACCGTACAAGTTTTTCATCTGTTTCGGCCGGAGCATTTCGGTTTGGTTTATATGGGTACGATAATCCCGCATTGTTAAACATGGTTGAAAACCCCGAAATATATGTAAGCTGGATGGATGCTAAAAATTTACACAACTATTCAAAGTGGGGAGTTTTTTCAGCCGTTAAACATCTTGGACTTTCTTATGTTGAAGAAAAAATAGGAGACCTTAAAGTTAAAGATTATTCAGTTTCTTTAAGTGCGGGGAATAAATCTCTTTCTTTCGGGGTTTGTTTAGGATGGTCAACGGGAAATACGGACGAGTTTAATCATTCAACTTTTACATCGTTTGAAATAATCTCCAGACCAAATAAATATATTTCGTATGGAGTGTCAGCGTTTATAAATCAAAAAATTACGGATGAATATGTGGCCGAAGCCGCTTTTAGACCTTTGGGAAATGAACTTGTTGCTGTATTTGGTGATTATTTGTATAAAGAAGAATATTACGGGTTTGATAATAAATGGAGTGCGGGAGTAATTGTTGAACCACTTAGCGGTGTAAGAATTTCCGGAAGATATTTTGAAAACAAGACTTTTTCCTTAGGTACAAATATTGGACTGGGACATTTTGGCTTTTCAGTACAAACAAGCTTTGCTGATAATAACAATCATTCAGGTACGATATACGGAATCAGGCTGGGAGGTTACGATCGGAATATCCTTAGTGATCTGCTTGATAAACCAAAATATATTTCCGCTGTTTTAACGGGAAATGTTAAATATCAAAGATATAAATTATTTGATAACTCGAATACTTTATTGGATTTATTGCAGAATATTAAAAAAGCTAAAACAGATAAAAATGTAGAAGGTATTATAATTAATACATCAGGGTTAAATGCTAACAGGGAAATGCTTTGGGAACTTAGAAATGAATTAGATGAACTTAAAAAAGCGGGTAAAAAAGTTATTATATATTTGGATAGAGCAGGAATTGATTTATACCAATTTGCATCTGTAGCCGATAAAATATTTATTGATCCGATAGGAATGATAACTCTTGAGGGTTTTATGGCCGGAAAAAGTTATTATAAAGGGGCTTTAGAAAAATTGGGAATTGGTTTTGACGAATGGAGATTTTTTAAGTATAAATCGGCAATGGAAACATATGCACGTACAGAAATGTCGGAAGGAGATAAAGAGCAATTGCAGGCAATAGTAAATAATAATTACGATTTAGCTAAAAATCTAATTACCGAAGGGAGAAATATATCGGGCGAAAAATTTGATTATTTTGTTGAAAATCACCCTGTTTTTAATGCTGATTTGGCTTTGAACTACAACCTTGTGGATGGAATTGCAAGATTTGATAAAATTGGAGATACATTAAATAAACAAGAAAACAAACAAATTGGTTATATGGGGTTTGACAACATTAAAGAAAATTATTTACCAACAGATAATTATTGGGGTGAAAAACCCAAAATTGCGGTTATATATGTGCTTGGAGTTTGTGCAATGGACGAGGGTATTAAAGCGCGTAAACTGGTTTATGATTTGCAAAAGGCTAAAAACAGAAATGATATTAAAGCAATTGTATTGCGGATTGATTCTCCCGGTGGTGATGCTTTAGCTTCGGATATTATTGCTGAAGAAATGAAAAATTGCAAAAAGGTTAAACCTGTTATAGTGTCACAGGGTTACGTTGCGGGTTCGGGTGGTTATTGGCTTTCTATGTATGCCGATACTATTGTTGCGGCTCCTAATACCATTACAGGTTCAATTGGAGTGATTGGCGGCTGGTATTATAATATTTCCGCTAAACAAAGTTTGGGTATATCAACCGATCTTGTTAAAGCAGGCAATCACGCCGATTTGGGGTTTGGGATGAAGCTCCCTTTTATTGGACTCAGTTTACCGGACAGAAATCTGACAAGTGAAGAATGGGGTATAATGGAACGGGAAATAAAAAGCAGCTACAATATGTTTGTCAAAAAAGTTGCAAAAGGAAGGGGATTAACTGAAGAGAAAGTTGATTCTATTGGACAGGGACGAATTTGGTCGGGAATTGATGGAAAAACCATTGGACTGGTTGACGAATTGGGCGGCTTAAATACTGCAATTAATATTGCCAAAGAAAAAGCAGGTATTTTAGATAACAACTACGAATTAGTTGAATATCCGGAACCGCCATTGTTTGATTTTAGTATTCTTATGCCAAAAATATTTGGATTTGATATTAAAACTGAGGATAGTTCAATAGAAAATATAAAGTTTAGAATGAACTATAACGGCAAACCGTTGATGATGATTCCTGCCGATTACGAATTTCAATAAACTGGTTAGTATAAACAAATAGATGTTTTGGAAAGTTGGGGAGCTGATCGATGGTGGCTGATTAGTTTCCCAATCTTTATAGTATCCATTTTTTACTTTCCTTTTGGGCTAAATGCTTATTTTAATAACAGTTTCACTTCCTCAACTATAAGATCTTTATCAATTACAAGAGGGGATTTGTTGTCCTTGCAAGTAAATGTTATGCCTGCCGGAAGTAATTCAATGGTATAATTTTCAAGAACATTATTTTCTTTGTCAAACAAAAATATTTTGGAATTATCCTCACTATGAATGATTTTTATAATATAGTTTGATTTAGAGTCAATATATGTATCTAATACATTATTTTTATGCAGTTTGTAAGAGTTTGCCGCTAATTTAAGGGATTCGGATTCAACTGTAATAGATCCCTCTTTTTTGGCTAAATAAAATATTCTTGGTGAAGTTTCTTTGTTTAGAATTTTACCAACAGCGTCATCAAGCTCATCTTCTAGAAAAGGACTATTTTGAAATAACTTGTTTCTTCTTAAAAATTCAATTTTCGAAGAAAATTTTTCAAAATTGTCTTCAATGAATTGACGTTTATCTATATTAAGATCATCAATATGAAATACAAACTTAAATAAATCACTTTCGCTTATCATTTTGTAATCTCACTTTTTTAATTTTACGATTTATTAATAAAAAAAATTAAACCAACTGACATTTTTAAAGCGAATAAATTAATAAACCTATTAATTTATCCTTTACTAATTATTTAAATAGAAAAATAAACTTGTATTTTTGAAAAATATCAATATTTCCAAATATTATTTATCTCCTCTCTAAATTCCTTTAGCAAATAATTAATAATATTATGGTATTTTTTGTAAAATATATCACTTTCCAGTTCAGGCATTTCGGCCTGCATGTATGAAAAAAGGCTTTCCGCAGCTTCCCCGTTTTTTACATCACTTACTATTTTTTCCATGCAGGCTTTAATTGCAATGCTTTCCCTTTTCGTAAGTTTATTTTTTTTAATATATTTTTCTTCGAGGCTGTTTAAAAGTTTAATAGTTGCAAGCGATATTATTTCCTTAATTTCATAATCCGAATTGTTTTGAGTATAATTAACCTCGTAATTATTATCAAAATAAAAATTCTTAATGGATTTGATAAGCCTATTTAATGGAATTGCCTCAGGAAAGCCATTATCAAGTAAATAGTTAAAAAGAGATTCAATCAATTTGTTTTGCTTTAAAGCAAACGTACTCTTTGGCAAATAATCAAAATTTTCTTCTAAAATAGGAGATGATTGAAAATTGGAAAATTCATTTCTAACAATATAAATTTTCCCGAACCGATTTATCTTTTTGTAGTTATTCTTTCTAACACATTCCGAAATTGTATCAAAGATTTTTTTGAAGAATGGATCATTACCTTTTATAGTCGAAAAAACTTCTTGCTCACATCTGTTCCAAATAATGCAGTTAATAAAAAATTCCGCATCAGGGTCCGAGATGATTTCGGAATTCCAATTTTCAAGGGAATTGTGAAACCCTAATTTTCCGTTACCTGAATTAATAAAAAGAGGAGTAACAGATTTAACAGCTAAATCAATTATATCCGAATCAAATCCTTTTGTCAATGAAATAATGTTTTTATTAGCTTTTAGATATGAACAGGCTATTTTGATTGATATTTTTGCAAAAGTTTCCAAACATAGACCATTTAAGTCGTTGTTGCTAATTTTATAAACAATATTCAGAGGTTCTTTTAATATCATAAAAATCAATAAACCGATAAAATATCCGGTCTCCTCGCTTGTTTTCCATTCCACTTGTCAATATGTACAAATTCTTTCCCGTTCCAATATTTTATCTGGTTGCGCAGCGACATTGAAAATACCTTTGTGTTTGTAAGTGGAGCCGAAAGTAATCCTTTTGCTATAACAGAATCCCGTTTAGTCAAGAATGAATCTAATATTACTATATCGGCAAATGAAAAATCGGGATTAAATCTTACTTGAAATATTTCATCACCATCAGGGAAATTATCTTCTATAAGCATAATACATATTTTCTGAGATTCACCCAGGAAATAACACAAAGTAGGAATATTATATCGGCACTTTGCAAATATCGTATTATAATCACTTTTAGGGAGTAAGATATATTGATCAAAGTCAGCAATTTTATAACCGGGGAACCTATATTTGCCCACAGAAGGTGATCGTCCTTTTAATTTGTCCAACTCAATACTAAATAATACTGATCTCTCAAAACCATTATTAATAATTGCTCCCACAAGTTCTAGGCGTCCATCATTATCAATATCCTTAATAAACCCACTTAAATTAGTACCGGGGTTCCATAATGTATCACCAATTAAAGTACCGTTATACCCAAGCCGTAAAATAGCGGTAGGATAATAATTATAATGCTGAGCAGAAATAATTATTTCGTTCAAATTGATTGAATTCTCATAATCCAGCAATCTAATATGGTAGATGTTTTCAAAAGCACTTTCCCGATCTGAAATTATTCCGTTGAAGCAGTAGTCCCAAATCTTTTTTTTGTGTTTATCAATACAATAAAGTTTATAATGATTGAAAGTATCTAAAGCTGTTTTTTTATCCCAATTTGTTAAAAGTATTTCATTAATGCCATCATTGTTTATATCGCGTAACTGTATTAACTTAGATAAATAATAAGCACTACCGATAGAAGTCGTAAATAATGTATCTCCCATCTTATTATTAACGTATGCAAGATTATTTTTGAACAAAATGTTATTGGGGTTATCATCTGATTTTTTATAAACAAAAACAAACAAAGCTATTAAAACAATAAGAAGTATACTGAAACTATATTTTGGATTGTATGCTTTTTTTATGCCCCATATAAAAATATTCTGTTTTTTTATATTTATCAGTTTTCTGTTATCCAATATGTCATCAAGAGTTTCAACGCCAACTATTTTAAGGTTTCTATTTGGATAATGTTTTTTTAACTCTTTTAATTCTTGTTGGGCATAAATCAGATCAGGTTCCGGCACAACAAATACATTTTCCGTGCTAAAAAAAACATTGACGGTTTTTGATTTTATAATTGTTTCGGAAACGGGCGCAACTTCCCCGTTTTTATTAATACTGCCGGTTGAAATAATTCCGGGCGGAATTGAAAAAATCATTCTTGATTTATAAAAAATCAGTAGTTCGCTGATAAGCGCAGTGGTTAATGCAACCCCAAGCGAATCTCCAATATACTCGCCATATTTTTGATGAAATTTAATTACATAATTATTTGGAAAGCTGTTCCGCACATTATTTTTTACGAAATTTTCGGCAACAGCAATTGATGTAACAATTTGTTCATCCAGATTATGATCGTTTTTTTGTAATGCGGGAATAATATCATAAGTAGATTTTGTACCTTTTCGCTTATTCTGAATTATTATGCTAATGCTTTCAAGTAAACCTAAGTTGCCTGTTTTATCTGCATTAATTTCCATCACGGGAAATTTACTTCTGCTGATAGTGTCGTTAATATTTATCCCGCCGCTAAGAGCATCATTAAGCTCCTTTAATTCACGTTCAATATTCAGAACCCCGTTCTGTAATGCTTCTTGTTGCTGATTGATATTAACGCCGAGATCGTTTTTGGCAGAGTCAAAAACCGGAGAATTGAGCAATTTATGAGCAGTTTTTAGAATGTTTTCGGTAAAGCCCGGTTGTAAACCAATAGGGGTAAATCGTTTTATTGTGCCCAAATATTCAGGAATAAATTCTAAAGTGTAGCTAACCAGTAATGAATATTCTTTTATTGCCAAAATATCATCAAAGTAGGATGATAATATAACAAGCACCTGCCTTGGCGATTTTGTATTAGCCAAACTTTGAAGAAGTATATCTTTTTTATGTTCCAGTTCGAAAATATTCATAATTGAATTTGAATTTAGTAAAAAAAAATGAAGAATTTATATAAATTTTTCAAAAACCATATTTTTTTGATTATTTACAATAAAAGAAGAAAGATCTAGTGGATTAATAAAAGATTAATTGAATAGCAGCATTTTTATGATGTGAACCCAAAACAGGCGAGTCTATCTTTTTGGCGAATAAAATTTTCAGCTTTAGAAAAAAATAAACTATATCAATAAACAATTGGAAAAATAAAATGAAAAAAACAGTTCTACTTTTGTTTGCTGTTAGTCTTTTACTAACAACACTTACTTATGCAACCGATTATTTGGTTAGCGGGGCAGGGACAACTGCAATCAACGGCACTTACTCCCCGGATGGAACGAATTTATTTGGTGCACCAAGATGGAAACTTTCCGGGGGATCATATTATTTACATAGTGACGGAGGTGGTATGTGGGTTATTAACGATAACGGTGATGTCCCTTTTGATGGCTACTATGTTAATATTAGTCAATCTCCGTTCAATCAAAATATCCCCCCTTTTACAGGATGGATGGGTGAGATGGGATCTCCGCCGGCTCCAACAATTGGGGAGGCCGGTCCTTCATTATCATATAGTACGGGTACTTTTTCTGAATTTTCGGCCGATGATGGCAGTATTGATAATAGTACGCCGGTTATAATTACACATAACAATTTCGGAGGGGGAACCTTTACCGGTACAAATGGCGATAATTTTGTGACAGACGGTAAAATAATAGTCTCAAACCTACCCGTAGGGCTTACAGCAGTTATCACGCGTACAAGTTCCACCACACTTAGCGTTACTATTACAGGAATAGCCCCTTCCCACAATAACGCAAACGATGTTTTAAACCTGACTTTTGCCTTTCAGGATGCCGCCTTTAGCACAGGGGATGCTTCTGCAATAAGCAATTCCGCAAAGAATGATTTAATAGTGAATTTTATTCAGGAATACTATGTTGCAAAAAGCGGAGGCGATTTTACAACCATTGCCGCTGCAATTGCCGCATCGGGAAATGGCGATGTTATTAATGTTTCTGCCGAAACTTTTACCGAAGTGGAACTTATTGTTGATAAAAATTTAACCATCCGCGGTCAGGGTGCGGATGTTACCATTATTCAAGCAGATGTTACCCCAAATACCGCCGCACATCGTGTTTTTAATATTAGCTCGAAAATAATAGCCACCATTGAAAATGTTACTATCAGGCATGGTAAAGCAAGTTCTGAAGGTGGCGGGATTGCCAATTATGGAACTTTAACACTACAAAATGCTGCTATAAGTTATAATAATTGTCCCTCGCAAGGTGGCGGTATTTACCATGCTGGTCAGAATATGTCAATAAACAATTGCCTCATAAATAATAATACTGTAAATTCTGACTATGCACAAGGTGGAGGTGTTTTAATTTCTGGAGGAGTAAACGCCACAATTACAAATTCTACCATTACAGCAAATACTTCGATATCAACAAGCCAATATTATGGTCGAGGTGGAGGTATTGTTCAATCGAGTGGATCTACTCTTTCACTTATCAACTGTACTATAACCAACAATACGGTTAGCTCGGTTGGAGGAGGTTTTTGGACTAACGATGGGTATTTAACAATTTCAAATACCATTATAGCCGACAATGGCTCATCTGATTATTATGTTGTTTGGATTTCCCTTACAGATAACGGCAATAATATTATTAAAAACCAAGCGATGTCAAACGGTACAAATTGGAAATTCAGTTCAGCAACGGATATCCTCTATAATTACAAAGCCGATGGCACTGCAAGTACATCATGGAATAGAAATAATGCAGCATTGGTTAATCAAAACTTAAATATTTCCTTAAATCTAGAAGATAATAATACACTAAACGGCACCCAAACTTTAGCACTTTTAAGCGGAAGTTTTGCCATAGATGCCGGGACAGACGCTGGTGCTCCAACAACCGATCAGCGTGGGTTTTACAGAAACGGAACCACCGATATAGGTGCTTTCGAATATGATGGAATTCCATTCACCGGTGCCGGAACAGAAGGAAGCCCGTATGAAATTTCTAACCTTGATGAATTGACTGTTTTATCACAAAACTCTTCATACTGGGCAGCAGGCTTCTATTTTATCCAGACCGCGAATATTAACGCTTTGCCAACTTCCGGTTGGGATGGCGGTGCAGGCTGGTCGCCTATTGGTAACACCACAACATATTTTAGCGGTTCATACGATGGTCAGGGGCATACAATAGATGGTTTGTTTATTAACAGATCGGGAGAGGACTATCAGGGATTGTTTGGAGCTATTACTACTGTTACTGCAAAAATTAAAAACCTGGGTGTTACAAATGTAAATATTACAGGGTATGATAAAGTAGGCGGTTTGGTTGGGTACAATTACAATTCTTCTGAAATCAGTAATTGTTATGCAACCGGTTCGGTAAGCGGCAATAATATTGTAAGCGGTTTGGTTGGATACAATTATAACGCTGCGGTCGGCAAATGTTATTCCAATTGTTCTGTAAATGGAAACAATCAGGTTGGTGGACTGGTAGGATACAATAGGACTTTAAGCATCAGCAATTGTTATTCAACTGGTTCTGTTAGTGGAGTTTCTGTTGTAGGCGGGCTGGTGGGATTAAATAGGTCTGGTGCAGTTGTGAGCAATAGTTATTCTATAGGTTTGGTGACCGGGACTTCCACACCTTTAGGTGGTTTAGTGGGAAATAATGAAAGTACGGTAAATAATTCTTTTTGGGATATTCAAACATCCGGGCAGGCGGCCAGCTCTGGTGGAACAGGCAAAACCACAGCAGAAATGAAAATGCAGTCTACTTTTTACAATGCAGGTTGGGATGTTGGAACATGGAGCATTGATTCAGAAATCAACAGCGGATATCCATATTTAGATTGGCAAAACCCGGGTGGAACCCCACTTCCCGTAGAACTTTCAACATTTACCGCAACAGCAATAGGTTCAACAGTTACACTAAACTGGCAGACTGCAACGGAAATTAACAATTATGGATTTGAAATAGAAAAAAAAGAAGTTAGCGAACAGAAAACAATTATCAGCAATCAGTATTTAAAGATAGGTTTTATTGAAGGATATGGAAATTCAAATTCGCCAAAAAATTACTCTTATACTGATGAAAATTTATCAAACGGAAAATATTTATATCGCTTAAAGCAATTAGATAATGACGGTAATTTTTCTTATTCTGTCGGAATAGAAGTAGAAGTTAATCAACTTCCTACAGAGTTTGCATTATATCAAAATTATCCAAATCCGTTTAATCCAAGCACTACAATAAAATTTGGTTTACCGACTGATTCTAAAGTAGTATTGGAAATATATAGCATAATAGGAGAAAAAGTAGCAACGCTGTTAAATAATGAAATGGCTGCAGGTATTTTTGAAATTAATTATAATGGGGGTAATCTTTCAAGCGGAGTTTATTTTTTAACAATAAATGCAAAATCATTAAACGAAAATAAAAATTTTAGACAAACGAAAAAAATGATTTTAATGAAGTAACCGTTACAAAGAAAATTAAAGAGAGGCGGAAATACTATATGTTATTATTAAATATTGAATTACGGTTTAATAATTATTTATTGTTTTTCCTCTCTTTTTATTTATTGAATATAAGTGGTTTTAGATTGAATAAAGGAGATAAGGTATAAATTTACAATTTGTTTATAAGCCGAATCAATGTAATCATAAATAAGAATCAAGTACAAAAATTATGGTTATGCATTTTAATGTTTAATGAATTTTTTTAATGGAATAGAATATGTTTAATAAATTAATTGCGTTAATTTTATTGATTTTGTTAATGCCTGCATTACTTATAATTGCATTTATTATTATCGTAGAAACTAAATCATTTCCTGTTTATATACAAAAACGGGGAATTTCATTTACTGCTTTCCCTTTTAGAATTTATAAATTCAAAACAATAATTGATTCTAAAAAACAATTGAGTTATAAAAATACTAATATTTTTTATAAAGAAAATTTAATTGAATGTGTATCAAAATTTGGCGCATTTTTAAGAAAAACCGGACTTGACGAACTTCCTCAATTAATTAACATTATTAAAGGAGATATGAACTTTATTGGTCCGCGTCCGCTCTCTTTTACCGATTTAGAATTATTATTAACCAATAATCCGGCTGTATATCAAACTAGAAATAATATAAATAATAAACCGGGTATAACAGGTTATTGGCAGGTATTTGGAAACCGAAACGAAGGAATAAATAATCTGCTGGCACACGAACTTTATTACAAAAATAATATATCTATAAAGTTGAATGTTAAAATAATTGCATATACAATACGAGTAATTATGCTTGGCAGGCATTCCGATGCAATAGTAGCTAAAGAAATATATAAGTTTTCAAACTTGATGGCTAAAACTTTCGGATAATTTATTTTGATAAAAAACAAACATTTAACGGAAGTTTCGACCAAGAAAACATAATTAATTTAATAGCGGTTACATTATTTAAGCATAAATGGAAAATACCCGCAAAATCTAGACGAGGTGACATTATCTGTTATATCTTAAGTAAACAACCGTTCAGTACAACAGAATAGCATAATTGGTACAGCAACACACAAAAAAACCGCAGCTAATTTTGTTAACTGCGGTTTATAATTGAGAATTAAAAATTTAAAATTAAAACTTATTTTAATAATACCAATTTACGTGTGGATGTATATCCTTCTGTTATTAAAGTGTAAAAATAAACTCCGCTTGAAAGATTTGAAGCATTAAAGTTATATGAATGATTGCCCGAATTTAATCTGTCATTTACAATTGAAGCCACTTGTTTACCAAGTATATCATAAACAACAAGAGATGTAATCCCTTCAACAGGCAAGTTGAATGATATTATTGTTTGGCCATTAAAAGGATTTGGGTAGTTTTGATTTAACTTGAAACCGATAATATTTATGCTATTATCTTCAACACTTGTAAATTTTTCATAACTTTTAATAAAAAGATCATCAACATAAAAACCATCTTTTTGGTTATTTGCATCAGACTTAAGAACAAATTGAATTAAAATATCTTGCCCTAAATAATAAGATAAATCAATTGATTCTTCAACCCATTCCAACTGTTCACCGTTATAAACGGGCCTATTGACGGGTTGAAAACCTCCACCACCGGGTTTAGTATATTTACCTGTTAAACCGCCCCAATTAGTTCCGTTATTTGTTGAAAGCTGCACTTGTACATAATCTACCCCAAATTCCAGCTGCCATTGTGCTTTATAAGATAATACCGCACCAAGTGCATCAGGAATATGAATAGGATTAGTCATCTTTATTTTTGAGTCTGCATTGGCAATATAATTTCCATCAGGAGAATCAGTTAACGAATAGGGTGCTGATGTATATTTCAGTTCAGTCAATCCTGCCGTACCGGAAAAAACCCAATTATCTGCATTTAAAATGTTATCAGCAAACAGGTCGGTTGTTGATGCCACAAAAAACTTATACATATTTGCAGGTGGAATTCTGCCCGGAGGATTATATCCTTTTGCTCCCGTAGGTAAAGAAGAAACAACAGACGAAGCAGAGTCTTGAACTGCAATATAATATTCAACAATATTGCCCAATTCTATTTCAGGGAAAATAAAATTATATCTGTCTTTTATTTTTTCAGAAATCCCTTTAATTTGAAAAAAATTGCCAAATCCGTTTCCATTATTTAACCTGTAATATAAAGTAGGTGCGGAATTATTGGCGGCAATTTTCAAATCGCTTGAAACATCCACGTACCCTGTTATTAAATTTGTTTGGTTTGTGGAACTAATAACAAGATGTTGCAACTTTATATTATAGTTTAACGCATAAACTAATAACGAGGCAATAGATAGTTTGGCACACTTATGAAAATAAGGGACGTTAAAATTTCCTACCGTATCACCAATTGTGTGATAATATGGGTTAAATTCGCCATGCGACTCAATCAATTCAATAGCCGTATAATTGTTTGTCCAAAACGAAGCATGATCACTTGAAGTGCTACCGGGATTTTTAATTACCGGCGATAGTCCCAAATTTAGATTTGCATTTAATTCAGACATTCTATAAGCAAGCTCAATTGAGTTTGCTACTGAACTGGTATTTATTTCGACAATATTACTGTTGGATAAATTATACGAAATCATATCCATATTTATTACTGCAATTATACTGTCACCAACAACTGCGGAACTATCGGCATAATATTTACTGCCAATTAAGCCCTGTTCCTCTTCATCCCAAACAGCATAAATAATTGTAAACGGAAAATTATATCCTTTCAATATACGTGCTGCTTCAATAACCGCCGCCGTACCGCTGGCATTATCATCTGCCCCCGGTGCCAAACTTCCGGCCGGCTGCGAATCGTAATGGGCGCATATTATTACTTTTTGATTAGGGTACTTATTTCCTTGTTGAACCGCAAAAATGTTTCTGCCTGTACTGCTAAAATCTTGTTTATATACCGGCAAGTTATATGCAGTTAGTTTTTGATACAAATAATCTGCTGCTTTTGCATTATCGGGATTGTTTTTATGACGTGATAAAATTCTAACTGGCTGATTATTTATCATAACATCAACTTCGCCGGTAAGTTCTTTTACATAAAACAATAATGAATCAATATTTACACTTTGTACAACTTCATTAATTATATTGGTTTCTGTTTGTGCAGGTAAAAAGCCGTTTAATACAAATAATAAAATCAAAATATTTCGTAATACTTTCATATAAACACCCTATTAATTGGAAATTGGCCAGCATTGAGTTGTGTTATCGTGGATCACTCCACCAACAATCCAGCCATAATAAAGCACATCACAAAATGTTGCACCTCGTACATCCGAAAAACTTAAATAACAATATTGCATATCTGCATTAGAAAAATCAACATTTTGAAAATTGGCATAAGTCAACCTTCCGGCATATAAAACACTTGCATGAAAATTAGTGCCTACAAATATTCCGTCTTTAAGATCAATATTTCTTAAAGTTGCTTCTGAAAGATCCGAACCGGAAAGATCTACTTTTTGCAAATCATAATTTGTTAAATCAATTGATGCTAAATTGCTGTTTTTACATTCGTATTGTGAAAGTTGGAGATTAAAAATATTATCTTTTCCGGTTGGAGGATAAAGAAATACATTTTGAAATCCTTTTGCACTATCAATATAATTAACGGTTGAACGAAATTGTAAAAGGAAACTTCCTTGATTTAATAAAATACTTTTAGAAGTTTCTTCAGCAGTTAATATTTCAATATACTGGCTGGTTGAATAATTCCATATTCGTAAGGAACAATTTAAACTCGAATCTCTGGTAAAAGTATAAGTTCCGCTTTTGCCAACCGTAATTGGAATAACATCAACTCCGCTTCCGCCTGTATCTTTGTACAGATCCGAGGTTGGTGCGCCTAAATCTTCAAGCCGGGTTACTATAACTCCGCCCAATTCTGCATTTAGATTTGTATTTTCGACAAATTGATTTTCACCATAAGCATGGTAAACTTTTTTTTCTTCATTTTCGGTACTGGTTGTACATGAAATAAATACGGGCAATAAAATAAGCATCTTAAAATAATTCATCTTTAACTCATATTAAATATTATAATAATAAAATTACTAAATAATATACTATAAATAAAACGTTTTCTTTTGAATCCTTTTTTTTACCTTAACATCATACTGATAAGTAAATAAATTAATTAAGTATTTGATAAAAAGCGAGAAAATAATGACTGAGCATTTAACAAAGCAAAAATTCATATCTCAAGTGTTTGATTATGAAAAAAATACAGAATGGAATTATAAAGGCGAATTACCTTGTTTAATAGATTTTTATGCAGATTGGTGCGGGCCGTGTAAAATGGTAGCCCCTGTTTTAGAAGAGCTTTCTAAAGAATATGAAGGCAAAATTAAAGTATATAAAGTTGATACTGAAGCCGAGCAGGAGCTTGCTTCAATATTCGGTATTCAAAGCATTCCTTCATTATTATTTGTTCCTAAAGCAGATAAACCGCAAATGGCTAAAGGTGCCTTGCCAAAAGCTACTTTAATAAAAGCCATTGATGAAGTTTTATTAGCAAATCCCGTTATAAATTAGTTACTATAGTTGGTGTGCAAAAAACCACTTAACAACTTTTGTTGTTAGTGGTTTTTTTGTTTTAAATTTATTGTAAATTTTAATGTAAAACAACATATCGGAAGTAAACAGGCTCTGTTAAAAGAGTTCTCCTATTTACATTTATTTCTGCATGACGGTACTAAATATATGCAAGCATATATCAACAGTTACAATTATACACGATTTGTATTTTTTTGTAATTAATTTGGAATTACTATAAAAAAATCATTGTATTGATTAATCCCAACTTTTGCATTAGATATTATAATATTCAGTAATCGCTTTATTAATATAAGGTTATTGAAAATTTAATTGCATTAATTATATTCATGTAAATAAAATTACTTTGGGCAAAATAATTTAACAATAATATTCATCAACTCAGGACTAAAGGCTATATATTTTGGTTATCACACCCCATGTCTTAAAGAAAGCGGCTATTAAAAACCCTTATAGCTCATTAGAATTAAACTATTTAGGTTATTATCTATCCTCGTTTAAATAACCCCAACCTAAAGGTTGGTAAACTAACCTAAAGTTTAGTAAACCGGCATTCATGCCGGGGGCTAACGATACAAATATAACGGGCTTCAGCCCCGAGTTTTTTTTTCTCACTTATCGGCAGGGGTAATTAAAAATATCAATTCTATTGCAAAATCCGGGTTAATATCAGGTTTTAATAAACTTATCCGCCGAACAGGGTCAAACGCAATATAACCGAGCAAACATTAAACCATTACGTTAAATAAATATCACATATCTTAGTTAATCAAAAAAAAAATCGCAGAATAAAATTCTGCGATTTTTTGATAGTCAATTAAACATTTTAACTTAAGAATTATTTTAAAAGCATCATTTTTTTGGTAAGGTTAATATTGTTGCCTGTTAATTGATAGATATAAACTCCTGATGCATAATTTACAGCATTAAAAGTAACTTGATAATTACCCGGATTATATTCACCTCTTAAAGGTACATTTATTAATTGACCAAGTATATTATAAACTCTCAATTCGTAATAACCTGCTTTTGCTATACTAACTTTAATATTAGTAGTCGGATTAAATGGATTAGGATAATTTTGACTTAATGAAAATTCGGTTGGAATAACATTAATGTCTTTTACTTCAGTTAGCGGATTATCCATGATGTAAACCCGACCATCTGATGTACCTGCATAAAGTGAACGAGTATCAGGAGATATTACAATAGAGCTAACTCCAAAACCGTTCATTCCAAAATTTTTCCATGTCGATTCGGTTACAACGTCGGAATAATAATATACACCACCATCCCAAGCACTAATAAACACGTTATCGGAAGTATCGACGGAAACAGCATAAATATAATTAGAACTGATACCGTTTTCATGATTCCATGTTACACCGTTATCAGAAGAAGTATATAAACCATTACTATACGAACCTGCAAATAACATATCATTAGAGTTAACACCAAGTGCCCAAATATAACTGTACGTTCCGGTTATAGGAATCCAGTTGGCAGCACCATCGTGTGTTTTGCTTATTCCGCCGCCAAAAGTTCCAACAAAAATATCGTTAGCACTATTTACGGTTAAAGCGTGAACTGCAAGACTATTTAATCCGGTATTCGATTCAACCCATGAAGTTCCGTTATCTGTTGACTTAAAAATACCCAATCCCCAAGTTCCTGCATATAAGTTTTTATTTTTATCAATCGCAAAGGCTCTTACATCGCTGCCGTCAAGACCAATAATTGTCCAGTCTGTACCATTAGTGCTCTTGTATAGTCCCGAATTGGTTGCAGCATACAAATTATTTAAGCTGTCAACTTCTAAACCCCAAATATAAGCAACATTCATATTTTCGTTAATTCTAGTCCAATTAGTACCGCCATCATTAGAACGATAAATTTTACCGCCCCAAGTACCGGCCAATAAATTTCCCTGCATGTCAAAAGTTAATGTCCAAATAATTTCGTTTGATGCAAACGAAGTAACTTGCTGCCATGTAGCACCACTTGGTGGTACCGATCCATTATTAGGGTCTGTTGCATAGTTAACAATTGCCACAACTTTGCTGAAATCGTCTTCGGTAATATCTCCATTATTAGGGGTTGAATCAGGATCTAACTGGTCAGAAGATTTAATTTCGGCACTATTAACAATATTAACTTCGCCCGGAATGTTTCCTACAAATAACGAGTTGTTAAATTGTCCGGCTCCAACCATCGAGTTGGCAATAAATTGACCATTTATTACACCGCTAGGATAATTTACATCAGCAAAAGGAGCAAAAACAGTGCCTTGAATATCAATATTATGAATGAATAAGTTAGTAGCTTGGTAGAAATTGTATAATACGTTAGTAGTTGTGGTACCCGATAGTACTAAACCACCTTTCCATTCAATGCTTTCACCATTTATGTTAACCAAAACAACAGAGCTGTTTGGAACATTAATTCTCATATCATTTGCACCCGATAGAACTTCTCCGCTTATTTCGAATACGTTAATAAAAGGATTGTTTCCGGTTAAATAAATACAACCATATTGCAAGCTATCCGTACCGTTTTGAGCATTTGTACTTAACTGTGCAGATAGTTCTTGTAATTGTATTTTTGCGGCATTAAAATCAATTGGAGAATCTTTTCTTAATACTCCATCAGTAATACTTACAACCATTTGCGGTAAATTAGTGTTGTTTCCGTAAACCGCATTTCCGCCATAAACACCACCGGAAATAAATGTAAGATTTCCGCCAACAACTAAAACATCTTCCGCACCATTTGAATTTGGTAATGGATATCCAACACTATAATTTGAAAAATAAGCATCTCCACCAACAGCAAGTTTTCCTTCGGTATCGGAAGAAGGCTGGCTCATATTTCCTAAAACAAAAACATTAAATCCGGTTGCTGCACCAAAATTTACAATACTATTACCGGCAACACTAGTTTTAACCTTAACCGAGATAGAAAGATCGGCCGATTGGTTAGCGTTGACGGTTCCAACTGTCCAAATTCCGGTATTAAAATCATAACTTCCTTGTGACGCGGTTGCGGATAAAAATTCGATACTGTTTGGTAATACATCCGAAACAGTTACATTTGTAGCAGCTGAAGTACCTGCATTACTTAAAGTTAAACCATAAGTAATTGTTTCACCCGGTTCAGGATTGTTTTTGTTAACAGTTTTTACCAAACTTAAATCTGCTTGTTGAATTTGTGGAATTTCGTACAAACCTGCATCAACAGATAAATTTGTTTGACCGGCAACAAGTGTATAACATCCTGTTTTTCCTGTTGTCAAATCAGCATCCGAATCGGACAAATCGTTTAATCCGGCGTCTTTTGGACTAAACATAAAATTTTCGGGTAAAATAAACTTAATATAATAATCGCCAACAGGAATATTTTCAAAAAGATATTTCCCGAGATTATTGGTTGCAGTTGAGGAAACAAATACATTACTGCAAGTGTAAAGCTTAACCGTTACATTGTTGATGCCCAATTCGTTTTGGTTTTGAATACCGTCTTTATTGGTATCGTTCCAAACATAATCACCAATTGAAGCAATTTGTGGAGTTGGAATATACAAACCTGCATCCCAGCTTAAATCCGTTTCGTTTGCGCTAAGAGTTGTACAAACCGTTTTGCCTGTCACAATGTCAATATCCGAATCTTTTTCGGAATTAGCACCTTGGTTTTTGGGCGAAAAAACATAACTGTCTAAAAGATTAACCTTAACATAATAATCACCCGGTGTAATATTTTCAAAATAATATACACCAAAATTGTCAGTAACTACTGAACTAACAAAACTATTATTGCAATTATATAATGATACTGTAACTCCTGCAATTCCGGTTTCGTTACTATCTTGAATTCCGTCTTGATTTTCATCGTTCCAAACAAAATTACCTATTTTTGCTGTTAAAATATAAATTCCGGCATCCCATGAATTGTCAGTTTCTCCATTAGAAAGAGTAGTGACAACTGTTTTTCCGGTGGTTGGGTCAACATCCGAATCCAGTTCGTTATTGCTGCCCTGATCTTTAAGAGTAAATGCATATCCGGCAGGTAAACCAAATTTTACATAATAATCACCCGGTGTGAGATTTAAAAAACTATAAATTCCCGTGTTTGATGTTTGCATTTCAGCAATAAATACATTTGAAGAGTTATATAATTTTACATTAACATCGGCAACTCCGGGTTCGTTAGTATCTTGAATTCCATCTTGATCCAAATCCAAAAAAACTTTATTGCCTAAAGCTGCGGGTGTTTGCACATCGCAATCAGGTCCCGGGATGTTTCCATAGTAATTGGTTGTTCCGGCTTTTACGGCCGCCTGTACATTTACTACAGGATAAATACCGGATAATGCAAAAGTAAAAGTTTTTGTTCCGTTAATGGAAACAGATACATCCCATTTAATGCCATAAACACCTGTTCTGGGATCGGTATTAACCTCGTAATTGTAATTAGAGGAAACAACGTGATGGTCCGGGCATAAAGCCACAACCCAATGTGATAAATCTTTACCGTTGCCGTCTCCGGTTACTTTATAACTAAATGTGGTTGTGTTTGCTTGATAGTTATAAGTTACACCTAAAAAATCAATTTGATAATCTCCTACCTTCTGTGCTTCAATTTTAGCAGAAACTAAAAAAGAAAAAGTTAACAGTAGAAGCAAGAAAAATGTATTAATATGTTTGTTCATATATTCACCTATATTTAAAGTTATTAATTTTCATAGAAAAATTTGTGCAAAAAAAAACAGCAGAAAAGAGCGTTTTTTAATTAAAATACTGTATTATTTTAGTATAATTAAAAATATTGTATTTAAATAAGACATAAACTTAAAAATTTTATCGTATACATATATAGTCGAAAATAATAATAAATTTTAAAGTTTTAACCACTTTAAAATTATTAAAATCGCTCGATAATAATATAAAAAAAACACATGGATGTGTAAAATGGCACTTAATATTAGCACAAGCGATATAACAAATTATCTACCTTTATATTTTACAGACAAATTACTAAAAACCAATTCAAAAATTACAACTTCAAGTACTACTTTTGAAGACGTTTCTGCAATTTCGGAAATGGGAAAACAAATATCCAAGCTGCCGTTTATTATTGGCGGTTCCAATGCCGTGTTAAGTAAAGATGGTATTAAATTCGACTTGGCTTATTCGGATAACGAAGTTTTAGATTTACACGCAAATGGCTTTTATTCGTTAAAAGAAAAAAAACTAGAAACAAATTTTAGTTTTATTTATTCAAAAGATGTTACAGAAGACGGAATTACAAAAACAAAAAAGTATCAAGTAAATTTTGGGTTTAACTTTAAAACCGGAAGCGAACTTTCTGTTCAAAAAAGTGAATCGAAAGAAGACATAATCAAATTTATGAAAAGAATAGTAAGCAGAGTTATGGATATTGGTGGAGATAAAAATAAAAAATTAACAGGAATAGTTTTTGAAGATGAAGACTTAAAAGATTTAATGAGTATTGATGATTCCTCTAAACCGGGGCAAAGTTTAAAAGAACTAATTTATATGATACTTACTTTAGCTTTGTTTAAGGAATTAATGACTAAAAAGAAAGATGCCGAAGAAATTTTACTAACACCAAAACGCGAAAAGGAAGAAACAACCCAAATCAAACTAAACGAAAATGAAGATTTAGAAATGACACTTTCAATACAGGAAATAATTGAAGAAAATACGGAAGAAGCTTTAGAGGTAACACAAATTGAAAACAAGGAAGTAACAGTAAATGATACTGTACAAAACACTACACAACAGGAAACAGTAACCAACGATATTATTGGTGCTGCACCACAGGAACTGGTAGGGTAAAATAAAACCTACTTCCAACATTTAATGTGCTTTCAACAAAAATTTTTCCGCCATTTGTTTCAACTAATTCCTTACATAAAATTAAACCTAGTCCACTCCCTTTTTCATCGTTTGTTCCAAGGGTGGTCACATGCTCGTCAATTTTAAACAGTTTATTCAAGTTGGTTTCTTTAATTCCATTTCCTGTATCAATAATAGAAACCTCAATAAAATTTTCCTTTTGAATTGCACTAATAGTTATTGAACCGTTTTGTGGAGTAAATTTAAGGGCGTTTGAAACAAGATTTCTTATAACGGTATCAATCATATTGGAGTCGGCAAAAACCAAAATGTCTCTTTTGACCATACTATTTAAAAATATTGATTTTGCCTTGGCGTTTTCTTCAAAAAGACTAATTATTTCGGTACAAACTTCAAAAAGTTTAATTGAAGTCGGATTAAATGGCATCCTTCCGGTTTGAATTCTTGCCCAGCTTAATAAATTTTCCAAAAGACTGAATATTTTTTTAGATGTATTATATATGGTATGAATAGATTCTTTTAATTCTTCTCTTGAAAAGTTTTCAAAATCCTCTTCAATAATTTCCGTATATCCAATTAATGTAGTAAATGGCGATCTTAAATCGTGTGCTATTATGGAAAAAAATTTGTCTTTACTTGCATTTAATTCTTTTAATTTTTCTTCACTATCTTCTAATTTAAGATTAAGTTCTACAAGCTCGTAGGCATGTTGCTCAACCATATCGCGGCTTAAAGCAAGTTCCTCAACATATTTTTTTTGATCTTCTTCAAGTTTTTTACGGTTGGTTATATCGGCTAAAATGCCAATAGATCCAATAATTTTACCGGTTTCATTATACCAAGGGTTAGAATGGTCGCGCAGCCATTTTAAATTACCCGCTTTATCTTTAATAAGGTAGTCGGCATTATACTCGTCAATGTTTCGCTCAATTCTTCTGTTTCTCATCTGCTCTAAAGAATAATCATCAATTGTTTCTACTTGTTTTACAATTGACGGGAATTTAATTTTATTTATCTCCTTAAGAGTATAACCTGTAATTTTTTGAAAAGCAGGATTAAGATAATCATACTCCATAGTTTCATATCTTAAACGGTAAATAATATCACCGCTGCTTTCCGAAACAATTTTAAACTTTTCTTCGGATTCCAACAATGCCTTTTGAGCGGCTTTCATTTCCGTAATATCCGAAATATGAACAATGTAATTTATCGGTTCTTTTTTTTCGCTAAAAATTGTAGCAATATTTGTTAATCCTATTAAAATTAAATGATTTTGAGTAAACACTTCAATTTCAAAAGGACGTATAGATATGCCCATTTTATGTTCTTCAATTTTAGCAAAAAGGTTCTTTTTGGTTTTAAGCGTAAAAATTGGTAACCCCGAAGCATCGCTTTTAATTAATTGGTGATGGGGTATCCCAAGCCAATCACATACTTTATCATTTGCATCAACAATTAATCCGGTAGTGTCTAAAAGAATTATTGCATCGGGAGAAGAATCGAATATTTTACGAAACTTGATGTTGTCATCCAAATTTGGAGACTGGCTTTTTTTATAAGCTGCAAGTTCGTTTTTTAGCAGATTATTTTCCTCTTCAAGCGTTTTAATTCTATCATTAATAATATTTTCTGTCATAAGAGCATAGTATAGTTAATAATCATTTTGGTAATTTACAATTTACAAAATACTAAACTTATAAGCATTATTATTTTTTTAAATATTCATTTTCTATCCCATTTAGAGTAATATTAAATGTATTTTACATCACAGCTATTTTTAAAGCCTTTATTATATTAAAATAATTTAATAAATTACTATGTTATAATTAGGATTTTAAAGGTTAGCAATAAATAAAACGGAGTTTTTATGAAATTGAGATTAATATTAGTGTTTGTATTGTTTTATGCGGTGGGATGTTCTACTTTTAAAGAGTTAGTGCCAGATCCTGAATTGAGCCCAATAGAGAAAGGATATATACAATTAAAGGATGATGATGAAAATTTTGAACTTAAAAAGGGTGATAAATATTTTATCAAGTTTCCAAAAGCTATTGAAAAGAATTTTTATGTTATATTAAGCACCTCGGGTAAACCCTCAATAACTTCCTACTTTACCGATTTTTTTGATGACGGAAAAGGTGATATAAAAAAACTTACCGATGAAAGTAACGGTATTGATAGTTTGTTAGTTTATAGAATAGGACAAGATAAAGAGTTTTATTATTGGGTTATTGAAGATGTAAAAAATGACATACTTTTAAGCATGAATTATAGGTATTCTCCAATCTGGAGATTTAAATTTGAAGTAAAATATGCCGATTACAAACAAATACTTAACGAAAACATTACCAACAGATCAATTTATAAAGCAATAAGTATAAATTATAATTTTGACAATTTTGATTTTGATAAAGAACTTTCCACGCTGAACAGAAGAAAAGAAAATATCGAAAAAATGAATAGAGAATTGGATGAATTAAAAAACATCTTTCCCGATAATATTGCCAATACCGGAGATGCGGCTTATAAAAATTATATTGATTTAAGAGGTAATGTTGATGATGAATTGGAGTTTTTGAAGAACTACAATCTGGTATTA
The DNA here is from genome assembly GCA_043805435.1 of bacterium. Classification (GTDB taxonomy): domain Bacteria; phylum Bacteroidota; class Ignavibacteria; order Ignavibacteriales; family Melioribacteraceae; genus JAEXOD01. The sequence goes on from JAZDHY010000007.1 coordinate 87,700, forward strand.
ACTTGCTTTAAAAGCGTGGATGAGTCTAAAAACAACTTTGGAACATTTTTGGATGCCAATGAAAAAATGTTAGAGATGTTGACATATCCAAACAGGTTTACTGCCGGAGTTACCGAAAAAGCTAAAAAGGAATTTGCACAAAAATTAGCAGGTGCCTATAATTATTATTATTCAATTTTGCAGAAGAAAAATGATATTAAACCATTCAACTTCAATCCGGGTATTAGTAATGTAGAAAAATTGTACAAACTTTGTTCAAAAGTTGTTCCTGCCGATTTTACGGATATTGCGGATTATATTGACAAGTTTGAAAGTGAAGCAAAAAAAATGGAAGTTTATTATCATAAAGAACAAGAAATGAAGGCAGCCTTTAAAGATACTCCTTTGTGGCCAAACAATTCATTTTATCCTAAAGTTTTAGATATTATTAGAGAAATGAAAAGTATTGTTCCGTCAGTAGAATCGGCTGAAATTGAAAGATTTAGCTCGTTAAATTGTACGGATTTGATAAATAAAGCTGTAACAAATGCAAAAAGAAATACCATACGACTTGAACTTGGTTTTCAGGTGGCCGAAGTATTGGTGCCCAGATTAAACAATTTGAAGCGTGATGAGATGTATAAAGATATGCTGGGTATTTTGAATGAAAACAGAGAATTGGATTATTTATTAAATCAATATACCGAACTTGATAATTTATATATTGAACAACAAAAAGGAATTATTAGAAATAATATGAAAAAATACGGCTTTGGATTAGCCGAACAAACTTTAAGAGGGTTATTTAACGAAAAAGGATTTGTAAGCAACAAAAACATAGAACACAAAAAAAACCAGGTGGTTGAACAGTGTGAAGGGGAATTATATGAATCCGTTAAAAGATTGTCTAAAGTTTCTGTAGATTCATTTGTTGCTCGCAATCAAATGACTATTACAAACATAAAAGCTTTATACGAAGACTCTGCTTTTGTGCCTGTACATCAGTTATCATTTTCTTCAAAAGGAAGTGGTGATTTAGAAAATAAAAGAGCCCAAATTCAAAGTTATTTAGACAATATGAAATATTATCAGCTTCCGGAAAACGCAGTACGTAATATTTATCAAGATTTTGTTAAAAACATAAATAACCGTGGTGTTGAAAAAGCAAGAGCAATTGTGGAACATGGTCGATATTATAAAGGAACAGATAAGACCATTAATACAATAATTGACGAATGCGATATAAATGTTCCTAAATGGATTACAAAACCTATGGATTACAGAGAGGTTTATGTTCTTCCTGTTACAACCAATAAAAGCGGAATGAATGAGTACATGTTTAAAATGCGTCTTCAAATTCCTTCTGATGCGCAATTTCCTGTATTTGATATAAACATTAAATTACCCGATGAAGTGGCAAAAAACTCGAACAATCAACAATGGTTTGAAAAAATTACCATAAACAATAATCTTATTAAAAACGAAGGCCGTGTTAAAATTACTTCACCAACTTCATCAAACGGCTACGAAACTCAAATTTCACCGGTTCAGATGGATAAAGACGGCAAAAACGTTCTTGAAGTAAGATTTAAGTATCCCGGATTTAAAGTTTTTAAAGTTAGCGCAATGGCTCAAAAACCTATTATTAAGAAAAATTAATTATACGAATTGACGAGGAGTATTATGAAAAATAAAAAAGTAATGATTATATCAGGTGTTTCGATAGTAATAATTGGAATTGTTCTTTATTTTATTTTTAGAAAAGATTTATCGGACCAAATTGTTATTCCTTATATTTCACATCAAAAACCAGCCGTAGATCCTCATCTGCCAAATTCGAACCCGCTTGCCGATAAACTTGACGAAGTACAATTTGACGGCTTGTTTAATGTTTCGGCAAACGCAAGCGGTATTGTTTATGAAGACGGCTTGGGAGAATTGCTGGGAATAGACGAAAACAATGTTGTTTCGGTTAAATTAAAACCAAACATTAAATGGAGTGATAGTTTTAGAACTGAAGTTGACGGTAAGGATGTTAAAATAACTCCCCTTTCTATTTCAGATTTTACGGCCGAAGATTTGAATTTTACTTTACACAGAATACAAAGTTTAGGAAGTTTATCACCCGATTATATTTTAGTTTCTCAAGCCATGAATGAGGTTGGTTTTGAAGGTCCCGATGCAAATAATATTATACGATTTAAGTTCAAAGGTGATAGAATTTGGACCGAAGTTGATATTAAAGAAGTTTTATCATTTAAAATATTGCCCAAAAACAGCGACTTAAATGCACTTAATTACAACGTTGGAACCGGCAATTATATGCCTATTCCAAACGAAAAAGGAAATCCGGCTTATTATAAAAAACCGGAAGGACTTGCTGCTATTTCATTTTTGAATTTAGCTCCGTATGTAGATAACAGTACTTTTACAACAGAATTAAGCAATACTAATATTAACGTTATGCTTGATACTCCGTTTGGAAGCGTTTCACCAATTCTTGCCGATAAAGAAGATTATTTCTACAAGTCCAGTATAAGTACAACTTTTTTTGCAGTATTGTTTAACACTCAAAGGCTTAATTTAAATCAGCGTATAGCAGTAAAATCACTTATTAACAACCAAAATATTGTAAACCGGTTTTACAAAATAGGCACCGAACAACAAAGACACATAGTTGATTATAAAGGCAATAAAAATAATTATTCCGATTATATTAACAATAGTGTATTTCCAAAATCAACTTATTATGTTGAAGAACAAATTGTTGTGCCTAATCAAAACAATTCGCAACCCGATTTATCGGTATTGCCCGACACAATTAGAATTGCCGCTTGTGTTAATTATGGATATCGAGAAGAATATTCCGAATTAATAGAAATATTAAACGATCCGTCATTAACCAGAGGAAAAATAAAAGTCAAAGCTGTTCAAAACAGTGATATTAAAAACGGAAATTATGATGCCGTTCTTGTGGCATTTACCGGTTATAGAAGTAATTTTTTGTTTGATTTATATGACGTATTTTTTAGAGAACCAAATTTAGAAACATATAAAATAAATCTGCGCACAAGAGATGACCAATCGGGCAAAAAGATGCTCGATTATTCTTCCTTAAGAGGAGATAATAATTTTTGTAGAATTGATTTAAATGGGAACTCGCCGGAAACCGAAAAATTCCGACTCTTTAGTGAATATGTTTATGGATTTATGTCAACTCGCGAAATTGGTGATAAACAAGAATTTTCTTCACGAATTGATATTATGGAAAACGAATTAAATCTTGGCGCTTGGTTGTTTTCTGTTCCGTCTCTTGCGTATTTTAGTACTCAATTTGATAAACAAAGTATTAATCTATATGGTGTTGCCTCTCAGCTTTCTACCATTGAAAAGTGGAAAGAAAAGAAAAAATAAAATTACGGTAACTGTTTTAATAGAGACTATGTAAAAATTTGAAGAAGGCGTAATTAATGGAACTTTTCCCTAACTTTCTGCTGCGGAAAGATTAAGAGAAAAGTTCCTTCTTTTGAATTTTAAGCTATGTTTTTAGTTAGTGCTTATGTAAAATTTAATCTCAGGTTAACAAAAACAACAAATAACTACCGGAATTAACATAAGTGAAGTGCTTCTCTAAATTTAAAAATGTTGCATTTATTATTTAAACAGTTTATTATTGCAACCATGACTAAATATTTAATACTAATTTTATACTTTTTTTATTTGCTGCCAATTTATTCGCAAAAAATTGCCGATTTTGTAATTATTGAAAAACCTCAAAATCTTGTAATTTATAATAAATTTAAGCAGGCAATTTCCGGTAACCAAAAACAATTATTCTCGTCGTATAAGCCTTATCAGGTCAAAAAGTCATCCGGTTTGTTTAATGACGGAGTACGCGGATATATGGAACTAGACGTCAATAACGAATCGTATTATTTTGTTAAAGATGCAAATGGTGATTATTACAATAAAGCTAAATCGGGCGAATGGTTTTTTTTTAATGATAAAAAAACTTATTATGATTCAATTATTGTCTTAACCAATAATAAACTATTGTTTTACAATATGATTCAAAAAAAAGAGATCTTTCTTAACGAAGGGGATGTTTTAATACGTATTTTTGAGGATGCTAATTTATTCTATTGTAAATTAGTAAAAAATAATACTTATGGAAAAGTTAACTTGTCGGGAGGAAATAATAGTTTTTTTAACATAATTAATAACAAAAAGGCAAATAGAGCTAAAATAATTTCATCGGAATTAAAAGAGAAAATTGCTGCTAAATTTAATGAGAGTAATAAATTATTTAAAAAACTTTATGCTTTTTTTAATACCGAAAACGAAAAAAACTTAATTGCTCCTTTGTGGGTTATTAAAACAAATAATTACAGTATTGAAGCTGTTTTAACACATTATTCTAATACTTTTGAGAATAGTAATAAATATTTAATAAATCAGATTCAAAATATTGTACTTGGAACGGATTTAAAAGTGAAATTATCGGCAAATAAAATTATTATCGGTTTTTAGGACATTATAGATGAAAAGAAAAATTTTAGAGCATCTATTTAGTATTGTATTTGTTGCGTTAATTTTTATTTTACTTTATTATTTAATACCCAATAGTACCGAAAAAAAAACCAGCAATATTGTGATTAAAAAATATTACGATTTAAGTTTGATAGATTTTAGCGATTCTTACCAAAAAAATTTATTTAATGATGTGCTAAACGTTTATTATCCACACGATATTCAAAAAAATAATAATCTTGTTTATGATATTGATGAATATCGTTTAAGTAAATTTACCAGCATAAACGAAAAAACAGGTATCGAAGAAAAGGGATTAACTGCAAATAAAATAAAAAACATTTTGGGAATGTATGTTCTCTTTTTATTTATTTATCTTACCGTAATAATTATTATACATTATCTTGCTCAAAGTTTTGCCATTATCAGATTTGTAAAAATTAAACAAGGACGCACTTCTTATCTCCACGAATCAATATCTTATTTTAAGGAGTATAAAAAAAACGACCTCCCAAAACAACAAAGGACAGAATATCTCAAAAAAACAATCATTACGGTACTTAAAGGCACAATTAAAATTGCGGCTTACTTAATTATCTTCTCTCCGGCTTATGTTGTTGCTTATTCTATTAAAACAAGTGTTAATACCGATTCTGTTTTTTTTATGATTTTATTGGCGGTTTTTACTAACGGTTTATTAATTAATTATGCTTACAAATTTTTTTCATTATTAACTTCGGAAAGCAAAACAGGGTACGTTGAAACTGCAATTGTAAAAGGATTAAATAATAATTATCACAGCTCTATTTTTAAATATATTAAGATATTTAATTTTAATAAAAAGTTTCCCAATCATGTTTTTCATCATATATACATAAATGCTAAATATCAAAATATACTAAATATTAAAGCGTTATCTTCGTTTTTAATAACCGGACTAATTATTATTGAAATGGCATTAAATATACAAGGTTATATGTGTTACGAATTATTACAAAACGTTTTATATAAACAATATGATGTTGTTATATTTATTGTTTTATTAATATTTTTTACAGTTAAAATGATGGAGTTATTTGTAGACTTTTGGTATTACAGGTATTCGAAAAAATATGAAAACAAAAATTAATTTATTAAAAAATATTGAAAACCAAAACGATTTACGTTGGTTATTGTTTTGGCTTGTTGGTATTCAGCTAATGCTTGTATGGGATAAATTATTTTTAAATAAACCCGCATTTAAATTATTAGAAAAAGCTTTTTTAAATTCTTTTGTGGTAGGATTTTTTGTAATTCTTTTTTCTGTGCTGCTGGCATGGGGAGTTGTAAATACAGCTTTCAAATTACGATCCAACAATAAAGCAACGGGATATTATATTTTAACTTTTATAATAAATCTTATACGTTCGGTTCCACAAATACTTGGCGTGCTTTTGGGTTATGTTTTATTAACGTTTATTTTAGATAAGGAACTTTTTAAAAACGAGGTTTCGGTATTAATATTTATAGCTTTTATAATTAGTATTTTTGTTTTTTTAGAATTATATGATGAACTTGAAGCGCGTATTGAGCATTATAAAAAAAGTGATTTTTATCCCGCAATGCTTGTATGTGGTATAAGTGAATTTAGAATAATAAACTTTGAAATTTTATTTAAAAACAGTATTGCAAATATTTTTCATAAATTATTATCATTGTTTGGTGTTGCTTTATTTTTACAATGCAGCATCGATTTTATTGTATCGGTGGGTCTATCCAATGATGTAAGCTTAAGTAATTTCCCTGTTACGCTGGGCAGTCTTCTTGCAAAAATGGATAGCAAACAAGATATTCTTGCATTGGGTAAGACTTTAACAGATCCTTTATATGGTGTTAATCTGCTTTTTAAACACCTGCAGGGACTTTCGGTGGCTTTTGTTATTGTATTTACTTTATTAAGCGTATTTAAAATTTCTAATGGTTTTATTAAAAGAATAAGCAGATAAATAATGGACTTAAAGCTTCAAATAGAAATAAAAAAGAATAATAAATCATTAGTAAATATTGATAATTATACAATTGCTGATAAAAAAATAACATTTTTGTTTGGAGAATCGGGGATTGGAAAATCTTTAATCTCAAAAGCAATTTTTGGTCTTTTGGACCCCGAGGATCTTGACATCAAAATAAATAAACAAGATTATTTGAGCTACATTAAAAACAAAGATACCGGCGAATTAATAAAAAACGGATTTTTTGTTTTTCAAGAGCCCTCAACACATCTGCACCCTTTAATTACTCTGGAAGAACAATTAAATGAAGGACAGCTTTCTTTAGCCGAATCTGAAGTAGAAGACCTTAAAAAATTATGGAAAGGAACCGATAGCTCGCATTTAAAAAATTTATTAAAAATATATCCCAAACCATATAGACCCAGCGGTGGAGAAAAGCAGCGGGTTTTGTGTTTAATGGCATTAAAAAAAATCAATTTAATGCAAAATAACAAAACTTCGGGCAACGGACTTTTTGTTTTTGACGAACCGACAGGGAATTTGGATAATTATTATAGAGATGTTTTTCTTGCCGTCATTTGCGAAAAATTTATAAAAAAACCTTTTACAGTTACATTTATTACTCATGATTATTCCATTATTTCCTTTTTTCATAAAAACTTTAAAAATCTTTTACCTTTTATTGAATTTAACGAATTGTATTCGGAAAACAATAAATTATCAATTCGTAATTTTTTACCGGCCGAATATTTAAATTGGGTAAAAAGTATTGCTGTACGGGTTTCAGGAATTGATTTTCCAAATCAACAAAGAATTTTAAGGTTTGATAAAGATTTTGCCGTTTTTGGCAAAAACATGGCAATATTTAAAAACAACACATATACAGTAAAATCGGATTTAATTATTGAACCGGGCGATTTAGTGTATTTTAAGGCACCAAGCGGAGTAGGTAAAACAACATTTGCTAAAATTATACTTGGTTTAACTAATGCCCATAAATTTAATTTCGAACTGGACGGAATATCAATTAATGAACAAACCCATAAAAGCATTTGGAAAGATAAATTGTGGGGCAAAATTGTTAGTATGGTTTTTCAACATGCCGACGAAGCATTAAATCAAAAAACAAAAGTGAAAGAAGTTTTTGACGGATTAAAGATTAAAAATGAATCTGTTTCGGTTTTATCAATTCTTTCGGAATTGTTTGATACAACTATGCTTTCTAAATTTTTCCTTAATAAAAAAGTTGCTAACTTAAGTGGCGGGCAAAAGCAAAAATTAAATTTACTGCGTGGATTTGCACTAAATGCAAAACTTTTAATTTTAGACGAACCGGTAAACGGAATGGATTTTGAAAGTATTAAAAAAGTTATAACCATGATTGATAAAAAAAGAAAACTTGGTATGGGTATTTTACTAATATCGCACAACGAGGAAATTTTTGATACTTTTGTGCCCGATGATAAAAAGTATTATCTAAAGGTAATAGACTAAGGATTGTTGTTCCCTAAATTAAATATTTCCATCCAGTTTTCAGGTGGATCTACTTTCCTCCATCCAAACTGTTTATATAATCCATGAGCGTCACGAGTGGCCAAAAGCCATCTTTTTAATCCTTGTAGTTGAGGGTGTAACATAATACTTTCAACAAGCCATTTACCAAGTCCCTTACCTCTGTATTCTTCGGCAATAATTACATCGCACAAATATGCAAATATTGCATAATCTGTTACCACACGGGCAAATCCTATCTGTTTTTCGCCGTCATACAGCCCAAAACATAACGAATTTTTTATTGAAAGATTTATTATTTTTTTTGTCCTTTCACTTGCCCAATATGTTTGCGCCAAAAGTAAAACAACCGATTCTATGTTTAATTTTGATTTTTTTGTGCTTATTGTATAATTATCTTTGGATAGTTGGTATTCCATTATACTTCTCTATTCTAAATTAATAATTTACTTTTAAGGTGTAAAGGTAATAAATCCAATTGTTATATAAAACATTCAAATAATTTCATTTTATTGTTATAAATAAATTTATGATAAATTTGAATAATATATTGTAAATTTACTGGTCAACTTATGAAAATAATTATGGATTAAATTATGCTACGATTTGTTATGTTTTGTTTGTTTTTAATTTCTGTTAATACTATTTATTCACAAAACACCACTTTGGATTCTTTGTTAAAAACCATTGTAAAAGAGAATGAGGTTTGCGGTTTATCGGTTGCGGTAATAAAAAACGATTCTTTGGTTTTTTATAATGGATATGGTTTTAGAGATTTAGAGTTAAAGCTGCCTGTAAATGATAACACCAAGTTCCGTATTGCTTCAATTTCTAAAATGATTACAACAACCACATTATTAACATTGTTTGATAAAGGTATGTTTAAATTAGACGATGATGTTAGCAGCTACCTTGGATTTAAATTACGAAATCCTAAATTCCCCAACGATACAATTACATTTAAAAAGCTTCTTTCTCATACCAGCAGCATTTTAGACGGTTCAAAATACGATGATTTTTTAAACGCTTCTAAAACGGATAACCCTCCTGCTCTAACAGATTTATTTTCGCCCGACGGTGAATTTTATACCGACGATATTTGGATGGATAACAGTCCAAATGACGGTTATTTTACTTATGCAAATATAAATTTTGGCATAGCTGGAACAATTATTGAAAAATTAACAGGAAACCGATTTGATGTTGTTGCTTATGAAAATGTATTAAAACCATTAGGGATTAACGGCGGTTTTAACGTTGACAACCTAGATGACATAAATAATTTAGCAGCAATTTATCGTATGGAAAATTCCGTTTGGGTACCGCAGTTTGATAATTATAAAGGAATTAAACCGAACCGCGATTTTTCAAAATATGTAATTGGTTCTAACGGTGTTATTTTTTCACCAACCGGAGGATTGCGTGTTACGGCCGCTGATTTGGCAAAATTTATGACCGCTCATCAAAATAACGGAATTTTAGGAAATATAAGAATACTTGCCGAAAAAACCACCAAAACAATGCATAAAAGCCAGTGGGTATATAACGGCTCAAATTGCGATTCTGCCAGTATTTCAATGCAAAACTATGCGCTTGGTAATTATAAAAGATATGACTTTATTCCGGGTGAAACTTTAATTGGACATTCCGGCGGGGCTTATGGATTAGTAAGCGATATGTATTATTCGAGCGAGAAAAAATTTGGAATTGTGGTTATTTGCAGCGGCGGAATATTAAAAAAAGGAAATTCCAGCAATCGTACAAAATTAGAAGAAGATGTTTTTACTGCCGTTTATTCTGCTTTTGAGGGTTTTGATAAATAGCAGACTGATTGTAAATATTAAATAATTAATTTTTGTATCACATTTACGAGAACTTTATGAAACGCTTTGTTGTGTTATTTCTGTTTATCCTTTTTGTTAATTGTAATTATGCACAAAACACCAAACTTGATTCTCTTTTAGCCAACGCAATTATAGAAAACAATGTGCTTGGTATGTCTGTAGCGGTTATAAAAAATAATAACCTGATATATTCCAAGGGGTTTGGAATACGCGATGTTGAAAGAAATTTACCTGTTAATAATAATACATTATTTCGTATAGCATCAATTTCAAAAATGATAACCACCACTGCTTTAATGACCCTTTATGATAAAGGCTTATTTAAATTAGATGATGATATAAGCCAATATTTGGGTTTTGTTTTACGTAATCCAAATTTTCCTAACGATACAATTACTTTTCGGAAAATTTTATCACACACAAGTACAATTATTGACGGTTCAAAATATGACGAGTTTCTTAGTGCCACCCAAAGTGATAACCCTCCCACGCTGCGCGATTTGTTTTTACCCGACGGAAAGTATTATACCGCCGATATGTGGTTGACTAAAAGTACAAAAGATAATTTTTTTGAATATGCCAATATCAATTTTGGAATAATTGGAACTATTATTGAAAAACTAACCGGCCAAAGATTTGATATTGTTGTACGTCAAAATGTATTAAAACCACTTGGAATTAACGGAAGTTTTAATGTACAGGATATTATTAATATTGACGATTTGGCTGTTCTTTACCGCAAGCCTGATTCTATTTGGGTGGCACAAACGGATGCTTTTTACGGAGTTAAACCGACACCGCGTAATCTTTCCAACTATATTATCGGAACAAACGGAGTAATATTTTCGCCTACCGGAGGTTTAAGAGTTACCTGCGAGGAATTAGCTAAATTTATGCAGATGCAGCTGCATGACGGCATTTTGGATAATGTAAGAATTATTTCAAAAAAAGCAGCGGAAATTATGCAGCAATGTATTTGGAATTATAACGGGTCAAACGGAATAACCATGAATGGCGAATTTAAATCGTACGCATTTGCAAATCATACAACCAAAGACCTTTTACCCGGCGAAACTTTAATTGGTCATCCCGGAGAAGCATACGGATTGGTTAGTGATATGTATTTTTCTAAAGAAAAAAATTATGGAATAGTATTTATTTGTAACGGCGGAACTTTTAATAACGGTGCTTACAGTGGCTGGTATAAATTGGAAGAAGATGTTTTTAAAGCCGTTTATACTGCCTTTGATGGTTTTAATAAATAAATTTTTTGCGGGGAATACAACGTTTTATGATAAATATTTTATCTCCCTGCAAATAGAATACTTGTAAAAAATTCATTATCGCTAAATATTTTCAATTCGTTTTGGATTTAATTTAACTATATAACAATCGGTATATTGTTTATTTAACAGTAAATTATTCTTTTTACTGGTTTAAAATTGTTTTACACGCACTAAATTTATTTCTCAAAATCTGCTTTAATTTTTTTTTGTTGATTATTATTCCAATTAGGTGCTTATCCCCATCCAAAAAATTCTTCCGTTTTTATTTATCGTCAATAAATTGGCCTACTCTTTAATTCGCCCAACAGGTAAATTCCAATCGTCATTAATGTCGAATTATATCTAAATATGTTTAGTTTTTAGTGTTTTTATTGATGGCATGCTTTTGGCATTATAGATAAAACATAAAAATTAAAATGGAGTAAAAAAATGAAAACCAAATTGGTAGTAACAGCAGTTCTTTTTATTGTGTCTTTATTTATATATGGATGTGCTAATAATCCTTCTGACAGCAGTGATGCTAACAATAGCGTTTTAGATCAGGTAGATCAAGAATTGAATTCCTCTGTTCTTGATAAATTTGCATATTTAGATTTGTCGGATTCGGAAATAGCAAGTTTAAAATTTATGCGCGAAGAAGAAAAGTTAGCCCGTGACGTCTATTCTGTTTTTTACAGGAAATATAATATGGTAATATTTAAAAACATCAATAAAAGCGAAACCGTACATACAAACGCTATAAAATATTTATTAAATAAATACGGAATAGAAGATCCGTCCGCAATTGATCAACCGGGAGTATTTGCCAATCAAGATTTGCAAAATTTATATAACCAGTTAATCGGCAGGGGTAATGTGTCTGCAATAGAAGCATTAAAAGTTGGTGCACTAATTGAAGAAGTGGATATTTTGGATTTGATTCATCAATTGAATGAAGAAGTTAATAACCAAGATATTGTGTATGTTTATAATAAACTTAAAAATGGCAGCCAAAATCATTTGCGTGCTTTTGTTAAAAATTTGTCTTTACAAGGAATTCAATACACTCCTATTTATTTAGATCCCATATTATATAATAGTATAATTAGATAAGTCCCAAACCATATATTACTGCGCAATAAAAGTACACCGTAAGAACAAGCTGCTTGTAACAACATTAATAATCCCAACACCGCTTCTCCAAAGTGGAAAAGCGGTGTTTGAGAGTTGCTACTGTTACAAATAGTCCACTCTTCAAAAGTGATTTGTTTCGCTATTTTTTTCATCCCCTAATTTACAAAGATAACATTAACATAACATCTGTCTTTTTTTAAGAGGCTGTCTCAAAAGTCAAAATATTGCATATGGGAACTCACCCCCTGACCCCCTCTCTTGGAAATAGAGGGGGAATATAAAGCGTAATTGCTTTGCTATATATTAGTTTTGTAAATACAACAAATATTTATACTGGGGA
>JAZDHY010000008.1:0-30319 GCA_043805435.1 bacterium
AGAGGCTGTCTCAAAAGTGGTAAATCAGGGCTTTAACCCAATAATTTTTAATTATTATATCCCCAGTATAAATATTTGTTGTATTTACAAAACTAATATATAGCAAAGCAATTACGCTTTATATTCCCCCTCTATTTCCAAGAGAGGGGGTCAGGGGGTGAGTTCCTATATGCAATATTTTGACTTTTGAGACAGCCTCTCGTATATATATGTTATGTTTGTTGTTACAGACATTAAACTTCTCCGAAGTTTTGTTATCACTCCATTTTAAGAGTGTTTTTTCAAATCGCTAGTGACTAGTTACTAGTCACTAATCACTAATCTCTAATTACTAGTCACTAATCACTAGTCACTAATCACCAATCACTAATCACCAATCACTAATCACCAATCACTAATCACTAATCACCAATCACCAATCACTAATCACTAATCACTAATCACTAATCACTAATCACTAATCACTAGTCACAAATCACTAATCACTAATCTCTAATCACTAATCACTAATCACTAGTCACAAATCACTAATCACTAATCACTAATCACCAATCACTAATCACCAATCACTAATCACCAATCACCAATCACTAATCACTAATCACTAGTCACTAATCACTAATCACTAATCACTAATCACTAATCACTAATCACTAGTCACAAATCACTAATCACAAATCACTAATCACTAGTCACAAATCACTAATCACTAATCACTAATCACAAATCACTAATCACAAATCACTAATCACAAATCACTAATCACCAATCACTAATCACTAATCACAAATCACTAATTCATTCCCAAAATTTCACGTTCAATTTTTTCAATAGTTTGTTTTGAAATAGATTTAGGCTTATTATCATCTTGATCAAGAAAATTATCGTTTTTAATTTCTTTTACGGCTGTTAATAACGCCCATAAAACTTTAGAAACAGCTGAAATTTGCGGAGGAGTAGGATTTAATTTTGCCTGAGCAATTGCAGTTTTTACTAATTGGTATAATTCTTCTTTTAACGGAAGATCCTTTATTTTATATACAACTCTTTCTTTATCCCAATTATCTTCTTTTTTCCATTGATATAAAACCCGTAATTTAATTTTTCTTTCAAAAAGTTGATAAATAGTATTAATACCCAAACCAACTTCAACATATAATTCTTTGGCTTCAATTCTGTCTAATTCTTCCATTATATTTTTCCTTTAGCCGCAATAATCTTTTATTTGAGTATCAATTTTATTTTCAAGTTTAGTTAAAGTTTCTGCTAACAATGCTTTATATTTTACATCCTCTTGAAGAAGTGTAAACATTTTATCTAAAGTGTTTTGATTTTGTTGTAAGGCAATTTTGTGCTGTTCTTGATTTAATAATAAGGTTTTGGAAAACTGTTGACTATTCTGTTCTAATGTTTGATTAAACTGTTCCTGATGTATTTTAATTGTATCATCATGTTGTTTAGAAAAATACTTAACTGTAAAAAACCATATTATAAATAGTATTGCCGAAATACCGCCATTGGTCAATGCTGTTTTTATTATTGATTCTTCCATCATTATGTTCCTCAATTATTGAATGCAAAAGTAAAAAAAATATATGCAGAAGTCTTGTGAAGTGTTCATGGAATAGTTTAGGAAATAGTTCCAAGAATTGTTCATTGTACAGTTACGTGATTAATTCAATGAACCGGTTACGGAATGAATCCTTTGAACAAGTATTTTACGAAAATTACATTTACATCGTAAATTTTAACAACAAGGAGTAAACACAATGAAATGGATTCCGTTTTTTAGAACAGGCCCTCAAACCGATTCACTTGGCAGAGAAAAGTTATGGACAAATGAAGAAATTGATTTAACAATAAATAATTATAACAGTTTAGGGGAAGAAGAAAAAAGACCGATTGTAATTGGGCATCCTAAAGAAAATATTCCAATTGTAGGTTATATAAATAAGATAAAAAGGATTAATGACACTTTATATGCAATGCCCGGTTTGGTGGCCAATAGTTTTAAAAAGCTTGTAAATGATGGCCAATTTCCGGAAAGGAGTATATCTTTTAATATGGATGGAACTGTAAATCATTTTGGATTTTTGCCCAAAGGAATAAACGGAGCTGTAAAAAATCTTGGTAATTATTCGTTTTCTAAAGAAGAAAATTTATGCAGCAGTTATTCATTTATTGACGAAGAGATGGATTTGCTTGAAGAGACGGAAGAAATAAATGAAAATGATATTTTACGAATTGAGGCAGAGTTAGAAGTTATCAACAATCAAATTGAAAAACTTACCGGTAATAAAAATGCCGGTCAAACCGAAAAATCATTAATTTATAATAAGATTGAAAAGATGAATGATAAAATTGAAAATTCATCTTTTATGGAAAAACTTAGTTCAAGTGTTAATTTAGGAAATATTTCACCCGCCCTAAAGAATAAATTAATGGAGCTATATAATTTTATTAAACCCGCTAATCCTGAATTTACAGAGAATAATAAGGGTAAAATTGAATTTATGTTTGAGGAAATAATTGATCTTATTAAAAACAGAGTTGAATTTGATGAATTGGTAATCAAAAATAACAACAAACAGCTAAAAAGCGAATTAGATTTATTAGCCGAAACATACAAATTATAAAGGAGAAAAAAATGAAGTTACAACAAGTTTCAAACAACGATGTTAAATCAACATCATTTATTAACAGCATGATGAAATATTCATCAATATTGGAATATGCCGAGTTTTATAAAATAGTTGGCAACAGTGATATGCCTCGTAAAAAAGCAACTGCAGGAGGAGGGCAGTTTAGATCGTTAAATGATAATTGGAACAGCAATATTACAAATCCTCAGTTTGCTTCGTTAAATCTTAAAATTTTTGGTGATAAAATTGAAATTGATAAAGCTCATGAAAGACGTGCCGGCGATATTCCTTCGGAAAGGGCAAGACAGTTATTAAATTTTGCGGAAGAATTTGGTAAAAACTTTCAAAACGAATTTTTTAACGGAAAAAGTGCAGTTAACTTAAAATCATGGAATGGTTTGTCAACTATTATTCCTGCTTCACAAATTATTTATGCCGCCGAAGACGGATTATTGGTTGAAATGGGAAACAGCAATGACGCAAAATTATCGCAGCAAAAATTTATTGAATCGCTGCGTAAGTTAATTTCAAAAATAGACGGCGGTGCCCAAGTTCTTTACATGAACGAAGATGCCTGGACACGTTTAACTTCAATAGCAGCCGAATTTATTAACTGGCAAAAAAATGAATTTGGTTCTTTGGTTCCTCACTTTTCCGGTGTTCCAATTCGTTCGGGTGGTTATAATACTGCCGGAAATTTAATAATACCGGCTGATGAAGCTATCGGTTCATATTCTAACGGAACATCTATTTATGCAGTTCGATTTGGTGAAAAGAAAGATTTGACTATTGGTACCAGCAACGGCCTTAATATTGACGATCTTGGCCTTGTTGGAAATCATTATACCGATAATGTTGAATTAGACGCCGATTTATGTTTGTTAAATAATAGAGCCGCAGCTGTTCTTAAAGGTATTGTAATTGGTTAATAAGGTAAAAGAATTTTTTGTGGTGTAAACTTAAATGACCGTGCAATTAGGTAAATGAACTCACTCCTTTTGTTTATCACTTTGCAGAAAGGGGAAAAATAATATTAAGGTTTCTTGAGTCTCTTTGCATTCTTAATAAAAGAGCCTGTTCCGTAAAACGTGAGAACATAGGAGATGAGTTCGGTTATTTAATTTTACACTTTCTGTTTAATGAGTGATAATTTTTTAATGTAATTATTCTAAATAAAGGTAAATATGTATTGCACAATAAATGATTTGATAAATGATATAACTAAGCAAGTGATAATTGAACTGGTTAACGATGAAAATATTAATCCGGAGGATATAAATTTAACCACAGAAGATAATATTTATACATCAAGGATTACTGAACAAATAAATACTGCAGAAGAAGAAATAAACGGTTATATCTTAAATAAAGTAAATTTTCCAAGTTTGGCAGTTCCAAAGTTGATAACAATAATTTGCAGAGATATAAGTATTTATTATTTATATAAAAGACGGTTAATATTAAATATTCCCGACTCAATTAAAAATATTTATATGTACCGTATCAGTCAGTTAAAAGATATTGCTTTGGGTAAAATATCTATTCCGGTTGACCAGCAAAACAGCTATTTAGAAAATTATTATGCAAATTAAACCGAAAATGACAGAATGTTTTCGATTAAACAATTAAATAAATTTTAGGCAAATATGAAAATTGATGAAGTTTTATTATTTGTTAAAAACAAACTTTTAGAAAAAGCAGAACAACTGCCTCTTGCTAAAAAAGTAAAAGTTGAAATTCCAAAATCTGTTTTGAATTATAAAAACACACACATTAACGGAACTTTGTTACTAATTTATAGAGGGGATAACTTTAGCGGCGATAAAATTACATGTAAAAAAATAATACGCCAAAACAGAACAATGCTTTTAACAGTTTTGGGAATAATAAAATCAAGTAATGCGGAAAACATAACATGGTATATTGATTATGTTATAAATAGTTTGGCCGGTATCCAAATAGCCAATAATAGTAACGAAAATTATATTCTTCCAATTTCGGCAGAAAGATTAGAGGATGACGAATTTAACAATGTATGTTTTGCAGTTACGTTTTCTGTTCCATTGGATGTAATATTTAACGGAGATGATTTAAATGAAAATAATTAAAAAACCTTTGCCTGCTACTGAATATAATAAACTTGAATATGATCAGTATGGGATGAAAACTAAAACATTAATAGTTCTTCATCATACAGTATCTTCAACCGAAAGCAGCGTGTACAATTGGTGGTGCAACGACGGTCAAAAAGTTGGGGTTGCTTATGTTGTAGATAAAAACGGAAGCATTTACGAATATTTTGGTCCTAAATACTGGTCTTATCATTTAGGAGGAAAAATTGAAAAAAAATATAATATTAACAGTATTGGGATTGAAATAGTTAACGAAGGAGTATTGAAAAAAATAGACGAAAAATTCTTTTGGTTTGCAGGTAAAAACAAATATTCAGGTGGAGTATTTAAATTCAAATGGCGTAATGAAGAATATTGGGCCGAATACCCGACTAAACAAATTGAAGCAGTAGTTGAACTGGTTAAATATTTAACAGCAAAGTTTAACATTCCAAAAAATGTTTATACTAAATATGATTATAACTCCAAGCTTCTAACAACTTTCAAAGGAATAATATCTCACTGTAATGTTAGAGCCAATAAAACAGATATTTCTCCGGCTTTTAATCTTGAATATTTGCAAAACGAAATATTAAAATAATTGAGGAAAAATATGTTAAAAGAATATAAAACAAAAATAATTATTGTTGCTGCATTATTTGTTTTGATGTTAATTCTTCTCCTTTTTTATAATATGTTAAAACCATCAATACAGATAACAAAAGAAAAAGAAAGTGTTTACACTAAAAAAGAAAAAATAAATTTAACCGAAGTAAAAAAAGAAGTTAAAGTTAAACCAAAATATTACACCCAAAAAATAGTAAAAGATAATAATTTAAATATACCCGAATATGTTAATTATTTTGCCGGTGCTGATATTGATACGGCAACAAACTATATAGCACAAGCAGATACATCAATTCAACTTAATGATTCAACCGGCAGACTAAGAGCGCAAGTTGGAATTAACACATCGTTTAACAGCGATATCCCTTTGAGTAAAAATTCTTTTTTTGATATAAAATATAATATTAAAACATTTGGGTACGATACGGAAGAAAAACAAATTGTTAAAGAAATAATAGAAGAAAGGGAAACTAACATATTTAGTAATTTTGGTCTTGGTTTGTTTGCCGGGGGAATATATACCAAAGATAAACAATTAGACTATGGTATTGGTATCGGAATTATTTACAAACTTACAAAATAAAGGAGCAGATATGTCGTTAGAATATCCAGTAATAGGAAATAACAAAAATAGATTGTTGCTTAATCAAGTTGAAAAAGTGATAATTTTAATTGAAGAAGGACAAGAATTTGTTGAAGCCGGTTATATTGATGAAGGTAGTATAAAATTAAAATTTCCGGCAAATTCAATTACTTTAATGAATAAATCGACCTTGCAGGTGGGTTATAATTTTAGCTTTGAAATAAAAGCACTGCAGTTTTATTCGTTATTTGAATTTGAAAAACTAGTAAATAAAAACTGTACGTTAAATTTGCACCCATTGGGAATTTATATTAAAAATGTGCCAATTAATATTGGAGGCGAATTAACTCCGGGTGATAACAAATCGCCAATAACAATTACGGGGGCAAAACATGTAAATAAAATTCGTGAAGTTATTGACGGTAATCCTTGGGGGAATTTAGCCGAACCTTGGGAAACAGGAACAATTACAATACCAATAACAACATTAAACGATACAATTGGTATTGAAAATTTATTATAAGGAGATAATTATGAATGCTCTATTTTCGTTTTACAGTGTCCCTTTTGAGGAAAATGATAAACTAAATATAAATTATGCATCATTTTTTTACAGCTGGGTGTTATCGGTTAATTTAGCAAAAAAACATTTCGAAAAAGTAATTCTTGTAACCGATACAGGAGGAAATGATTTGCTGATAAATAAAATGAATCTTCCTTTTGATGAAGTAAATTTAGCTTTAAATAATCTTCCGGTACTTAACAAAAACTTGTGGGCGTATGCCAAAATATATGCTTTTTCTTTACAGACAGAGCCATTTATTTATATTGATTACGATGTTTATTTGTTCAATAAAATTAATCCTTATCCCGCAGTTATTGTTCAATCTATTGAGGGTTTTGATTCGACTTTATTAAGCGATTTGTTTAATAACTACATAAACAAGCTGATAACAGCAAATTATTCAAGCGAAATTTTTACAGGTAGAGATGAAAATGTAACTTATGGTTATAATTTAGGAATATTTGGCGGTACTGATATAAATTTTGTTAAAGATTTTTGTGATGAGGCCAAAAATATAGCCGAGTACATTAATCAAAATATAGAAGAAATAACGCCTCAGTTTTCTAAATTATACGAACAATGGGCAATTGCCATTAGTGCGGTGTATTATAATAAAACAATAACAACATACCTTAATAATAAAAGCGATTCTGTAACAAAGGGTTATACTCATTTAATGGAAAGAAAAGGTGACAAAATGATAACTTATTTAATCAAAAATAAATTATCCGCTCTTTTTCCGGCAGCATTTAAGGAGATTACCAACAAGCTGAATAACGGGTTATTAAACAATACTGTATTAAACAAATGGGAATAACAATGGAAAATAAATCGATTTTTATTATTGGCGAAGAAAATTTTATGCTTAAGGATTATGGCGAACTGACATGGGAAGAAGATGAACAGTTAGTGAGTTTATTAAATCCAACTTGCGAGACAAACTTAGATATTAATAAAATATTATCTATAATATTACTCCCTGAGGATAAATCAATTGATGTTTCTAAATATGATTTTAAGCAGGGAAAATTAACGGTAATTAAAAAAATAATTAAAGAAGAAATTGTAAAAAAGAGAAACGATTTTTTAGCAGTATGACAGCAGTTTTTGAAGAGCTAAACAAAACCGAAACGGCTGTCCAAAATGAATACAATAAAATATTATATAACAGCGGAGAAAAAATATTTACTTGTGATATGAAAGATACACGCGAAATGTATCTTTCATTTTTAAGCGGAAATAACTTTAGTGAAGCTTATAGAATTGAAAAAACAAAACTGAAACGAATATACTTATTTGAATATGAAAAACGCAGGGAAATATTAAATAATAAAATGCATTCGTTATGTATATATAAAAAGCAGGTCGAAAATGGAAGATGACTTAAATAATGTTAAAAACGGTATAACTGAACTTAATACAAAAATGAATTCTTTAACGGAATTATTGAATTTGAATTTAGATAAAAACATATTGTCTGTTAATGACTTAAATTTTAATAAAATTAATTATTTAAAGGATTGGGTAAATTTTACCGCAAATACTAATAACGGAATTAGTAGTTTAGATGTAATTGACGAAAACAAAAAAACTTTGCTTTTTGAAATTAAAGAAATAATGAATGCCCTTAATTATGATGTTGAAAAATTAAAAGGAAACGTAATAAATACTGATGATGAACTTAAAACAAAATTGGAAAGTATTAATAATATTTTGTTGTTGGGCAACAACAGTATAAGGGAAAGAATAGAATTATGGGAACAAAAACAAAAGATAGAAGAAAAATTGGATTCATTTACTTTGGAAAAAACATCTTTTGAAAACATGGGATTCAAAGGCAGGCTGAATGTTAATAATGTTCCGTATGATAATGTGCCTGTTAAGCCGTTAAATATGAAGTCGGCAAATATTGTTATGGGTGAACAAATAAAGTTAACAGAAGCTCTGAATAGAGGTTATAACTCGGTTGGTTATGTTTTGTCAAGTTCAATTGCAAACGCAGTTGCACCGTTTAATAAAGTTAACAGTTTAGCCCAAATATTGTTAAATACTTTTATTGAAGTTACGGCGCGGGCTTTGATATTTAAAACATTAATGGGGGGTTTTAACATTTTAAGCGGCGGAGTAACCGATTTGTTCGGCGGAAGTACTTCAATGTTGACAAAAGCTTTACCGGGAATACAAACTACAAAAAATATTGAAACATTGTTTAATAATAATGTCCCTTTAAATAATAGAGTTGATGTTAACATTAATATCCCCAAAATTGAGTTTAAACAAACAGGATACGATTTAAAAGCAGTTATCAATAAAGTTGAAAAAAGTATGGATAAATACCAATGATTAATTTTGAATTAAACACCCAATATAATTTTATTTTTAGGGGAAAATTACATAACAATATAAGTTATAATATTATTCTTTCAATAACCTATGGAAGTAAAGCAGATTTTATAATTGATTACATAACTACTGCGGAATTTTTAATTGAATTAATAAGTACAAAAGAATTGGTATATGAAATAGATGAAGAACATGTAGCGCACTTTGCACTTGCAAAATTTCCGTGTGAGTTTTTAGACGCAAATGAAATTTTAGTTTTTTTGTTTTGTTCGGAATTTGTAAAACTTAATAATGTAAATATTGATGTGCAGATTGCGGGAGAAACAAAATTTACCGGTTCGGTGGATCCGCTTTCAATTGTGTTTAATAAGAACGATTTAATTTTATCTTGTAGTTTTAAGCCAAACACTTATATATTAAACGAAACGGACACATGGTTAAATAATGCAATTAACTATATACCTATTGGAATAAACCTAAACAATACGCCGGTTTTATTAACTGAATTTGTAAGCAGAGTTTATAAAATAGTACAAAATAATATTGTGTTAAACAGTTTTAATAATTGGTCTTTTTTAGCTGTTGATGAAAGCAGTACCCCGCCGTTAATTAGTATTGAAAATATTAATGCTTTGTATGTTGATGAAAGGTTGTTTGGTAATTATAACAATAATAACTTTATTGATAACGGAATAAATAATTATGGTGATTTGATTAAACAACTTGCCTTAACATTTGGTTGTATAACCGGAATGGTAAGTAACAAAGACGCAATATTTGTTCCGTTTTTGGATGAAAACAAACCCTCAATAACCATTGATGAAAAATCCATAATAAATATAAAAATTGAGGGAAATAGAGATATTATTTCGTTTTTAGTGTTTAATCCGGGCGGTAATTATTTGGGAACACCGACAAACATAACTGGTAAATATTTAACAAAAGAAATATTCACATCATTTTTTATTAACACACCAAGTGGATTTTTACCGGTAAGTAAAATTAAAGTTAAAAATATCTGGGAAAATATTTCAACCGGAGTGTTAAATTACTGGAGTAAATATTTTATGTCAAAAAAGTATATATTCAGTTATACTTTTGAACTTGCCGGTATTGATTATAATTTATGGGAAGATATTATTGTAAATAATGTTAAATATACTCCGGTTTATGTTAAAATTAATTTTGAAGAATATAAAACGGAAATAAAAGCAATTAGAATTGAAGAGCAAAGTTAAGGTTAAGGTTAAAGTTTAAGTGTTAAGTGTTAATTGTTAAAGTTTAAGTGTTAAGTGAAGAGGAAAACGACTTATAATTCTTAAGTCCTGATTTTCAATTTTTAATTAAAAAAATCAAAACAAAGGAAATGATAATTGTTAAGTTAAAAACATGGACCGGACTATGGTTTTTGTGATTTTAATGATTGCGCTGATTTCTAAAATTTTAACATTATTATAAGAGGGAATTAAATCCTCTGAATGATATGTGTAATCGGGTGATAATGTTCTTTAATTGACGATGTGATTTAAATCATCAATTGGCCAAAATAAAATTAACGAGCTTGATTTGTCAAGAATTAATTGTTAAATTATATGGGTATTAATTAGGAGCAAAATAATGAGTAAATATATGCTTGTATTTCTGTTGTTTAGTGTTTTAAATTTTATGAGTACGTTTGCCCAGCCAATAAAACTTGGTATTGGCGTATTGCATTGTTTCAAAAATTCTTCTACCGATGCAGGCATAGGAGCCGAACCATTTGCGGAATATCAAATTACCGATAAAATATCCGTAAGGGGAGTTGCGGGGCTGCATCTTTCATCATTTAAAGGCAGATATGTAATGGTTGGCGATTCGTACAGGCTGACGCATTATTACGGAATGGTAATGTACCGCCCAATAAAAAATGACATAGAACCATATATTGGGTTAGGACTAGGATATTTCCTGCCGATGGATGACGGCGGCGGAAATGCTAATATAGTAGATATTTATAGATTAACCTCGGTAGAATTTGACAATAATTGGGGATATAATATAACTGCCGGAGCCGACTTTTTCCCCGGCAAATTTTTCCATTGTATGCTTGAATTAAACTATACAATTATTAATACCAACTATTCGTATAAGTTGGAAAACGAACTGGTATATCCAACGCAAAAATTTAAATATACGGACAAAATTAATCTATCGTATTTAGCCGCAAAGTTAAATTTTGTTTTTGAATTATAGATTGTTTTAGTGCAAAATAGGATTTAAACTAAAAAAACTCCCGTTAAAGCGGGAGTTTAATTGTAATTTTTGTTTAATTAATATTATTTCTTTTTCTTAAAAAGGTAAAATATTACGATGCTTATTATTGAAAAAGCAGCAATATAAATCCAAATAGGAGTCTCTTTTAACTTAAACGGACGGAAAGTTGCAGCAATTGTTTTGCCTGTTCCAATTTGGTCTAATGTATATTCCCAAGTTAATTTGTTGTTGGAACGTGACATAGCATTGTGGCTTAAAATTTCACCCGGAATATAATAAACGTATGTAATTTTAAACAATTGACCGTTTATGCCAAAACCGGTTGCAAAAGGAGGTATAAACTGCGAAAAAACCATTGTGGTTTTATCGGTTTTTTTAAATGAAAAATTTACATCCTTAAATGCCGATGCACTGTTTAACGAATCAAACTTAGCAAATGTAAGCTCAATTTTAGCATGAATAGTGCTGTCGTTTTTGTCGGTATAAACATCAATGTTGCCAATGTTTAAATCTTTAGATGAATATTCTTTACGGATTGAGTCGGGTGAAAAGATGCCAACTTTAGCCATAACAATGGAATCTTGTTCGGTTTTAACTTTAAACCAGTAATGAATATACATTTCACCGGAACCATCAATATTTAATGTGGTTATCTGTTCGTAGTTCAAACAGCCGGAAAGGAACAAAGAAATAATAAATATTGTTAAAGTAGTTTTAATGTTTTTCATAATGTATCAAAATTTTTTAATACTAAATGTAGTAAAAATTTTTGATTAATATACATAAAGGTTTCAAATAATAGAAAAAAAAGTTAAGTTTACATAGTAAATTTTTGGAGTTAGTAATGCCAACGTATGATTATAAATGTAATGAATGCGGTTTTTCGTTTGAATTTTTTCAAAAAATGAGTGATAAGTCATTAACGGAATGTCCTAAGTGTAAAGGAAAGGTTAAAAGATTAATAGGTGCCGGTGCCGGTATTATATTCAAAGGCTCCGGTTTTTACGAAACCGATTATAAAAAGAAAAGCAATAATTCAAATAAATCAACTATAATTTCACCTGTAAATGCCAAACCGGCAGATACAACTGCAAAACCAACAGAAAGTAAAACCGAAACGCCTATCACAAAAGCCAGTTAATTAAAAATAAATGTTAAAGGTTTAGTGTTAAAGTTTAGATTAAAAAGAAATTAATCGTATCCATCTATATCCTTCCAATTATTGCAGTTTTTATTTGTCACTTAACCTTTAGCACTTAAAATTTAACCTTTTTTTTATTCCGGTCTTCTGTAAGTAACGGTTGAACTTGCCTGTACGCTTGGCATAATAAGCATTTCGTTGATGTTTACATGAGTCGGGCGGGTTGTGCAATATAAAATTGCATCTGCAATGTCATCGCCTGTAAGAGGATCAACTCCTCTGTAAACATTTTTAGCTTTTTCCGTATCACCATAAAAACGTAAATTGCTAAAGTTGGTTTCAACCATCCCCGGGTCAACAGTACTAACACGAATTTTTTTATCAACCAATTCGGCACGCATAGATTTTGTAATAGCACCGACTGCAAATTTTGTTGCACAATATACGGCACCGTTTGGATATGCTTCGTGACCGGCAATTGAACCAAGATTAACAATGTGTCCCGAACCGTGAGTTATCATAAGGGGAATAACTTCACGCGTAACGTATAAAACACCTTTTATGTTGGTATCAATCATTTCTTCCCAGCCTTCCATATTATCTTTATGCAAAGGACTGAAGTTCCTGCCAAGTCCGGCGTTGTTAATTAATATATCAATTCCTTTCCATTCTTCAGGAAATTCCGCAATTGTTTTAATTACATCATCATGGTTACGTACATCTAATTTAAAGGAGTAAATTTTAACACCATATTTTGCAATAATTTCAGCTTCAACTTCTTTTAATAATTCATATCTTCTTGCACATAAAATTAAATTAGCACCTTCATTGGCAAAAATATTAGCGCACGATTTGCCAATACCTGAAGTTGCACCTGTTATAAAAACAATTTTATTTTTTAAGTTTGTCACTTTGACCTCGTTTTTTGTTTTGTACTTTTTTTGTCATTCTTACTGTTAATCTGTTAAAATAAATAATAAACACAAAAACCACAAAAAGTACATTCAAATATTTAAATGAGCTGCTGGTTTGGTAATATTTTAATACTACGGATATATCGTTTGTAAAAGTTTCAAATACTAAAGGCAAAATAGCATTTGTAATTACTTTTAATAATAAATAACTTAAACTTATTAATTGGAAGACTAATAAAGCTAAGTCGTTAAAATATTTATTAATTGTATCTATGTTGGATAACTCAATTAACAAAATGCAAATAAGCAGCGGTGAAATGGATAAAAGTAAGTTTATAAAAATGTTACCCTTAATAACTGTAAGATTTGTAGAAAACCAAATATAATAAAAATCGGTTTGGATCTCTTTTGCGTAATAAATGCCAAATAAAGCCCATTGTATCAATTCGTAACCATACATAATAAAAAATATGGAAATTGAAAAACCGATTAAAATATTAATATTTTTCTGTTTGTTTTGCAAATTATCTTTCAATCCAACTTGTCCTTTTTGTTTCAAAATTAGGAGCTGTAACGGCATATGGATAATCTTTTACTAATGCGCTTTTCCATAAATTACTATTTGCAAATAAGTTGTTAACCCACCAACTTTCATCGCTTAAAATTTTATAATCAGCCAATTTAGTCTTAATTTGAGCAATTAAATTCATTCCGGCACTACCATTTTTATTAAAGTTTTGCACAATAACTTCAATAGTATTTGTTCCTTTTGTTAAATATTTTGCAATATCAATAAACAAAATTCGTTTGTAATCTACTAATAAAGAAAGAGACCGGCGTGCAGATATTTCGTCAACGTAAGCACCGTTTATATTCAACTTGGCGTAAGTATCACCTAACATTTGTAAAAAACCGGATGTTGGTGTTTCAGTCAAGTCAAAAGTTTTTTTGAATTTTACATCACTTACCGGCTGTTCTTTATCAACTGAATAATAAATCCATTTGCTTTCAATTAAAGGTGATTTTAGTGTTTTATTTTGCAAATCGGCTTTTGTTTCATTAAAATAACTTAATAACCTGTTAAACTTATCTTCAATCATATTAAGATTATCGCGTTTATAATATTTAAGCCAAATATTTTTGTATTCTGCTTCTACTTTTTTTATTGCATTAATGTTTCTGTCAATTAACTTTAAACACAAATCTGTTTCAGAGCTTTTCTCGTCAATTATATCGTTAATTAATTGTTGAGTTTGTATTTTAAGAACAAACCAATCGTTAAATGCTGCCATAAAATTTAAAATATCCAAATGATCGTTATTTCTTTTAACAATTTTTACGGCATTATTAATTTTTTCTTCAATAATAGGAAGGCTGCTTAACATCCATCTGTTTTTTGTAACTCTGTTTGCTGAAGATTCCCACCAGACCGTATTACGCAATGGTAAAGCAGGGTGTCTAAAAACATCATGCCATAACATTTGGTTTAACTGCCCGCTGAAAATTTGATATACTTCGTCAATTTGTGTATTTGGTGCATTAAAAAAATCGGCAAAATAATTTTTACTAAAGTTGTCAATATCGGAAGCGTTAATATTCCAAGAACAAAAAGCTGAATAAGCATAACCGTATAAAACTAATTCTTTTATTGTTTCAGCTCCATAATCACCCCAGTTGGAGTTTATCATTCCTATTGAATTGTTTTCAATTCCGGCCTTAATA
The DNA here is from genome assembly GCA_043805435.1 of bacterium. Lineage (GTDB taxonomy): Bacteria > Bacteroidota > Ignavibacteria > Ignavibacteriales > Melioribacteraceae > JAEXOD01. Next base: position 14,902 of record JAZDHY010000008.1, read on the forward strand.
ATGTATTCAATATTTGGGATTGCGTTAAAGTTTGTTGGAAACGGTGTTAAAAAATTCCAGACGGAAGGAGAAACTATATAATTAAAGCCCGCCGTATTAAATTTTTCTGTTGATGGATAATTTGCATCGGGACGGTAGTGCCAGTCAACAATAGTAATGTCTTTTGGTAATTCATCTAAAATTTCGGGATGATTTAATAAAATATCGCCATACATTAACACTTTTTTATTATACTTTTTGCAGATTGCGTAAACCTTTTTATAATGTTCCAAGTGTACTTTGGCAAGATTGGACTTTTCCACAAGACCTTTACTGTTTCCTAAACCAACATCATAACTTTCGTCTGCCCCCATATGGAAATATTCGGATGGAAAAAGTTCAAATATTTCTTTTAACATGTTTTCTAAAAAAACATAAGTATCGGGATTGCTAACATCTAAGGAAGCGGCACCGGGGAATTCGGCATATTTAATAAATTCTTTTTGAGCAAGTATATTTTCGTAATGGCCTAATGTTTGAAAAATAGGAATTATATCCACAAAATGTTTTTCGGCAAATTTATGTAATTCTTTAATTTCGTCATATGTTAAAGCACCACGTTCTAACCCCATGGACGGATAACATTTTAATTCAACTACATCTTCCATATATGGCATATATGTATTCATTTTGTAACGGGCCATAAATTTTATAATTTTTTTGAAATTATCCAAAGTGGAAACCTGTCCGCGGCTTATATCGTCGGATACGCCTCTTATTTTCATATCGGGATAATCAACAATTTTGCAATAGGGTAAATTGTTATTTGTTCTTTCAATTATTTGAATTAAACTTACAACACCATAATAAATTCCGCGGTATGACGGTGATTTGATAGAAATACCACTTTCTGAAATAAAAAGAGTATATGATTCTTTAACAAACTCTGCAGGTACATCTTTTATTTGATCTTCGCTTACAATTTCAAAGTTTATAACCGAATTGCCGTCTTTAACGGTAGTTAAGTCAATTTTTTGGTCATATAAACATTCATTAAGCAATTCAAACGAATATTCAAGTTTGGTTTTATCATTTCCAATTAGTGAAACATTAGCATTATTAGGAATAATAAAACTTCCATCCTCTATAACAAAAATTTTTGGGGTTGGTAAAACAGAAATATTCATTTCTTTTGCCTCGGATGAAGTAAACATAAATACACATAATAAAAAATAGATAATTTTATAATAATTCATACGTTCCTCTTAATTTATAATAAAATGCTCATTTTAAATTTAATGTTTTTGTTTTAATTAAAAAAGATAAAAGTTTTAAACAATCTAATTGCTTTTTAATTGGGATTTTAGAATAAAAGATATATCAAAAGAATTATACAGAAGAGAAGAACGTCCATTACAGCAAAAACGCTAATTGAAAGACAAATGATAGTGTCTATAAGCCCATTCGTTTACGGATGGGAAAAGAAAATAATATATAAAAAGCCTCATCCCTAAACAGACTGTATTAAAACCGGGGAATAAATATAACAAAAAGGAACTCATCCGTCTCAAAATCAGCCGAGCATGGTCCCCCAACCTCCAGCAAAAAGAGCGGGACGAGCTATTCTCTTAAAAATAGAAGGGGAGTGATTGTAAAAACATATTGAACAATAACTTGCCGGTTAATGGTTCTCTCTCTTTTAAAAGAGGGAATTTAGGGGCGGAGCCCGACTGAATTTTAGACGGGTGAGTTCGTTTTTTTTATTATTAAAACAGTTTGTTTAAGGTGTGGGGAATAATAACCGCCCAATACGGCCTTTAGGCTGAGTTGAATAATATTATTGTTAAATTATTTTGCCCAAAGTAATTTTATTTACATGTATATAACAAATGCAATTAAATTTACTGCAACCTTATATTAATAAAGAGATTAAAGACTATAATAATATCTAATGCAAAATTTGGGATAAATAATTAAAATTATTTTGTACTGTACCCAATAGTTTGAACTAATTGCTGGGCGTTTTTAGCATCTTCTTCTGTTTCAAACGAAAGGCGGAATGTACCACCTGCGCCTTCACGTATTTTTAATAATTCAATATCTTTTATATTAATACCGTTTGAATAAAGCACGGTTGAAATTTTGCTTACAACGCCCGGTTCATCTTTAACATACACATAAATTTCGTAAAGGGGGAATAAAAATCCTTTTGATGTTTTGGGAATTTCATCGCGTATAATTCGGGCAGATTCAAAAGTATTTTTAATTTGTAAAGTTTTTTCATTTACTAATAAATTTTTAAGTTCTTCCAATTTGGCAATAAATAAATCGGCGGCATTAATAATATTAGTACGGTTATAAGTAATTATCGAATCCCAAATAGAAAACCCGCTTGAAGCAATTCGGGTCATATCTCTAAACCCGCCTGCGGCAAAATTAAGATAATGAACATCGCCTTCGTTTTGGCCGGCAAAATTAACAAGAGATACCGATAATAATTGAGGCAGGTGGCTTACAACCGAAACAACTTTATCGTGTAAATATGGGTCTAAAAAAGTAATTCGGGCACCTATTTTATTAATAATATTTAAAAACTCAGGTTGGTTTTGAGAAGTTAAAATATATACCGAGTTTTCGAATAACAAAGGATCCGAATTTTCAAAACCACCTTTTTCTTTGCCGGTCATTGGATGCCCGCCAATATAAATACCTTTGGAATTTTGCTGTTTCCAAATATCGGCAAAAACTGCTTTTACGCTGCATACATCGCTGATAATTTGAGAATCTTTAAGGCGAGGAATTAATAATCTGAATAACTCCAAGGAATAATCAACCGGCATACATAAAAAAATAATGTCCGAATTTAGTGCATCCAAAGGAGACAGGAGTTTATCATCAATTGCATCCAAATATTCAGCTTGTTTTAAAACAGCAACAGTATCAAAACCGAATATTTGAATATCCGGGAAATATTGTTTGATAGATTTTGCTAATGAACCACCAATTAATCCTAATCCTAAAATTGAAATAGAGCTTATCTGCACAATTAAATTCCTATTAAAATTCTCTGCCAATAGCATTGGCAATGGTTTTAAGTTCATCCATTAAATTTAAATAAACAGAAGGAATTAATGCCTGTGGTCCGTCAGAAAACGCATTATCGGGGTCATGGTGTATTTCAATCATCAATCCGTCTGCACCGGCAGCAACCGCAGCACGAGCCATTGGCGGTACCTGATCACGTAATCCTGTGGCGTGGCTGGGGTCGGCAATTACAGGCAAATGACTTTTTTTATGAACAACAGGAATAGCGGAAATATCAAAAGTGTTGCGGGTATATTTTTCAAAAGTCCTTATTCCGCGTTCACATAAACATACTCTTTTATTTCCTTGAGCAAGAATATATTCGGCCGACATAAGCCATTCTTCAATAGTAGCCGAAAGACCACGTTTTAGCATAACAGGAATATTTGTTTTCCCAAGATCTTTAAGCAAATCAAAATTTTGCATGTTTCTAGCACCAACCTGAAAGATATCGGTATAATTGGCAATAAGAGCAATTTGATTGGAGTTCATTACTTCAGTAATAACAAGCAAATCAAAAGCGTCTGCTGCTTTACGTAATAAAATTAAACCTTCTTCGCCAAGCCCTTGAAAAGCATAAGGGGACGAACGAGGTTTAAAAGCACCTCCGCGTAATATTTTTGCCCCCGATTTAGCAACCACTTCGGCCAATCTAAAAATTTGATCTTCGGTTTCAACCGAGCATGGTCCGGCCATCATTACAATTTTATTACCGCCAATTTCAACATCTTTTATTTTAATAATAGTATTTTCGTCTTTAAAACCTCTTCCGGCTAATTTGTAAGGTTCGGTAATGCGATATACGTCTGAAACTCCGTCTAAAATTTTAACTTTGCGGATATCAAAATCGGGTTTTACGCCAATAGCACCCAAAATGGTTCGTTGAATTCCTTTTGAAGCATGAATATCAAATCCAAAGCTTTTTAGTTTTTCTATAATAAAATTAGTCTGTTGTTCGGTCACGTTGTTTTCTAATATAACTACCACTTTACTGCTCCTTAATTATTAAATTTTTTTTCGCCTGCTGTAATCTCAATATCAAGATAATCTTCTTTTGTTGGCATATAACTTGAAAAGTTTGAATTATAAGCGCAATCAGGGTTATAAGAAAGATTAAAATCTATGGTATATAAAAAATTCGGATCATCTTTGTACATAAAATCAATATATCTTCCGGTTTTATTTGTAGTTTTATTTGTGGTTTTATCTTTAAACCATATACAAAATACAATAGTAGATAGACTAATTTTTTTATAAATGTTTAGTTTATATTCTTTGTTTTTGTAATTAAAAATAACAAAGCCAAAACGTAAAAATTTATCCGCAAGACCTCGTGATTTATAAACAGTAACAGTATCTTTAACTGAATATTGATAAACTTTGCCGGTAAAAATAAAATCAAAGTTTATATCGTAGTAATTTAGGGGATGAAATTTTATATTACCCCGAGAATTAAATGGAGATCGCATTTCGCCGGATAAAAATTTGTCTTTATCGGTGCGATATTGTTGAATTTGGGTTATATATCTTTTTTGTTCCGGAGTAGTTTTATCGGAACAATTAAGAAATAAAAACAAACAAAAAATAAAAAAAATATATAATCTACCATTAAAATTGTTGACCATTAAATTACTCCTTGTCAAACTTTTTTTTGAGTTCATTCAATTTGTTTAGAGCCTCAATAGGTGTCATATTATCAATAGGTATCTGTGATATTTCGTCACGTAATTCAGTATCGCATAATTCAAAAAGCGAATAATAATAATCGTTTTTTTCTTTAAGTTTACTTAATTTTGCTTTTTTTATTTCAACAGGCGTAAGTTCCTTGCTTTCTAAATTATTCAAAATATCTTTGGCCCGGGTAGTAACTATTGTAGGTAATCCTGCCATATGGGCAACTTGTATGCCGTAACTATGATCGGCACCTCCGGCAGTAACTTTATGTAAAAATATTACTTTATTTCCATATTCACGAACTTCAACTTTAAAATTTTGAATTCGTTGAAATAGTGAAGCCATTTCATTTAATTCGTGATAATGAGTTGCGAATAATGTTTTTGCAGCAATATGCGGGGTTTCGTGTAAATATTCGGTAATAGCCCAAGCAATAGAAATACCATCAAAAGTAGAAGTTCCGCGTCCAATTTCATCTAATAAAATAAGACTTTTGTTAGTAGCATGATTTAAGATATTAGCAGCTTCCTGCATTTCAACTAAAAATGTACTTTCACCGGCAGAAATATTATCGCTTGCTCCAACACGAGTATAAATTCTATCTACTAAACCTATAACAGCTTTTTTTGCCGGAACAAAAGAGCCAATCTGGGCTAATAAAACAATTAAGCCTATTTGTCGTAAAAAAACCGATTTGCCGGCCATATTTGGGCCGGTTAAAATAATAATTTGATTATTAATATTATCTAAAAAACAATCATTAGGAGCAAATTTTTCGCCCGGAGGAAGTACTCGTTCAACAACAGGATGTCTTCCATCAACTATGTCTATTGTATCTTCATTGTTTACAACAGGCAGAGTGTAATTATAAGCTTCTGCGCAATCGGCAAGCGAAATATAACAATCCAACATTGCAATATGGAAAGCATTTTCTTGAATATCAGTAGAAAAATTTGCAACAAAAACTCTAATTTCATTATACAAAGTATATTCTAAAATAGAAACTTTTTCTTCCGCATTAAGAATTTTATCTTCATAATTTTTCAGTTCAGGTGTAATATATCTTTCACCGTTAACCAATGTTTGTTTACGAATATAGTTATCGGGCACTTTGTCTTTATTAGCATTACTTATTTCAATATAATATCCAAAAACTTTATTAAAATGTACCTTTAACGACGAAATACCGGTACGTTCGCGTTCATCTTTTTGAAAATTTGTTATCCAATCCTTTGCATTGTATTGAAGATTTCTTAATTCGTCAAGTTCTTCATTATAACCTTCTCTAATAATGCCCCCATCATTTAATGCGGCGGAAGGATTATCGGAAATCCCGAGTTCAATTTTTTCTACAACACTATCAACAGAGTGAAGATTTTCCTTAATATTGGATAAGGATGAACATTTGCTAATATCCAATAATTGTTTAATTAGCGGGACTTTTTTTAACGATTGTTTTAACGCAACCAATTCGCGCGGATTTATTCTGCTTGTGCATACTTTAGTAATAAGGCGTTCTAAATCACCTATTTCTTTAATTTCACTGCGTAAATTTTTTCTTAAAATTTTATTAATAAAAAGTTCATTAATAGCTTCTTGACGGTATAAAATAAGGTCGAGACGTTTAAGTGGTGCTGAAATCCATTTTTTTAGAAGTCTGGCACCCATAGGTGTTTCGGTATGGTCTAAAATACCAAATAACGAACCTTCTCTATCTCCATTTTTCATTGTATAAGTAATTTCGAGATTTCGTTTAGTTGAAAAATCCAACATCATAAAATCGGAAGGATTATATTTTGCAATTTTAGTAATATGTGAAAGAGCAGATTTTTGAGTTTCTTTTAAATAATTAAGAACGGCACCGGCGGCAATTATTCCCGTTTCCAATTTTTCAATACCAAAACCTTTAAGGGTTTTAGTACCAAAATGATTTAACAGTAGTTCTTGAGTAAAATCTATTGTAAAAATCCAGTCGTCCTGTTTTGTTATACGTATCACACCGCCAATTTTACTTAGCAATGGTTCAATAATATTTTTTTGCTTTTTTGAAATAATTATTTCGGCCGGGTTAATTAATCCGATTTGCTGTAATAATTCGTGCTGTGGGACTTCGTAGGCAAAAAACTCACCTGTTGAAACATCGGAAAAAGAAATTCCCACAATATCGCTTAAAATAAATATTGCCGCTAAATAATTATTGTTTTTATGGTCTAATAATTTGTCAGATAAAGTAACACCGGGAGTAACAACCTCAACAACTTCGCGTTTAACAATTCCTTTTGCAAATTTAGGATTTTCCATCTGTTCGCAAACGGCAACACGATATCCCGCTTTAACAAGTTTTGGCAAATAAGTATCAATAGCATGATGTGGAAATCCCGCTAAAGGAACATTTTCTGCTTGTCCGTTTGCGCGTTTTGTTAAAGTAATACCAAGAACCTTTGAAGCAGTTTTTGCATCTTCGTCAAAAGTTTCAAAAAAATCCCCAACTCTAAATAATAATATCGTATCGGGGTGTTCCAGTTTAATTTTATGATACTGGCTCATTAAAGGTGTTGCAGACATAAAAAATCTATATTAATTAGATTACAATAATTTAAGAAAGTGCATACTTATACAATATAAAAAATACAAATGCAATATTTAATTTACTAAAAAAATAAATAAAAAGTCGGAAAATATATTCTACTGATAAATTTGCTTAAAATGGGATTAAAATTAATTAGAATATTGAAAATATTAAGTATTGCATCGTAAAATGCTGTATTTGTAAAAATGTTATGCTTTAATAATATGAAACATTAATCAAAACATTTACTTATATTTATAAATTAATAATAAAAGTTTTTGTAAATTGGAGATCCTCGTAATGAGCCATACATCAAATAAATTCTTAGGAAAAAAACAAGATTTAGTAAAATTACCTACTTTTGAATTTCATGTTTCCAAAGAATGTAGGCAAAAATACAATTTTGATGACGAAATATTCTCAATAACAGGTAATGTTGTTTTTACCAATAATAATGCCGTTCGTAAATTTACACAAAAGTTAAATGAACAAAGAAGCGAAAATAATAAAGTTAAAGTAAGCCAAATTTATTCAACCGGTTTATTGGATGAAATATTCCATTTTTTATTACGAGAATATGAAGAAAAAGAAAATCCGGGAGTTTTTAGCAGAGCTGTTGAAAACCTTACTAATAAATTAGGTGAAGACAGTTTTAGAAGGTTTTTATTCGAATTTGTATCAATATTTCCGCCAAAAGAAGTATATCATGGTAAATCAAGCATTTTTGAGTACCTGAATTCTTACACGGGCAATAAACAAAATATTGAATTAGTTATTGAAGAACTGATTTTGCTTTATTTAGCAAATTTTAATCCTGCAAATAAAAATATTATAGAATTATTTGACGAAAAATATTTCAAAAATCAAGACGAATATAAATTAGTAATAGAGCAGCTAAATAAGTTTTTCTTAACCGAAAAAGCTTTTGGACCTGAAAATCAAGACGTTTTTACACTTTTAAAAGCTCCAATTTTAAATAACCCTGATAGTGTTGAAGCCCAATTAGAATTTATTAAAGAAAAATGGGCAATAATAATTGAAGATAAATTTGCTGATAGAATATTACTTTCACGTGATTTAATAAAAGAAGAAATAATTGTTACCCACACGGATTTTGGCGGCGGCGGCGGTGCTCCTACAGTAGTTCCGCATTATAAGTTTGGTGATAATTTTGAACAAAATGCAGAAGTATTTCTTGGTAAATCGTTATATAATTACAGTAAAGAAAGTAAAACGGATTATGAAGAGCCTGAAAAATTTACAAACGATTTAGATTGGATGCCTCAGATAGTAATTCTTGCAAAAAACACTTATGTGTGGCTTGACCAGTTATCAAAAAAATATCAACGTAAAATTTCAAAATTGAATGAAGTACCCGATGCCGAACTTGATACGCTTGCAAACTGGCATTTTACCGGTTTGTGGTTAATAGGGGTTTGGGAAAGAAGTTCGGCTTCTCAAAAAATAAAACATGTTATGGGAAATGGAGATGCAATATCTTCAGCTTATTCGTTATATGATTATACTATTGCAGCAGATTTAGGTGGTGAAGCTGCTTATGAAGATTTAAACAGAAGGGCCTTGGCAAGGGGGATAAGACTTGCAAGTGATATGGTGCCAAACCACACCGGAGTTTATTCAAAATGGATTGTTGAACACCCTGAGTACTTTATTCAAAGAAAAGACCTGCCTTATGCCAACTATAAATTTACAGGAATAAATCTTTCGGATAATCCCGAAATTGATTTAAAAATTGAAGATGGTTACTGGAGCAAATCGGATGCTGCTGTTGTTTTTAGACGTATTGATAACCGAACCGGTGATGTTACGTATGTATATCATGGTAATGATGGTACAAATATGCCATGGAATGATACAGCACAGTTAGATATGTTAAAAAAAGATGTAAGAGAAGCTGTTATTCAACAAATATTTAGTGTTGCAAAACGGTTTTCAATTATTAGATTTGATGCGGCAATGACTTTAGCAAAAAAACATTTTGCCAGGTTATGGTATCCTCAGCCCGGTAAAGGTGGAGATATACCAACACGCGCCGATTATGCACTTACACGTGACACATTTGACGAGTTGTTTCCTGAAGAATTTTGGCGTGAAGTTGTGGACAGAATAAATAACGAAATGCCAAATACTTTATTGCTGGCTGAAGCTTTTTGGCTTTTGGAAGGATATTTTGTACGCAGTTTAGGGATGCATAGGGTTTATAACAGTGCCTTTATGCATATGCTGATGAAAGAAGAAAATGAAAAATATAGAGATTTAATAACAAACACTTTGGAATTTGAACCGGAAATATTAAAGCGTTACGTCAATTTTATGAGTAACCCTGATGAAGAAACCGCAATTAAACAGTTTGGAATAGACGATAAATATTTTGGTGTTTCAACTATGTTGTTAACTTTACCCGGTTTACCGATGTTTGGACATGGTCAAATAGAAGGATTTACCGAAAAGTACGGAATGGAATATAAAAGAGCCTATTACAACGAATCGCCCAACGGATTATTGGTTGAAAGGCATGAAAGAGAATTATTCCCCCTAATGAATAAAAGATATTTGTTTAGCCAAGTTACGGATTTTTGGTTTTATGATTTTATTGACGGGCATGGTGTTTTAAATGAAAATGTTTTTGCCTATTCAAATATGGCTTATGGTGAAAGAGCTATTATTTTTTATAACAACAAATTTAAATATACTGCAGGAAAAATTTATAAAAGTACACCAAAACTAGTTGTTGACGGCGAAAATAAATTAATTAAAGCAAAAACAATATTTGAAACGTTAAACTTTAATATCTCTGAAAATTATTTTTATATTTATCGTGAACATGTTTCAAATCTTTATTATATAAAAGAAGGAAAAGACTTTTTTAATAATGGGTTTGAAATTGAGTTGGATGCTTTTAAGTATAAAGTATTTATTGAGTTTAAAGAAGTATATGATACTTCAGGAGAATATAGGAAATTAGCAAAAAAAATAGGAACAAAAGGAGTTGTAAGTATTGAAAACGCATTAAATGAAATTAATCTTGAACCGATACATGAAGCTTTGGAAAACATGTTTGAAGAAAAGATGATTTCCATTTTTGTAAATTCCTACATAAATACAAAAACCAAAATTTTAGAAGATGATACTAAGTTTTTACGAAATAAATTTTATTATTTTATTAATAAAATTAAAGATCAGTTACATTTACAGGCAAATACTCATCTATTATTAGATAAATTTGAAAGTAAACTTCTTGCGGTTAAAAAGATAAATAATTTATTTGATGATTTATCATTAGCCGACAGAAAATTTTATAACAAAAAAGTAGAAAATAATTATTTGCTTAGCCGAAATGTTAATTATAAAGAAAATTCGCTCTTGTTTTTGATATGGCTAACAATTGATACAATGCGCGAAATGTTTCCCGGCAAAGGTGAAATTAATATTGATAATTTTATAAACAAATTATTGTTTGATTCACCTGTAAAAAGTATTTTAAAACGACTTGGAAGAGGGACTTCGGATATTTACAAAGAAGTTGCATTGTTAAATTTATTGCTGGAGTACGACGGTAAGTTATTTGTTTATACTGATGATGAAATTGAAAAAATAAAAATTAAAATTGATGCAGATAAAAAAAATGTAATACATATGTCAAAAGGTGATTTACTTAAAAAGCTTTTTAGTGATGATTTTATTAAAGCTTATTTGGGAGTAAATTATTACGAAGACGTTTGGTATTATAGCAAAGAAAATTTTGAAGAACTAATTGATTGGTTTTTTACGGGTGCATTAATTACTTATGCAAGTGCTTCGTTTGCAAAAAATAGTATTGAAGGAATAAAGAGTCAAGAAATAGCTGTTAAAGTGACGGCGGAAACAATAAATTTGCCAATTGAAATGTCTGTAATATTAGAGAAAATTAGTTATTTGCGCTTTTATATCAGCTCTTTAGCTGTTAAATCGGAATATAAATTTGAAGAACTAAAAGAATTAATGTTTTAGTTTATTTGATATTATGAATAATTATAAACTAATAATAAGCTATAATGGAAATAAATTTGCCGGCTGGCAGCAACAAGATAATGCTGAATCGGTTCAGGGAAAAATTATTGATTCTATAGAAATTATTTTAAAAGAACGTGTAAATTTAATTGGTGCCGGAAGAACAGATACGGGTGTTCATGCATATGGACAAGTGGCAAATTTCAAAACTGAACAGACAATTGAGGATTTAGGGAAATTTGAATACTCGTTAAATAGTCTGTTGCCAAAAGAAATTGCTATTAGAAAATTTTCCAAAGTTGACGAAAATTTTCATTCAAGATTTGACGCAAAAAAACGCAGTTATATTTATATTTTTGTTACTGAAAAAGATCCTTTTTATAATAACTTTACTTATTTTTTACCTGCAATTGAAAAATATTCAATTAATACATTACAGCAGATAAGTAATTATTGTATAGGGAAATATGATTATACATCTTTTTCCAAAAGAAACAGTGAAACAAAAAATAAGGTATGCAACGTATATAATGTAAATTGGAGAAAAACCGGAAATAAAGTTTTATTTTTAATTGAGGCTGATAGATATTTGCATGGAATGGTACGTACAATTGTTGGGACAATCTTAAAATGTGCGGCTACCAACGAATTAGACGGAATTGAAAAAATAATTAGATTAAAAAACAGAATATTTGCCGGTGAATCTGTGCCTGCAAAAGGATTATTTTTATATAAGGTTAAATATTAACATGAAGGTCTTTGAAAGATCCATATTAATTAAAACCAATATTAAAAAAGTATTCAATTTTCATCGAAATACCAATAATCTAAAAAATATTTCTCCATCATTTATTAAGGTTAAGATTAAACAAATTAGTGACATACCGCTAAAAAAAAATTCGCTTATTTCTTTATCAATAAGTCTATTGGGAATTTCAACTAATTGGGAAGTGAAAATATTAGAATGCGTTGAGCCTCATTTAATTAAAGATTTACAGGTAAGCGGAATATTTAAGTATTGGCTGCATCACCATATATTTGAACAGCAGGGCAAATATGTTAAAATGACAGATAGAATTGAATATCTGCCTCCGTTTGGATATTTGGGGATTCTTCTTAATCCGATTTTTAAATTAGTATTAATTTTTGCTTTTAAGTACAGGCATAAAAAAACAAAAGAGATATTTGAAAATAAAGACTGAATAATATGATTAAAAAAATATTTTCCATTTTAGTTTTGTGCTCGTCAGTTTTATTTGCACAAAGTGAAGCAAAAGGTTTGTTTATGGCTTTATCAATAGGACCAAGAGTTCCTGTTTCAGGTTTTGCCGTAAGTAGAAATTTAGGCGTTGGCGTTGATTTAGGTTTTTCATATACCGATATAACTGTTCTTCCTGTTTTTATCTATTCAAAAATTGGGTTTATGCATTTCCCGGGAAAACAAGATTATTATAGAACTTCAGACTATTCATCAATATCCACAAATTTGTACACTTTTAATCCGGGAATTAGATTGTATTTAGAACCAATAACCAAAGAGATTGTTTTGTTAATGCCTGTTTTGGATATGGGTGCAGCAGTAACATATTCGCAAACCTTTCATTACTTTAAAGTTGATACAAATAAAGGAAGTTATGCGGAAAACAAATTTAATTTTGGATTTCATTTTGGTGTTGGTGTTTCAATGTTTATGCTTGATGCAATGGCTTATTATAATTATGTTCCATCAGCTCAATATTTGGCCTTTGATTTAAGTATACGTATCCCGATATTTGCTTCAATGTGAGGAATTAGATGAGTTTTGAATGCCTTAAATATGAAATATTGGAAAAAGTTGCTTTAATTACAGTTAATAGACCAGAAAAATTAAACGCACTAAATATTAAAACTTTAAAAGAACTTTTTGAGTTATTTACTTTAATTAAACAAGAAAAAAAAATTCGCTGTGTTGTTATAACCGGAGCAGGAGAAAAAGCATTTATTGCCGGTGCGGATATTAATGAAATAAGTTTGTTAACAAAGGAAACTGCTTTGGAGTTTTCAAAATATGGTCAACAAATATTTGATTTAATTGAAACATTAGGAAAACCGGTAATAGCAGCAATAAATGGATTTGCTTTGGGCGGCGGTTGTGAACTTGCTTTATCCTGCCATATTAGACTAGCTTCGTCAAATGCAAAATTCGGACAACCGGAAATTAATTTAGCACTTATACCCGGTTATGGAGGAACGCAGCGTTTGACACGTATTATTAATCATGCTAGGGCAATTGAATTAATTATTACAGGTGATTTAATTGATGCTGAAGAAGCGTACAGAATTGGATTAGTTAATAAAGTTTATGCGCATCAAGATTTGGTGATTAAAGCACTGGAAATGGCAAAAAAGATTTCATTAAAAAGTAGTTTGCCTGTTAAATTTGTACTTAATGCTGTTTTAAGTTATGAAGAAACGTCTTTGCAAACCGGAATAACTAAAGAAGCAGAAATGTTTGCTGAGTGTTGTGGTACTAAAGATTTTACTGAAGGAACTTCTGCTTTTTTGGAAAAAAGAAAACCTGTTTTTAAAAACGAGTAATTTTTAATATGAAGTTAAAAAGAAAAACGATTTACGTTTTATTGATTACAATATTTTTAATGTTAATTGTTGAAATAATTGTTCAAAGTATATATACTGTTAAAAAGGTTAAAGTTAAATCTAATTTTTATCCCGGTGAAATTAGCAAAACTTTTTTAGCAAATTTAGAAGAGTATGGAATATTACAAGAGTGGGTTAAAGAAAGAGTATTAAAAGATAAAAATACTGATTCGACTTATATTGATGTTGTTATAAAAACTCCCTCCGATTTGCAAATTGTTGATTTGTTAACTTCCTTAAATGAAAAGTTTTATTATGGCGGAATAGATATAAGTTCTCAGGAATTAAAAATAAATGGCGATACCAAACTCTCATTAACATTGAATAATAACCTTATTCTTAAAGCGTTTTTCAAATTTGATAAAAAACTAAATCGAAAATCAATAGATATTGCAGTAATTGTTGATGGCCTTGAGGATTTGAACAAAAATGAAATTGATGGTTTGCTTAGTACACCAACTAATATTTCTTTTACCGTATTACCAAGTGATAAAGCAGAAGAATTATTAAAGCTTATTGTAAAAAACGGAAAAGATTATTTAATTAAACTTGACGATGATATTGATGACAACCAATTTGTGTTAAATTCAGATCAGCACCCCGAAAAAATTATTAAATCGCTTCAAAAAATACTTTCTGTATATAATAGAACTAATTTCATTTATGTTAATGACGAATCGGATTTGTATAATTCAAAGATATTTAATTTTATTAAAAGAAATATTCCACGGGGATATGTTTTTAAGAAAAAGAAAGAATTAATTACTTTGGGTGATAGAGAACCGGAGGAATTAAAATCAATATTTCGTTATTATTGCGAAAAACCGGATTTGTCTTATAAAATATTTTACTTAACTACAGCACAGTTTTTTATTGTAAAAAACGATATTCTGCGGATGAAAAAAAGGGGAAATAGTATAATATCTCCGTCACGGTTGTTTGCTAAACAGAATGTTGAAGAATAGGTTGTAGCGTTTTTATTTTGGTTGACTTTTTTATCATTTTTCGTGTTTACTTTTTTTCAGGACGATACATTATTCTACTTGGCCGATCCACTTTGTAAATTTATATGCAACCCACGATGGGGTTGTATTCTTATTCTGTTTGTTTTTGGCTAATGACATGTAACCCTTAACAGGGTTATTACGGCTAATAATTATTATTCAGTAGCGTTCTGAAATAGGTTGACTTTTTTATCATTTTTCGTGTTTATATTTTTCAAGACAATATGATATTCTACTTGGTCGATCCAATTCATAAATTCACATTCAACCCACGATGGGGTTGTATTCTTCTTCCGTTTATTTTTGGCTAATGACATGTAGAGGCTGTCTCAAAAGTCAAAATATTGCATATGGGAACTCACCCCCTGACCCCCTCTCTTGGAAATAGAGGGGGAATATAAAGCGTAATTGCTTTGCTATATATTAGTTTTGTAAATACAACAAATATTTATACTGGGGA
>JAZDHY010000009.1:0-8738 GCA_043805435.1 bacterium
ATTAATAAATTATTTTTTGTAAATTCCTTATTAAAATTATTGATATTTATTGTTATAAAAAACACGAACATCTAATATTTTAAAATTTTTGTTAAATAATAAGGTGCGTTTTGAAAGATGTTAACGTAAAAAAAATCTATAAAGTTATTTTAATATGTTTAACGGCGGCTTTGGTTTTTTATTCCTTAATTTTCTTTTTGGATATTTTTATATTATTATCAATTTCGATATTAATAGCGTTAATATTTAATCCAATAGTAAACAGATTGGAACGCTTTGGCATAAAACGTGCTTTTGCGGTTTTGCTTGTTTTTGTGCTGGTTGGTGCATCCATTTCTGTAAGTATGTCATTTTTACTGCCAAAATTGGTTAATCAGCTCGAAACCATTTCCAATAATTTAAGTCAGGAAAAAATTAATGTAATGGTGGCACAATTTCAAAATTATCTACACCATTACATTCCTTTTATTAAAAATATTGATATTAACAAAAACATTACCGAATTTTTAACAAAAATAATTTACAATGCAATAAGCAACTTAAGCACAATTTTAACAAGTATTTTTTCTGTTATAGCCTTAATAGTTATTATCCCGTTTATGACATTTTTTATATTAAAGGATACAAAACAGATATTTAAAGGTTTGTTAAATATTATGCCAAATAGATACTTTGAGATGTCGTATTGGGTGTTAATAAAAACAGGTGAACATCTTGGTCGTTTTGTGCGAGGCTGGATTTTAGACGCTGTTTTAGTTGGCACCATGGTGGCAATAGTATTATCGTTTTTAGGGGTACAGAATTCTATTTCAATCGGTTTTGTTGCAGGTATTGGTCATCTTATTCCTTATTTTGGGCCTTTAATTGGCGGTGTGCCTGCAATAATAATCTCTTTGATACAGTTTGGCGATTTTACAATGCTGCCTAGTATTTTAGTTTCATTTTTATTAATTTATACTATTGATAACGGTTTTATTCAGCCCAATATATATTCTAAATCGACTGATATTCATCCCTTATTTATTATAGTATTAATTATAATGGGCAATCAGTTTTTAGGTGTTGTAGGTATGCTGCTTGCCGTTCCTATTGCAACGGTTGCTAAAACAGCCGCTTGGGAAATTTACCACGGATACAAAAATTATAAAATTATAAAGCTATAATATTATACGCCATATTGGCGCATAAATGTGACCCTGCCTTGTTACGAAGTACTAAATCAACGTGTGTGACAAAATGACGTAATAGTATGTCATTATTATATTTCTCTTAATTTGTTATATTAAAATCAGTTAGCTAAATAAAAATAATGGTATGGTAATTGCTAATATATAACAGTTGAATTAATTTTTATGGCTTTGAGCCAAAATAACGGAGAAATAAAATGAGTAAAATAATAGGAATTGATTTAGGTACTACTAACTCGTGCGTAGCTGTAATGGAAGGAAACGAACCGGTAGTAATACCAAATAGTGAAGGTGGAAGAACAACTCCTTCGGTGGTTGCGTTTACAAAATCGGGTGAAAGATTAGTTGGTCAGCCTGCAAAAAGACAAGCTGTAACAAATCCAACCAATACTATATTTTCTATAAAAAGATTTATGGGTAGAAGACTTGACGAAGTAAAAAACGAAATTTCGGAAGTGCCTTATAAAGTTGTTGAAGGTGATAATAAAACAGCACGTGTAAACGTTGGCGATAGATTATATTCGCCGCCGGAAATTAGCGCAATGATTTTACAAAAAATGAAAAAAACAGCCGAAGACCATTTAGGTCAAACAATAACCGAAGCAGTTATTACCGTTCCGGCTTATTTTAACGATGCACAAAGACAAGCAACAAAAGATGCCGGAGAAATTGCCGGATTAACCGTAAAACGTATTATTAACGAACCGACAGCAGCTGCTTTAGCATACGGTTTGGATAAAAAGAATAAAGAAGAATTAGTAGCCGTTTACGATTTTGGCGGTGGTACTTTTGATATAAGTATTTTACAGCTAGGTGACGGCGTATTTGAAGTAAAATCAACAAATGGCGATACTCACCTTGGTGGTGACGATTTAGATAAAAGATTAATTGACTTTTTAGCTGATGAATTTAAAAGTCAGGAAAGTATTGATTTAAGAAATGATCCTATGGCTTTACAAAGGTTAAAAGATGCTGCTGAAAAAGCTAAAATAGAACTTTCAAGTTCACTTCAAACGGATATTAATCTGCCGTTTATTACTGCAACACAAGACGGTCCAAAACATTTAAATATTTCTTTAACTCGTGCAAAATTTGAACAGTTGGTTGATGATATTATTTCAAGAAGTATAGCTCCTTGTGAAAGAGCGATTAAAGACGCCGGTGTTTCGGTATCTCAAATTGATGAAGTTATATTAGTTGGCGGTTCTACAAGAATACCAAAAGTTCAGGAAGTTGTAAAAAAATTATTCCAAAGA
Organism: bacterium; assembly: GCA_043805435.1. Taxonomy (GTDB): domain Bacteria; phylum Bacteroidota; class Ignavibacteria; order Ignavibacteriales; family Melioribacteraceae; genus JAEXOD01. Next base: position 2,444 of record JAZDHY010000009.1, read on the forward strand.
GAACCTCATAAAGGTGTAAATCCTGATGAAGTTGTTGCAGTTGGTGCTGCCATACAAGGCGGTGTGTTAGCAGGTGACGTAAAAGATGTGTTATTATTGGATGTTACTCCTTTATCGCTTGGAATTGAAACTCTTGGCGGTGTAATGACTACTTTAATAACAGCCAATACTACAATTCCTACTAAGAAAAGTGAAATATTCAGTACAGCATCGGATAATCAGCCTTCTGTAGAAATTAATGTTTTACAAGGTGAAAGACCTATGGCCGCAGATAACAGAACTTTGGGAAGATTCCACTTAGACGGAATTCCACCTGCACCACGCGGAATGCCGCAGGTTGAAGTTGTATTCGATATTGATGCAAACGGTATTTTACATGTTTTAGCTAAAGATAAAGCAACTAATAAAGAACAAAGCATTAGAATTACTTCTTCAAGCGGTTTGGCAAAAGACGAAATTGAAAAAATGAAAAATTCGGCCAAAGAACACGCTGCAGAAGATAAAAAGAAAAAAGAAGCAGTTGAAATAAAAAATAATGCAGATGCACTTTTATTCCAGACTAAAAAACAAATGACTGAGTTAAAAGATAAAATGACACCTGAGCATTTTAACAGAATGGAAACTGAAGTTAAAAAATTGGAAGATGCAATTGCGGCTAATATTACCGAAACAATAAAAACCGCAACAGAAGATTTAACAAAACTGTGGAATGAAATTTCACAGGAGATTTATAAACAACAAGGTGCACCTAATCAAGGTGATCCTAATGCAGGAAACCCAAATGCAGGTAATCCTAATACGGGTAATGCAGGCGGCGATCAAAAAACATCCGATAAAAAAGATGACAAAGATGTTCAAGATGCAGCTTATGAAGTTGTTGACGATAAATAAAGATAATTTTTAATTTTGAATGATTGATAAACCCGCCGGGGAAATAACTCCGGCGGGTTTGAATTTTAAAGAGGGAAAGATAAACGTATAACAAGTGGTGTTTGGGAAAAACACATTGGCGGATTGGTTTTGGGTTGGTTACAGACATGGAACATCGCTGATTTTCAATTTAGTATTTCAAATGCAGTGCAGGTGCATATTTTTTTATATTTGGCCTAATAATACAAACATGCAACCCACGATGGGGTTGTGGATTGTTATGTTGTCTTAAGTCTATTAATGGTAATCCCCTACGGGTAATATTATATCGGTATCATATTTGTTTACTAAACAAAAAAGAATATGTAGAGGCTGTCTCAAAAGTGGTAAATCAGGGCTTTAACCCAATAATTTTTAATTATTATATCCCCAGTATAAATATTTATTGTATTTACAAAGCTAATATATAGCAATGCAATTACGCTTTATATTCCCCCTCTATTTCCAAGAGAGGGGGTCAGGGGGTGAGTTCCCATATGCAATATTTTGACTTTTGAGACAGCCTCTCGTTTAATTGGTTTTGGGTTGGTTACAGACATGGAACATCGCTGATTTTCCGAAGCAAAATAATTCATCAAAACAATGTGATAAATAATTATGTCACCCGTTTCGGGTTTTGCCTTATATTTTTCCATTATCCCTACAATCATATCATCCAGTCGGGATTAAAAGAAATAATTGGCAGATTATAGATAAAATAATCTTTATGACAAGGTATAATAATCGCGGTAATCAAACAAATCATAAAAATCACAGTTCAAACAATCTAATCAATATCCAATACAGTTTCCGGGTTTGTTATATTAAAAGTATATTTTTTATTTTTATAAGTTATACATAACTTAAACGGGTTTTGGCAGTTAATTGTTATATGAAGTATATTATTAATAGTTTGGCAAATTAAAGTAACTTTTTGAGTTCCAAGTTGGATGTTTTTTATGCCGTGTTTATCGGTACGTTTAATATTCCAATTAATTAAATTATCTTTACCAACAATATCAAAACCCAAAACATTTTCTATTAACAAAGCTATGGGTGCCAAACCTGTCCAGCCTACAAAATCCTGACGTGAATAAAAAGTGTTGTCCCAACGTGTAGCTGGTTCGTTTAATTCGGCGGAATAACATTCCCAAAGAGTTTGATAATTATTTTCGTAACGTTCGTCAAAAGCAATTTTATTAGGATCCGGTTTAAAATTATAATATACATGCGATATCTGACGCAGATGATTAAAAGCAATAGAGTCGGCAAGCGAATTTTGATTATAAGCCATTAACCCTTTAATAAGCATATAATTTGTAGGTGCCCAAACACTGCCAAGCCAATAATGTCCTTTTTTATCATATTCGGGCTGATTGGCTGCAAGTGTTGGAACCAAATTAGGCCGCCAAAATTCGTTTGGATTTTTAAGATGTGCGACCAAATAATCTAAATTTGTTTTTGGGCAAACTTCGGCTAATAAAGTCCAAAAAGCTCCTATATGAATTGTTGCACTTAATGTATCATTTTCGGTTAAATCGTAATAAAAATTTGTTTTATTATTCCATAATAGTGTGTTAATTTTTTCTTTGATGACAGAATATTTATTTCGAAAAATGTTAAAGGTATTAGTATCATTATTTGTTTTGGCAATATTAGCAATGCAAAAAGCAGCCAAAGCCTGCTGTGCCGAATAATCAATCCATGCGGCTTTGTTAACATCTTTACGGGGAGTATTATCCATTCCGCTGCCTAAACCGGTAATGTAAAATAAACCCTTTCCTTTTTCAGTTCTGCAATTTGTTTCTGTCCATTCGTAATATTTAGTTAATATGGGCAAAACAGATTTTAAGCGCGAGCTGTCTCCCGAAATTTGATAATATCTCCATTCAAGCCAGGCAAAAAGAGGCGGGTTAACCATAGGTTCGTCTGCAGTCGGTTCGTTTGCTATTTGGCCGGTTGTTTCCCAATAAACCCGTTGTATGTAACCATCGGGGCGTTGTTTTTTGTAAAAATTATCAATAGAAGGCATTACAGGAAAAACGTTACGTCCGTAAATAGCAAAACTTGTAATAAAACATAAATCCCACTGATAAATTAATTCGTTAAAACCTTCATCCATATAATAGGGTTCAAAGCCATTTTCCTTTGTGCCTTGACCTATTTTATTCCATGCCATTTGCCACGCAGCATAATAAATATCAATCAACTGCGGTTCGGATTCCAAAACAGGTTCGGGTAAACAATCTTTTGGAAATGGGCGGTCACTTTTTTTACGTGTAGGAGTAGGCGGCTTTCCGACTTTAACTATTGAATTAAAACTATCGCCTCCATCGTTAATTTTCCATTCGTTTTCAGGATCGGGAATCCAGCTGCCGTCAATAACTATTTTGTATTGATAATAGTTTGGCGCCAAATTTATTTCTAATTTCCAGTTGCCTTTTCCATCGTTAACCATTGGATTTGTTTGTGCCGACCAGTTATTAAAGCTTGCGGCAATGGAAACATTTTTTGCGGTTTTTGAAAAATAGGTAAAAGTATATTTTACCAAAGTATAGTTATTTTGAGCTTTTGCGATATTAAAAAAGCTTAAAATTATTATAAGGGAATAAATTATTAATTTCATAGTCATTTTATTATAAATATTAAAAATTTGATTAACTGATTATGCAAAATAGTGTAAATTTTAAAAAAATAGTATTGATTTTGTAAAAAAATGTTTAATTTAAAATAACTGGAAAAAAATATTGTGGAATAAATAAAAAAAAATAAAAAAAATAAAAAGCGTAAGGAGTTATGAAAAAGGGAATGTTGTTTTTGTTTTTAGTTCTGGTTTTATGCGGAAATGAGGTAGTTAATGCTCAGATTAAAGACTATTTTCCAATGCATGTTGGTGATTATTGGCAATATACTTATTATACACCCGGTGTTAATCTGCCTTCATATACTTCAACTACAACTATTGAAGTTGATACATTAGAAGATTTGTCTATTGTTACAACTTTATTTAGCAGCGGAGGATTTTATTATTACTACAAAATTTTAAAAGATGATAATCAAACTCTTTATTACTGCTCATCAAAATTTGGTGTATATTATCCTGAAGTGAAATTGAATATTAATAAAAATGAGTTTTGGAAACTTCAAACATTCTGGACACGATTTAACGGTAAAAATGTTGCGACTATATTGGGGAATATAACTGATACGACATATTATTTTGCAACTTCATACGATACTACATTTTATAGCGGTTCTTGTTCGTTTTATAATTATACCAGAGGTTTTGGAGAAACAGGTAGAATAGCTCCAAGTAATACTACCTTAACCGGCTGTATAATTAACGGTGTAACTTACGGTACATTTGTTGATGTTGAAGAAGAACTTACTCCAGTAGATTACAAATTAAAAATTAAGAATTATCCAAACCCGTTTAACCCAAGTACAACAATAAATTATAGTTTACCTGAAAATGATTTAGCAAAAATTACAATTTATGATATGTTGGGCAGGGAAGTAGATGTTTTAATAAATAGCTATCAAAATGCAGGAACACATTCAATTACGTGGGCACCTAAAGGAGTCTCGTCGGGTATTTATTTATCGGTAATTAATTATAAAAACCAAACATTAACGCAAAAAATGATTTACCTAAGATAAAATATAAAAAGGAGTTATCTGTTTTATGGTAGTTTTTAAATAAGCAGATAAATAGTTCTAAAATTTTGAGGTCAAAATGAAAAATAATAATTCACTAATAAAAAGTGTTTTTTTTAAAACAAAACTTACTTCACATAAACTAATTTTGGGTTTTTTTTTATTATTTGTTCTAGTCTTAAATCAAAATGTTAACTGTCAAATTAAAGAATATCTTCCAATGCATGTTGGAGACTACTGGCAATATACAGTAACTACTTTGGGTATGTTTGAAACTTATATAAGCATTAGTACTATTTCGGTTGATACTTTAGAAGACAGTTCAATTGTAGTAGGCCTAAAATATGGTTCCGGCGGAATTGACTACTATAAAATTTTGAAAGATGATAATTATACTCTTTACAGAAGTTATGCACTAAATGGAGATTATAAACCCGATTGTAAGTTAAACATAAGACCCGGTGAGTATTGGCTAAATTATCAAAACAGATGGACCAAATTTGATACAAGTTTTGTTAGAAGAATATTTAATGAAATAACAGACACAACTTATTATTTTGCATCATGCAGTGATACTATATTTTCACCTTATACTTGTGTGTACTTTGAATATAGCAGAGGATTTGGCAAAACGGGTTGGAGTACAGGTGTTAACGCTATAGGATTAACCGGCTGTATAATTAACGGTGTAACTTACGGAACTATTGTTGGTGTAGAAGATGAATTTACACCAACGGATTATAAATTAAAAATTAATAATTACCCAAATCCTTTTAATCCAAACACAACAATAACATATACCATACCGGAAAATGATTTTGCCAAAATTACAATTTATGATATGCTTGGGAGGGAAATAGATGTATTAATCAATGGCCTTCAAAACGCTGGATCTAATTTGGTAAAGTGGGAACCTAAAGGAGTATCCTCGGGTGTTTATTTAGCGGTAATTATTTATAAAAACCAAACTTTAACGCAAAAAATGATTTACCAAAAATAGTTCCGTATTGCCACGCGAGCAGTTAAGTTGTTTTAATATAAAAGTTAACTAAATTATAAAAAAAATATAGAACCCTTCTATAAAAATATAATTATAAAAACGTTTTTTTGCCTTGCATATCATTTTTTTTTTTCGGTAATTTCCCCCCATGAGTAATTAAATAAATGTTAATTGTTATTAATAAAGCCGTTAATTAATTGCTTATAACCAAAATTGTAATTATTTAATAAAAACAACACTAATAAAAGGTGTTTTTGTGGCAGTTTATAATTATTTGAGGAAATATGGTTTGTTTTGGCGGGGAAGGTAATTTAAATGCACTTACATTTATAGATAATATATTTATATATTTGTATAAAGATTTAAATTATACTTTTAATAATTTAGACCTTTATTTTACTGGTTTTACATAAATAAACTGTAAAAATAATATTTATTATGTAATTATTCTTCTATAAAATTATTTGGGTAATAAAATGAAGTTATTTAGATATTTGGTTATGTTAATAGCATTTCAATTTGTTGTTGTATATTTAATAACAGCACAAACAACAATAGAAAAAGAAATAGAAAAAATAAAAACAAAACCGGGTATAAAAATATTGGATTTGGGAAACGATAGAATATCGGTTAATTATAACAATACCGGCACAAGAATATTTAACTTTGGTGATAATAACAAAAACCAAACTTTATATAACGATGTACCAACATTTACATTTAACCTTG
>JAZDHY010000010.1:0-120063 GCA_043805435.1 bacterium
ACTATTCATAATTTCCTTTATGATACTCTTGATGATTTAAACAATGCTTTAGAAGAGGTTTATCAAAATATGAATACTATGGACTATAAAACTCTTTGCAATTGCAACTATTTATGAAATTACAACTTTAATCTTGTATTACTTATTGCGATGATGTGGTAAAAAGTAGAGAAATATTTAATGAACTTTTAAATAATAAAATAAACGAAATACGATATAATAAACGTTACGTACATAAAAACGGAAAAATTATTTATGCAGAAATAAGTACCACTTTACAAAAAGATGAATTTGGAAGTCCAATTTATTTAATTAGTGATATTATTGACATAACAGAGGAGTTTTTGATAAAAGCGGCACTTTTAGAAAGTGAACAAAAATATAAGATGCTGGCAGAAACAGCACATGAAGGAATAGTATTAATTAGTGCCAATATGAAGTTGTTATTTGTTAATACATATGCTGCCAATCTAATTGAAGAAGGTAGATATAAACCGGAAGAATTATTACAAAAAAATATAATAAATAATATATTTAACATTAAAAATGATTTAATTTTGGAGGCCTTTAAAGTTAAAAAATCTGTTACAATTGAAACGGAGACTATAATAAATGAAGAAATAATATATTTAGAAACAAAACTTGTTCCAATTGTTAAGGAAAACAATAGGGCCGATGCTATTTTAGGAATAGCAAGAGATGTAACAGAAAAGAAAATAATTCATAATAAATTACAAAAGACACAGGAAATGCTGCAATTGGTTATAAATACCATCCCTCAGCGTGTGTTTTGGAAGGACAAAAACAACCATTATTTGGGCTGCAATAAACAAACCGCCCAAGATGCCGGTTTTGATTCGGTAGAAGAAATGATTGGCAAAACAGATTACGATTGTATATGGGCAATTGAAGCAGAAAAGTATATTGCTGATGATAATGAAGTAGTGCGTTTAGGTAAACCAAAGTTTAATTTTGAAGAAAAATTAAAAAAGCAGGACGGTTATTATTGGATTAAAACAAGTAAAGTACCATTATTTAATTCGGGCGGCGACATATTTGCAGTTCTTGGCGTTTATGAGGATATTACGGAGAGAAAAAAAACAGAGGAAGAATTAAAAGTAACTTTAGATAAATTAGAGAAATCGAACAAAGAATTAGAACAATTTGCCAACGTTGCTTCGCACGATTTACAGGAACCGCTGCGTATGGTAGCTAGTTACACACAGCTGTTAGAAAAAAAATATAAAGATCAATTGGATGAATCGGCCAACGAATATATCCATTATGCCGTTGATGGTGCAATGAGGATGCAAATATTAATTAATGATTTATTGGATTATTCAAGAATTACCACAAGAGGGAAAGAATTTACAAAGGTTAATTTATCGGTTGTGTTAGGCAGGGCAATAATAAATTTATATAACAAAATTAATGAAAAAAATGCAATAGTGGCAAATGGATTTTTACCAAATGTTTGGGGAGATGAAGTACAGCTTGTTAGAGTATTTCAAAATTTAATAGATAATTCGTTAAAATATTCGTCACACTTAACACCGGCAATATTTATCTCTTCTGAGGAACAGGAAACAGAATGGGTGATAACAGTAAAAGATAATGGTATTGGTATAAATGAAGAATACAAAGAAAAAATATTTAAATTGTTTGAACGTCTTCATTCTTATAATGAGTACACTGGAACAGGAATAGGATTAACAATATGCAAAAAAATAATTGAAAGACATGGGGGAAGAATTTGGCTTGACACTTCCATAAAAGAGGGTGCGGCTTTTTGTTTTACAATTAAAAAATATAAGGAATAAGTTATGAATAATATAACTAGCGGGTATCCGGTAGAAATACTTTTAGTTGAAGATAATCCCGGAGATGTAAAGTTAACGCAGCTGGCATTATTGGAAACAAAAGTTAACAATAATTTACATGTTGCAACAGATGGCCTTGAGGCTATGGAATTTATTTATAAAAAAGGCAAATACAGCGATGCCCCGCGACCTGATATAATATTATTAGACTTAAATTTACCCAAAAAGGACGGCAGAGAAGTTTTGGAAGAAATTAAAAAAGATGAAAACTTTAAACGCATTCCTATTGTTATACTTACATCATCAAAAGCAGAAGAAGATATAATTAAATCGTATAACTTACATGCAAATTGTTATATAACAAAACCATTGGACTTATTACAGTTTTTGGAAATAATTAAATCTATAGAAAACTTTTGGTTGACGATTGTAAAACTGCCGCCAGATTGAGTAAAAAGTAGAGGAAAAATATGGACAATATAAAGATTAGTGTTTTGCTTGTGGAAGATAATCCGGGTGATGCACTTTTAATTAAAGAGATGCTTTTTGATATAAAATCAATAAATTATGAATTAATAATAAACGAATCACTAAAACAGACCAAAGAATATTTAAACAAAATAAATCCGGACGTGTTGTTGATTGATCTATCGTTGCCGGATAGTAAGGGCATTGACACATTTTTAAAAATAAGTGAAATATACTATGATAAACCATTAATTATACTATCGGGCAATAATGACGAAGAAATATCTTGTTTGGCGGTGCAAAAAGGTGCACAGGATTATTTGTTAAAAGGCAAAATTGATGAGACTATATTAAATAGAAGTATTTTATATGCAATAGAAAGAAAAAAACTTGAAACAGCGGTAAAGGAGAGCGAACAAAAATTTAAACTGCTTGCAGATAATGCACCCATGTTTATCTGGATGGCGGATATAAACAGGAATGGTATATATTTTAATAAACCATGGTTAAATTATGTGGGAAAATCAATTACCGAATTAGAGGGTAAAGATTGGATTGAATATATTCATGAAAATGATAAAGAAACGGTAAAAACAATCTATAATAAAGCTTTCAAAAATAAAGAATTGTTCAATGTGGAATATAGATTAAAAGGGTATGATGAAAAATATATTTGTGTTATTGAAAGAGGGGCACCATATTACTCAATTAGCGGCCAATTTCTTGGATTTATTGGGTCAAGTTTGGATATTACTGAAAGAAAAACAACAGAAAAAGAGTTAGAAAAAAGCAAACTAAAATATAAATTTTTAGCTAAAAACAGTACTGATGTAATTTGGGCATTAAATTTACATCTTAAAACGCTTTTTGTTAGTCCGTCTATCAAAAAATTTTTAGGTTATACCATAGAAGAATTTTTGGAGCTTCCAATAGAAAAATATATAACAAAACCATCAGTTGAAGTTATTAAAAATAAATTAGAAAAAGCAATTGAAGATTATTATAAAAACGAACAACAACAAAACTCAGTTGGAGAAATTTTTGAGATCGAATTTATAACTAAAGATAAAGAAATTGTATTTGGGGAAGTGCATACAAAACTCAATTTGGATGAAGCGGAAAATGTATTAACAATAACCGGTATTACAAGAGATATAACAGCCAGAAAAATAGCAGAAGAAAATATAAAAAATTATCAAAACAAACTTGAATTATTATCCAAAACAGCAATGTCATTTATGCAATATCAAAGTGGTGAAAATTTATATTCCTTAATTGGTAAAAATTTAAGTCTATTTGTTGAAGATGCGTATATAATAATTAATTCGATAAATAACAAAACAAGTACAACTGAGGCAATTGTTGGGTTTTTTGATAAGGCGGACATGATAAATGGAATAATGAATAAAAAGGTCATAGGGTTGGAAATTCAATTAAAAGAAGAAGCATATTTAAAATTAAAAGAGGGCCGGTTAATAACTTTACCAAATGGAATGCGTGACTTGTTATTGGACTCTGTACCTAACGTTATTAGTCTTTCGCTTGAAAAATTACTTAATATTGGACAAATAAGTATTGTGGGAATGAATAATAAAGACAAATTAGTAGCAAGTGCAGTCATTTTACTTAAAAAGGGAAAAATTCTAAAAGAAAAAGACCTAGTTGAAGCATTTGTTCATCAAGCAGCCATAACAATACAAAGGAAAAGATCGGAGGAGGATTTATTACATTCCGAAGAAAAATTAAGAGAAATGAATATTTCTAAAGATAAGTTGTTTTCTATAATATCGCACGATTTGCGCAGCCCGTTTCAGGGAGTATTAGGTTATATGGATATTTTAACCAAAGACTACGATATAATGGATAAATCGGAAATAAAACCAATAATAAGTGAATTAAAAAAAATGCTGGGATACCAATACGAATTGTTGGAAAAACTTTTAAGCTGGGCAAATTTACAGCGGGGGAAGACGACATTTATTATCGAAAAAATTGATGTTCGTAATATTTCGGAAGACCTAATTTTGATGCTGAAAGTTAATGCCGATAATAAAGGAATTGAGTTAAAAAATACAATTACAGAAGATATAATAGTAAAAGCTGATATTCAAATGTTTAAATCAATTTTTAGTAATTTATTAACTAATGCCGTAAAATTTACAAACAAAGGAGGGAAGGTTAATATTGGTGCAATCAAAAATAACAACAATACGGAATTTATAATTACAGATAATGGTGTTGGAATGACAAAAGAAGAGATTGACGGGTTGTTTGATATAGACGAGCAAAAGTCTAAATTAGGTACCGAACATGAACGGGGTACCGGGCTTGGATTAATTTTGTGTAAAGAATTTATAGAAAAAAACGAAGGGAAAATATGGGTTATAAGTGAAGTAAATAAAGGAACCGAATTTCACTTTACACTTCCATGCTGATACTTAATCTTGGTAATGTAATTATAAAAGTAGAGCCTTTATCCGGTAAACTTTGCACCGCAATAGTGCCGTTATGCCACTCAATCATTTCTTTGCATAATAACAAACCTAGTCCGGTTCCTTTTTCGTTATTAGTTCCGGGTGTAGATATAGTTGTTGTAATTTTAAATAAACTGTTTACTTTTTCCTCATTCATGCCAACCCCGGTATCAGAAATAATAATAATTACATTCGAATCTGATATCGAGGCACTTAGGTCAATCTTTCCGCCGGGTTTAGTAAATTTTATACCGTTTGTAATTAAATTAACAAGTATTGAGCTGATCATTTTTCTATCAGCAAAAATTTCAAATTTATTGTCAACAGTAGAATTAAGAGAAATATTCTTTTTAAAAGCAAGTCCCTTTATAAGGTTAAAAACGTCAATTTGTAAATCGTAAAAATTAAACTTTTCGGGAACAAACTGAATTCGTCCTGCTTCAAATCGGGTCCAGTTTAACAAATTTTCAATAAGATTAAATAAATTTTGCGCAGAGGTTTCAATAGTACCAACATATTCTTTAATTTCATCTTTAGATAAATAATCAAGTTCGCTTAATATAAAAGAAGTAAACCCAAGCAATCCCTGAAAGGGGCTTTTTAAATCGTGAGAAATCATTGAATAAAACTTGTCTTTACTTTTATTGATTTCTTCCAGTTCCTTTGAATAAACAATTAAGTCTTCTTCTTTACTTTTCCGCTTATTTGCATTTGCAATAATTTGTGCAGTAAGTTTATAAACACCAAGTACTTCTTCATCAATTTTGTTTATGGCCGATTCTTTCCCAAATCCAATTACTCCCCAAAATGTATTTTCAAGTTTAATAGGAATAAAAACGATTGATTTAATTCCTGCCTCGTTTAAGCCATTTTTAAATAAAGTAAAAGAATGAGTAATAGGTGCATTAAATTCGTCAATAATAATTGGTATATCATTATTTAACTTAGCCATCACCAATTCAAGATCTTTAACTTGAATCTCTGTAATTTTATTAATAAACATATGATCCTTTGACCAGTTATGTTTAAAACTAAAACTCTCTTGATTTTTTGACAAAACAAATACAAAGCTGCATCTGTTTTCTGCAAAAATAGTGATAAACCGAAGAGTGTTTCTTATTTCCCAATCAATTTGATCGACACTTAGATTAATTAGCTTAGAAGAAGCAGCACTCAAAAATTCTATAAATTTTACTCTGGTTCTTAATTGCGAAGCGGTTTCGGTTAGTAATTTATGCGATTTACGTTTGATGCGATATCTATTGGAAACTAAAAATATAATAAACAAAAAAACAGAAGCCAGTATTATAAAATAATTTTGTTGAAGTTTATATGTGTTAAGTAAATATTCGTTTTCGTTTTTCTTTTGATCCGTTTCGTATTTAATGCGCAGTTCGGCTATCTTTTGAAGTCTTTCTTCCTTTCTTAACTGTTCGTTGGCCTTTAAAAATAAATTTTTATACTTTGAACTTTTATTAAGATCGTGTTTGTAAAAATAAGCATATGTTAACAGTAAATAACCATCTGCAAGTAGTTTATGATGCTTAATCTGCAAAGCAAGACTTATACTTTCATTTAACAATTCAATTGCCTTATCTGTATTACCTAAATTTAAATTTGTGCTTGCTAAGTTTTGAAGGGTGTTAATAATATCATTTGTTTTACCAAGATTTCGTTTAATTACAAGTGATTTTTCGTAATATTCAAGTGCAGCTTTATAATCGTTAATTGTTTCCTTTAAGTAACCAATATTGTTTAATATTTTGGAAATGCCAGTTAAATTTTTATTTCTTTCAAAAATATCTAAGGCTTTGTTATAGAATTCAAATGCTTTATCATAATTGTTAATTGCATTATAAACAGTACCCAAATTATTGTAAATATTGGCTAAGGATTTTTCATCATCGCTTTGGAAGCAATATTTTAAAGCTTTATTAAAATACTTTAACGCAATGTTATACTCCTCTATTTTTATATAAATAATACCAACATTATTATAAGATGTTGATATTGTTTGAGGAGTACCATATTTGAGGTCTATCTGGAGAGCTTCTAAAAAAAATGACAATGCTTTATCGTATGTGTCAAAATTGCGGTATGCCGAACCAAGCAGACGTAAAGAGTTTGAAATTCCCTTATAATATTTAATCTCCTTAGCCGATTTTAATGCTTTTTCTGCTAAATTAATTGAAATGGTTATTGACGTGTTAATATTAGACTCGGCAGAATCAATAATTCTATCAATAGATTCAGCTTTCCCTTTATTAACAGTAGTTCCGCTTAATGAATCTATTAAAGAAACTCGTTGCGGAATTATTACAGTTGTAGCGAAAATTAAAACAAATAATATGCTTTTCATTATAATCATATTTTATGATTATTTTATTTATGGGACTTTAATTATTAAAATACAAACAAATAATATTTTAATACTTAATATAACTAGTTTTTGGAATTATCTAAAAAAATATTAAGTAAACCGGTGTAAATAAAATCCAAATGTTTTACACATAAACTAAGTTTATAAAAAAATACAGATATATAAAATAAAAGTTTACAATTACTAAAAAAATATTTAACTTACAAATGATACAATTAGTATTGATTTATTTAAAATACGAGGTGAAAATGTCTAACAAAAAAAAGCACAAAAAAAAAGGGCACAAAGAGGACGAACCGGAAATTGAATTAGAAAAAAAAGCAGATATTGAACCAAAAGAAGAAAAAGAAAAAAACCACAAAAAAAAAGAACATAATGAGGCTGAACAACTTATTGAATTGAAAGAAAAAAACCATTCAAAAAAAAGTAAAATGAACAAAAACGAGTATGAAAAAGAATTAGAAAAATATCAAATCGAATTAGTTAAAATGCAAGAATGGGTAAAATTTAAAGGGCTAAAAATTGTAGTCGTTTTTGAAGGACGTGACGCCGCCGGAAAAGGGGGAGCTATTAAAGCTATTACCCAAACTTTAAATCCAAGGTCGTGCCGAGTTGTTGCCTTAGTTAAACCAACCGAAAGAGAAAGAACGCAATGGTATTTTCAAAGATATGCTTATCATTTACCCGGTGCCGGTGAAATAGTTTTATTTGATAGAAGCTGGTATAACAGAGCCGGAGTTGAAAGAGTGATGGGCTTTTGTACTGATGCTGAATATAGGGAGTTTTTACGCAGCTGCCCGGAATTTGAAAGAATGCTTACACGTTCGGATATCTTATTGGTAAAATATTGGTTTTCGGTTAGTGATGAGGAACAAGAAAAAAGATTTCAAGACAGAATTAATGATCCTACTAAACAATGGAAATTGAGCCCAATGGATATTGAAGCCCGTTCTAAATGGGTGGAATACTCAAAAGCAAAAGATGAAATGTTTGCTTATACAGATATAAAACAAGCTCCTTGGTATGTTGTCGATTCGGATGATAAAAGAAGAGCCCGGCTAAATTTGATTTCGCATTTGTTATCGCTTATACCATACGAAGAAATCGAAAATCCTGAAATTGTATTGCCTGAAAGACAAAAAAATACAGGATATGTTAGACCGCCAATAAGTGATCAAACCTTTATTCCCAAACTGTACTAATAAAAAAATATAAGAAAATTTTTTAAGCAATCGGTATATAAGTTCCTCTTAGTCCGCTAATTGGGGCGGACTAATTGTTTTGTTTGAATAATTTTTGTGGGCGTTGCGATAGATTTTCTTTAGGCTTTCCTTTGATAAAGAAAAAATCATGAAAAATAGTGTTCAAATGCTATTTTATTTGCAGTTAATAATTGTAAATTTATTTTGGTATTTATTAAGATAAATAATTTTTTTATTTCGGATTTTCATGACTAATGGAATGAAATTTTTTTTAAGGAAAATATTTCAATTTATTGCTATACCTTTTCTTTTATATGCAATAACATATTTTTTAATTCCTAGAGAGTTATATCAAACTAGTGAATTGATGTTTTGGAAAAATATTTTTGGTTGGGAACATAGAATTAATGTAAATCCTTCTTTTAATAAAGCATCTTATAATATAGTCATTGGAGATTCACGTAGTCAGCATGGATTAAATGCTAAAAAAATAAATGCCATTAATTTATCTTTAGGTGGAACAACACCTGTTGAGGGGTACTATTTATTAAAAGAAATTTTAAGTACAACCAAAATAGATACAGTATATTGTTCTTATGCGGCATTTCACATTTTTTATCAAGATTGTTTTTTTAATAGAACAGTATATTATGATATAGTTGATGACAACTTTATTAAAAATGTTATAGATAAATCTTTAGAGCTTGGTGATCCAAACTATATAATAAATCCGCATAAAAATCTGAAATTTACTTTGTTAAATTTTGAATACCAAACAATGGGATCACTAAAAATATCGAGAAAATTAAAGGATTTTTATGAATTTATTAGATTTGGTCCGAAAAATATTTTCGATAATTTATTATCAAGCAATTTCTCTGATTTTCGGTTTGAGACCGGATATAATAATTTCGGTTCACAAAATGTTATTAGCAGCAATAAGGAAAACATAATTACACTGGAATGGAAATTTAATGAAAGACGGCTAAAAAAATCGGAGATAAATCAAATTTATTTAGATCTTCTAATTCGTTTATGCAAATCGCATGGAATTATTTGCTATTTTATTGTTGTCCCTATTCCGGAAAATTCTATTAAACCTAATGAAGTTTTTTTTAATAAATATATTAATGTTCTAAAAAATAAATTTACTTCTAATAAACTAATTTGTAATTCATTGTTTTATCCAAATTCCTGCTTTAAAGATGAATCACACTTAAATAAAAAAGGAGTTGATAGATTTACAAATGCAGTAAAAAGAGCATTAAATAAACGATAGTTTTATGATAGAATTATTATTAATCTCTAATAACTTATTAACTGCCTAAAATAAGGATAAATTGATAAATGGACAAAAAGGAATCATTCTGTTAAAATATGACAGAATGAGCGAATAAGTAAATTACAGTAAAGAACTATTATTTGTTAAATCCTGCAAGTTAATCCAAGCAAATAAATTTATATCCTATTCCGTGTACCGTAAGGATAATTTTAGGATGATTGGGATCTTCTTCTGTTTTTTGACGTAATTTAACAATAAAATTATCAATTGTTCGAGTTGTTGTAAATACATCCTGATCCCATATTTCTTTTAATAAATCATCGCGGCTTACCGTTAAGTTTTTTTTTGTCCACAAATATTTCAATAATTCAAATTCTTTATGCGACATTTGTACCGAATTGTTACCTTCTAGTGCATTATAATTAGAAAAATTTACACTTAACCGGCCAATAGAAACAAAACCATCATTACTAAGCTGAGAATTAATATTTTCGGTACGTCTTAAAATTGCTTTTACACGTGCTAAAAATTCGCGCAAGCTAAATGGTTTGGTAATGTAATCGTCTGCACCAAGTTCAAGTCCTAAAACTTTATCAATCTCTTCACCACGGGCTGTAAGTAAAATAATAGGGGTTTTAATACCTTGAGCTCTTGCTTTTTTGCATATGTCAAAACCGCTGATAAAAGGAAGCATTACATCAAGAATGATTAAGTCAAAACTATTACTGCAAATTTTCTCAAGTCCAATTTTGCCATTTTCCGCAGTATCAACTTGATAACCTTCAAACTCTAAATTATCCTTTAATCCTAAACGCATTGCTTCCTCATCTTCAACAACTAAAATTTTAATCATAATAATTAATCCTTTTGTTTAATGACAAAACTAAGCCTAAAACTACTTCCTTTGTTAATGGTGCTATTCACCGAAACAGTTCCCTTGTGATAATCAACAATTTGTTTAACAATTGCCAAACCAAGTCCGGTGCCTTTAGTGTTGTGTACTGCTCCGGTAGGAACCCGATAAAATTTATCAAAAATATGCTTTTTGTTTTCGTCGGCAATACCCAAGCCAAAATCGGTTATTTGAACAAATCCGTGTTCTTTTTCAATTCCGGTTTTAACAATAATTTCTTTTGAATTACCTGAATATTTAACGGCATTATCAAGCAAATTGATGATTGCTTCTTTTATTGCTTCTTTATCACAATAGATGTTTATACCGGATGAATACGCATCAAAATTGATATTAAATCCTTTTTGATTGATCTGATGTAAATATGTTTCAACAACTTCAAAAACAATAGCGGTTAAATCATTTTTTGATAAGTTAAAAACTCTTTTTCCGGCTTCCATTTTCGAAAAGTTTAAGATTGAATTAACAATATGGCTTAGGCGGGCAGTTTCTTTACTTATTGTTTTTATATAATCTTTCTTTTTAACTTCATCATTAATCCTATCTAGCTCTAGCGTTTCGGCATACATGCTAATAAGTGCCAAAGGGGTTCTAAGTTCGTGCGAAACATTGGAAACAAAATCGGCTTTTATTTGAGCAAGTTCAATTTCTTTACGAGTGTTTTTGAAAATATAATATACTCCGGTAAAAATAACAATTAACATTGATATTAAAGCAAAAAGATTAAATTTTGCCTGCCTGTTTGCAATGTCTTTTAATGTATCACCTTTAAGAGCTATACCAAATATATGATTTGGCAGTAGCCAGAAATTCTGATAATTTTGTGAAGGTGCTTTTGAGTTGAATTGACCGAAAGTAAAAATCTGTTTTTTGGTTTTAGTGTTAACCACTGTAATAGAAAATTTATTTTCAATTGTACGCAAAATTTTGGCTGCCAAATTATCCTTAATAAATTTATTGTTATCAATAATAATTCCGCAAAAGTAATTCTCGGTACCGTACCCCAATATACATAAAAGCAAAGTAGAGGAGGAATTGTAAGCTAATGGTTCAGTTTTATTATAACTTTTTTGTCTGTAGAATTGAAGGCGAGTAAAAATATCTTTATATGTGTGGAATAGACTGAGATTGTGCCGATAATTGTTAATTGAATAATAAGTTTGATTATTGAAAAGGGTATCTGAAATTATAATAGCATTTATTGCAGGATTTGTTTCTATAAATCCTAAAAGACTTTTTTTAGTTAAACTCAATTGGGGATTAATTAAGGAACTTTCAATTTGAATCTTCCAGTTTGATACTAAATCTTCATTAAATTGGTTGATTGAAAAAAGGACGGTTTCGATCTGTTCCGTGTATGCTTTTTCAATAGTTTTTTCGTTATCGGTTTGTAAAGAAATTTGATAAAAAGAAAATAGAATGACCGGAACAAGAACAATAATAATTAAAAGCAAACCGATTCTTTTTACAGGAGTAATTTTCATAAAACTTCTAATTGTTAAAACATAAAATATTAATATGTAAATATAAAATAAATAATAATGGAGTAACAATAATAAATTATGTTGAAAGAGAAATATTATTATAGTATATTAATTGCAAAATATTGTTGGTGGCAGAATGAGTTTTAAAAATATAACTTTTAATGATTTAAAACCCGCAATAACATCATCCATTATATATTTAATAATTGGATTTTTATGGATATTTTTTTCGGATAAATTTGTAGAAAATGCATTTCCTGTAAACCAATGGCACATAATCTCAACATATAAAGGGTGGGTATTTGTATTCCTTTCGGCTTTATTAATATTTACACTTGTTAAAGCAAACTTAGTAGTTTTACAAAAAGCTAATAAAAAATTGGAAATACTTTACAAATATCAAATAAGTATATTTGATGAAGTTCCAATCCTAATATGGCGTACCGATTCAAATGGGAAAGATATATATTTTAACAAGACTTGGCTCAATTTTACCGGAAATACTATTGACCAACAGATTGAAGAGGGTTGGCTGCTTGGTGTACATCCCGAAGACAGATTGTTTTGCAAACAGACGGTTGAGAATTCATTTTTAAAACGTGAAAAATTTAATTTAGAATTTAGACTGAGATATAAAGATGGCTTGTATAGATGGATTAGTAATATAGGCAGCCCTTATTATAATTTAGACGGCGAGTTTGAAGGGTATATTGGAGCATGCAATGATATCTCCGAAAACATTAACTCTAAAAATAAAATTACAAAAATTTCGCATTTATATTTGGTTTTAAGTAAAATTAATGAAGTTATTGCAAATATTGATGATGAAAAAACATTATTCAATCAATTATGCTCAATTGGATGCGAATACGGCGAATTTAAAATGACATGGATTGGTATTTCCAAAGACGGTTTACACTTTCAAATATCTTGTTGTGAAGGAGAAAACAAAGATATTTTGAAATTATTTAAAATAATAGACCTTTCTTTGGAAAATAATAAAGAAACAGCAGCTAAATTAATAAAAGGGGATATATATGTATGCAAGGATGCCGAATTATGTCATCTTAATGAAGAAATGTCTAAAGTGTTAATTAATTTTGATATAAGTTCTTTGGCTGCAATTCCCATAATTAAGAAACATGACTTGTATGCCATTTTTATAATATTTTCAACAGACCCGGATTTTTTTGATGAAAAAGAGATTGGATTACTAAAAGAAATTGAAAATGCCGTAAGTTTTGCAGTGGCAAAAATGGAAGTTGAAAATGAAAGAGTAATTGCAGAGAAAAAATTAACCGAAAGCGAACAAAAATTTAGAGAATTGGTTGAAACAATGAATGATGTTTTTTGGCTTGAAGATTTGACCGGTTCGCAAATGATTTATGTTAGCCCTGCATTTGAAAAAATATGGTGTGTTAGTGTTGATGAACTTTTTAACAACAATAATTACTGGAAATCTACTGTATTGAGTGAAGACCAATATAAAATAAAAGACGAATATGAAATTATTAAATCAACCGGTTCTTTTGAAGCCGAATATAGGGTAGTGACAGCAGATAACAAAATAAAATGGATTCACTCAAAAAGTGTTCTTGTTAAAAATGAAAAAGGAGAGCCGTATAGAATAGCCGGTTTGGCAACAGATATTACGGAAAAAAAAGAATCTGAAATGGAGCTTATACAAAATAGAAATATGCTTTCCGAAGCACAAAGACTGGGGCAGCTTGGCAGCTGGGAGTGGGATATTAATTCAAATAAAATAATATTTTCAGGCGAGATGTATTTTATACTTGGCGTTTTACCGGACGAGTTGACGCATAATATTGCATCTTTTTTTAATATGGTACACCCGGAAGACAGAAGCAGATTTATTACTGTACTAAACCACACAATTGAAACTAAAGAGGGCTTTTCGGCAAATATTAGAATGTTACGAAAAGATGGGGTTTTAAGATATGCAATTTCCAAAGGGAAAGCAATTGTTGATAGTGACGAAAAAGTGATAAAGATTATTGGATTTTTACAGGATGTAACTGAAAAAATAACAGCCGAAAAAAGGATGCATGATTTTTATGTTTCGTTTCAAGCAATAATAAATGGTTCCCCTATTGCAATATTTGATTTGGACAAGAGCGGATTTGTCAAATCGATATGGAATCAGGCGGCTGAAAGAATCTTTGGTTTGAGTGATGTGGAAGTAATTGGAAAAATTCCACCGTTTTTGCCTGATAATTATTATGAGGAGCATTTAGATTTTGTAAAAAATATTTTTAAAGGTAAACTTGTAATTGATTATGAATTAGTTCTTAAAAAAAATGATAATACAAACATTGATATTTCTATAGCCTCGGCACCTTTATACGATAGCAGCGGAAAAATATTTGCCATTATGGCATTAGCTGAAGATATAACTGAAAAAAAACGAATTAATAAAAATCTTATAGCTTCAAAGGAAAAAGCAGAAAAAGCCGACAAATTAAAAACTGAATTTTTGGCTCAAATGTCACATGAAATAAGAACGCCGATAAACGTAATAATTAGTTTTTCAAGTCTTGTAGCCGAAACGGTAAATACAGATGAAAACCCTGAGTTGGTTGAATATTTTGCCAGCATAAAAAATGCAGGAAAAAGAATTATACAAACCATTGATTCAATTCTAAATATGTCTGAGTTGCAATCGGGTAGTTATGAAGTAATAAAAAAAGATACGGACATTTATAAAGATATTTTAATGCCGTTTTATAACGAATTTATTAAAACATGTGAAAATAAAAGTATTGGCTTAGAATTGGTTTTACAAACCGAAAACAGTGTTGTAAATATTGATAAATATTCAACTGCAAAAATATTTGAGAATTTGATTGATAATGCTATTAAATATACTTTGGAAGGTGGGATAAAATTAATTGTAAAACAAAATGAAAATAAAAAATTAGAAATTTTAGTTAGTGATACGGGTATAGGAATATCGGAAGAGTTTATGCGTGATTTGTTTGAACCGTTTAGGCAGGAGGAGCAGGGATATAGCAGAAGATATGAGGGCAACGGATTAGGTCTATCACTTGTAAAAAAATATTGCGAAATAAATGACATTTTTATTGGTGTGGAGAGCAAAAAAGGAGTTGGAACAACCTTTAAATTGGTTTTTGGGTGATTTGCATCATATTAATGCACAACTTATGGTATTAACCCTTTATTTATTTGATTTTGTGACTTAATTCTTTTAATTTTAAAGTTGATAATTTTTATTTAACCAAATTGAAGAGAACCATTGGAAAACGAACAACATAAAAGTGTTACAGTAGATAATGTTAAAAATCATACTGTAAGAAAAAAATATTACAGAAGACCTCGTAAAAAAATTAATACAACCGTTTTATCGGAAAATTTAGAAAATAAAGATGAAGTCTTTGTAAAAAACCCAAAAATAAATTCTTCTTTTAGGAAAATATCTATTATTGTACCACTATTAAATGAAGAAGAATCTCTTAGACCATTATATAATGAAATTATGAGTGCCATTTCATTATTGCAAAATATTGAATATGAAATATTTTTTATTGATGACGGCAGTACTGATTCTTCACTAAAGGTGATTAGAACTCTTGCAGGTTTAGATAAAAACGTTAAGTACATTAGTTTTAGAAAAAATTACGGTAAATCCGCTGCCCTTGCCCTTGGGTTTAAACACGTAACAGGTGATGTAGTTATTACAATGGATGCGGATTTGCAGGATGACCCTTTAGAAATTCCTAATTTATTGGCTCAATTGGAAAAAGGTTTTGATCTTGTTTCCGGGTGGAAGAAAAAACGATATGATCCTTTTATTAAAAAATATACAAGCAAATTATTTAATTATATAACCGGATTAATGTCGGGAATAATGATTCATGATTTTAACTGCGGCTTAAAAGCTTATAGAAAAGAAGTAGTTAAAAATGTAAAAGTATACGGCGAAATGCATAGATATATTCCTGTTTTAGCACGCTGGCAAGGATATACTGTAAGCGAAATTCCGGTTAAACACCATGCACGAAAGTTTGGTAAAACTAAATTTGGAATATCAAGATTTTTTAAAGGTTTTGTTGATTTAATTACTGTTATGTTTACAACACGTTATACAAAACGACCAATGCACTTATTTGGCTTTTTAGGGGCGTTATCCTTTATGATAGGGTTTTTAATCAGTTTGTACCTTTCTTACGAATGGTTTGTAAATCATATTGCTTTAAGTAACCGGCCATTATTATTCCTTGGTATGTTGCTGATTATTGTAGGTATTCAATTCTTTTCAACAGGATTGCTGGGCGAGTTTATGGTACATCGTAACTTTGATGAAAACGAGTATAATGTAAAATCGAAAAAAATATAACTTTGTGTGTTTATTATTAAACTGAAAACTTTATGAATTTTGCTGACATTAGAACTGACTGTAAGTATTTTAAGGGTGATATACCTTGTAAACCGAATAAAGAATACGATGTAACCTGTGTTGATGAAAAAAATGATTTATGTAAGTATTTTTCTAAAACAGAAACAAAAATTCTTATTATTAAGCTTGGTGCTATAGGCGATGTAATTAGAACCACACCTTTAATTAAGCCTTTAAAAGAAAAATACCCCAACAGTAAAATATATTGGATTACTCAAACGCCTTCTGTTATACCAAAAGATGTTGATGTTGTATTAAATTACGACTTTGCCTCGGTTATTTATTTACAAAATATTAAATTCGATTTTGCGATTAATTTAGACAAAGATAAAGAAGCTTGTGCGGTTTTTAACACAATAAATTCAGTTATAAAAAAAGGTTTTACATTAAAAGACGGTTTAACATATCCGGCTGATAAAGACGCAATTCATAAATTTTTAACAGGCGTTTTTGATAATTTAAACAAAATTAATACTAAACATTATCTTGAAGAGATTTTTGAAATATGCGGCTTAATTTACGCAGGTGAAAAGTATGTTTTATCTTCATTTGATGAGTATAGCGAAGAATGGGATTTAGTTAAAACAAAAAAAATTGTTGGTCTTAATACGGGTTGTGGCGGCAGGTGGAGCAGCAGGCTTTGGAAAACCGAAAATTGGATTCAGTTAACTAAAAAATTACTGGAATTTGGTTATGAAGTGGTTTTACTTGGCGGCCAGGCGGAAGATAATAAAAATACTAAAATTGCAGAACTTACAAATGCAAAATATTTTGGCTATTTTAAATTAGAAAAATTTATTAACCTTGTTAATAATTGTGATCTGGTGGTTACTTCGGTTACTATGGCAATGCATATTACATTGGCTTTAAATAAAAAAATAGTCCTTTTTAATAATATTTTTAATAAAAACGAATTCGAGCTATTTGGCCTTGGAGAAATAGTAGAACCGGAGAAAGAATGTAAGTGTTTTTATAGCGGCAAATGTAAAAACAACGAATATTTTTGTATGGACACTATTGAACCCGAAAAAGTATTTACAACAATAAATAAACTGCTTAAATGAAAATTTGCATTGTTTCAACAACTTATCCTTTACGCGGTGGTATTGCACATTTTAACGGTTTGTTATATAACCAATTAAAAATAGATAATGAAGTTGAAATAATTACTTTCAAAAGGCAGTATCCTTCTATTTTATTTCCCGGTAAATCTCAAATTGAAGGGGGCGAAACCCCGGAAAAAATTCCAAGTGACGTAATAATGGATTCCATTAATCCCATAAATTGGATTAAAGTTGGATATAAAATAAAAAGAATGAATCCCGATTTAGTAATATTTAAATACTGGATGCCTTTTTTTGCACCAATTTTTGGTACCATAATAAAAATAGCCAAACGGAATAAAAACACAAAAGCATTAGTCATCTGCGATAATGTGATCCCGCACGAAAGAAAACCGGGCGATATACTTTTAACAAAATGGTTTTTTAAAGCAGTTGATAACTTTGTTACAATGTCTAAATCGGTTGAAGACGATTTAAAAAAAATAAAACCTAATGCCAAAAGTGTTTTATTATTTCACCCGATTTACTCTAATTTTGGCAAAATTATTCCCAAACAAGAGGCGCGCAATTATTTTAACATAAAAACCGATAAAGTATTATTGTTTTTTGGTTTTATACGCGATTATAAAGGTTTGGATACTTTAATTGAAGCCGTAAATTTATTAAAAGATAAATTAGACTATACTTTAATAATTGCGGGCGAGTTTTATACCGATAAAGAGAAATATCTTTCTTTGATTGAAAAATATAATTTAAGCTGCAAAATTAAATTGTGTACGGATTTTATTCCTACTAATGAAGTTAAGTATTATTTTTCGGCGGCCGATGTTGTTGTTTTACCGTATAAAAATGCTACACAAAGCGGTATAATACAAATTGCAAATAATTTTAACAAACCGATTATTGCAACAAATGTGGGCGGTTTAGGTGAAGTTATATTTAGTGGAATTAATGGATATTTGGTGGAAAAAGAAAATCCACAGGCAATTGCGGATGCAATTTTAACCTATTATTCCGAAAATAAAGAAGATGAATTTATGGAATTTATAAAAAATGAAAAAGAAAAATATAGCTGGGCAAGTTTTATATCAAAGATTTTTACTTTGGTAAAAAAAAATTAACTCTTTTCGGCTGAAATAAATATACTTGTAGAAAATATTGGTATTTTTGTTGTATTGTTTTTAAATAAAAAATTGGTAAGCAAATCCTTTAATTTCCCTTCTTTTAATACATCCATTGGTGCAGTAATATATTTAACGTCTTTTACAATAAACCCTGCGTTTTGTAATAATTTTACTATTCTACTGGATGTATATATACGTGCATTAGCATACTTTTGGTGAATAGGTTTTGGCAGCCATGAAAAAAAAGGGACTCTGTTCCATTTTAAAAATGGTAATTTAGCCCCGTGGGTTTCAAATATCCACCATTTGTTGGGAACCGTAATTGCGGCCTTACCACCCGATTTGAGCATATCGAATAATTTGGAAACACTACTATCGTCACTAAAATGTTCAATTACTTCAAAACAAATTAACCTGTCATATTTATTTTTTAATTCATTTTGATTTTCAATATTTACAATTGAAAAATTACAATTATGAACATGTAATTTGTTTTTATAATTCTCAAAATCGTTTTGATTTAATGGTGAAATATCAAGACAATCGATTTTGTTAAATTTTTCAGCCAGCCGTAAGGAGGTTGCCCCGTTACCGCAGCCGACTTCTACCATGTTTAAATTTTTATTATAAAAGTCCGGAATAGTATCAATTAAATTGATACGGCGTAAAATTATTTTATCGTTAAAATTGGCCGGCAGCCCTAAGTATATTGAACCTGAAAATCTTGTTTTATCTACGTATCCCATTATACATCTAAATTATTATATACAAAGGTAATTAAAATTAATAAAAATTAAAAAGGAAATATGATGTGTAAGTAATGAAGATTTTTTGTTGTGTTAAACTTAAACATATTAAAAAAAATTAAATAATGTAGAATATAAATGGAGTAAAAGTTTAACAATAAAATTATTTTATCGGAAAATGTAAAAAATACTTGACACAATGTAAAAAAATATATACATTATGCTTGAAATTTTTGACATTTGGAGAGATAATATGTACTATAATAAAGAAAAACAAATTTTGGTATCTTTAATCGGTTCCATACTGATTTTAGGATTCTATTCCATCTATGTATATAATAATTACATTGCAGGTAAACCTGAAGTTCTGAATGACTTCAAATTTTGGGGAAAAGCTTTTTTAATATTAATTTTAGTATCAATTGTGGCACAAATTATTATTCATATAGTATTTGTTATAATAAACAAAATTTTAACAAATGAGGATATGCCCACAATTACCGATGAAAGAGACAAGTTGATTGAACTTAAAGCCATAAAAATTTCATATTGGATATTCTGCTTTGGATTCCTTTTGGCAATGGGAGCACTAGCTATAGGAATGCAGCCTTATGTAATGTTTCTTTTGCTGATTTATTCGATGTTTGCAACGGGTATAGTTGAAAGCATTGCTAGGATATACTTTTATAGAAGAGGAATTTAGATGGATAAACATTCTATAACAAACAACATTAGAAAGCTACGGTTTAACCACAATGAAATGACACAACAACAATTAGCAGATAAAGTAGGGGTAACACGTCAAACTATTGTAGCTATTGAAAACGGAAAATATTCGCCTACATTGGAATTAGCTTTTCGAATAGCACTTGTTTTTAATTTACCTTTGGAAAGTGTATTCTTTTATATGTGTGACGATAAAACTGAAAACATTTAAAAATTAGGAATAAATATTATGAGAGCAGTTATTTGTACAAAAGCAGGATTGCCGGAAGTACTACACCTAAAAGATGTAAATAAACCAATACCGGGTGACGCGGAAATATTAGTTAAAGTACAAACGGCAACAGTTACCCGTGGAGATGTTGTTTTGCGAAAAATACCACGTTTTATTCTGTTTCCAATCGGTTTATTGTTTGGTTTCAAAGCGATGGAAATACCGGGAGTTGAGTTTGCCGGCGATGTAGAAGCAGTTGGCAAAAATGTAACTTTATTCAAAAAAGGTGACCAGGTTTTTGGAACGACAACCGGACTAAAATTTGGCGGTAATGCGGAATATGTTTGTGTGCCGGAAAAATGGAAGTTAGGTGTAGTAACAAAAAAAAGCAGCACAATTTCTTATTCGGATGCAGCAGCCATTCCTGTGGGAGGAATGACGGCACTTCACATCTTAAACAAAGGAAATATCAAACGAGATCAAAAGGTGCTTGTATATGGGGCTTCCGGCTCGGTAGGAACGTATGCTGTTCAGCTGGCTAAATACTTTGGAGCTGAGGTTACAGGTGTTTGTAGTACAAATAATGCCGAACTGTTAAAATCTATTGGGGCCGATGAAATTATTGATTACACAAAAGAGGATTTTACTAAAAAAAATGTTGTTTATGACGTAATTTTTGATGCCGTAGGGAAAATATCTAAATTTGGCTGTAATAGTGTGTTAAAAAAAGATGGAAAATTCCTTTCGGTTAAATATCCCACAAGTGAAAAATTGGAATATTTGGTTTTACTTGGTGATTTGGTAAAAAAGGGGACAATTAAACCGATAATTGATAGAAGTTATCCGCTAGAACAAATTGTTGAGGCTCATAAATATGTTGAAAAGGGGCATAAAAGAGGTAATGTGGTTGTAATTGTAAATAATGATAACAAATTTTAACAATATACTTCGACTTGTGCTGAATTTTTTGTGGCAAAATAAATAAAGGGAGAAAAAATATGAATGATGTTAAGAAAACCGGACAAAATCCTAAAAAAGCACTTTGGAAGTGTGGTGCTTGTTCGCACGCAGTATTTAATTTGTTAAACCAAGAATTTGATAATCACAAAGAAACTGAAGAACGGGCATCTGATCCGTTAGCCGGAGGTATTATGCAAAAAGGAGAACAATGCGGAATGCTTTGGGGCGGAACTTTAGCAATAGGAACAGAATCGTACCGCAGGAATAAAAACCAAAATAAAGCCATTGCTGCTGCAATTACTTCAACCGGTTTACTTGTGGAATCATTTGTAAAAAGAACAAAAAGTGTTAACTGCAGGGACATAACAAACTGTGATTTTTCAAACAAGGTTGATTTTACCAAATATATAATAAAAACCATTTTGTGTGGTTTTATTTATAGCCCTTGTTTTAACCTTATTGAAAAATGGACCCCTGAAGCAATATTTTGTGCAAAAGAAGGATTATCCGCTGAATCTATTGGAGTATCAAAACCGGTTTTAAGCTGCTCTACTGAAGTTGCAAAAAAAATGGGTGCAAGTGATGAAGAAATGGTTATGGTTGCGGGTTTTGCCGGCGGTCTTGGTTTAAGCGGTAATGCCTGCGGTGCGCTAAGTGCGGCAATATGGAAAAAAACTCTTGAGTGGTGTAAAGTTAATTCCGGAACTCCTCCATTCTTTAAAAATGAAAACGCAAAAAAAATAGTGGCAGCGTTTAATAATACAACCAATTCGGAAATACTCTGTTCCAAAATAACAGGTAAAAGCTTTAAAACAGTAGATGAACATACGGAATTTATAAAAGCAGGCGGTTGCAGTAAATTAATTGACGTATTATCTCAATCATAGGTTTTTTCGTTGAAAGGATTTGATTGGTTAAAGCTATTCAGTTAGTTGGCAAACCGAAACAACAAATAAAAAAGGCTGTTTTTTTGCGACAGCCTTTTACAAAAAATTATATAATAGTATTATTAAAATTATTAAAACGCAAAAGTAAGACCAATTTTATATGTTTCATAGGAAAGAGGGCGTTCGGAGGCAAAAGGATAATTCATTTTGTCGCGCTGCAGCATATAAAATCCATAAGTTAAACCATTTTTCAAAATAAAGTTAACTATTGGAGCGGCAATTGGGCTTGAATCTATTATTTCATCAACAAATTTATCAACTATGCCAAGACCAATGAGTTCAATGCATGAACTCCCCAAATGTTTCCAAGTCATAACACGAGGGAATAAAATATTTGCTTCATAGCTGGCATTTAATGAAACAAACTGGTTAACTCCTATTATTAAACCGCCTTCAATTTTTTGACCAAATCTAATTTCTTCATTATAGCGGTTTAAAATTTTAGCATCCGCAAATTTAGCAGCATTAGCTGTGGTATCGGGAAAATCTTTCATGTTTAACCTGTTCCACGAAATTGAAAATCCTGTATAGGGGATAATATCCACAATCCCAAACCTATATCCGTAACCGTCACGCATTCCGATTCCAAAGCTGTACAATTCGCTTTTTAATCCTGCTGCTTCTTTATCGCGTAAATCAACTGAATTAGCGCCAAATGTTATAAACTGATCCTGCAGATTTGTAATATTGTCCGATTCCCAATAATCTAAAACCCGATAGCCAATTTTTACATCCATATTGCCAACTTTGGCAAAATCGCTGGAAAACGACTTATGTTTGTATTCGGTAAGGCCATAACCTAATTCTAAAAACGGTTGAGAATCCTCATCAAAATTAACTTTAAAAGAATAACTTCTTTTATCGGAAAATTTTTTGTGTTTTTTTTGCGCCGTTACAGTGCTGAAAGCTAATAAACCTACTACAAACCAAATAATAAGTGATTTAATATTCATTGTATTCTCCAAGTATTGTTTTTGAAGATTTAGACGACCGGAATGAGAGAAATGTTACAGTATTATTCCCTCAAAATCCAAAATAGTTATATTTTGTGATATAAAACACATCCACCCCTGCCCATAAAAAATTACTCTACAATAATGCCCGATTTTTGCTCTAAAGTTTTAACTAATGTTTCCATAAGAACGTCATTTTGTACCGGTTTAGTTAAAAATATATCTACACCGGCATTATAGGCATTATCTTTATCGCGCTGAAACGCATGAGCCGATAAACCGACAATTGGTAAATTTTTGTACTCGTCTTTTTCTCGTAATTCACGAGTTAACTGTAGGCCGTCTTTTTTTCCGCGTAAAGAAATATCCATCAAAATAATATCAAACTTATCTTCATTTAATTTTTCATAAAATGTTTCAGACGAATCACAAATTTGCAACAAAAATTTCCTTTTTAAGAAAATTTGTAGAAATTTTTGATTTTCAAAATCATCTTCTACGATTAAAAGTTTTGGTTTCGTCTTTTGAATCTCTGTCATAATATATAACCTGCTAATTTTTCATTATATGAAATCTATATTTACAAAAATAATTAATAAAAACAATAAAAAAAATTATTTATTTATATTATCGAATCATTGTGTTAAAAATATTAGTTTTTTTTTGTAATTTAATTTTTTAATAATAACAAAATATGATATTCTTATGACAAAAAAAATAAATTTTGCCCTATTTTTTGCAATTATTACTTTTTTTTATGGATGTGTGTGCCAAAAGTGCTTAAAAAGCGGTTACGATTTTGAAATTTCGGACACAGTTACAACTAGTGCCGAAAAATATATAACCGATAAGACAGGAAAAGATTTTTATAATAACAATATTTTTCCCAATTATGTCAATTCAAAAGAAATTTTGGGCAATTACGAGCTTCATTATGTTTTAATAATGCCCGATAAAGATTATGTGCAAGAGGAAATATTTTTTACAATTGATAAAGCAGGCAAAGTTTTAGAAAAATACGAAATTGCCGGAATACCAAACTGTAAAGATAATCCCGATGAATGTATATTTAATATTACTGAAAAACAGGCCATAAAAATAGCCCAAGATGCCGATTTGGCAAAAGGGGTTAAAGATTGGAAAGTAAGTTTCAGGTGGTCAATGGAATATGATCGTTATATTTGGCACATTTTAAGTATTACTTATGAAACGGGAAAAGCGGATTATTATAAAGCGTCGGGAGAAGAAATGGTTATCAATCCTGCCGATGGAAGTATAATTTTACAACGTAAATGGGAAATAAAATAGGAGATTAACTATGAAATACAGAAAACTTGGCAAAAGTGATTTAGTGGTTTCGGAAATAAGTTTAGGCTGCTGGACTTTGGGAGGTAAAAATTGGGCAAACGGTCAATCGGTCGGCTGGGCGGATGTAAACGAAGAAGAAGCTGCAAAAGCGGTTTATTACGCTTTGGATAACGGAGTTAACCATTTTGATAATGCCGATGTTTATGGAAATGGGAAAGCTGAACGTATGCTTGCAAAAATTTTAGGAAACAAAACAAACGATGTTACAATTGCAACAAAAGTCGGTTGGTTTCAGGGCACGGCGGTTAATGCTTACGATCCGCTTCATATTCGTCATCAATGCGAACAATCGTTAAAAAATTTAAATAGAGATGTTATAGATTTATATTATTTCCATCATGGAAATTTTGGTCAAAACGATTGTTATCTTGAGGATGCAATTGAAGTAATGTACAAGTTAAAAGAAGAAGGAAAAATTAGATTTATCGGGCAATCGGCCTATAGTAATGATGATTTTTGTAAATTGGTGCCAAAAGTTAAACCTGAAGTATTGCAAAGTTCTGCAAATGCTTTAGATGATCATTTTGTTGCCGATGGAACTCCGGTTAGAAAATTATTGGAAGACAACCAAATTTCTTTTATTGCTTTTGGTCCAATAGCGCAAGGGGTTTTACTTGGTAAATATAATAAAGATAATCCGCCCAAATTTGAAGAAGGCGACCATAGGAAAAATGCTGAAAGATTTACAGTTGGCTTTTTAACTAAAGTTGAACCAAAACTTGAAGCATTAAAACAAAAATTTGGAAGCGATATTAAAGATTTAGCACGGGCAGCTTTACAGTATATGCTGCATTATAGCGTGGTCGGTTCAGTTATTCCCGGATTTAGGAATATAGAGCAGGTTATAATTAATTTAAGTGCGCAAGATAAACCTTTAACTGATGAAGAGTTTAAATATATAAATGATTTGTTTAAGGCGTCTGGTTATTAACGGGTAACGCCGATGGCGTAATTGTTGATGTAAATATTTTGTTATATAAACGAAAATTTAATTGATTAATGTAAATATTATTTAAATATATAAAAACCTCATAGAGATTTTATGTGAGTAGCCTAACAAAAGAAAACAAATACAATATTGATTTAGAAAGGGTGATTACATGCAACCCACGCTGGGGTTGTGATTTCCTTTTGCTATAGTTGGTTACTGACATGTAACGCCTACGGCCTAATTGTTAATGTGAGGACTTTTTAGTATAAAATGAAAAGTATGTTGTTTGATGAAATTTTTATTTAAATATATAAAAAAACCTTATAGAGGTTTCATGTGAGTGCGTAACAAAAGATAAAAACACAACCACGAATTATAAGGTAATAACATGCAACCCGCGCTGGGGTTGTGATTTTCTTCTGCTATAGTTGGTTACTGACATGTAACGCCGATGGCGGATGTCGCATAAGTACAAAAACCGAACTCACCCCTTGCCCCTCTCTTAAAAAGAGAGGGGAATATCTTTTTATAACATATTGATATATAGCAGTTTATGGTTGTTCATATGTTTAACACGTGAGGATTATTGTAGCAGGGAATTTCAAAAATCGGACTTATGCAACATCCACCGATGGCGTAATTGATTTTGTAATATAAAACGAAAATTGTAATTTTAAACAGGAGTATTTATTTAAATATATAAAAACCTCGTAGAGGTTTTATGTGAGTAGCCAAACAAAAAAACAACATACCATAACAACGGATTATGACATGTAATGCCGATGGCGTAATTGATTTTGTATATCAAACGAAAATTGTAATTTTAAACAGGAATTTTTATTTAAATATATAAAAAAACCTCATAGAGGTTTCATGTGAGTAGCCAAATAAAAGAGAATAAACCACAACCCCGTTAGTGGGTTGCATAAAATTTAGGGGGAAATTATATGCCAAACACATATTCGCAAATTAATCTTCATGTGGTATTTACTGTAAAAGGAAGGTATAATCTAATTCCAAATGTTCACAAAGAAGAACTTCATAAATATATTACAGGCTTAATAAAAAATAAAAACCAAAAATTATTAGCAATTAACGGAATGTCGGATCATATACACGTGTTTATTTCAATTA
This sequence comes from bacterium, assembly GCA_043805435.1. Lineage (GTDB taxonomy): Bacteria > Bacteroidota > Ignavibacteria > Ignavibacteriales > Melioribacteraceae > JAEXOD01. Next base: position 26,623 of record JAZDHY010000010.1, read on the forward strand.
AACCTGAAATTAGTGTTTCGGAACTTGTGCGTGATATTAAAAGAGCCTCAACAATATTTATAAATGAAAAAAATGGATAATTGGAAAGTTTTATTGGCAGGAAGGATTTGGAGTATTTTCGTATTCGAATTCCCAAATTCCGGCTGTAATTAAATATATAGAGCAACAAGAAAAACATCATAAAAAATGGTCATTTAAGGAAGAGTATTTGAAAATATTGAATGATTTTAGAATTGGATATGACGAAAAATATTTGTTTGAATTTTTTGAAAGCAATGACGATAAAAAATAACATGCAACCCGCGCTGGGGTTGTGGTATCTTTTTTGTTGTAGTTGGTTACTGACATGTAACGCCTACGGCGGATGTCGCATAAGTACAAAAAAGGAACTCACCCCTTGCCCCTCTCTTAAAAAGAGAGGGGAATATCTTTTATATAAAACCTTATTATATTATAGTTTACGGTTAACTATATGTTTGGCGGGTGAGGATTATTGTAATGAGAAATTTCAAAAATCAGACTTATGCGACATCCACCGATGGCGTTATTACGGAAATAAGGATAATGTGATATTATTGTTATTGATTAGATGTTATAAACAATAATAGCTGGGGATAAAATAATATACGCCATTTACGGGGTTAAAAATCTTCTCTTGTTGTGGTTGACTATTAACTTGTAACGTCTACGGCGTTATTACGAATAAAATAAATAAAAAAGGCTGCCTTAAAAAAAGCAGTCTTTTTAAAAATATAAAAAACTTTTATAAATCTTTTGTACCAAAACTAACGCCAACTGCAACGGCGGTTTGTACGGCCTGGCAATCGGGTTGAACCAGTTTTTGTCTTAAAATACAATCTTCAATTTTGGCATATTTTATTTCGCTTCCTTTTAGTGTTACCATAATGCCAAATTTTTTCTTTATAACACACTGAATGGCATAAGTGCCAAACTTGGTAGATAATATTCTATCGTAAGGAGTTGGGCTGCCACCGCGCTGTAAATGGCCTAATACAGTGTATCTGGTTTCAAGACCGGTATTGTCCATAATTGTTTTAGCAACAAATTCACCAATACCGCCAAGTTGAATAGGATCTGTTCGTTTAATATCTGTGGATTTAACAACCAATTGACCACCAATAGGTTTAGCACCTTCGGATACACAAACAATGCTAAATCGTTTTCCCATCATGTTACGCGATTTAACTTTATCGTAAACAACATCCCAATCAAACGGAATTTCGGGTAAAAGAATAATATCAGCACCTCCTGCTATACCGCCGTTTAAGGCAATCCAGCCGGCATATCTACCCATAACTTCAATAACCATAACTCTATGATGCGATGATGCGGTGGTATGTAACCTATCCAAAGCCTCACTAACAACCCAAACAGCAGAATCGTGCCCAAATGTTTGGTCGGTTGCTTCCAAATCGTTATCAATTGTTTTTGGAACACCGACAATATTCATTCCCATTTTAGATAATTTATTGGCAATATGCATTGTTCCGTCACCGCCAATTGCAATTAATGCATCCAAGTTCCATGCTTCGTAATTTCGTAAAGCAGCTTCCGATTTGTCAACAATTTTTATTTCGCCATTTTGTTTTTCAGGCCAATGGAAAGGGTCGCCTTTATTTGATGAACCAAGTATAGTTCCGCCCAAAGAAAGAATTCCCGATACATCTTTATTGTAAAGCTGCTGGGCTTTACCTTCAACAAGTCCTTCAAATCCGTCCAAAATTCCAATTACCTGCATACCGTAATCGTGTGCGGGTTTTGCAACACCACGTATAACGGCATTTAATCCGGGGCAGTCGCCGCCGCCGGTTAATATACCTATTCTTTTAATTTTATCAGACTTCAAAAATTACCTCATAAATTATCTATTTAAAAGTATTTACTGCTTTTTTTAACCTATCCATAATGGCTTTGCCTAATCCAATTTCGGGAATCGGTTCGGCTAGAATAATATCAATTTCTAAATACTCAAGTTCGTGAAGCATATAAAAAAGGTTGGAAGCAGCTTCAATGTAACTATTTGTGGCTGTTAGACTTTTTTTTACTGCAAAATTGTAATCTAAGTATTTTTCCGAAAATAATAAAGCACCAATTTTTTTATCTTTATTCTCTTCAATAGCCGTTTTGTCTAAAAATTTTATTGGAATATTGGGTGCATAGTGGAATAATAATTGACCCGGAGCAATAGGATTTTTTGAGTTTTCTTTTTTTAATAATTTTTTACCTAAAACTTTTTCTATATCCTCTGTAGAAAGTCCGCCGTGACGCAGCAAATAATAATCATTACCGCTTATTTCAATTATTGTTGATTCAACTCCAACGGAACACTGGCCTCCGTCAAGAATAATATCAACCTTGTCTTTTAATTGTTTAGCTACGTGGTTAGCGGTTGTGGGACTTAACTTGCCAAATTTATTGGCACTTGGGGCGGCAATTGGCACTCCGGCTGATTTTATTAAATCCAATGCTATTTTATGGTTAGGCATACGAACCGCTACCGTAAGATTGCCGGCAGTAACAATATCGGGCACAATATTTTTTTTAGGTACTACTAAAGTAAGCGGGCCGGGAAAAAATGCCGTAACAAGATTTTCTATGCTTTTTAAATCTATACTGCTTATTTGTTCAATTTGCAAAACGTCACAAATATGTAAAATTAAAGGATTAAATTTTGGGCGGCTTTTAGCTTCAAAAATTTTAGCAACTGCCGTAGGATTAAAACCATTTGCGCCTAATCCGTAAACCGTTTCAGTTGGAAAAGCTACTAATCCGCCGTTTTTTATTACCTGTGAGGCTTGTTCTATAGTATGTGTGTTTGCTTGTAATAATTGCATATTTATAAAAATTTAATATGCAAATATAAATAATTTTTGTTAATTAGCGTATTAAACTTTTTATGATAAGGAATGATATTATGAGCGAGTTAAGCGAATTAAAAGAATTTTGCGGAATATTAGCAGATAGCAGTGCGGAAATAATACGCGGTTATTTTAGACAAAAATTTTCAATTGAAGAAAAAAAGGACTTATCGCCCGTTACAATTGCAGACAAAAAAGCTGAAGAACTTATGCGCAAGTTAATAATGAAAGAATTCCCAAATCATGGTATTGTTGGGGAAGAGTTTGGAATTTATAAACCCGAGGCGGAATATCAATGGATTTTGGACCCTATTGACGGCACAAAAAGTTTTATTTGCGGGGCGCATACTTTTGGAACTATGATTGGGGTTTTGTATAAAGGAGAACCGATTTTAGGCGTAATTAATCAACCTGTATTAAAAGAATATATGATTGGCGATAATAAAAATACATATTTAAATGGTGAAAAAACTGCCGTACGTTATTGCAACAACATGAGTGAAGCTGTATTATTAACAACGGATCATCTTAATGTTGAAAAATACCAAAATATTGAAAAATTTAACAACTTAATCCACATGGTAAAACTTTACAGAATGTGGGGGGATTGTTACGGTTATTTGCTGCTTGCCGCAGGGTATACCGATATTATGATTGATCCTATTATGAATATCTGGGACTTATCGGCTTTAATTCCAATAATAAAAGGTGCTGGCGGAGTGATAACGGATTTTAAGGGCGGAAATGCAATAAAAGGGGAAAGCATTATTGCAGCTTCCCCGGTAATACATAAACAGGTTTTGGAAATACTGAATTAATTATTCAATATTCAGTTCTTTTAATATATTATTGGCATTGCCTAAATTTTTTGTTATATATAATATGTATCTTATATCAACACCAATTGAGCGGCTGTATGTACTGCTGTATGTAAAATCGTTAATTGTTGCTTCAAAAGCTCTATCGTAATTTAAGCCTATTAACTGGCCAAACGAATTAAAAACAGGGCTTCCCGAATTTCCTCCGGTTGTATCCATGTTATACAAAAATGCAACGGGAATATCGTTTAGATCTTTATCGAAAAATCGGTTTTCCTTTTTTGTTTTGTTAAGATCGTACAACTGTTCCGGAATTTTATATAAATTGCCCTTATAGCTTTTTTCTATTATTCCGTTTAATGTGGTAAAAGGGGAATAATATACTGCGTCGGCGGGAGAATATCCTACTATGTGGCCGTATGTTAAGCGTAATGTACCGTTTCCGTCAGGAATAAAAGTAGATTTGTCCTTAAGCATTTTTATTTCAACAAGCTGAGGGAGTAGTCTGCTTAAATATCCGTCCTGTTCATCGTTTTGCTTTTTTATTTCTTCCCGTAAAAGTTTAAACCGGTAACATAAATTAAGTAATTTATCATCGCTTGAAATAATCTGTTCCGTAGTTTTTGATAACAAACTATCCTTTAATGTAAAAAGCAGACTGTTATCCTTTGTTAAAATAGTATTAACATAGTCCTCAATATCCTTTTTGGTTTTTAAAGGCTGTAAAAAGTTAACCAACGGGGAAAGAATGCTGTTTGAATCCAAATCCTTAAACATTATAAGTGCCTTTATAAATATCCTCTTTTCAAGTTCGGGATTGATATTTTCTATGCCTAAATTAAAGTTTGTAAGAGAAATAGGCAGATTAGTTTCTTTGTACATTGTCTGCCGTTCATTATTCGGTTTTTTCATTTCTTCGGGATAAGTAAATAAAAAATAAGTAGTGTTATAAATGTTGGAATACCGTAATAAACGAACAATTAATATTTCCGCTAGTGCATATGTGTCTATTTTTTTATATACGTCTGCAATTTCCGTAAACATATTTTTGTATCTGAAGGAAAGTGTTGAATCGGAATTAATATAATTTATAAGCTCTTTTTCTTCAAATATCTTTTTTTCAACAAAATTTAATTTTTTTAAACCAAATAATTTACCCCTGTAATTTTTCATTGTATTGGCAAGGCTGCGTACGGTGGATGCATATTTTAATTTTAACGAATCGTTATCTTTGGATATATCTTCAAATTGGTCTATTAACCAATTATTTATTAAAGAAACATTGGGTAGTAAATAATTATACTGATATTCAATAAATTTGGAGGGCTGATGGCGGTATGTTTTACCCGGATAACCCAAAATAAAAGCAAAATCGTTTTCTTTTAGTCCCGATGCATTAATTTGCAGCCATTTTTTAGGATTATAGGGCACATTATCTTTACTAAACGTTTTTGAACTGCCATCAGGTGCAACATAAGCGCGTAAAAATGTAAAATCGCCGGTATGACGAGGCCATATCCAGTTATCGTCTTCGCCTCCAAAATTACCAATAGACTGCGGCGGTGCATAAACCAATCGTACATCTTTTATTTTTTTATATTTAAATAAAATGTACGATTTGCCGGCCAACATTTCCGCAACTTCTGCTGTTATATCGTTATCTTCGTCCGAATTAACTTCTTCCAGCTCTTTTATTTTTGCCAAAATACTCTTTTTTCTATCGTAATTATCCTTAATGGTTTCAATTGACTGCAAAATAATGGACGATACATCTTGGTATGATTCTATTATTTTAGCGGACATTCCTTTTGCTTCAATTTCCTCTTCCAAAGTGCAGGCTGTAAAACCGTTTTCCAGATAATTGTTTTGTATAGTGCTTGCGCCGCTTATGGCAGAAAATGAACAATGATGATTTGTTAATATTAATCCGTTTTGTGAAACAAATGACCCTGTGCAGCCGCTTAAATTTACCAAAGCTGTAATTAAACTTGTACCTTGCGGGTTATATAATTCGTCAACACTTATATTAAATCCCATTTTTTTTAAGTCTAGATTTCTTATTTCACTTAACGGAAACATACCTTCTTCCGAATAAGTATTGGTTCTAAAGGCAAAAACCAATAAAAGTGTACAAAAAGTAATATTTGCAAAAATTTTTTTAGACATTCATTTACCCGCTAAAATTATTACAAAAAACGTGAGAATTTTTTTATATTTATAAAACAATTTAAATTTTTTAGGAAACTTAAACAAATGTTAGATAAAAAAATATATTTGGCCGGACATCTTGGAATGGTTGGTTCGGCTATTAACAGAAGATTAACAGAGTTTGGCGCAAAAAATATTGTTACAAGATCAATAGATGAATTGGATTTAATGCGCCAGGCTGATGTTGAGGATTTTTTTGAAAAAGAAAAACCCGAATATGTTATTATAGCTGCTGCAAAAGTTGGAGGAATTTTAGCCAACAATATATACCGCGGACAATTTTTATACGAAAACTTAATGATTGAAGCCAACATTATCCACGCCGCATATAAAAATAATGTAAAAAAATTATTGTTTTTGGGCAGTTCGTGTATTTATCCTAAATTTGCCCCACAGCCAATTAAAGAAGAATATTTATTAACCGGCGAACTTGAAAACACAAACGAACCTTACGCTATTGCTAAAATTGCGGGACTAAAATTATGTGAAAGTTATTACAAACAATATGGGTGTAATTATATTTCGGTTATGCCTACAAATTTGTACGGGCCGTTTGATAATTACAATTTAAGTACCTCACATGTTATGCCTGCTTTTATAAACAAGTTCCATAATGCAAAAGTAAATAATTTGCCATATGTAGAAATATGGGGGACAGGTACTCCTAAAAGGGAATTTTTATATGTTGAAGATTTGGCCGATGCCGTTGTTTATTTGATGGACAAAATTAACGGACAAGATTTATATGATAATAATATTACCCACTTGAATATTGGTGCGGGTGAGGATTTAACTATTGCACAACTTGCCGAAACAGTCAAAACTATTGTAGGTTATCAAGGACAAATAAAATACGATTCCGAAAAACCGGACGGCACTCCCCGTAAATTATTGGACGTAACAAGGCTGCATAATTTGGGCTGGAAACATAAAACACAACTACAGGACGGCATTAAATTAAGTTATAATTGGTTTTTGGAAAATGTAGCAAATAAATAAACTAAATAAAATATTTATGAAAAAGAGCTTACCCTGTTAGTATTAGGCTGTTTTAAGCATTAAAAGAAGGGGAATGTGTCTTGTATAACAATAGATTGTTGTTAATCTTATGCTAAGCGTACGAGGAAAAATTTAAAAAATCGGAATTATGCGACATCCACTTACTCCGTTTCGGGGTTGTATGTGGGCGTGTGTGGTTACAAACATTAAACTGCTCTGCAGTTTTTTAACCAAATGACATGTTATATAAAAATCATACTAATCATTATAATCACAAAAATCATAGTTCAGACAATTTGAGCATGGCACAGCCGTACAGTGCAAAAGGCAGTTTAAAAAATCAAGGTAATCCTTTAATCCTTTAATCCCTTAATCCTTTAATCATGGTTCAGACAATTGTAATATGGCAGAGTGCTGTCGTTTCGGGGTTTTGTGGGGGCGTGTAAAGAATGGGGATTAAAAAATCCCCATTTCTGCAAGTAGTTTGGTTTATAAACTATTATTTGTTTAAAATACATTTATAAAATAATAAAAATTTAATAAATGTAAAATGGGAAAATAAATATTATTGTAATAAAACTAATTTTTTTGAATCCTTAAATGTTTTGGAAGAAAGTTCGTAAACGTAAACTCCACCTGCAAGTCCGGCTGCATTAAAGTTATAACTGTATTCGCCCGGATTTTGATATTCGTTTACCAAAGTTCTAACTTCACGCCCTAAAATATCATAAATGGTAAGTTTAATTTGTTCGGCAACACCAATTTGGTATGTAATTTTTGTCTCGGGATTAAAAGGATTTGGGTAGTTTTGATTAAGTTTGTAATCAAAAATGTTTATCGGTTCCTGATCGTTTGATGACGTAAAAATCCCCAGGTTTCGTAAAATCCAAATGTCGGGGTCAAAAACCAAAGATGTGGGTTTATTATTTAATACAAAATTAAAGGTTTGTGTCTGCCGGTCATTAAAAACAGTTATTAAAGTATCACCTGAAGTAGTATTAAATTTTAACTGAATTGGCATTGTAAAAAAAGGTGTAAGACCATAAATAACTTGCGAAATTGTTATATAAACATTATATAAATTACTGTTTTGGTTGTAACCCCAATTGGCGGAATATTTAGGATATCTTTCACCGTAAACCCATTCGCTAAAAAAATAATCCAAATCTTGTCCTGATACTGTTTCCGCAACACGCCGGAAATCTTCGGTAACAGCCACACCATATTTTAACAGAGGGTCGTTGGCATATTGGTACATTGTTTTAAAGAAAATAGAGTCACCAAGTACACCACGTAACATATGTAAAATAGATGCACCTTTTGAATAGGTACGTGCATTATTGAACATGTTAGTTGTATTTGTGATATCTTGGTAATAAACCGACCCATAAGCTGATTTTGCCTTGGACAAATGATTTTGAATATAATTTTTATAGGCGTTAAAATCTTGTTTTTTTTCTATATATAAAGCTTCCAAATAAGTGGCAAAACCTTCATTTAGCCAAATGTTATGCCAATCTTTACAGGTAATCATATCACCAAACCATTGATGACCGAGTTCGTGACTTACATACCATTCCTCGAAATTATAAATTGAAGTAATTGTTTGGTGTTCCATTGCACCACTCTCACCAAATTGCGCATGTCCGTATTTTTCTCTTAAAAATGGATACTCACCAAACATTAATGCAAATTCATGCATCATTTGGGGAGTTTGGTCAATTTGTAATTTAACTTGATCATTCCAATTTTCGGGATATACAAAATGATTTAATGTCATACTGCTGCCATCAATAGCAGTATATTGGTTGTTGTATTGATAATAATTTGTCATTGCAACAGAGATTAAATATTGTGCAATAGGGTATGAAACTTCCCACTTATATGTTTTTGTATTGTTTCCGTTATCCATAACTTGCATTAATTTCCCGTTTGAAACGGAAGTAAAAAAAGAATTGGCGGTAATCCAAATGTCAACACTATCGGCTTTGTCGGCGGGAGTGTCTTTGCATGGCCACCAATCGCTGCTTCCGTAAGGTTCACTTAAAGACCAAATAATAGGGCTGCCGTTGTGTGTTTCAAATGCAAAACTGCCCAAACCTGTTGAACCCGGTAAACCTTTGTAATATACTGTAATATCAAAGGGTTGGTCAATTTGTATGGGTATTGGTAAAGTTATGTTAATTTTATCTTGTGAATGGTCATAAACAATAATGCCAAGTGTTGATTTTACAGAATCAATTTGAAGTTCATCAACCAAATCCATGTAACAAGTTGTTAAATTTGCCACTGTACTTTTTGCTTTCATTTGTACATTGCCGGAAATATAATTAGAGGTGTAAAAAATGTGCTCAATGGTTAAATCCAGCTTGTAATAAATCACGTCATAATTGTTATCGCCGGGATATTTAGGATTTGACGGTTTATCAAAACCAGTTAAAAATGATTTTTCGTGAATATCTTCCCGGTTGGAATTAAATTGTGCAAAAAGATTAACTTCAAAAATAAAAAGTAATATGGTAAAATAATATTTCATAAAACCTCAAAATATATTTAAGTAATTACTAATGGCAAAATTACAAATATTTTTTAGCAAAAAGTTAAAAAAGAGTGAAAAAAAGTTTGAATACAGTTTCATCAAAAGTAAGATGCATAATTCCAACGAATATTTTTGAGGAAAGAAAAATGGGGTTTAAAACCCCTTTTTTCGCAAGTGATATGATTAATAAACAATTCCGTATTTGAATACACGTTTTCAAAATAAATATTATTGCAATAGAACTAATTTTTTTGAATCTTTAAATGTTTTTGAAGAAAGTTCGTAAATATAAACTCCACCGGCAAGTCCGGCTGCATTAAAGTTATAACTATATTCACCGGGATTTTGAAATTCGTTTACCAAAGTTCTTATCTCGCGTCCTAAAATATCATAAATAGTAAGTTTAATTGTTCCGGCAATACCAATTTGGTAAGTTATTTTTGTTTCCGGATTAAACGGATTTGGATAATTTTGATTTAATTTGTAATCGAAAATATTTGTCGATTCATTATCGATATTAGTAGTTACATTTCCCATATCTTTTAAAATCCAGCTATTTGGGTCAAACACAAAAAATGAAGGTTTACCGTTTAAAACAAAATTAAACTCTTGTTCCTGCTGATCATTAAAAACGGTTAATAAAGTGTCACCAAAAGGAGTTTTAAACTTTAATTGAATTGGCATAGAAAAAAATGTTGGATTGCTGTTTGCAGTTTGTGAAATTTTAACACGTACATTATATAAGCTGCCGTTTTGATTGTAACCCCAATTAACAGAATATTTAGGGTGCCTTTCTCCATAAACCCACTCACTGAAAAAATAATTCAAATCTCTGCCGGAAACTGTTTCCGCAACACGCTGGAAATCTTCGGTTACGGCTACTCCATATTTTAACAATGGATCGTTTGCATATTGGTACATTGTTTTGAAGAAAAGAGAGTCTCCAAGCACCCATCTTAACATATGCAAAATAGAACCACCTTTTGCATAACTGCGTGCACCATCAAAAATATTGTTTTCATTGGTTATATCCTGGCAATAAACAGAACCGATAGCAGCTTTTGCTTCGCTCAAATAACCTTGCATATAAGATCTATATGAAACATAACCTTCCTTTCTTTCCACATATAAAGCTTCAAGATAAGTAGCAAACCCTTCGTTGAGCCATATATTATGCCAATCTTTACAGGTAATCATATCGCCAAACCATTGATGGCCAAGTTCATGACTGACTAAATCTCGATCAAAATAAATAATTGAGGTAACGGTCTGATGTTCCATTCCGCCACCCACGTCAAATTCCGCATGTCCGTATTTTTCTCTTAAGAATGGATACTCGCCAAACTTTAAAGCAAACTCATGCATCATATCCGGGGTTTGATCAATTTGTGTTTTAACTCCATCATTCCAACTTTCGAGATATACAAAATGATTTAATGTCATTACGCTGCCATCAAGTGCAGTATAATAGTTATCATACTGGTAATAATTAGTCATTGCCACCGAAATTAAATATTGTGCAATTGGATATGTTACTTTCCATTTGTACGTTTTTGTGTTATTTCCGTTATCAACAATTTTCATTAATTTACCGTTTGATACGGAAGTGAAAAACGAATTTGCGGTAATCCAAATATCAACACTATCGGCTTTATCGGCAGGCGTGTCTTTGCATGGCCACCAATCGCTGCTTCCGTAAGGTTCGCTTAAAGACCAAATTATTGGGTTGCCGCTATGGGTTTTAAATGCAAAACTTCCCGAACCTGTTGAATTTGGAATACCTTTATAATAAACTATAATGTCAAATAACTCACCAACCTGTAATGCGTTTGGCAATATAATGTTTATTTTATTTTGTGTATGGGTATAAACAATTGTACCTAGTGTTGACTTTATAGAATCAACTTGCAAAGCATCTACCAAATCCATATAACAAGAAGTTAAATTTGCAGATGTACTTTTTGCATTCATTTGCACAGAACCGGAAATATAATTTGATGTAAAAAAAACGTGGTTTATATTAAGATTTAGTTTGTAATAAATAACATCGTAATTATTATCACCCGGATATTTTATATCTAAAGTTTTATTAAATCTACTGATAAACAATTTGTTTGGTTTATCTGTTTTCCTTAGTGGATTTTGCGCATAAAGATTAACAGCAAAAATTAAAAGCAATAAAGTAAAAAGATGTTTCATAATTCCTCTAATGAAAGAAAAAAAATTATTTAATTTAGTTTAGGTAAATTAGCAATTATTTGTTTATTAAAAAGGCAAAAAAAGAGTGAAGAAAATAAATGCTATATTTGCGAAATGATGATGAAAGATAAAAAGAATGGGACTTAAAAAGTCCCATCACTGCAAGTAGTTTGGTTTATAAACAATTATTTGTTTGAAAATACATTTATAAAATAATAAAATTTTAATAAATGCAAAATGGAAAAATAAATATTATTGCAACAAAACTAATTTTTTTGAATCCTTAAATGTTTTGGAAGAAAGTTCGTAAACATAAACTCCGCCTGCAAGTCCGGCTGCATTAAAATTATAGCTGTATTCGCCCGGATTTTGATATTCGTTTACCAAAGTTCTAACTTCACGCCCTAAAATATCATAAATTGTAAGTTTAATTTGTCCGGCAACACCAATTTGGTAAGTGATTTTTGTTTCGGGATTAAAAGGATTTGGGTAGTTTTGATTAAGTTTGTAATCAAAAATATTTGTTGGTTCCTGGTTATCAGCAGATGTAAAATTTCCTAAGTCGCGTAAAATCCAAACATCGGGGTCAAAAACCATTGATGTTGGTTTATTATTTAATACAAAATTAAAGGTTTGTGCCTGCTGGTTATTAAAAACAGTTATTAAAGTATCACCAGCGGCAGTATTAAATTTTAATTGAATAGGCATTGTAAAAAAAGGTGTAACGCCGGTAGTAACCTGCGAAATATTTATATTAACTTCATATTTATTGCCGTTTTGACTGTAACCCCAATTGGCGGAATATTTAGGGTATCTTTCACCATAAATCCACTCGCTGAAAAAATAATTTAAATCTAAACCCGAAACAGTTTCTGCAACACGTTGGAAATCTTCGGTAATAGCTACGCCGTATTTTAATAGCGGGTCGTTTGCAAAATCATACATCGTTTTGAAAAATAGGCTGTCACCAATAACACCTCTTAACATGTGTAAAACAGCTGCACCTTTGGAATAACTGCGAGCACCATTAAATATTGAATTAACATTGGTAATATCTTGGCAGTAAACGGAACCATAGGCACCTTTTGCAGTTGATAAGTCACCTTGTATATAACTTTTGTACGCATTAAGCCCTCGTTTTTTTTCTACATATAAAGCTTCCAAATAAGTAGCAAAACCTTCGTTAATCCAAATATTATGCCAGTCTTTACATGTAATCATATCGCCAAACCATTGATGAGCAAGTTCATGGCTTACCAGAGATTCACCAAATCCTACAATTGAAGTTATAGTTTGGTGTTCCATTCCGCCGCCCCAGTTAAACTCGGCATGTCCGTATTTTTCGCGCAGGAATGGGTATTCGCCAAACATTAACGCAAATTCATGCATCATATCAGGCGTTTGATCAATTTGTGTTTTACGAGTATTACTCCAGTTTTCAAGATAAGTAAAATGATTTAATGTCATTACGGTGCCGTCAAGTGCAGTATAGTAGTTATCGTATTGGTAATAATTTGTCATTGCAACAGAAATTAAATATTGTGCAATTGGATATGATACTTTCCATTTGTACGTTTTTGTGTTGTTTCCGTTATCAATAACTTCCATTAATTTACCGTTTGAAACAGAAGTAAAAAATGAGTTGGCGGTAACCCAAATATCTACGCTGTCCGGTTTATCGGCAGGCGTGTCTTTGCATGGCCACCAATCACTGCTTCCATAAGGTTCGCTTAAAGACCAAATTACCGGATTACTGTTGTGTGTTGTAAAAGAAAAACTACCCCAACCCGAAGAGCCGGGAATACCTTTGTAATAAATAGTAACGTCAAATGGTTCATCAATCTGTAAAGCTGATGGAAAAGTCAGGTTAATTTTATCGCCAGTATGATTATAAACAATTGCACCAAGGGTAGATTTTACAGAATCAATTTGAAAGGCGTTTACTAAATCCATGTAGCAGGTTGTTAAATTTGCAACCGTACTTTTTGCTTTCATTTGTACAGAACCTGAAATATAATTTGAAGTGTAAAAGCTGTGCTCTATGCTTAAATTAAGCATATAATAAGTAACATCGTACTTGTCATCGCTTGGATATTTTGTATCAAAAGTTTTGTTAAACTGGTTATTAAAAGATTTTTGTTGTATATCTAAACGGTTTTTATCGTTTTGGGAGTAAATATTTATTGCAAATGCTAATAGCAATAAAGTAAAAAAAGGTTTCATAATACCTCGATGTAAAAAAATAAATAATTAGTATTAGTAAACTAACATTTTTTTGTTTAGTAAAAAGGTAAAAAAGAAAGGAAAATAACATAAAATAGAACGCTGAAAACGCTGAAAAAAAGGATAACCGCTGATAATAAAAATTTAATCTGTGTAAATCAGTTCAATCTGTGTAATCTGTGTTCAAATATTTAATTAGAACGCTGAAAACCGGATCAAATAAATAATATTTATTGAAAAATATTTTAGGTCAAAATTTACAATAATTACTAATTGGCTTTGTTTTAGCTGAAAAATTTACAATTAAATGTTATATTATAAGTTTAAAATATGAACAATTGAGCCGGAATAATGGAAGAGATAAAAGTAACCCTTGAAGTAGCAAAAAATCATGGATTAACAGTAGAAGAATATGAAAAAGTTATAAAAATTTTAGGAAGAGAACCTAATTATACCGAACTTGGAATTTTTAGTGTTATGTGGAGCGAACATTGCAGTTATAAAAATTCAATAGCGCAATTAAAAACCCTTCCGCGTTCGGGCGGCAAGTTGTTGGTTGGTGCCGGTGAAGAAAATGCGGGATTGGTTGATATAGGAGACGGTCAGGCTATTTGTTTTAAAATAGAAAGCCATAATCATCCTTCTGCCGTTGAACCTTATCAAGGGGCTGCAACCGGAGTTGGTGGTATCTTAAGGGATATTTTTACAATGGGTGCACGACCTATAGCATCGCTTAATTCGTTACGTTTTGGTTCGTTGGAAGATAAAAGGACACGTTTTTTATTTGAAGGAGTTGTAAAAGGAATTGGTGATTACGGCAATTGTTTTGGTGTGCCAACAGTAGCGGGCGAAGTTTATTTTGATGAGTGTTATAAAGGAAATCCTTTAGTAAATGCAATGGCAATTGGAATTGTAAAAGCCGATAAAACTGCTTCTGCAACTGCCAAAGGTGTAGGCAATAAAGTAATGATTGTAGGCTCTTCAACCGGCCGGGACGGAATACACGGAGCAACATTTGCATCGGAAGAAATTTCTGCAAAATCGGAAGCAAAAAGACCATCTGTACAGGCAGGCGACCCGTTTACCGAAAAATTATTATTAGAAGCATCGCTTGAAATTATAAGAAATGACTACATTATTGGAATACAGGATATGGGCGCTGCCGGAATTTCATGCTCAACTTCGGAGATGAGTGCAAAAGGGGAAAGCGGTATGCGCATTGATTTGAGCAAAGTTCCATTAAGAGAAAAAGGAATGATTGCTTACGAAATTATGCTCTCCGAAAGTCAGGAACGTATGCTTGTTGTGGTTAAACCGGGCTTTGAAGAAAAAGTAAAGGCAATATTTAATAAATGGGATTTAAATTGCGAAATAATTGGTGAAGTGACCGACACCGGTTTATTAGAAATTTATTACCAAGGTGAATTAAAAGCAAAACTGCCTGCTTATGATTTAGTGCTGGGCGGCGGAGCTCCTGTATATATTCGCGAACAAAAAAAACCGGAATATATAAACGAATTGGCAAAGTTTGATTTTAGTGCTTTACCAATTACTGAAAATATTAGTAATGTATTTGAAAAAATACTTTCATCTCCTAATGTTGCATCAAAACGATGGGTTTACGAACAATACGATTCGATGGTTAGAACAAATACAATTGTTGGCCCCGGCTGCGATAGCGCAGTTATTTATATAAAAGGAACCAATAAAGCAATTGCAACAAAAACTGATTGTAATGGAAGATATGTATATTTAAATCCACGCGAAGGTACAAAAATTGCGGTTGCGGAATCTGCACGTAATGTGGTTTGTTCGGGCGGAGTGCCTTTAGCTATAACTAACTGCTTAAATTTTGGAAATCCATATAAACCGGAAGTGTATTGGCAGTTTGCAGAAGCAATTGCCGGAATGGGAGAAGCCTGCAAAAAATTTGATACTCCGGTAACCGGAGGAAATGTTAGTTTTTATAACGAAAGTCCCGAAACTTCTGTTTACCCAACACCGGTAATTGGAATGGTGGGTGTTATTGAAGATGTAAAAAATGTAACAACTTCTTACTTCAAAAAAGCAAACGATTTGATTTATGTGCTTGGCGAGGATTTTGAAGAAATTGGCGGAAGCGAATATTTATCTGTTGAACATAAAATTGTTGCCGGTAAAATTCCTTTGTTAAATATGGATACTGAATTAAATTTACAAAAAACGTTATTGCAATTAATAGATGCTCAAATAGTAAATTCAGCCCACGATATTTCCGAAGGCGGAATAATTACCGCTGTAGCCGAATGCTGCATTATAAACAGAGAAAACCCTGTTGGAGCTGAAATTATTGTACCTGTAAAAACAAGAGAGGATTTGAGTTTATTTTCTGAGTCACAGTCAAGAATTATTGTATCTGTCAGTGAAAGTGATAAAACGGAATTTGAAAAAATTTGTAATTCCAATTGCCAATTGTTTAGCTTAATAGGTATAACAAAATTAGCCGATTATAAAATAAACAACTATAAATTCTCTTTTGATAAATTAATGGATTTGTATTATAACTCTATTGAAAAGAGGATGAATGAGCAAATTTAAAATATTAAGGTTTATAGGTCATTATTTTTCACTAAAAAACTTTAAAAAGATTTTGGAATTTTTAAAGCATTATTTGGGGGGATTATATTACCGTACTGACGAACATCATATATTTTTGTCCGGAGGCGGTTTAGCTTTTTCTATTTTTTTATGTATAATTCCGTTTATTTTTATCATATTTTCCATACTGGGTAATATATTAGATACCGGTTCAATTGGAGGACAGGTAAACCAGTTGGTAGATACAATAATTCCTTATCCTGAATATGCGGAGTATGCCAAAAAGATTATTTTAAGCAGGATATCCGAAGTTGTGGAATACAAAACAATAGCTGCTTACATAGGCGGCATTGGTTTGTTTATTACAGCAAGCGGTTTGTTTAGCGGTATGCGTACCGTATTAAATAAAATATTCGGTATTGGAAAAGACAAAAGTGTTTTAATTGCAAAATTGCGCGATTTTGGAATGGTTTTGTTGTTAATTGTTTTTATATTTTTGTTAACTTTTGTTTTACCGGTATTTAGATTTATACTTGATATGGCCGATAAAATACCTTATTTAGCAAAGCTTAAAATAGGATTTTTACTTGATACGGTATTTTCAGTAACATCATTAATATTAATTTTTGCAATGTTTTATATCTTTTATTATGTAATTCCTTATGCAAAGGTTGGTAAAATGGTACCGGCAGTTTCGGCCTTTTGGGCTACGTTGCTTTGGGATTTGGCACGCCGGTTATTTGGTTATTATTTATATAATTTTGCCGACTATGGAAAAATATATGGAACATACACTTTAATAATAGTGGTTGCCTTTTGGATATATTATTCTTCAATTTTATTTATTATTGGAGCGGAAATTGGGCAGTTATATAGGGAAAGAGTGAAAAAATAAATATTTTATAATTTAATTTTGTATAACAGATGAAAAATAATACTAAGCTAAATAAGTTGTTTTATGTTTTTGTAATGTCAATATTTATTACAATAAATTTACATTCGCAAGTACCCGATGCGGGGAAAACAATTGTTACACAAATTAGTGTAAATAATTATAATATTGATCCATTAGGTTTGAGCACATCAAAAATTAAAAGCGGCGATTTGCTTGTTATTAGGTTTGATGCCGAATTGAGAGAAGTTACATTTTCTCCTGTTGTATATAAGGTGTTGTTAAACGGGGTGCTGTTAAATAATGACCAGAGTATATCGGAGAAAAAAAGTGTTGAACTAACTAATTTGTCTGCGGGAAAATATATTCTTAAAATCCAAGGCTCCATTTCTAACGGAAAAGAACTTTCCCCTGCTTTATTGGAATTTTCCATAAATGGCGGTATAACTAAATCTGAAATAGAAAAAAAAGAAACAGAATCAGGGACTATTAATATTATCTATATTTTATATGCGGTTATAGGATTGTTGTTTATAGGTATTTTATTTTTACTGTTCCGGAAAAAACCCGGAACGAGGGATTTTGATAATAAGGTTAATGCAGGAGACAAAAAAATACCAAATGTAATAAATGGCGAGTTTAAATATGCTTACGAACAACTGAAAAAAGAATACAAAATTCTTCAAGACGAAAACGGATTTCAACGGTCTCAAATACGGGAATTAAGAGAAAAAATTACAGATTTAGAGCAGGCTAATGTTAAATTAATAGAAAAGAAAGATAAACTTATAGAAAGCAAACGTCAGCTGGAAGAAATTCAAAATCAAAAAGAGGAATTGTTTGCTATTGCAATACATGATATCAAAAATCCGGCCTCAGCAATAAAAAATTATATCGAATTAATACAGTCGTACGATTTTAATGCCGTTGAGCAAAGCGAAATTATGGAATCGATGATCAGATCCTCCGAACAAATTGTTGAGCTTGCACACGAAATGACAACAGTAATGGCGCAGACAAAACCGGAACCGATGTTAACTTTGGAAAACGGATCATTGAAAAAAATTATTGATATGGTTTGTACTCAAAACAAACCATATGCTGCAAAAAAAGAAGTAAATTTAGTTAATAAATCATCAATGGATCTACCTAATACAAAACTTGATCCGGCCAAAATGGAAGAAGTGCTTGATAATTTGATTAACAACGCTATTAAATATGCACCAAAAAATTCGTTTGTTAATGTTAGTACTTTTTTTACAGGGGCAAAAATAACCGTGGAAATTGTTGATAACGGTGTGGGATTATCGGAAGATGATATTAAACGAGCATTCCAAAAAGGTGGCAAATTAGGTCCTCAGCCAACAGCCGGCGAAAAAAGCAGCGGACTTGGATTGTGGATTGTAAAAAAGATTATTGAAGAACATAACGGAAGGGTTTGGGTAAAAAGCAAACTTGGAAGCGGATCGACTTTTGGATTTGAAATACCAATTGTTAAGGATAATTAATGTTTTTTTAAATAAAATTTAGTATATTCAACTATTATCAAAAAAAATGACGAGGTAAATATGGGAAAAACAATATACACTTACGCCGGATTTTGGAAACGCTTTCTTGCATATCTAATCGACTCAATAATAATGAATATTTTAAGCTCGATTCTTTTTATTCCAATTATTCTTTTAGCAGGATTGTCCATATTCCCAATTGAATCCGATTTCGATAAAAATAATTTTTCAAGTGTTTCTTTTATTCAAAATGACAACCTAGATAACTTTGCCATTGTTTCGGCAGTAATAATTGTAACCCTAATATTGATTTTAATAGCTGTGGTTGTTTCATGGCTTTATTCGGCATTGATGGAATCTTCATCAAAAAAAGCTACACTTGGCAAAATGGCATTAGGGTTAATTGTTACGGATATGCAGGGAGATAGAATAACTTTTGCAAGAGCAAGCGGCAGATTTTTTGCAAAAATACTTTCAGGGTTAATATTAAATATAGGTTTTATAATGGCGGCATTTACTCAAAAAAAACAAGCACTTCACGATATTATTGCAGATACTTTAGTTCTTGAAGTAAAAAGACAAGATTACAGTTCCGAAAATTAAAAATCATGCAAAAAATAATTAATTGTTTTCTGCTTGTTTCTTTGTTTAGTTCTTTTTGTTTTGCCGGAGACCTAAAAAAAGTAAAATTTACAACTCATTGGATTCCTCAAGCCCAATTTGCAGGATATTATTATGCAAAAGAAAAAGGAATTTATAAAAAATATGGACTTGATGTAGAAATTAAATCTTCGGGCATTGTGGAAAACTCGCAAGAAATATTAGCAAAAAACGAAACGGATTTTGCTTTAATGTTTTTTTCAAGTGCGTTAACGGAAAGAACAAAAAACAGAGATATTGTAAATGTAGCTCAATTATCTCAAAAATCCGCTTTAATATATTTAACAAAAAAAAGCAGTGGAATAAGAATACCCGAAGACTTTGAAGGGAAAAAAGTTGGAATTTGGAGGACCGGTTTTGAAGAAATTCCGTATGCCTTTTTTAAAAAATATAATGTAGAT
Source organism: bacterium (assembly GCA_043805435.1). GTDB lineage: Bacteria > Bacteroidota > Ignavibacteria > Ignavibacteriales > Melioribacteraceae > JAEXOD01. The sequence goes on from JAZDHY010000010.1 coordinate 46,526, forward strand.
GTTACCATTGTTCCTTTGGCTTTTTCTGTAAATTTATTTATACTTGGCGGTATAGATGTTATGACTGTTATGTGGTATAATGAATATCATGCTATAATTAATTCAGGAATAAATCAAGAGGAATTAGTCCCCTTCTTTTTTAGCAAATACGGCTTGGATGTGCCTGAAGACGGAATTTATTGCAATAGGAGTTATTATTTGAATAATAGCGAGACATGCAAAAAGTTTGTACAAGCAACCCTTGAAGGATGGAAAGAAGCATTTAAAAATCCCGAAACAGCACTGGATATAGTAATTAAGTATATGAATAATGAAAAAATTGCAGCTAATAGAGCACATCAAAAATGGATGTTAAATAGAATTCAAGATGTTTTTATGCCTAAAGATAAAAGTTTTAAGTTTGGTGTTTTTCCGGAAGTTGATTATTATAAAACATTAAGCCTATTAAAAAGTCCAAATAATACAACTAATTACCCGTCTTATAATAATTTTGTAATTCAACAATAAAATGTTTAAAACTAAAAGTTTAGCGTTCAAATTAAGCACTTATATTTTAATAGTAATTTTTATAATTGCATCTGTTGTATTTATTACATATTATTTTGTATCAAAGGATATAATTTTACAAAATGTTGAAGAAAATGCAAAAAATTTAACTTTTAATAATGTTAATAAAATAGAACGAATTTTAAAATCAATAGAAAAAGTTACCGAAAGCATTGCCACAGTATTAGAAAAAACCACAACAACGGAAACCGAACTTGACAGCTTAATAAAATCAATTGTTGCAAACAACGACGAAATATTTGGATGTTCTGTTGCATTTGAACCATATGCATACAGCCCTAATATAGCAAAACATGCCCCTTATTACTTTAAAAACAATTATACAGTTAATAAGATAAACTTGGGAAAAGAATCGTTTGATTATTTTTATTACGATTGGTATCAAATTCCAAAAGTATTACGAAAATCGGTATGGAATGAACCATATTATGATGAAGATGGGAAAGGGATATTAAAATCAACTTATTCGGTGCCTTTTTATAAAACTACTAACGCAAAGAAATATTTAACGGGAATTATAACGGTTAATATTTCACTTGATTGGCTGCAAGAAATTGTATCAAAGGTTAAAATATATCAAACCGGTTATGCTTTTTTAATTAACAACAGGGGAACCTTTATAACTTTTCCAGAAAAAGGTAAAATATTAAACGAAAGTATTTTTAGCGTTGCCGAGGAAATGAATTTGCCATTGTTGCGAAAAATAGGCAGAAAGATGCTAAAAGGAGAAAGCGGATTTATTTTTAATGAAAAAATTATTAACAAAGAAAATTGCTGGATCTGTTACGCTCCTCTAAAGTCAAGTGATTGGTCTATGGCGGTTTTAATTCCGCAGGAAGAGTTATATGCCGACTTGTACTTTCTTAATAAACTTATAATTATTATTGGTGTTATTGGGTTTATAATTCTTTTTGCAACAATAACGGCAATATCTCGCTCTATGACTTTACCGTTAAGAAAAGTTACCGAAATTGCCTCTGAAATTTCCACAGGAAAAATTTCATTAGCGGTAAGTAAAATCAAAGAGTATCAATTAAAAACCGAATCGTTTAATTGGTTGATTAATAATAATGAAAAATCAGATAACGAGATATTTACATTGTTTAATGCTGTTAAAAAAATGACATTTGACTTAAATCTTTTATTAACCAGAGTTGCCGAATCTTCCGATAATGTAATTATCCTCAAAAATAAGATTACTTCGTCAATCAGGCAGTTAGAAGCAACAGTAACAGAGCAGGCTGCTTCAACAAACGAAGTGAATGCCACAACAAATCAAATTTCGGCAACTGTACGTGATTTGGCAAATACCATAAATAATGTTACAAAAGTTTCCATTGAAGCGGCGGACTCTTCAAACGAAGGGTTAAAAAATTTAGACGAAATAAAAACAACAATGTACAAACTTTCGGAATCGGTTAATAAAATATCCGAAAAATTGGATAACATTAATAGTAAAACAACTAATATTTTTCAAATTATTACAACAATTACCAAAATTGCCGATAAAACCAATTTGCTTTCATTAAATACTGCTATTGAATCTGAAAAGGCCGGTAATTATGGTGCAGGTTTTTCTGTTATAGCTCAAGAAATACGCAGATTAGCAGACCAAACGGCAATTTCTACTTTGGATATAGAGACTATTATTTATGAAATGCAAAGTTCTGTAAAAGAAGGCGTGGATACTGTTAAATTACATACCGAACAAACTGTTAAAAGCACAAATAAAATTAATAGTTTAAGCAGTAATCTTTCAAAGGTTTTAGAGCAATCGCAAAAATTATCCCCGCAATACGAAATTGTAAATCATGGTATGCAGCAGCAATCGCAGGGTGCCGAACAAATAAGCGATGCAATGGGTCAATTAAATGTTGTTGCCAAACAAACAAAAAAATCGCTAATTGAATTAAACGATATTACAATTGAATTAAACAAAGCTATTTCCGTTATGCAGGATGAAATTGGCAAGTTTAGTTTGTAAATATTTTTACCCAACAATAAAAAATGTACCCACAATCATAATTGCTGCCGCAATAGCTTTTTGAATAAGTTTCGATTCGTTAAATAATTTTCCACCAATTAATGCGGCAAAAAATACCGATATCCTTTTAACTGCCAGAACCAGTGCTACGGCTGGAGCTATTTTGATAGCTTCTATTTGCGTGTATCTATATCCAACCGTTAAAACAGCTACAATAATAATCCATTTCCACCAATCATTTTCTGTTTTCCTAAAAAGCCCAATAGGACCTTCTTTTATAAAAAATGAAACCACTATAAATATTATTGCGGTAAATAATTGTTGAAAAACCAAAAAGGTTTTTGGAGAAAAATGTAAATCTTTTACAATATATTTATCCAATAATGAAGTTATTGTAAATAAAAGTAAAGCAGCAACAATATGCCTGTAATTTTTAGATTTTATAAAAACCTGAAATGGTTCGTAAAAATCATTTTTATTTTGCATTTCAAGAATGTATGTGCCTAATAATAAAAGTCCCATTCCGATTAATTGATTTCTGCTTAATGATTCACCAAGGAATAAAAACGCAAATAAAGCAACTAAACCGGGAGTTAAAACTAATAATGGCAGGGCTTTGCTAAGTTCTAAGTTTTTTATTGAAAGCATTACATAATAAAAAGCGGCTGCTCCAAGTAAAGATTTCCCAAATAAAATTAATAATCCGTTACTTGTAATTATTGAAGGTTCAAGGATAAAAATAAAAGGTATAGTAAATAATAAATTAAAAATGGAGTTTAAAAATGCAAAATGAAAAGCATTCATTTTGAATAATATCTTTTTCTGTGATATTGCAGAAGCCGCTGAAAACAGGGCAGAAGAAAATGCGATAATAAACCATTCCATAAAAAAATCCGTATTGTATCGTACAGTCAAAATAAAAATGATTTCAATTAAATATTAAACCTTGTATTAGAATAATGTTATAGATATCAGCTTAGTAAATACATAATGAATGAAAATATAAAGCAAAAAATTAAAAAATCCTCCCGCTAAGCGGGAAGATTTTGAGGAAAGTTACCGTTAAGTTATAACCGTGCTTTTATTTTCAAAAATTAACACCACGGTTTCTAAAAATACAGCAATTAACTAATTTTCATTACCAAAAAAAATTCAATTCAATTACCAATTTAAGCTAATTTTAGCAAAAAAGTTTCTTCCCGGTTCAAGTTTTATTACACCTCTGTTTGTAGAAAGACTGTTTCTGTATGCTTTGTCTGTAATGTTTTCAATTCCGGCAGAAATTTGCAAGTTTGCAAGATATAAATTTATTGGCATAAAGTTTAAATATAAGTCATAAGTAACATAACCGGCAGTGTGTACATTCCATTTTAGTGGGTCCAAATTTACTCTGCCATTTTTTTGCGAATCAAAAAGATTTGCAACAAAATCGGCTGAAACGTATTTAAGGCTGCTAGTTTTAATACCAAGTCTGCCGTTTAACGGTGGTATATCCTGCAAATCTAATTTTAACTGAGTATCTTCGCCACGACTAAACGAAGCTGTACCGTAAAAAACAAAGGCTTTTGCAAATGCATATTCCCAGCTTAAATCAAAACCGTAAATACGTGCTTTACTAACGTTATTTTTAACATACAAACTATCGTTAACAATCTCTTGATCCATAATGTAATTGTTAATATAATTCACAAATAAATTGGCTTTTAAAGTAAAGTTATCAGTCCAAAAACGAGCACCCAAATCAATTAAATAACCGTCTTCCGGTTTCAGATCGGGATTTCCGAAATAAATAATTCCGCCTAAATCGATATATTGAAATCTTTCTTCAAGGGCGGGGGAACGAAATGATCTGCCTAAATTTAATGTAACATCAAACATGTTGGAAACTTTATAAATTGAGCTAAAGTTTGTACTCCACGACATATCGGATTTGTCTCCTTCGATAAAGGATGCACCGGGAGTTTTAGGCGGATTGTTATTAACTACACCATTTGAAATAATATATAAAGGGTTGCTTACTGCATCGTTTTTTACATTAATTTGGTCAATTCGTCCACCAATTGTTAAATTTAATTTATTGTCTAATAACTTAAATTCGTCTTGAGCATATAAACCTATACTGCGGTATTTTGAGTTTGGTATCGGTTTATCAACTATGGTTTTTTTTGCGGTCAAATTGATTCTTTCTCTAATTCCTTCATACTCGCGCTGCCAGGCATCAATTCCAACTATCAAATTGTTGTAATTCCCAAATATCCAATTGGTTTGTAATTGAGCACCATTTGTGGTGTGGTCTGCAGACGGATGATTAATTGTTGTTGCATTTGGTATTATTTCCACATTTCTGTTAATTAATTGACTAAATACTTTAAAATCCAATACTGACAGATTATTAAATAAATTATAGGTCTTGTATTCCAGGCTATACATCTCACGTTTTTCGTCCGGGTACCTTGCTGTTGATGTTGATGGAAATGCAGAACCACCGGGGATACCCACGTCTTTGGCATTAAACAATTGGTAGCTTACAATAAATTCGTGGTCTTCAAATGGTCTATAACCAACAGTAGCAAATATGGAATTGTCTTTGTATCTGCTATCTTTTAATGCGCCTGCCGGTGTTTCTGTATCTTTTGCGTTACGAATTGTACCGGAAATTTTTGCAAACCAATTTGACGATCCTGCTTTTAATATCAGACTGTTTGCAATTCCCTTATTAACGGAATTGTATCCGCTTGAATAAGTCCCGCCATAATAATAGTTGCCGCTAAACAAATTTTGATTGGTGATAATATTAACAACTCCGCCTATTGCACCGGTGCCGTATAATGAAGAAGAGGAACCTTTAATTACTTCTATTCTTTCAATAGTTGCGGGATCAATTAACGAAAAAGCCGCTGCAACATTGTTTGCAGTTTCAATTCTGTTGCCGTCTATTAAAGTAACAACAGTTTCTTTACTAAAACCTCGTATGTTAATCCGCGTTCCCCAAATGCCGTCACGGCCTAAAGAAATCCCTGCTTCCGATTTTAACAAATCAACCATTGTTACGGCCGGTTTTAGCTTAAATTCTTCGTTTGAAATTGCAACCATTGGAATGGATACTTCGCGTAACTGTTTATCAAATTTAGTACTTGTTACGGTAATTTCTCCTAAATTAATTACAGTTGGAGTTAATTTTATTTCTCCTGCTTCAAAAACATCTGAAGAAATATTCAATTCGGTTGAGTAATTTTTATAGCCGATACATGAAACTTTTACGGTGTATGTGCCATAATTTATGTTAACTATTTTAAATTCACCATTGTTATTTGTGCCGGTGCTGTATTTATTTACCGAAACAATTATATTTGCATTAGCTATGGGTGTTAAAGTTTCGTTGTTTATTACTTTTCCTTTTACTGTTGCATGCTGTCCAAAAATTACGCTTATGCTTGAAAACAGTATTATTAATAGTATACTTACGTTTTTCATCTATTCCTCTTATTATTATAAATTTAAAGTTGTGGCTTTTACTTTTACTGATGATATTTGTCCAATTTTACCGCTTAATGCACCTAATTCGTCATTAGTCATTACTAAGATGATGAATATAATAGCTGCGTTTTTTTCGGGAATTGGGTAACCGGTGCGTAAAACAATTTTATCTGCAAATTGATGTAATAATTCGCTTACCAATTTGTATGATAAATTACGATCGTAAATTGAAATGGTTAATGTGTGGTACTTTGGTTCCATAAAAAAAATCTCCGTCTTTAAATAACAAAGGACGGAGATTTTCCAATTTCTACAACTCCATCCCTTGATGTTAGATTATTCCTCTATCATAGGATTTTGTACTTAAACTTTATGTAATTTCCTTACTGTTACAAACTTGCTTCAGTGCGGAATAGTTTCAAATTTATATTGTTAAATTAGCATATTTAAATAATACTGTCAAGTATTATTTAATAGGATATGGTGTCCTTTGAAAAATAGATAAAAATGAATTATTGGTGTAATTTGGTGAAGTAACAATTAATCAGTTTTTGGTCTTTAATAGAGAGAGTTCTTGCGATTGTGTAAAAACGGGGAATGGTTGTAATTAAAGGGAACTTATTAACCGGTTTATAAATTAGTTCCTGATATTGGCAGGTAAACGTGTCAACTTAAGATTGTGGTGTTAAATAACTTCATTTTGTAAACATTATTTACAGCACAACATGCAACCCACGATGGGGTTGAATTCTTCTTCGTTAATTATTTGGCTAATGACATATAACCCTTGACAGGGTTAATAAAACAAAAAAAAATTATTACTAGCAATAAACCTGTTATCCTTTGATTATAACATACAAGAAGGAAGAAATAAAAAAGGGAGAAACAATTCTCCCTTTTTTATACAAATTAAAATCAATTATTAAGCAGATTTTATAATTTCGGCAAAAGATTTTGCTTTTAAGCAGGCACCGCCAACAAGAGCACCGTCAATATCGGGTTGAGATAATAATTCTTTTGCGTTTTCGGGTTTAACGCTTCCGCCATATTGGATAACGGTATTTTCGGCAGCTTCTTTAGAATATAGATTTGTTAATAAACCGCGGATAAATGCATGAACTTCTTGAGCTTGAGCAGGAGAAGCAGTTTTACCTGTGCCAATAGCCCAAACGGGTTCGTATGCAACAACTATTTTACTAAAATCTTCGGCAGAAATTCCTTCCAAACCTTTGCGAACTTGTACTTCAATTACACTTTCCGTTTTACCGCTCTCACGTTGTTCAAGAGTTTCGCCAATACAAAAAATTGGTAATAAATCAGAAGACAAAGCTTTTTTAATTTTTTTGTTGATTAACTCGTCCGATTCGTTAAATATTGTTCTTCTTTCGGAGTGTCCTAAAATTACATATTTACACCCAACACTTAAAAGCATACTTGCAGAAATTTCGGCTGTAAAAGCACCGTTTTCTTCAAAATACATATTTTGAGCACCTACTTCAATAGGTGAATCTTTTAATAATGTGCTTGCTGTTTCTAACGATGTATAAGGAGGACAAACAACAACTTTACAATTAAACTGTGCATTGGTAAGTTCTTGTTTAAGTTCCGAAATAAGGGTAACGCTTTCTTTCAGATTATTAAACATTTTCCAATTACCGGCAACTATCTTTTTACGCATTTTTATACCTATATATTTAAAATAAATTTAATTCCAAGCAAAAACTAACTGTTTACTTGTTCAACTCTTCTAATTCCGGGAATTTCTTTAATTAATGCTCTTTCAACTCCCGCACGCAGTGTCATTTGGCTCATTGGGCAGCCAACGCAGGCACCTGTTAATCTAACTTCCACAATTCCATCTTCTGTAACTCTTACCAATTCAACATCTCCGCCATCAGCTTGTAAATAGGGTCTTATTTTACCCAAAGCAATTTCAACGCGATCATAAAAATTATTACTCATTTCACATTTCCTGCATTAATTATTAATTTCTATTTCAATTTCATCTTCGGATGAATTTTCGTTTCTAATGCTTATTTCTGATGCAAGATTACCTGCAATTTCTATTATTTTTTTTGCTTCAATAGAATTGGGCTGAGATATAACTATTGGAGTTCCATTATCGCCGCCTTCACGAATTTGCGGATTAATAGGAACACCACCTAAAAATCTGGTATTTAATTCAACTGCTAATTTTTGGCCGCCGCCAAAACCAAAAATATCGTATTGTTTTCCTGTATCGGGAGCAATAAAATAACTCATATTTTCAATAATTCCAAAAACAGGTACGTTAACTTTTTCAAACATTTTTAAACCTTTTCGCGCATCAATTATTGATACATTTTGAGGAGTAGTAACAATAACTGCACCGGTTAAAGGAATAGTCTGTACAAGGGTCAATTGAATGTCACCAGTTCCCGGAGGTAAGTCAAAAATCAAATAATCCAATTCTCCCCATTCTACGTCACTCATGAATTGTTTAACGGCACCGCTTGCCATAGGCCCACGCCATATAACCGGACTACTGTCATCTACTAAAAAACCAATTGACATTAATTTGACACCATAACTTTCTAAAGGGATCATTTTATTTGTAAGAGGATCGGCTGATATTTTTGGTTTATTAGTAATACCTAACATAAGCGGTATGCTTGGTCCGTAAATATCGGCATCAATTAAACCAACTTTTGCACCGGTATTTGCAAGAGCAACAGCCAAATTAACCGCAACGGTGCTTTTACCAACACCACCTTTACCGCTTGCTATTGCAATTGTATTTTTAACACCGGGTATTATTGAGTTTTTATCCACGTTTTTATGGCTTTTTACATTTGCATCTAAATTTATTGTAATTTCTTCCGCTTCGGGAACATCTGCTTTTATTGCGTTATAACAATCATTTTTTATCTGATCTTTTAACGGACAAGCAGGTGTTGTCAATTCAACATTAACATAAATCTTTTTACCTTCTATTTTAATATCTTTTATCATATTTAAGGATACAAGATCTTTTTTTAGGTCAGGGTCGTTTACTCTGCTTAAGGCATCTAAAACAGCAACCTTACTTATTTCCGACATACAAACTCCATATTATTGAATGTGTAAATTTACAAAAATTATGTTTTATAATAAATCTTTATCTCTTTTTTTTATTAAACCGTTTAATTGCCGTATTAGTTGCCTTTTTGGGTAATTAGATCAGTTAAAAGCTGATTTTGAAGATATTTGCCTATATTAATATTAAAACTGCTAAATTTTGATTGAACTTAATAATATTTTACTTAAAGTTTATTTTGTTTAATAAACAAGCAATATTAGTTTTGTATTAAAGCTATAAGATCTGTAAGTTGCTGTTAAATATAAAAATAATAAAGAGCAGGTTTTATGTTTTATATATTATTGTTAATTAGTTTTATAAATTTTATATTAATTGTTAATCCCCAAGATAATATAAAATTAAAAAAAATGTATGAAGAAGATCAAAGTTCAAGAAAAGTGGAAAAAATAGACTGGGTTAAACTTTCAAAAGAAGATTCTGTTAGAAGAATTAAAGTTTATAAAATGATTGGCCAAAACATGTTATCAACTGCAAATGATTATTTTTATGCAGCTATGATATTTCAACATGGAAAGGATTCCACATCGTATAAATTGGCTAATGATTACTCTAAAAAAGCAGCCGGTATGGATACAACAAACGCTTTGTTCCGTTGGTTATCAGCAGCCAGCTATGATCGTTATGTCTTAAGTATTGGAAAACCGCAAATCTACGGCACACAATTTCTAATAATTAAAAACAAGTATTATTTAAGTGATTTTGATACAACAAAAGTAACCGATGCTGAAAGAATTTATTACGGTACGCGTACTTTAAAAGAAATAAGGGACTATTTAACAACCCAAAATGGTGAAGATAATGGTTTATTAATATTCCCTAATCCTAAAAAATAATAAAATAAAATAACTTATTTGGTTTTATATCCGTTTTTTTCTAAATTGCTTTTAGCATCCTTTAATGAAAATTCAACCAATAACATTTTACAAACAGGGCATTTGCCGGGTTTATCAGAAATTACATTCCAATCCATAGAATCTTGAAATACCTTGCCGTCTTTGTTTTCATCTATAACCGAAAGATCAATAACACCCTCTCTGATAATACTGCTTTCCATCATATTATTATTTTGGGATTGTTGATTGTTTTGCATTTTGTGGTTATTGTTTTGCGTATGGTTTTGTTCCATATTATCCATTTGGTGATTGTTTGAACCCCAAAAAGTTGGTTTTGCAACAAAAATAATAAGTGCTAATAACATTAGGCTGGTTACTAATCCAATTCCAAAATATTTTATCTTTTTCATAATTTGTCTCTTTTGTTTTGTGAAAGTATTTGTTTTAATATTTATTTAGATTTCTTTTGATTGTTTTCATTTATCTCTTTTTCTCCATGCTGATGATCTGACGGCATACCGCTTTTTAACTGGCTTTCGGAATCAATTAAATAACCTCCAGAAGTTACTATCTCATCACCCTCGTTAATGCCGGATAATATTTGGTATTTACCATCAAAATTAATTCCAAGTCTAACCTCTTTGGGTTCAAACATTCCGTCACCTGATTTTAACCAAACCAAGTTTTTTTTGCCGGTTATAAGTACTGCACTAGCAGGGACAACCAAACTTTGGCCAAATGATTTTTCAAAAACGGACTGGGTGTACATTTGGGGTTTAAGTTTATTATTGTTATTTCTAAATTCAGATCGAATTTTTATTGTTCTTGTTTCTTCACTTACTACCGGATAAATAAAAGTCACTTTCCCGTAAAAACTTTCTCCGGGATATGCTTGAATTTTTAGATTTACATTATCACCAACCTTTATCATGTTCAAATCATCGGCATAAATTTCGGATATATTCCATAATGTCGTAAGATCTGCAATTTCGTAAAGAACATTTCCCTCATTTACATACATTCCCTCCTGAATCTTTTTTTCAATAACCGTACCAGAATAATTAGAATAATAAGTTAATGCCATTGATACTTGTCCGGTATTTTCAAGTTCATCAATTTGGGCTTGTGTAATACCCATAAGTTGCAGTTTTTTACGTGCAGAGTTTAATAAGTTATTATTGTTTGCTGATGAAATATCAAGGGCTTTATTTCCTTTTAAGGCAATTAAATATTCGTTTTGTGCCTGCACTAAATCGGGACTATAAATTTCGAAAAGGGGATTACCTTTTTGAATATAATCACCTGTGGCATCAACAAAAAGTTTTTCAATTCGGCCATTAAATTTGGCGGTAATTAATTTTTTGTTTGGTTCGGCAAAGTCCATATAACCAAAAGCATTTATCGTTTTTATTGCTATTTCTTTTTTTACTATCATTGTTGCAACATTTGCCAAAGATAACTTTGAGCCCGATAATGTAACCATATCTTTCATGTCATCAGAGTTTTTCATTACCGATGAATCATCAATTCTTTTAACAAGATCCATTTGACAAATAGGGCACGAACCCGGTTTATCGGAAGTTACTTGCGGGTGCATGGGGCAATAATAACTATCGGCTTTTTTAGATTCCTTTTCAACTATTGTTTTTTGTTTGTCAGTTGAGCAGCCAATAAAAAACAGCGCAGTAAATGTTACAAGCAATAAAGTTGATAAAATAATTTTAGAATATTTCATTATTTAATTCTCCGTTTTTAATTTCTTTTCCAACCATCATTTCAATTTCGGCTATTGCCATATTATAATCCGCTTTGGCCATAAATAAATTCATTTGCTGCATTAATAACATCTGGTACGAATCGATAACTGAATTGATTGAAGTCTGTCCGTTTTGATAATTTGAAGTTTGGACTTCTGCCGTTTGTTGATAAAGCGGTATCACATTTTGTGAATAAAGTTTAATTAAGTCTTTTGCTGTATTTAATTTTGTAAAAGCTTCCTGTAAACCTAAAATCATTTCCTGTTGCATGTTGGTTTTTTCGTATTCAATTGCTTTAATTCCGGATAATAATTCTTCCTCGCGGGCAGTATATTTTTTTACCGACCATGGAGCAAAAGGAAGTGTAATAGAGGCCATAATTGAATACATGTATTCGGTTTTGGGCCGGCCCATTGCAAGCATATTTAAATCTGTTTTGGAAGTTAAAAACATTCCCTGCGGCATTCTCATTACCATACCCTGAATCATTAAGTCGGGGATTAATTCTTTATTGTTAGCGTAAATCATTGCCTTATTCATTTCAATCATATTACGCATTCTTTTTAATGACGGGTTGATATTTGATAAAATTGTTTCAAGTTTGTCTTGTGAAATATTTAATGAATCGGTTTTAAGTTCTAAAACGGTATATAAAGACTTTGAAGAAAGATTTCTACCCAATAATTGATTCAATTTATATATTTCAGTAGTTGCATCTCTATTAAGATTTAATAATTGTGTTTGGTTTGATGCTGTTTCGCTTTTAATTGAAAGCAGATCGGCTTGATTTATTCTGTTAATTTGGTATAATGTATTAATAGAGCTTAACAAATCGTTTAATAATATTATGCTTTTGTTTTGTATTTCAATTTTTCTTTCAAGCAACCATAGGTTATAATAGGTCATTTTAATTTTAGCAATTAAGTTAACTTTATAAACTTCAAGATTGTTTTGTTCTATATTTACATTTTTCTTTTCAACTTCTGCCATGGCTGTTGGTTTACCGCCAATAGGAAACATTTGTGAAATAGAAACCGAATTAGAAATAGCATCATCTATTATGTTTAGACTGCTAACGGGAATCTGAGAAAATTCTATACCCAAAGTTGGAGCAGGCAGCGTGTTGGCTGATTCAATCTTGTATTCGGCTGATTTTATTTTGTATCCCAATCCTTTTAGCTGTTGATTATTATTTAATGCTTCGCTGATAAGAGAATCTAATGTTTGAGCATTTGTTAAATTGACTGCAAAAAGAATTAGAACAAAACCCACAATAAGATTTCGGTAATTCATTTTAAATATCCATTTTGTTTTTAACAGTAAATATTTATTGTATTTTTTCATTATTATCCTTCCTTCATCCAATCGGCCATTTTAGAGGCTTTAAGTGTTCCTTTTTTAAGCACCCGTTCTTTCATAATTGCAAAAAGAACAGGAGTAACAACAAGAACATGTACTGCGGAAGTTAAAAGTCCGCCTATTAGCGGTGCTGTTAAAGGTTTCATTACATCGCTTCCGGTACCTGTTGCCCACATAACCGGAATTAAACCTATCATACTTGTACCAACAGTCATTAACTTGGGACGTAATCGTAAAACAGAACCTTCAATTGTAGCTTCATAAATATCTTTAATTGTTATTTGGCTTCGTTTACCTGATTGAAATTCTTTTATTCTTCTATCCAATGCTTCATGAAGGTAAACTACCATTACAACTCCAGTTTCTACTGCAACACCGTAAAGGGCAATAAACCCAACCCAAACCGCAACCGAAAAATTGTATCCGAGAAAATAAATCATATACATTCCGCCTATAAGAGCAAAAGGAACAGAAAGCATAACAACAAACGCTTCTTTATAATCTTTTAATGTCATAAATAATAGAACAAATATTATTAAAAACACAACAGGCATAATAATTTTTATTGTTCTTTCGGCACTTATTTTATTTTCATATTGTCCGCTCCACGTTAACGAATAACCAGCCGGAAGAATTAATTTTTCGTCAATCAGTTTTTTAGCATCACCAATTACTCCGCCCATATCTCTTCCTCTTGCATTCAAAAATACAATAGAACGCAGCATACCGTTTTCGCTGCTAATCATAGGCGGACCGGTTACAACATCAATATCGGCAACTTCAGAAAGGGGGAGGTAAACTATTGAATTTTGATTTCCGCTTAACAAAGAAGTTGAAGTATTGTTTTGTCCGGTACTGTTTTGCCGGTATGTTCGTTTTAAAGAATTCCCGCTTCCCATACTGCCGGAACTCATTGAGGAATTGTTAGCGCCCGAACCCATACCGCCGCCTGATGGCATACCTGCTAATGTTGTTGAACCCATATTGCCGGTAATTGGAATAGGAACAAAAAGCGATTTTAATTCGTTTATATTATTTCTAAAATCTCTTTCATATCTCATTCTAATAGGAAATCTTTTTCTGCCTTCAAAAACTACACCTATGTTTTGTCCGCCAATGGCAGTTTCAATAACATCCTGAATGGCTCCTATATTTAAGCCGTATCGTGCGGCAATATTTTTTTTAATTACAATATCCAAATAATATCCGTTTTGAACTCTTTCGGCAACAACATCAGCGGCACCGTCAATTGTTTTAAGAAGTTGTTCAGCTTCAATTGCGTAGGTTTCCAGAGTATCCAAATTTGGGCCAAATATTTTTAATCCTATATCGGTTCTAACTCCGGTTGCAAGCATGTTTATTCTATTAATAATAGGTTGTGTCCAACCGTTACGTACACCGGGGATTTGTAATTTTTGATCAAGTTCGTTAATAATATCTCTTTTGGTAAATCCTTTACGCCACTGACTTTGTGGTTTAAGCATAATTATGGTTTCAATCATACTTAACGGTGCGTTATCGGTAGCGGTTTCGGCACGTCCTACTTTTCCTAAAACGTGATGTACTTCGGGCACACTTTTTATAATTTTATCTTGTACCTGCAGTATTCTATTAATTTCCGTAATTGATACATTGGGCAAAGTAACAGGCATATATAACATGGATCCTTCATCAAGGGGAGGCATAAATTCACTGCCTGTGTTCATTATCATTGGAATTGTTATTAATAAAGCAATAATATTTAAGGCAATTGTAGTTTTGCGATATTTTAATACCCAATGTATTATTGGTTCGTAAAGTGTATTAAAAAATTTGGTTAATGGATTTTTATTTTCTGGTAAAAGCTTTCCGCGCATTAAAAATGTCATTAAAACAGGAATTAAAGTAATTACAACAACTGCCGAACCTATCATCACAAAACTTTTTGTAAATGCAAGCGGTTTAAACATTTTACCTTCTTGTCCTGTAAGCAAAAAAACAGGCAAAAAGGAGACTAAAATTATTAATTCCGAAAAGAAAATAGCCCGCCCAACCTGTTTTGCAGACATAATGGAAATTGCTTTATAATCCTCAGCCTCAAGATGACCTTTTTCTTGTAAAGCTTTGGCAATGTTTCTATATGCATTTTCCACCATCACAATTGACGAATCTACTATTACACCAATAGCTAAAATAATTCCGCCCAAACTCATAATGTTAGATGTTACATTAAATATTCTCATCAATATAAATGCAATTAAAACAGCAACGGGAATTTCGATAATAATTCGTAAAATACTTCTTAAATGAAGTAAAAATAATGCCACAATAAGTGTAACAATTAAAGCGGCTTCAATTAATGCACGGTCTAAGGTGCCAATGGCTTCTTTAATTAATGTGCTTCTATCGTAAGAAGCAATAATTCTTACTCCTTCGGGAAGTCCGGGTTCAATTTCTTTAATTTTTTCCTTAACTCTATCAATAACATCTTTGGCATTTTGACCATAACGCATTACAACAATTCCGCCTACTACTTCACCTTCTCCATTTTTTTCTAATGAACCACGTCGTATATCGCCGCCAAGCTGAACAATGGCAACGTTTTTTATAAAAATAGGCATACCGGTTGAACTTGTTTTTACAACACTATTTTCAATATCTTCTTTAGATTGAATATACCCTTGTCCGCGTATAAAATATTCGGCGTCACTAATTTCAAGTAGTTTTCCGCCAACTTCGTTATTATTTCTTTGTATTGCTGTAATAATATCAGTAGTACTTAAATTATAAGCACGCAATTTATTAGGATCTATATCAACTTGGTATTGTTTTATAAAACCACCAATACTTGCAATTTCGGCAACTCCTTCAACCGAAGATAGTTTATAACGAACGTACCAATCCTGCACGGAACGTAAGGCTCCAAGATCGTAACCTTTACCTTCAACCGTGTACCAAAAAACATGGCCAACACCGGTGCCGTCCGGCCCTAATGTGGGGGTTACACCTTGCGGAAGCTGACTTTGAACTGTAGCCAACCTTTCTAAAACGCGGTTTCGGGCAAAATAGGTTTCGGTATTATCATTAAAAATTACAAATACAAACGACATTCCAAACATTGATGTTGCTCTGACTGCTTTTACGTCTGTCATGCCTTGTAAAGCGGAGACAATTGGATAAGTTAATTGTTGTTCAACAATTTCCGGCGAACGTCCCATCCATTCCGTAAAAATTATTACTTGATTATCCGATAAATCGGGAATAGCATCAACAGGTAAATTTATTAGGCAATAAATACCTATACCGGTTATAATTATATAACCTAATATTACAATAAATCTATTTTTCGAACTCCAATCAATAATTTTTTCAATCATTTTATATCTTCTCCTAAATTTTCAACAAAAAACATCCTAAATTTTTAATAAACTTATTATTTATTGGCGGAATCTTTTTTATTTATCCATTTTATTGATAAAACAATAAATAAAAAGATAACGGTTATAAAAATTATGTTACATGTTAATTGCATAATAATTCAAAATGTTTTAATAGTTGTTAATAGATGCGCAAGATTTGTGCCGGAGGAGAATTGTTGTTTCTAAAGGAGTTAGGGGTTTTAAAGAAGGGTGGAATTTAAATAATTTAAATAATTTTTAAATAATTTTAATAAGCCCCAATAAATAATTACTAAATTTGCCGGGAGTGGTAATAAAGTTTGTAATAATAAAATTACTGTTTTAGTTGATAATTTTCTATTTTGGCATATAAAGTGGGTAAAGATATTTGTAAAATTTCGGCCGCTTTTTGCTTATTCCAATTGTTGGAATCGAGGACTAGCTTAATATGCCGCTTTTCTACTTCGTGCAGACTGAAATTTTTGGTTTCTTCAAAAATGAAGCCGCTAAGTTTATTATCGTTTATTAAAATAGATTCTTTTTGTAATACATCGCCCCGTGTTAAAACAACTGCTTGGGTTAAAGTATTTTCAAGCTCGCGAACATTTCCAAACCAGTTATAATTTTGCAAAACGTGCATAACATCATCTGTAATTTTATAAACGTTTTTATGCAACTCTTTATTTATTTTGCTTAAAAAATGATTTACCAGCAGAGGAATATCTTCTTTTCTGTTTCTAAGCGGAGGAAGTTCAAGACTAACAACTTTTAACCGGTAATATAAATCTTCGCGGAATATACCGTCAACAACCAATTTATCCAAATCTTTATTGGTGGCTGCAATAATCCGTGCTTTCATTGCTATTATATTTTCACTGCCGACTTTTTCAAATTCGCGTTCTTGTAAAACCCGCAACAGTTTGACCTGAAGATTTGGTGACATTTCCGAAATTTCATCGAGAAAAATTGTACCTTCTCCGGCAAGTTCAAATTTTCCTTTTTTATCGCGTATTGATCCTGTAAAAGCTCCTTTTTCGTGGCCGAATAATTCGCTTTCAAGTAACGATTCGGTTAAAGCAGTGCAGTTAATTGCAATAAAGGGTAAATTTTTTGTAATCCCGCTATAATGGATAGACCTTGCTACTAATTCTTTTCCTGTACCGCTTTCTCCTTGCAGTAAAACAGTTACTCTGCTTGAAGAAATTTTGCCAATGGTTTTATAAACTTCTTTCATTGCTGTAGTTTTACCTACAATAATATTTGGTATATTAATACTTGTGTCTTGTTCAATAAGTTTGGACGAAAGCTCTTCGCTTAGTTTTTTATTTTCAATAGCGTTAGATACCAAAAACTTTAATCTATCTACCTCCAAAGGTTTTTCTAAATAATCGTAAGCTCCATACTGCATTGCTTTAATAGTGGTCTGCATATCGTCGTGAGCAGTTATTATTATTACTTGAATATTGGAGTCAATTTCTTTAACTTTTTGTAATAATTCAAGACCGTTTAAGCCCGGCATTCTTACATCAGAAATAACCAAATCGAAAGAATTTGATTTAATTAATTCTAAACCGCTTAATCCGTTGTTTGCAGTTTTTACATTGTAATTTAACCTTGTTAAATAATTAGCTATGGTTTTCCGTATTGATTCATCATCATCAATTACAATTATTTTACCTGTCATTATAGCTGCCTTGGAATAATTATTTTAAAAGTTGTTTTTTCGGGGGATGATTCACTAAGTTCTAATTTGCCGCCATGCCGTTCAATTATATTTTGTGAAATTGAAAGCCCCAGTCCGGTGCCTGAAGATTTTGTAGTAAAAAACGGAGCAAATATTTTTTCTTTATCTTTAATTCCGCTGCCGTTATCGGTTATTAATAAAACTAAATTAGTCTCTTGGTTAATAACATTAATTTTAATAAATCCATCTTTATTAATTGATTCGGAAGAATTTTCAATCATATTTAATATTACCTGCTTTAGTTTTTCACTATCGGCATTAATTTTTATATGAGGTGATATTATTTGAAGTTCAATATGTTTATCATTAATTTTGGGGAACAACTGCAATTTAATATCTTCTATAAGTTCATCAATGTAAAACCAAATATAAACAAGATCCTGCTGACGCGAAAATTGCAGAACCTCTTTTACCAGATTATTTAATCGTTTGATTTCTTTTTGAATTATCTCAAACGAACTTTTATCTTCTTCAGATAAATTTAAAACTTCGGCAAGAATATCCGCATTCATTTTAATTGAAGTAAGCGGGGTTTTAATTTCGTGAGCCAATATTGCGGACATTTGTCCCAAGGATGCAAGTTTTTCGGCATTATGTAACTTTTTTTCTAAATTCATTTTTTCGGTAATATTTACTTCAACATATATAAAACCATTAAATTGGTTGTTTGCCAAATAAATGGGTGACATTGAAACAAATAAATATTGTTCGTTTTCAGAGTGGTTAATTGTAAATTCGTTTTCCAGTCCGCTTTTGGATAATATGGCGGTTTTAATTTTTTCAAAACTATCGGCGTGAAATTTATTTAAATGAATTTCAAAAATTGATTTATTTATTATTTCACTAATATTGTTTTTGTTTATTAAACTGCAAAATTTGTTATTGGCTTCAATTATATTATTATCGGCATCAGTGATAACAATTGCCGCCATTGATTTTTCAAAAGCATTTAGCAGAGTAATTATTTTTTCTTCCCTTGATAATAATTCGATTGCATTTTTATTTAACGTTTTTGCCATATCGCTAAATGTTTCTGCTAATTCACCAAGTTCATCATTTGAACTGATATTAACGGAAACGTTATAATTACCCCTTTCAATTTCTTTGGCTTTGTTTTTTAATTCCCTAAGTGGATAAGAAATAAACATATTTATTAAAAGTGCCATTGTTACACTTACCGTAACTCCGCCAAAAATACTTATCAAAAAATAGTTAAATAAAACTTCCTTTTTTATATCTAAAATAATACGGCCAACGGGAATTTGTATTAATAATATTATTATTGGAACTAAGATTAAGGAGATTAATAATAGTTTTTTATTTAAGCTTAAATTTCTTACTTTGGAAAAATCTATAGGAAACATATCGTACTTGGAAATTGCAAAGGCTGTAAACAATATTACTCCGGCTAAAAAAGCCAATGGACTAGCTTCAACTAAATAATAAAAACCGGTAATCCAGGGGATAAACATTCCAAAGATAAAGGATGTTAAATTTGTGATAATTAAGCCAAAAAAGAACATTAGTAGCTGCATTTTAAGTTTTGGAGATTTTTCCGCCGTTAGCTTTTTAAAAATAAAATAACTTGATAAACCGACCAAAAATATATACCAAAAGATAAATATTGGATAAAGAGGTGTAAAGCCGGGCGTAAAATGTGCGTGGTGTGCGTGCGATACCGCAACAAAATAACCTGTCCACAATAAAATTAAAATTATTAAAGTTGGAATTAAAATAACCGATAAAACAATTTTGTTTAGTTTTTGCTCTTTTGGGAAATCGCGGGCAAAAAAAGTAAGTGTTACAGCTATTAACAATAAAAACGAATGACACGACCTATCAAGGATTGTTACATCACCGGTTTTCATAATTAAAAAATGGAAACCATGCGAAAACATATACCCAATTACCAATATTAATGTTAATAAAAACAATTTACTGCTTCGGTTTTGGGGGCTTCGAGAGTATATTATATAAATTAATCCCGATGCCGCTAATAAAGTTGAAATTAAAAATATTATATCTGCTATATGTGAGGTCATAGTAAATATTTTTTCCCGTATAATGTGCAATATCTAAAACAATTTACTCGGGTAAAAAGATTCAAACCGAACCAAATTAACTAAATATAAAATGCAAAAACTTTCTTTAAATTACAAACAACTACCCATAAACTAAAATTTGATTAATTAAAATGAGTTGTACAATGGGGGAGGAGAAATTGTTCGAACTGTGATTTGTGTGATTAAGATGATTTTGTTTTTTGAAAAGGCTGATTAAAAGCAATGTTAAATTTTTAAGTTTAACTTCTAAATTAAAAGAAAAACATTAAAAAAAAGCAAAATGATAAATAAGAAATTCTTTAAGATTTTAATTCACCATTCATAATTCGTCATTTATAATTCCGCTTGCGACAAATCCTTGTTAAAGCTTGCCCGGCTTATGATGGGTGGATTGGGTATAAGAACTTTTGTAACCCATCTGTGCGGAAACTGTGTTTAAATTCAGTTTAAATGATTCAATACCGATTTTCGCACGTCTGATAAGTGTCATAAAAACAACTAAGGAAAATTAGTTAGTCCACTCAATTTCCATTGGAGTATTGTTAAGCCAAGGAATAATAAATGGCTTATTTAATTTGTCAATGCTTTTAAGGATTGGGGTATGCGCCCTTTTACTAATTTAGATTGTAATTGCATTTCCATCATAATTAATTTTCTCTGGCATATTAATAAATTTCTTAAAAATGGTTGGGGCTAAATTATTTTCAAAACGTCTAAGGTCTTTGGCAGGCATAAAATATAATGTGGTGGCTATCACAGTCCATAAAATATCAAAATGAATACGAATCATTAAGGGCTAAGACAGAGAATTTAAGTTAAAAAAGGAAACTATTTCGGCAATTATATTTTCAATATGCCAACGTTTAGCAGATATTTTAAGAACTTCAATCAACTGTAATTTATAATAATTTGTCTAAATTCTTTTTTGCAATTTTTGAGTTTAAGCTTTTCTTCATAAACGCTAACCTGTTGGTTTTTCCTTTTAGGAATATCAAGTTTGTGTTTTTCCCATTTATTATCCGGTATATTTAACATTTGTCGAAGTAAACCATTTCTTCTTTTCCTCAAAGTAATAAAGCGGATTTTATCGCTGTCTAATTCATCAAGAATCTCATAGCTGGAAATTTGCAATCAAAAACAAACGTCTCTTCAACATATCCCTTTATTTATTTCCAGTAATTAATAAATTTACGAACCTGTAATGCTAGCTGATTCGGATCTCATCTATTGGTGTGCCTTGTGTAATTGCCATATTAACCTATTTATTTTTTTTGCTAAAACACAATATTATATAGACTTATACAATTTCATACTGAGGAATTACATGTTTTTTCCTTCTTTTTAGTGTCCCCGGTTTTAACACAGTCTCTTTACGGATGGGAATATAAATGCAGCTTTGGTTTTGTCAAATCACCGTTTAGACAATCAAAGTAATCAAATAAATCAAACAAAGCACTGTTCAGACAATTAAAGCAATCACGGCAATAAGGTAAATCATACAAATAATGGTTTAGATAATGTTTATAATCTTCAAATACGGCTTCAAACTTAAACAAAAGGAATTATTTAAACGTAACTATGCCAAAACAAACAATTAAGGTGTAAAAAATTAAGTAATGGATACTCGATAATTTGAATAAATTAAGACTTAAAATCATGCAAATTAACCTTAACTATTAAATTACATTGATTTGCCCTCTTTTATTTCGTATTTTTACTATCTTAATTTATAATTTTGTTAAAAAATATGCACAACGTAAAATTTTGGTTTTTTTGTCTTGTCTATTGCTCTTTATCTTTTCAGTTGTTTTCGCAAGTAACAATTAAAGAAATTAACGCAAACAATTTTTCTAATACCGATTCACTTTTTTTTAATGCTAATAAGTATAATAAAATAATTGCATTAAATAAAGGGTGGAAAGCGTATATAGATAAAGAGTCACCTAAAGTCACTTCCATAACCGTTCCGGCTGCTTTTGAAGGACAAACTGTTTTATATTTTGAAAAAAGTTTCACACTTTCTCAAAATGATGTTAACAATAATAACATCAGGTTATATTTCTTAGGTTTAAACCACACGGCCGAAATTTATATCAACAACTTAATGGTTTATAAATCTATTGGCGGTGAACTTCCTTTTACTATTGATTTAGCTAAGGATGTATTAAAATATTCATCCGAAAATAAATTAATAATTAAAATAACCCGTAATTTGGATTCGGAAAACACAATACCTGTTAATCACAGGTTTTTATTTCCACAAGACCTTGGCGGTATAACGCGCGATATTTATCTAAAGTTAACGCCTATCATTAATATTGCAAACGTAAATAATAAATATTTACTTTCAAGCGATTTAAGCAAGGTTAAACTTTCATTTAGTGTTTCAATTGATAAAAAAAGGTTTAAAGATAAAAATAGGGATTTTAAAGCATCTTACCCATTACCATTTGTAGTTGAAATTGCTATATATAATGCAAAAGATAAAAGTCAATTAACCAGTTATAGAGGAAGTGTAAGTTTAAATCCATCGGAATTAACTAAAGTGGATTTTAATTTTGAAGCATCAAATCCTAAATTATGGAGCTTTAATGAACCGAATAATTATATATATGATGTAAAACTTTTATATCAGGATCTGGTTGTTGATAGATATCGTCAGCAAATTTCGTTTTATAATTTGGATTTTAAAAGCGGGAAAGCATATTTTAATAAAAACGAAACCTTATTACGAGGAATAACTTATTACTTAAATAATTTTAAAAATGGCAACCTTGTAAGTTTTGAACAGATAGAAAATGATTTAAGAATAATTAAAGATATGGGATTTAACACTATTCGTTTTGCACGTTCAATTCCAAATCCTTATGCATTGTATATGTGCGAAAAATTAGGACTAATGGCTTATGTAGAAGTTCCAATCAATTCTATTCCCGCCGGATTATTAGCGGATCCTAATTTTAGGTCACTTGCAAGCGAATATCTAAAAGCAATTATACGTAGTTATTCCGACTATTCATCGGTTGCGGCAATTGGGGTGGGGAGTTCGTTTTTACCGGACTCGCCGGATAATAACGAATTTATATCATATTTGGCAACTATAATAAAAAAGAACAGCTCAAAATTTAGTTATGCTTCTTTTGGGGGGTTTCCGACTGAAACTATAGCAAATCTGGATTTGTATGGAGTGGAATTGTTTTCTACTTCAATAAGCGAAAAATACGACCTGTATTTGAAAAGTATTGAAAAAATTGGCAAAGAAAATATTTTTATAAGCGAGGCTACATATCCAACATTTACCGGTAGTTCAAACGGTTATCTAACTCCTTATTCGTTGGAAGCACAAGCGGATTATTATGAAGATTTACTCGATTTTACCAAAACCAACGAAATTCCAAATGTATTTATTAATACAGCTTTTGATTTTACAGGAAATTCGCCTTCTTTTTATGCGGGTTTTAACGACAATAATATTTACAAAATTGGTGTTTTGGGAATTGATAGAAACACTAATAGAATTTCATACAAGGTAATAAAATCAAAGCTTAGCGAAAGTGAAAAAGTAACAATACCAATTGGTAAAAAATTAGACGATACTCCCTTCTTTTTTATAATAATAAGTTTGTTCCTTTCAATATTAACGGCATTGTTTATTAATGCACGCCGTAAATTTCGTGAAGACGCAACACGAGCTTTAGTACGTCCGTATAACTTTTTTGCAGATATTCGAGATCAAAGAATTTTATCCGGTTTTCATGCAAATATTCTTTTGGTAATATTAGCCGGTGCCCATTCTTTATTATTAACAAATTTGCTGTTTGCATTGCGGGCAAACATTTTATTAGAAAAAATTATTGTTTCGACGGGTTTAACCTGGCTAATTGATTTAGTAGTTTATTTAGCTTGGAGCCCTGTTGCAAGTTTTATTTATTTGTTTGTTATCTCGGCACTATTGTTTTTAATTTTAGCCCTTGTAATAAAGGGTGCTGCATTTTTTGTACGCATAAGAGTCTATTTTTCGAGCATTTATTTTGTAGTAATATGGGCTTTTTTGCCTTTGGCTTTATTACTTCCTATTGAACTTGTTTTATACAAAGTACTTGCATTAAACGTTGTTAATATTTATGTTTATCTATTTTTAGCTCTTTATGCTTTATGGTTGATCCAACGTTTATTAAAAGGAGTATATGTAATATTTGATGTAGTTCCGATTATGGTTTATTTGTTAAGTTTTGTGTTTGTAATTTTAATAATCGGCACAATATTATTCAGTTTACAGCTAAGTGATTCAACAGTGGATTTTATTCTGAATTCAATTAGCCAATTTAAGATGTTATAATTTATTTGGTGGATTATTGTATCTATCTAAGTTAGAGATTTTTGGCTTTAAATCATTTGCAAATAAGACTGTTGTAAATTTTACAAAAGGAATAACCGGCATTGTTGGTCCCAACGGATGCGGAAAAACTAATATAGTTGATGCTATACGTTGGTCGCTTGGAGAACAAAAAAGCAGTACATTAAGAAGCGATAAGATGGAAAATGTTATATTTAACGGAACCCGTACAAAAAAACCAATGGGCATGTCCGAAGTTTCATTAACTTTAGTGAACGATAACAGCGTTTTGCCGACCGAATATAACGAAGTTACAATTACACGCCGAATTTTCCGTTCAGGCGAAAGCGAATATTTATTAAATAAAAACCTTTGCAGACTAAAAGATATTACTAATCTTTTTATGGATACGGGTATGGGTACAAACGCATATTCGGTTATCGAATTAAAAATGATTGAAACAATATTAAGTAATAAAACAGACGAACGCCGCAAAATGTTTGAAGAAGCTGCCGGAGTTAATAAGTATAAACTAAGACGACGTTTGGCTTTAAAAAAATTAGAAGAAATTAAGGGCGATTTAACACGCGTAAACGATATCGTTTCGGAAGTTGAAAAGAATGTCCGTTCATTAGAACGGCAGGCAAAAAAAGCAGATCAATATAATCAAATTCAAACGGTATTACGCGAAAAAGAAATTGACCTTGCTGAAAGGGAATTTTCGTTATTTAACAGTCAAAAAATTGAAAATACCGAACAGCGCGATATCCTTAATTTGGAAAAAGACAATATTGATTTGGAAATAAAAACCATTGAAGTTGAATTAGTAAAATATAGGGATAGAATAATTGAAGTTGAAAGGAAACTTCGCGAAATTCAACACAAAACTTCAATTGAAACCGAAAAAATGCACGCTATTCAAAATGCTATTTCAATTTCACAGGAAAGAATTAAATCGCAAGAAAGAAATTTAAGCAGATATAGTACTGAAATTGAAGAATTTGAAATACAATTGGAAAATACCGAATTTTCGATTGAGGATAATATAGAGCAGCTTGTAGATTTGGAAAAATCTATTACTAACAGACAGGAAGAAATTGAAGAACTAAAAAATATTGTTGCCGAAAAAAAAGTTTCGGTTGAAACTAAACGACAGTTTATTAAGTCGGAATCAGGGAAGTTAATTAGTATAGAAAAAAATCTAAGTTCGGAAGAAAACAAACTTAGCAACTTAAAATCATCGTTAAACAGAGCAAATAACAATATTGCAAAATTAAACGATAACATACAAAACGTAACAACTAAAATTGCCAAAACAGTTGGATTTTTAGAAGAATTAGACGTGGCCAAACAAAAAGCAACAAAAAGACTTCACGAAACAGAAGAGTTATATGCTGAAAAAACAGCATTAAAAGAAGGTTTGGAAAAACAACTAAGCGGTTTAAAAGAAAACGAAATAGATTATAAAAGTACACTTAATGCACTAAAAGATAAAATTAGTTTTATTAGTACGTTAATAACAAATCTTGATGGTGTATCCAAAGGAGTAAAAGTTTTAATTGAAAGTAAAGGTTGGACCGAAAAGGATATAAGTCTTTTTGCCGATGTTGGAAACACGGATGAAAAATATCGCCCTGCATTGGAATCGTCATTAAAATTTGTATTAAACAACTTGCTTATTGAAAATTTGGACGAACTTAATAAC
The DNA here is from genome assembly GCA_043805435.1 of bacterium. Classification (GTDB taxonomy): domain Bacteria; phylum Bacteroidota; class Ignavibacteria; order Ignavibacteriales; family Melioribacteraceae; genus JAEXOD01. The sequence continues at coordinate 72,846 of JAZDHY010000010.1, forward strand.
GCAATAGATTATTTAAAGAAAAATGAACTTGGTAAAGCATCGTTTTATCTGTTAAATAGCAATACTACTAAAAAGAAAACATTATTTGATAGACTTGATAATATACGCTCGTCAAAAAGAAAAAATCGAATTGAAAAAGAAGATGGTTTTTTAGGCTGGGCAATAAATTTTGTACAGGCCGAAAATCAATGGCTGCCATATTTTACAAAAGTATTAAAAAATACAGCAATGGTTGATAGTTTATCTGCGGCAATTAAATTGAACCAAAAATATCCCGGGTATAATTTTACCACAATAGAGGGTGATATTATTTACAGCAACGGTATAGTTGAAGCCGGTTCTTTGTTAAATCTTGATGATTCGTTATTCGGAAGAAAACTATTATTAGAAAATCTAAAAAATGAATACCCTGTATTGAATAATAAACTGGAACTGATACGTGAAGAAATAATTTTAGTTGAAGCTGAAATTGCCGATATTGATTTGAAAGTAATTTCCGAACAAGGTAAATTTTTAGAAAACGATATAACTACTTTGGAAAAACAGATAGCACAATTTGAATTTGAAAAAACCAAAGCCGAAGAAGAAGTTGAAAAATCGCATTCGCAAATAAATGAATTTGTAAAAGAATCCGATGGCCTTGATAGGCAAATAAGTGAATTGGAAAATACTTTAATAAGTTTACGCCAAGAAAAAACAAATATAAAGTCGACCGCAGTTGAACTTGAGCATGAATTAAAAAGTTTGGAAGAAAATTATACCCAAACTGTAACAAGCTATAACCAAAAGATGTTAGAACTTGAACGTACAAAAGGAAAAATTCAAAATCTTAAAAACGATATTAATCGTGGTCAGGAAACCAAAAAGAATATAATAACCGGTATTGAAAGGCGTAAAAAAGATATTAACAGTGCCCAAGAAGAAATTAGCTCCAACAAAAATATTGTTGAAGAAAAAGAAATAGATTTGGAACAGGTAAGTTACGATAGACAAATTTTAGTTAATGAAGAAAAGAAAGTTGAAAAGGATTTAAATGTAATAAAACAAGAATCTGCCACTTTTGAAACAAACCTAAACAAATTACGTAATAACCGTCAAAAAACATCAGACAGCATCCATGCTATTGATGTAAAAATGAGTGAGATTTCTATTAGGTTGGAAAATTTAATTAATCACATTATGGAAGAATATAACGTTGAACTAATTGCAAAAATATTTGACGATTTTGAAATATTTAATTTTCAAGAAAGAAGCAGTGAGGTGTCATCGCTTAAAGGCCGCTTGAAAAACATTGGCCCCGTTAATTTGCTTGCGTATTCCGAATATGAAGAAGAACGTGAACGAATGGAATTTTTAGTAAAACAGCGTGATGATTTGGTGAATTCGGAAAAAGATTTAATTAAAACAATTAAGGATATAAACGAAACAGCCCAAAAATTATTTGTGGAAACATTTGAACAAATTAGAATTAATTTTAAAAAAATATTTCAAACTTTATTTGACCCCGGAGATGAGGCCGATTTAACATTGGAAGAAAACGTTGATCCTTTGGAAGGCAAAATTGAAATTATGGCTAAACCGAAAGGGAAAAGACCAACTTCTATTGAATTACTTTCCGGAGGTGAAAAAACCTTAACAGCTACCGCTTTGTTGTTTGCTATTTATCTGGTAAAACCAAGTCCGTTTTGTATTTTAGATGAGGTTGATGCTCCTTTAGATGACGCAAACGTGGACCGCTTTACGCGCTTATTAAAAGAATTTAGCAACAATACACAATTTATTATTGTTACACATAATAAACGCACAATGGAAGCTTCGGAAAACATGTATGGAGTTACTATGCAAGAAGAAGGAATATCAAAACTTGTTGGCGTTCAATTTAATGAAGAAATAAATGTTGCATCTTGATCAAGTAACCGGCGATACCAAATTTAACATTTTTGTTGATTTTGACGGTACTATTACAACACGTGATGTTGGTGAGGCTTTATTTTTGGAATTTGGAGATAAAGCTGAAGTTGATAGAATAATTAAATTGTGGATTGATAGAAAAATTAGTTCTTTTGAATCGTGGCAATTGTTTTGCAAAACCGTTAAAAATTTTGATGTTAACAGGTTTAACAAATTTTTAAGCCAAATTAATATTGACGAAACATTTAGAAAATTTGTGGATTATTGCGAAGAAAAAAAAATCAGTATTTGTATAGTAAGCGATGGATTTGATATATATATTAAAAATATTTTAGAAAGAGAAAACCTTTTACATCTAAAAGTATTTTGTAACAAGATGAACATTGTTAATAATAGTTTAATACCGGAATTCCCTTATCCCGATGAGGAATGTAAAATTTGTGCAAATTGTAAACGGAATCATATAATTAACAATAGCGGCGATTTAGAATACAATATATATATTGGTGACGGACTTTCGGACACGTGTCCCGCACAATTTTGTGATTTGATTTTTGCTAAAAACTCGCTATTAAAATATTGTGAAATTAATAGAATTACATTTGCTCCTTTTAATAACTTTAACGATGTTATTGAAAAGTTGGAACTTCTAAAAAGCAAAAAAAGATTAAAAAAACGATTTCAGGCTTCATTAAAAAGAAATGAAGTGTATATTCAAGGATAAAAATTATGAGCAATTTTTCGTTAAAAGTATTTAAATATAGAAGTTATTCGCCACTGCCTTTTTTGTTATTAATGGTAATATTTCAACAGCCTACAATATTAACAATGTCGCTTGGTTTTGGATTAATACTATTGGGTGAATTTTTTAGACTATGGGGAGTATCATATGCCGGAAGTGAAACAAGAACTACCGGCGGAGTAGGGGGTACTTACCTTGTAATCAGCGGTCCTTATGCTTATGTACGTAATCCTTTATATTTAGGTAATATGCTTTTATATTGCGGAGTAGGCGTTATGTCTAATGCATTATTTCCTTATTTGGTTGTTGTTGCTTTTGCTTTTTTCTATTGGCAATATTGGGTAATTATAAATACGGAAGAAGAATATTTAGTAAAAGCCTTTAGTGACAAGTATAACGATTACCGAAAATCGGTACCACGTTTGCTCCCTTCATTTTTCCCTTACCAAAATAAGGATGTGCAGCAGCCAAGCTATAATTTAAAAGCAGGTTTAAAATCCGAAAGTAGAACTTTACAGGCAATAAGCAGCGTTATTATAATTATAATAATATATTATGTTGTTAAAGCAATTTGAATAATAGAATAATGATAATAGCGGGGGAAGCTTCCGGCGATTTGCATGGAGCCGCCCTTATGTCGGAGTATCAAAAATTAATTCCCGCTGCGGAGTTTTACGGTATTGGTGGTGATAATATGATTAATGCAGGTCTAAAACAAAGCTACCATATAAATAATATGGCGTTTCTTGGTTTTACCGAAGTTGTTAAACATTTGCCGTTTATTAGAAAAGTTAGAGCAGATTTGATTAGTACTGTTACTGAAAAAAATATTAAAACTATTGTATTAATTGATTATCCCGGTTTTAATTTGAATTTTGCCGCAAAAATAAAAAAACTTGGTGTAACAATTATTTATTATATCCCTCCGCAGTTATGGGCGTGGGGTGTAGGACGAATAAAAAAAATAAAAAAGCTTATTGATAAAGTAATTGTTGTTTTTCCTTTTGAAAAAGATTTTTATGAAACCCATAATGTTAATGTTTCTTGTGTCGGTCATCCTTTAATTGAAAGAATTAACGATTATAATTTTGTTGATAAAAAGGAATTTTATACTAAAAACAATTTGGATATAAATAAAAATATTTTGTTAATTATGCCGGGAAGCAGATTGCAGGAAATTGAAAAAATATTCCCCGAAACAATTAGTGCGGCATCAAAAATTTCTAAATTGTTTAATATGCAGATTGTTGTAGCCTGTTCTTCAAACATGGATGAGAATTTGTTTTCCTCATTTAAGGGGGAAAATGATTTTACTATAATTAAGGGATATACCTACGAGCTGTTAAAATATTCTTATTTTGGTATTATTAAATCCGGTACATCTACTATTGAAACGGCCTTATTTGAACTTCCTTTTATTGTTGTTTATTCAACAAGTGCCATAACTTATGCAATGGGAAAATTATTAATAAAAATAAAAAATATTGCAATGGTTAATATTGTTGCCGGAGAAAATTTAGTTTACGAACTGATTCAAAAAGATGTTAACAAAAAAAATATTATTGCAAAATGTTCGTATTTTTTAGAAAACGAAGATAATTATTCAAACTTAAAAAATAAATTAAGCGGGTTGAAGCATTTGTTGGGAAATTCCGGTGCTTCGACTAAAGCAGCAAAAATTATTTACAATATAGTAAATGGAACTAAAAAAAATTAAACAAAATACTTTACGCTTTATAGGTAATTTGTTTTTATATAATAGTATTAATATGTTATGTAAAACATTAACCTTAAGCTGCAAAATGCCGGAAGCAACAAAGCAGTTGTTTGCAAATAACAGCAGCAGTGTTATTGCATTTTGGCATGGTACAATGTTAGTTCCATGGTACCTCCACCGTAATAAAAATGTTGCTGCTTTGGTAAGTACAAGCAAAGATGGGGAATTATTAACTAAGGTTTTAGACAAATGGGGTTATGTATTACAACGTGGTTCGTCTAACAAAAACGGAAAAGAAGCCCTTGAAATACTTGTTGAAAAAGCTAAAAATAATTATTCAATAGCAATAACCCCCGACGGCCCAAAAGGACCTGCAAAAGAATTTAAAGCCGGGGCGGTAGTTGTTGCAAAAAAGTCAGGATTACCCCTAATTTTAGTTGGGATAAATAATAAAGACAAATACACTTTAAGCAGCTGGGATAAATTTGAAATACCAAAATTGTTTTCAAAAGTTTTTATATCCTATTCGGAACCAATATATATAAACAGTACTATAAGTTATGAGAATACTTCACAACTTATAACAGAATGTAGTGCTAAGTTAAACGAACTACAATTATTAGCAGAAAATTAATATGATTTTATCACGATTATTATTATACCCAATATCAATAATATATTCCCTAGTTATTAAGGTTAGAAATATATTATTTAATAAGGGTTTATTTAAAGCCGTAAAAGTTTCTGCTAATGTAATATCAATAGGTAATATAACCGTTGGCGGTTCAGGAAAAACTCCTACAGTAATTTATATGATAGAACTACTGAAATCGATGGGTATTAAAACCGGAGTGCTAAGCCGCGGATACCGAAGAAAGACTAAAGGATATTTGTTTGTAAGTGACGGTAATAAAATATTTGCTAATGTTGCAGATGCCGGAGATGAAATATATTTAGCTGCCGAAGAATGTAAAGTGCCGGCCGCTGTTTGTGAAAAACGCGTTGAAGGAGCACAAAAATTAATTAAGGATGCTAAAGTAGAAGCGATTATACTTGATGACGCTTATCAGCACAGATGGATTTATCGGGATCTAAATGTTCTTATTTTTGATCAAAGGTTTTTAGTTGTGTCAAAAGAAAATCAACAACAAATGCTGCCAATGGGACTGATGCGAGAACCATTTAAGGAATGTAAAAGGGCAGATGTTATACTGATTAATAGAAAATTTTCCCCACATAAAGAAATTCCTGTTAAAATAAGTAAAAATTTTGGAGATAAACCCGTTTTTTATGTTGGATACAAAGCTAATTCTTTTGTTGATATTAAAAACCATACTCATTATAAACTAGATGATTTTATCGGTCAAAAAAGTCTTGTTGTTTGCGGTATTGCAAAACCTCATTCGTTTTTATCGGTGTTGGAAAATAACAAGATTGATATAAGTAATAAATTATTATTCACCGACCATAAAGATTATGAGTCAAAAGAGATTAGTCTGATTAGAAAAAAATTTTACGATACAAATTCCAACTCGGTAATTACTACACAAAAGGATGCTGTAAAGTTAAAAAAGTATTCTAAGGAACTTGATGATATAGATATTTATTATTTAAAAATAGAATTAATACCTGAAGAGAAAGAAAAATTTGAAAAACTTATATTAAATAAATTAAACAGAAAAAAATGAAAATCAATAAACAAAATCAATTATTCACATTTGGAGGAATATTAAATGGCTAACGCAGCCCCAAAGTATGTTTATTTTTTCGGTGGTAAAAAAGCTGATGGTAAAGCAGAAATGAAAAATCTATTAGGCGGAAAAGGTGCAAACCTTGCCGAAATGGTCAACATCGGCTTACCTGTTCCGGCAGGTTTTTCTATTACTACCGAAGTTTGTACTTATTTTTATGGAAACAAACAAAAATATCCTAAAGAATTAGAAGTTCAAGTATTAGCATCTTTGAAAAAAGTTGAAAAAGAAATGGGCGCAAAATTTGGCGATGTAAAAAATCCATTATTAGTTTCAGTACGCAGCGGTGCCCGTGCATCAATGCCGGGTATGATGGATACAATATTAAACTTAGGTTTAAATGATAAAACTGTTGAAGGTTTAATTGAAAAAACGAAAAACCCAAGATTTGCATACGATTCGTATCGTCGTTTTGTAGCTATGTACGGTGATGTAGTATTAGGCTTAAAACCCGAAACAAAACACGATGAAGATCCGTTTGAAGAAATTTTGGAAGCAAAGAAAAAAGAATTAAATATTACAAAAGATACTGAATTTACTGCCGAAGACTTAAAAGATTTAGTAAAATCTTTTAAAGCTATCATCAAAAAGAAATTAGGTATCGATTTTCCCGAAGATCCAATGAAACAATTATGGGGTGCCGTTGGTGCCGTATTTAGTTCATGGATGAATGAAAGAGCTATTGTTTACAGAAGATTAAACAATATTCCTGCCGAATGGGGAACTGCTGTAAGCGTTCAATCGATGGTATTTGGAAATATGGGTGAAGATTCAGGTACAGGTGTTGCCTTCACACGTGACGCTGCATCGGGCGAAAATTATTTTTATGGCGAATATTTATTTAACGCTCAGGGTGAAGATGTTGTTGCCGGTACACGTACTCCGCTTTTAATTTCACATTTACAAAAAGACAATCCAAAAATCTACAAAGAATTAATTGACGTTCGTAAAAAATTAGAACAACATTATAAAGAAATGATGGATATCGAATTTACGATTCAACAAGGCAGATTATGGATGTTACAGTGCCGAGTAGGTAAACGTACAGGTTTTGCAGCTATTAAAATTGCTGTTGATATGGTACGCGAAAAACTTATCAGCAAAGAAGAAGCTTTAAGCCGCATAGATCCTGACCAGTTGAATCAATTATTACGTCCTATTTTTGATCCAAAAGAAAAAGCACAAGCAATAAGCAAAGGTTTATTATTGGCTAAAGGATTAAATGCAGGTCCGGGTGCAGCAAGTGGTAAAGTCGCTTTTAGTGCTCAAGAAGCAGAAGAAATGGCTGCAAGAGGCGAAAAATGCGTTCTTGTGCGAATTGAAACTTCACCTGAAGATATTAAAGGTATGAATGCTTCGGAAGGTATTTTAACAGCACGCGGCGGAATGACATCTCATGCAGCATTAGTTGCTCGTCAAATGGGAAAAGTATGCGTAGCCGGTTGCGGTAAATTAAATATCGATTATAAAAAAGGCGAAATGAGAGCCGAAGGTACAGACTTTGTAATTAAAGAAGGCGATTATATTTCTATTGATGGTTCTACAGGTGAAGTTCTTGTTGGTAAATTATTAACAAAACCATCAGAAGTTATTCAAGTGCTTATTACAAAAGAAATGACCGCAAAACAATCTAAAGTGTACCAAACATACAAAGATTTAATGACTTGGGCAGATTCGTTTAGAAAATTAAAAGTACGTACAAATGCAGATCAGCCGGATCAAGCATCGGCAGCAATAGCTTTTGGCGCAGAAGGTATTGGATTATGCAGAACCGAACATATGTTCTTTGGCGGCGATAGAATTCTTTATGTACGCGAAATGATTTTAAGCGATACGGAAGAAGGAAGAAAAGGTGCTTTAGCAAAATTACTTCCATATCAACGTGAAGATTTTGCCGGAATATTTAAAGCTATGGCAGGAAAACCTGTTACAATTAGAACTTTAGATCCTCCATTGCACGAATTTTTACCTCACGAAGTAAAAGAACAGGAAGAAGTTGCTATATTATTAGGAATCACACAACATAAAGTAGCTGAAAAAATTGAGGCATTAAAAGAATTTAACCCTATGTTAGGTTTCCGTGGATGCCGTTTAGGTATTAGCTATCCTGAAATTACAGAAATGCAGGCACGCGCTATTTTTGAAGCTGCATGTGACGTAGCTAAAAAAGGTCTTAAAGTTATTCCTGAAATCATGATTCCGTTAGTGAGCCATGTTGAAGAATTAAAACTTCAGGAAAAAATAGTACGTACAGTTGCCGAACAAGTATTTAAAGAAAAGAAAAGAAAAATACCTTATTTAGTTGGTACAATGATTGAATTACCAAGAGCATGCGTAACAGCAGATGAAATTGCGAAAGTTGCAGAATTCTTTAGCTTTGGTACAAACGATTTAACACAAACCACCTTTGGTCTTTCACGCGATGATGCCGGTAAATTCCTGCCATTGTATGTTGAAAAAGATATTTTACCACGCGATCCGTTTGAAAGTATAGATATTAACGGTGTTGGTAAATTGTTGGAAATGGGTACAACACTTGGTCGCAAAACAAAACCAGACTTAAAAGTTGGTATTTGCGGCGAACATGGCGGCGAACCTGCTTCTGTTGAATTTTGCCATAGAACAGGGTTGAACTATGTAAGTTGTTCACCATACCGAGTGCCTATTGCAAGATTGGCAGCAGCACGTGCAGCTTTAAAAGACTTAAAAAAACCGGCTGCAAAAGCAGTTCCTGCTAAAAAAGCGGTTGTAAAAAGCACACCTGCTGTAAAAGCAGCACCTGCCAAAAAAGCAGTTGTTAAAAGTACTCCTGCTGTAAAAGCAGCACCTGCCAAAAAAGCAGTTGTAAAAGCAGCACCGGCAAAAAATGTTTCAAAAAGGAAATAATTTTTGCAGATTTTTATTAATTGCAGGGATTTAAAAACCCCTGCAGTTTTAATTTATATTTAATTTTTTTAAGTTGTGTATTTACATTAAAAATGAACCTAATCAATTAATTGAAAGTTTTTACTGTAATTAGAGTAACAGACGTTATTGTAATACGGAGAACAAATGAAATTATCAAACTTTAATTATAACTTGCCTAAGGGTGCAATTGCCAGAGAGCCTAACACTCCACGTGACGAATCAAGACTAATGGTTTTGGACAGAGCCTCTAATACAATCGAACATCATCTATTTAAAGACGTTATTAAATATATGAATAAAGGTGATGTTGTTGTTGTAAACGAAACCAAAGTTATGCAAGCAAGATTATTTGGAAACAAAGAACGTACAAATGCTAAAATAGAAGTTTTTGTTTTACGCGAATTGAATAATGAAGAAAATATTTGGGATGTTATTGTTGATCCTGCCCGTAAGGTTAGAATTGGGAACAGGATCTATTTTTCGGATGATCTTTGGTGCGAAGTAATTGACAATACAACTTCGCGAGGAAGAACAGTAAGATTTAATAAAGATGCTGAAAGTATTTATAAAGCAATTGAGGTAATAGGAACAACTCCTCTGCCTCCATATATTAAACGCGATGCAGTTCCTGAAGATAAAGAAAATTATCAAACCGTTTATGCTACAAAAGATGGTTCTGTTGCTGCTCCTACTGCAGGATTGCATTTTACCAAAGAATTGTTGGAAGAAATAAAAGCTAAAGGCGTTAAAGTAGTTCCGGTTTTATTGCATATTGGCCTTGGCACATTTCGATCGGTAGAAGTTGAAGATCTTACAAAGCACAAGATGGATTCCGAATATTTTCAGATTACCGCAGAAACAGCTGAAGTGATAAATAAAGCTATTATAGCAAAAAAGAATGTTTTTGTTGTTGGTACCAGTTCAACACGCGCATTAGAAAGTAGTGTGACTGCCGAAGGTTTTGTTAAAGAAAATCAAGGATGGACAGATAAATTTATCTTTCCACCTTACGAATTTAGAATAACAAAAAAGTTAATTACCAATTTCCATCAATCTGAATCAACTTTATTGATGCTTGCAAGTGCGTTTGCCGGTTATGACTTTTTAATGAAAGCATATAAAAAAGCTATTAAAGAAAATTACAGATTTTTAAGTTATGGCGATGTAATGTTGATTTTGTAAAATGAAAACAATTGCTATTATTCCATCAGGCGGTTCCGGTTTAAGAACAGGTCTTTCTGTTCCTAAGCAATACGTTAAAATTTTTGATAAGGAGATACTTGCTTATACTCTTGAAGTATTTCAAAATTGCCCGTTAATTGATGAAATAATTGTTCCGGCTAAATCCGGTTTTTTTGATGTTTTACTTGGAATAAAGAATAAATTTAATATTACTAAGCTAGTAAAAGTTGTTGAAGGCGGAAAAGAAAGACAACACTCGGTTTTTAATGCATTGTCTGCTATTCCGCCTGATATTAATCCTTTAATTGCGGTTCATGACGCAGCTCGCCCATTATTATCTCAAAATGTATTAATTTCAGCAATCAATACGGCAAAAGAAAAATCAAATGCCGTTGTTGCTATTCAATCCAAAGATACTTTAGTTAAACATTTTCAGGATTCTTTCGATTATATTAAAAGAGATAATATTTATAATGTCCAAACCCCGCAAATTTTTGAGTACAATACACTTATTGAGGCTTTTAAGTTTGCAGACAGCAAAAATTTTATTGGAACAGATGAGTCGATGCTGGTTTATAACTTAGGATACAAAATAAATATTGTGGAAGGTTCTTTGTTAAATTTTAAAATTACAAATCAACAGGATATTGATTTATTCAAACAATTGGTATCTTCTAAAAATGCATTGTAATTTAATTAATTAATATATACATTTAATATTCAAAAAATTTTTATGTTGGTATTATGCTAAATCTACTGTTTATTGTTCTTCTCTCGTATTTAGTGGGTTCTATTCCTACAAGTATTATTGTTGCACGTTTAGCTCAAGGTATTGATATTCGTCAACATGGAAGTGGCAATGCAGGCGGTACTAATGTTTTCCGCGTGCTTGGCTGGAAACTTGGTATTTCTACTATTATTTTTGATGCCGTTAAGGGTGCTATTGCTGTTGTGCTTGTAGCGCGTTTTTATTTTGGCGATTTTCCGTTTCCAAACGCCACGCCTTTTGATGATTTTACTTTAATACAAATTATTGCAGGTGTTTCGGCTGTTATTGGTCATATATGGACTGTTTTTGCAGGTTTCCGCGGCGGAAAAGGAATTGCAACCGCACTTGGATTTTTAATTACAATTATTACAGTTGATATGCTTTTTGCTGTTGCTGTTTTTGTTATTGTGGTTACCGTTTCACGTTATATTTCGCTTGGTTCAATTACGGCAGCTGTTTCAGTTCCCTTTATATTAATAATTCGTGAAAATGTTTTTGGCGTAGATATACCCGGTTATCATACAATTTTACCTTTCTGTATTGCTATTAGTTTATTAGTGATATATACACATCGCGCAAATTTGGTACGTTTAGTTAAAGGGAAAGAAAATAGAATAACTTTAAATAAACACAAAAAATAATACTAATATGAATATAACTGTACTCGGTGCAGGCGGATGGGGTACTACTTTATCCATTTTGCTGCATTTTAACGGGCATAACATTACTTTATGGGAATATGATAAAAGTTATGCACATTATTTACAAAAACATCATGTAAATAAAACTTACTTACCAAATATAACAATACCAAACGAAGTTAAAATAACGCATTCTCTTAAGGAAAGTGTTGAACACGCACATGTTATTGTTATAGCTATTCCTACTCAGTTTATACGTAGTGCTTTAACCGAATTAAAAGATAACAGCTTTAAAGATGTTACTTTTGTTAGTGTTTCTAAAGGAATTGAAATAAAAACATTAAAAACGGTTTCGCAAATTATTAAAGATGTATTGTCTCATGTTGAAGTTTCTAACATTGGGGTTCTTTCCGGACCCAGTCATGCCGAAGAAGTTAGTAGAAAAGTACCAACGGCGGTTGTGGCAGCATCTTCAAATCTCGAAACAGCAAATCTAATTCAATCTATTTTTCTCACCTCATATTTCCGCGTTTATTCTTCTACCGATATTATTGGTGTTGAACTTGGCGGGGCTGTTAAAAATGTTATAGCTATTGGTGCCGGAATTATTGACGGTGCAAAATTTGGTGATAATACTAAAGCAGCAATAATGACACGCGGAACAGCCGAAATTACTCGTTTAGGTCGTTTTATGGGTGCTCAGGCAGAAACTTTTTCAGGTCTTTCAGGTATGGGTGATTTAATTGTAACCTGTATGAGTTTACATAGCCGCAACCGTTATGTTGGCGAACAACTTGGTAAAGGTAAAAAACTTGCCGAAGTGTTAAAATCCATGGAAATGGTTGCCGAAGGTGTTGAAACTTGCCGAAGTGTACACGAATTGGCCGCAATGAACGGCTGCGAAACCCCTATTGTGTCGGCAGTTTATTCTATCCTTTTTGAAGATAAAGACCCCGTTAAAGCTACTTACGACCTTATGACACGAAATATGAAAACAGAAGTTTGGTGATTTGGGATAGTTTTAAGTGCTAAAGGTTAAAGTTTAAGTGAATTAAAAATTCTCAATTCTAAATTCTCAATTTTTAATTTTTAATTTGAAAGAATAAACACAAATAGTACCAGATGCTCCAAATCTCCCTGAACACAAGTGATTCAACCAAACTCAATATCCATTGTCCATTTCCAGTTCACAATATCATTTTATGATGTCGAATAATTGATAATAAATTTTTTTGTTTTGCTAAGGACATTAATGTCCTTAGCAAAATGTAACGTTAGCTATTGTAAAGAGTTAACCCGACTTAAAATAATCGAAAAATCATTAAATCTGCAAACAAGTAATTGAGCTACGCTTGACATAGTTAAATAGATTTTGTATTTTTATAGTATCTCATTAACCATGTGTTAAAGGAGTTAAGAAACCGTTTAGCCCTGCTAAGCGGTTTTAGCTTTTAAATAATAGTTAAATACTTTATGTTTTCTTTTCTGTCTTCAACCATCTTTAATCCCACAGTAAAACCGTACATGTCAATAATTTTTGCTTTTGGGTAGTGTATTTGGGTCTTTTCATTAGTTAAAAAATCAAATGTATAAGTATTATCCGCAATATTATCAATCTCATCTCTGTTCGCTTTATAAAAGGAATAAATATGACCTAAAGATTTAGCATTAAAACTACTAAAACCACAGCCTTCTTTTTTGTAAATCTCTCTAAAAGCATCGGTAAAATATTTGTCAAAAGCCGGTACAAAACCAAAAACGCCAAGCATAACCTTTGTAATAAGTGTTAAATCTTTTTTTCCTTTAGGTATTAATGTACTTTTTAAATTGGTGTAAATTTCAGTTATAATATTAATATCATCTATGTAATCTGGCACATCAATTAACCAGATTTTTTCATCAAGGGTGGCAATATATTCAATTGTTTTTTGAAAATATTTAGCACTTTTCTGCAAAAGGAAACTTGAGCCCCTGAACATACCCCAGCTTGCCAAATAAAATCCTAGCACTAAACAGCTTTTTTCAATATCGTTTGTTAATTCAGTTCCACGCTTATTGTAAAAATAATTATAACAATAATCAAAGGAGGAATATCGATGATCTGGTTCAATTATGTCCTTGAATTCCTTAACAGCACATTTAACACAATGAGTGTTTACCATAATTATTCCTTATTTGAGTTAATAATTGGACGAGAATATTACCCGATTATTTTTACCTCATTAAATCAATTTATAATAGGTTATTAATTTCTCTCAAAATATATTAATAATACTCTACTTACAATTTGTTATTTATATAATCAAGGTTGTTTTAGACTAAATTTAATAAGTTTAAAACGTTTTTGCGTTTTGGACTTACTTTATATATTTTTACATTATATTTTATTTATTCTTAATTAACAATAAAACCCCATGAACCAATACAATATCTCCGAAATATATAAAGAATATTCGCCAAAAGTAGTTTTGTATCTATCGCGTTTTGTTGGTAAAGACGATGCGGAAGATTTAATGCAGGAAGTTTTTATTAAAGTGTTTAATTCAATTGAAACTTTTAAAGGTAATAGTAAACTTTCTACATGGATTTACAAGATTGCCACAAATACTGCAATTGATAAATTAAAGAACGCGGGTTATAAAACTGAAAGAAATAACAGTACCTCGCTGGATTATGTTGAGCCTCTTAAAACAATTAATAAATTGGGAAACTCCGATTCTGATATAGAATATAATTTTTTAAAGAAAGAAATGAATCAGTGTATTGCCGATTATATAAATAAACTCCCAAACAATTACAGAGCAATATTTTTATTAAAAGAGTATGATAATTTTTCGGTTGAAGAAATTTCGGAAATTTTGAATATTAAATATGATAATGTAAAAATTCAACTTCACAGGGCACGTAGAAAATTACACGAATTATTACTGGCAAACTGCTCGTTTTATTACGATGAACACTCAAAATTATGCTGCGATAAAAAATAAGTGTATCTGAAAATAATAAATCTCGTCTATATAGGTACAAATTTTATTAATTATAGGAGATTCAAATGGATACATCAAACAACACAAAACAAACTGTAACAACAACAGCATCCGAATTTGAAATAATTCATCTTGAAAAAACAAAAAAAGTATGTGGATTATGCGAAAAGTTTTCAACAGTTAAAGCAGAACAAAACGATCTAATGGCAATAATAAGCTGTGAAGGAGCCTGCCTAAGAGGTGAAATTTCGCGAAGAGTGGCAAATAGAATCTGTTTTGAAAATCCAAAAGATAATATTGCACGGGTTTGTATTGGTGGTGCATTTACAAAAGATACAGGTCAGCGTAATATGGTCCGTAAAGCAAAAAGGGTAATTGCACTGGAAGGTTGTGTGATTGAATGTGCGTCGCGAATGATGAAAGGTGTAATACCCAATTTAAAACCGGAATTGATTTTTGTTGACCAATTTTACACATTTAATAAAAACCTGTTTGCTATTAATGATGTAACAGAAGACGAGTTGATTAAATTTACTGATGAAGCTTTTGGGAAAATTAAAGATATTATTGGTATATAATAGTGTTAAAATTAAGATGTTTGAGGCACATATCTTTACAAATATGTGCCTCTTTTGAATAAGAGTAAAAATCGAATTATACATCCTAAAACAAACTTTTTAGACTTTGACATTAATTTTGCGTATATTACTATAATAAATAAAAGTTTTTTCACAAATAGCAGTATATATTGTTCAATAATATTTTAAAAAAAATTAAAGGGCTTTTTGGTACAAAGGATAATTCTGTTCCTGCAGCAAATGCAAACCCTACAAAAGAATTAAATAACCAAGTTAAACAGAATAATAAACCTTATACAAAAGAAAGGGCGCAGGGAAATCCACGTCCCAAAAGGTATAAAAAAGAAACTCGCGAAGAGTACCGTTTGCGCCACGAAAAAATGGCTCAACCCAAAGAAGTAAAACAACATGAAACACCGTCGGATTCTGTTCCGGTATCAAAATCCACACCTGTGTCTAAATCAGTCTCAGTGTCTAAATCATTACCTGTAATTGAATCGGCACCGGTAATTGTTGATAATTGGGATCCCTCGTCTTTTCAAGTAGAAGCAGTTGAAGGGAAAACTCGTTTTCAGGATTTAAAAATTGATAAAACAATTTTACATGCAATAGCCGATTTAAATTTTGAATATTGCACACAAGTACAGGCCGAATCGTTGCCAAAAGCATTAACGGGAAGTGATATTACGGCACAGGCTCAAACAGGAACCGGAAAAACAGCAGCCTTTTTGATTACAATTTTTAATCATCTTATCAATAAACCGTTTGTTGGAGAAAGAAAGCGTGGTACACCACGTACTTTAATTCTTGCACCTACGCGTGAACTTGTAATGCAAATTGAAAAAGACGCTCGTCTTCTGGCTAAATATATACCATTAAAAATGCTTTCCATTGTTGGCGGAATTGATTACGCAAAACAACAAAAAGCTTTGCATAATGATGTTAATGATGTATTAATTTGTACACCGGGCAGGTTGATTGACTTTTTGAATAAAAAATTTATTGATTTAACAAAAGTTGAAATACTGGTAATAGATGAAGCTGATAGAATGCTTGATATGGGTTTTTTACCATCGGTTAGGCAGATTGTTTTAAGTACACCGCCAAAAGCAAAACGACAGACTATGTTTTTTACAGCAACAATGTCGTACGATGTAATTAATTTAGCCGAATCGTGGACACGTAATGCATTTGAAGTAAAAGTTAAACCAGAAGATGTAGCGATGGATTCGATTGAACAAATAACTTATATAACCACTGTTGAAGAAAAACGCACTTTATTATATAATTTGATCATTTCAAAGAATTTAGAACGTGTATTGGTATTTGCAAACAGACGCGACGAAGCCCGATTGTTAAAAGAAACATTTTTAGCTTACGGTATCACGTGTGATCTGCTTTCAGGCGAAGTTGAACAGACGCAGCGTATGAAACGATTGGAAAATTTTAGAGAAGGTAAAATACGTGTTTTGGTTGCAACCGATGTAGCTTCGCGCGGAATACATGTGGAAGCAATTTCGCATGTGATAAATTATAACATGCCGCAAGATGTTGAAGAATATGTACATCGCATAGGTCGTACGGGAAGAGCCGGTGCAACGGGAATTTCAATTACATTTGCCGATGAAGACAGTTCGCATGAATTGAATAAATTGGAAGAAATTCTTGGTAAAAAAATAGAGTGCGTTTTTCCTGAAGAGAGTTTATTAACTCCAATTCCCGAAAAATACGCGCAGTTAAAAATTAAAAAACAACATACACCTACACAAAGAACATTTCATAAACCGTCCAGAGGTTTTGAACATAAACGTCCTATTCATAAATCTAAAAAACAAGAATAGAACGTACCTAAATTTTAATTGTCGGCGTGCTTAATTAACCGCCGACTTGCATTTTTTTTATGTGTTTTAATAATAAAAACCACCACATTTTTTTACTCCCATAAAATATTATTTCCATATTACACCATTGTTTTATATATTAATAAAAACAAATTTATGGAATAATGGGAAACAATCTAAATAATCCTATTAAATATTTAAAATCCATTGGCGATAAACGTGCAATTGCTTTTGCACAAATTGGAATAACATGTATTAAAGACTTGTTGTTTTATTTTCCATTTAAACATCTAGATCGTTCAAAACTATTAACCATCAAAGAAGTGGTGCATCATGTAGTGCAGGGTTATGAAGGGGAAGTTACTGTTATAGGGAAGGTTATTGAATCCGAAAAAATTAATTATGGTAAAAAATCCACATTTAAAGTACGTTTTAAGGCCGGTGACGGATTATTTGACTGTGTTTGGTTTCAGGGAATAAACTATTTTGCCACCTTATTTAAAGAAAACGATATTTTTGCAGTTTCGGGTAAACCCGTATTAACTAAATATGGCAATTTGCAAATTGTTCATCCCGATTATGACAAACTTAACGAAAAAGAAGAGCATGAATTTTTACATACCGGAAAAATTATACCCCTGTACCGAGTACCTAAGGAATTAAAAACCGTAAACATGGGCGAATACGGACTAAGAAATATTATACATAGTGCCGTAAATTTAACTGTAAACGAACTTAGTGAAACATTGCCCGAAAACTTAGTAAAAAAACATAACTTATTAAGTTTAATTCAAGCGGTAAAAAATATTCACTTTCCTGAAAGTATGGAATTGCTTGGTTTGGCAATAAACAGATTTAAATTTGAAGAACTGTTTTATTTAGAATGTTTGGTTGCCCTTAAAAGGCAAAATTACAAATACAATTTAAAAGGAATACCATTTAGGGTAAGTGCTGAACCAATAAAAAAATATTTAGCAGCTCTTCCTTTTGAATTGACCAAGTCGCAATTAAAAGTACTAAGTGAAATTCGTAAAGATATGGAATCTCCTTTGCCAATGAACAGATTATTGCAGGGAGATGTAGGAAGCGGCAAAACAGTTGTAGCTGTCATTTCTATGCTTATTGCCGTTTTTAATGGCTACCAGGCGGTTTTAATGGCCCCTACCGAGATATTGGCGCAACAGCACTATAAAAACATTGCAAAAATGCTTGTCCCTTTGAATATAGAAGTGAACTTGCTTATAGGGAGTCAAAAAAAGGGGGAACGTACAGATATATTAAGCTCAATTATAAACGGAAGCACCAAAATTATAATAGGAACACATGCATTAATTGAAGATAAAGTGGAGTTTAATAAACTTGGGTTGGTAATAATTGATGAACAGCATAGATTTGGCGTTAACCAAAGGTCATTATTAATTGATAAAGGTGTAACTCCTGATATTTTGGTAATGTCCGCAACGCCAATACCGCGTACACTTTCAATGACTGTATATGGTGATTTGGACTTGTCCGTTATTGATGAACTTCCGGCGGGAAGATTGCCTATTAAAACACATTTACGCGGAGATAATACTTTACCTTTAATATATGACTATATAATTGAAAATTCAAAAAAAGGCCTTCAAACATTTTTGGTTTATCCTCTTGTGGAGGATTCCGAAAAGCTGGATTTAAAAGCTGCCGAAACTTATTTTGAACACCTTAGTAATAATGAATTAAAAGATGTACGTGTAGCCTTAATTCACGGCAAAATGAACTGGAAAGATAAAGAAGAAATAATGAACAGATTTGCGGCAAAAGAGTATGATGTTTTAATTTCTACAACGGTTATTGAAGTTGGTATAGATATCCCGGATGCTAACTTAATGATAGTTAATGACTCTTTTAGATTCGGACTATCTCAATTACACCAATTACGCGGCAGAGTTGGAAGAAGCAATAATCAATCGTATTGTATATTAATTGTTGGTGCGGATATGTTAAAAAACATCAATCGTTCAACATTTAATTTCGAATACCTCTCAAAAGATCAAATAGAATACAAAAAAACACAAATTCGTTTACGCTCAATGGTGGAATTTTCAAGCGGATTCGATTTATCGGAAGTAGATCTAAAATTACGCGGACCGGGTGATATTTTTGGTACAAAACAAAGCGGATTTCCTGAACTAAAATTTGCAAATATAGTTTCGGATATTAATTTACTTGTTGAAGCTAAAGAGGATGCGTTTAACATTATAACAAATGACCCAAAACTGCTTAACGCAGAAAGTAAAATAGTAAAAAATGTATTAAATACAATCTATCAAAAAAACCTTCATTACGCTAATATAGCATAATAAAAAATAGACTATCAGACAGAATGTGATAAAAGTGACCATAATAAAAATTACAAAATAATTCCTTTTAAAAAATATTTAAAATTTAATTTTCAAACATCAAATATTTTACTTATTTTTTCACGTTTATTTAAACAGCACTTGCAAATAAACAAATAACAACTATATTAGAACAACATATTATGATGTAAATATAGAATAGTGGAACAGAAAAAAAAGCTAAAGATTGCACTTACATTCAATTTGAAACCGGAAGGTACTTGTACGTCTAATAATCAAGATGTTTCATTATTAGACAGCGGCGAAGACGAGTATGCGGAATGGGATACTGAGGAAACAATATTCGCGGTTCGCGATGCATTGGCTTTGTATAATGAAGTTGTGTTAATAGAAGCCAACGAGAACTGTTACGAAAGTTTACGCCATTTTAAGCCAGACATAGTATTTAATATTGCGGAAGGGAAAAATGGAATTAATCGTGAAGCCCATATACCGGCAATTTGTGAATTTTTAGGTCTCCCTTATACCGGTTCCGATCCATTAACATTATCCTCAACGTTAAATAAAGCCCGCACAAAAGAAATTTTAAGTTATTACAATATCCCCAATCCACAATTTTACGTTGTTAATTCTGTTGATGAAATAAAAGAAGAGGGGATTTGTTTCCCTGTGATGATTAAGCCTTTGGGTGAGGGATCAAGCAAAGGTATTTTTAATTCATCTTTTATTAATAACAAAAGTGAATTAGAAGAACGATTATCGGAATTTTTTAATAAATATCAACAACCCTTTATAATTGAAGAGTTTTTATCGGGCAGAGAGTTTACGGTTGCATTAATGGGAAATGATAATGACGTTGAAGTTTTACCTGTTGTTGAAATTAATTTTACCGACTTGCCGGAAGATCTGATTCCTATATATTCTTACGAAGCAAAATGGATAGCCGATACTAGAGAAAATCCGTTAAACATTTTTACATGCCCTGCTATTCTAAATGATACACTACTATATAATATAAAAGATATTGCGCTTAAAACATACAAAATTTTACAATGCCGCGATTGGAGCAGAATTGATATAAGGTTAAATTCTTTTAATGTACCTAATATTATAGAAATTAATCCTTTACCGGGTATTTTACCCGATCCCAAATCAAATTCGTGTTACCCAAAAGCATCACGCGCGGCAGGAATGAATTATAACCAAATGATTAATAAAGTTTTAACAATTGCTTGTAAAAGATATAAGCTGTTATGATACATAATCAAAAAGTATTAATTTGTTATAACAAACCTTCAATTAAATACCAAAATTATACGGGTAAATCTGTTTTGCCCGGGGAAAGTAATTTACTGCTTTCCGAAACAAGTTTTTCCGATAACTTGGGTTTTACTTTAAGTACATTAAAAAAGAAATATAAACATGTCAATAAACTTGAATTCGATAATAATATTCCTGCCGTAATAGAAAAACTTAAAAAGTACAAACCTGATGTATGTTTTAATTTTGTGGAATCATTTGAAGGTGAATCCAATTATGAAAGTTATGTTACAGGCATATATGACATATTGAATTATGAATACACGGGCAATACTATGTTATGTTTGGGTAATTGTTTAATTAAGGGCAGAACCAAACAAATTCTTAAATCGTATAATTTGCCCACACCAAATTATATGGTCATCCCGTTTACCAAAACTATTACTTCAATTAAACATATTCTATCATTTCCGGTAATCTTAAAACTAAACAGCGAAGATGCAAGCATTGGAATTAGTGAAGATTCAATAGTATATAATGATGCCGAATTAATAAATAGAATTAAATATTTATTTAAAAGTTATAAAACAGATGTTTTGGTTGAAGAATATATAGAAGGGCGTGAATTTAACGTTGCAATATTAGGTAATAAAGTATTACCGATATCTGAAATTACGTTTGATAATTTGCCTAGTAATTTACCTAAAATTGTAACTTATGAAGCCAAGTGGGCTGCTGAAAGTTTATATTATAAAAATACGGTTCCTAAATGCCCTGCGGCAATAAGTGATAAATTAAAAAACAAATTATCCGATTTGGCGTTACAATCTTTTAAAGCATTGCTATGCCGAGATTATGCGCGGGTTGATATTAGGGTAAATAGCAAAAACAAACCCTATGTTATTGAGGTAAATCCCAATCCGGACATATCAGAAGACACCGGTTTTGCACGCAGTGCCAAAGCAGCGGGAATATCATATCCCGAATTATTAAATAAAATAATAAAATTTGCAACAAAACGAAAATATAATGGTAAGAGAAATTAAAAAAGAAGACAGAGAATTATTAAAAAAAATCACTTATCAAATTGATATTTTTAATGATGAAGAAAAAGAAGTTGCTATGGAATTAATTGATGATGCAATTAACTGCCAAAATACATCATACATAACTTATGTATATGAAGAAAAAAATAATGTGATTGGTTATTATATTATAGGTAAAAGAGCATTAACCGACGGTGTGTATGATTTGTATTGGATAGTTGTAACACCCGAATTTCAAAACAAAGGTGTTGGTAAAATATTATTAGCACATGCCGAAAATTATATTATGGTAAATAAAGGAAGATGGGTTTTGGCAGAAACATCTTCAAAAATAAGTTACGACGCGACGCGAAAATTTTATTTAAGAAACAGTTATTCAATAGTCTGTGAAATAGAAGATTTTTATTCTATTGGTGATAGTCTAATTGTGTTTGGAAAGTATTTTAAAATATAAAGGTGTAAGTCATGGAAATATGGCAACAAATGATACGCGATAGTATTCATACTGTGGATCAGCTTATCGAAAGATTTAAACTTGATAGTACAGTTGCCGAAAGATTGGATAGTTTTTTTCAAGCCCGAATTAATCCTTATTATTTAAGTTTAATAAGGTACCCGGGAGACCCCATTTGGTTACAGTGCGTCCCTGATGAAAGGGAGCTGGACGCCGATCATGGTTATGATGATCCCTTAATGGAGGACGAAATGAGTCCTGTACCAAACATCACTCATAGATATCCGGATAGGTGTTTATTCCTTATTTCAAGTCAATGCGGTATGTATTGCCGTTTTTGTACACGCAAACGAAAAGTAGGAAATAACGGAAAGATTTCGATGATGGATTTGGAATCTGCCTTTAATTATATTGAAACGCATACCGAAATAAGAGATGTTATTTTATCCGGTGGTGATCCGCTGATGTTGACGGACACAATGTTGGAAAAAATACTAAAAAGAATACGTTCAATAAAGCATGTGGAAATTATAAGAATTGGCACTAAAATGCCTTGTGTTTTACCGCAAAGAATTACAACCAGATTATGCTCGATAATAAAAAAATATCATCCCGTTTATATTAATACCCACTTTAATCATCCATGGGAAATAACTACAGAAAGTATTTTGGCTTGTAATATGCTTGCCGATGCAGGCTGCCCTCTTAATAATCAATCAGTTTTAATGAAAGATGTTAATGATAATCCGGAAACGATGAAAGAACTTGTGCAAAAACTGCTTAAAATGAGAGTACGTCCTTATTATTTGTTTATGGCTGATGAAACAAAAGGTTCAATGCATTTTCAGACTTCTGTAGAAACCGGTATAAATATTATGGACAAATTACGCGGATTTACAAGCGGTTTGGCAGTTCCTCAGTTTATTATAGATGCTCCGGGTGGAGGAGGAAAAATACCGATTTTGCCCAAATATATTCTTCATCAGGATGAAAAAAAAGTGATTATGCGAAATTATAAAAATAAAATTTATGTTTATAATAATATAAAAACAAATAAAGAAGAACATAAGGTTGTGCTTAATAATGTAAATGAATTGTTAAACATTAAACCAAACATAGATACACGCATTGAAAATGAAATCCCGATGTTGGATTTTGTTGAAACGATTTAATATGTAATTGTTGATATTAATAGCCGCACAAAGTAAATTTTGTGTGGCTAACAGGATATAATAAAAATAGTAAAAATCCGTTTCAAATTATAGTAAAGGAGGGCTAATAATAATTTGATATTAATAAACATCCGACAACAAAAACAAAACCTAAATGGTTAGCTGCTTTTTTAGTAACTTATTTATCGGTATATAATTTAAAATAAATTTGCGTAATAAATTATAACTATTTAACTTACAGTTTTATTATTAAAAATAGTGGTTAAAATGATCAAAAAATATATTTTTATTGTTTTGTTTTTAATTTCATCTGCAATAATTTCCCAAACTCAAATTTCTAATATCGAACCTCCGTATTGGTGGGCTGGTATGAAGGATTGCAATTTGCAAATATTATTACACGGAATAAATCTATCGGATTATACTCCCGAATTGAATTATGAGGGTGTGAAAATTACCAGCGTTGATAGAACAGAGAATAAAAATTATTTATTTGTAAATTTATGCATAAGTGAAAATGTTAAATCGGGTATGTTAATTTTTTCTTTGACGGATAATAAAAACAAATTTACTTTTAATTACGAATTAAAAGAAAGGAATAGAGATTCTAAACAATTAAATATAAGCTCGGCAGATGTAATATATTTAATTACACCCGATAGATTTGCCAATGGTGATATAAAAAACGATAGCCTAAAAGGATACTTTGAAAACAAGGACAGGTCTTCAATAAAAGCAAGGCACGGTGGTGATATTGCGGGAATAAAGCAAAAACTTCCGTATATAAAAGAGATGGGATTTACTGCAATATGGCATATGCCGCTGCTTCAAAATAATATGCCAATATATTCTTACCATGGATATTCAATAACCGATTTTTATAATATTGATAGAAGATTTGGTACTAATGAGGAATATGTTAGTTTTGTAAAAGAAAGTCATAAATATGGGTTAAAAATAATAAAGGATATGGTTTTTAACCAATTTGGGGACCAACATTATTGGGCAAAAGATATGCCTTCAAAAGATTGGGTTCATAATTGGCCGCAGTTTACATATAGCAATTTTAATGGTTCGGTAATTCCGGATCCTCATGCATCAGATTATGATAAAAACAGAATGAACAATGGCTGGTTTGATAAATGGATGCCCGATTTAAATCAAAAAAATCCTCTTGTTGCAAAATATTTAACACAATATACTATTTGGTGGGTTGAATATGCAGGAATTGACGGCATCAGGATGGATACTTATCAATACAATGACAAAAATTATATGAATGAATGGGTTGCGAGAATTACCAACGAGTACCCAAATTTATTTGTAGTTGGTGAAGTATGGATGGATTATCCTGAAATAATTTCGTATTGGAAAAAAGGAACAGTTAATTTTGATGGGTTTTCCTCAAAATTGGAATCAATAACCGATTTCCCGATACACTCTACTCTCAATCAGGTTTTTACGGATTACAGGCCTATTTACGAACTATATAGGGTCATATCGCGTGACTTTTTGTATAATAATCCAAACACAAATTTAATTTTTGCCGATAACCACGATGTGACACGCTTATTTACTTTTGTTAATGGCGATATGAACAAATATAAACAGGTAATAGCTTTTTTACTTACTACGCGCGGAATACCGCAAATTTATTATGGTACGGAAATATTAATGACTGGAGAAAATCACGAAATTTTACGTGCAGATTATCCGGGCGGTTGGCAGGAAGATAAAATTAATGCTTTTGTTAAGGAAGGAAGAACGGATTTACAAAATGAAGCTTTTAATTATTTAACTAAACTGCTTAATTGGCGGAAATCAAAAAATGTTATTCATACAGGACAATTAGTACATTTTATTCCTTATAATGAAATGTATGTTTATTTTAGAGAAAACGAGAATGAATGTATAATGGTTGCAATTAATAAAAACAAAACAGATGTTAAATTGGAGTACGATAGACACCAAGAAATACTTGAAAAATATGTTGCCGGAAAAGATGTTATAACCAACAAAAAATATTTTGATTTGAATAATATTACAATTAAGGCAAATTCTGTAGTTATTGTTGAGTTAACAAAAAAGTGATAAAAATATAACATGGATGAATATAAGCTGTTTGATGATGAATGTGGCGACTCTTTTAATATTGACGAACAATATTTTACTGAAAAAAAGTTTTATAAACTTGAATTGCAGGAAACAGAATTAAGAGAGAAAGAATTTTATAAATGCGAATTTATTAAGTGTAATTTTTTAAAATCGAAATTATATAATTGTGATTTTGAAGATTGTAGTTTTGAAAATTGTGATATTAGTTTATGGAAATTAAAAAATACAAAATTGATTGATGTTGTTTTTACCGAATGTAAACTAATTGGGGTTGATTGGACAGAAGTATTAAAACCGTTAAAAGCAAATTTTTACAACTCAATTTTAAATAATAATAGTTTTTATGCACTTAATCTAAATTTAATAAAAATGATTAATTGCAATTTACATGATGTTGATTTTACAGATGCAAATTTGACAAAAGCAAAATTTTGCTCTTCGGATTTAAATGGAAGTATATTTAAAAATAACACTTTAATACAGGCTGATTTTTCAGATGCTAAAAACTATTATTTAAATCCAACAGAAAACAAAATCAAAAAGGCTGTTTTTACACTTCCCGAAGCACTTTCATTGTTAAGTTCGTTTGATATTGTAATAAAATAGTTAATTGCCTGACAAAATATTTAGTATTAATCACCTAAGCAATTAGTGAGGAAAAGAATAAGGATTGACGCCTGTTATATTTGCTGCGGTATAAATATTAAAGATATTGAATCGGGAATAATTAGTAACATAAAAAAATTATATATAATAAGTTATAAGGATTTTAACTAACCACGTCCTTTAGAGACTGTGTTAAAATTAAAAAAACAGCAGTAATTTGATAAAATATGTGGTACGGCTCTGCCGTACTTGGAATTGGTGGTGACGCGTATGGTTACAAACATGGCACGGCTCTGCCGTGCTTTATGTGCAATAAATAAACGTTAATGCCTTGTATCACAATATGTTATAAGATATTAAATAATCCTGTAGGCATGACATGTTTATAGCCAAAGCAGAAAAACAATCGTAAAAACCCCATCGGGGTGACATGATATGCAATTTGGATATAATCGTTATTTGATATTTATCCCCAATATTCACACAAGCTGTTTAGGACGTGGGGACTAATAACCGGCCGGTATTACCTTTTGGCCTGATTTGAAGAATATTATTATTATTAATTTATTTAGTACAAAGTTATTTTATTTAAATTATATTATATTATTAATGCATATAAAAATACTATAGCCTAATATTAATAAAGAGATAACAGAATATAATAATATCTAATGCAAAATACGGGATTGGTATATATAGATTTTTAAGTAAACAAAAATAGGCAAATGCGTTATGTTTTAGGTTGTAAGATTAAATTTTAAAAAAATACTAAAAAATTTGAGTTTGCAAATAATGCAACAATTTATTATTGTTTTTGTTTAATAATTAATAAATAGATAACTAAAACAATAAGACATATAACAATAACATTTACTTAATAATTATGCTGGCATTAATTTCAACATTAACTATTAACAATACTCAAAAGAGAATTGGTTTATTTATCCTAGCTCTTTTGATTTTTCCACAGCTAAATGCCTATGGTGACGAACTTATAGAAGATTATAAAAATTTAAATGATAAAAATTATAAAGAGAAGTATGAATTATTAAATGATATAGTATGGAAGCTTAGAAATACTAATCCGCAAAAGGCACTGGAAACAGGGAGATATCTGCTCCAATTATCAGATAAAATTAATGACATCAAAGGGAAAGCAAAAACATTAAATTATTTAGGAGCGGTATTAAATTATCTGCAGGAATTTAATAGAGCTTATGATACATTAAATTTGGCAATAAAAATTGCAGAAAGATATAAAGATTCAACCGAAATAGCCTATGCCTTTAATAATATTGGCGGTATGTATAGATTTAAAAATCAATATGTCGAATCAGTTAAATATATTTTAAAGGCACTTGAGATATTCGAAAAAACGAAAAATCAAAATGGTATAGCATACTGCGCAATTACTTTAGGGTTATTATATTTACAAGAATATGATTTTGAAAAAGCTTTATATAATTTCAAAAAGTCCGAGTCAATTCGTAATAAACAAAACAATTTGGCTGGTTTGGCAAAAAGTTTATTATTCCTTGGTGATACATATTTTCAGATGTCAAAATTAGATTCGGCAATGTATTATTACGATAGAGTGCTTGCTATTTATCCAAAAGTTGAAGAAAGCTTTCAGGATGCAACCGTGCTTTCTTCTTTATCAAATTTATTTATTCAAAAAAAAGAATACCAAAAGGCCAAAAATTATGCCTTTAATGCGTTGGAAAAAGCAAAAAAGGTATCAGACAAAGAAAATTATATAAAAGCAAATTTGCTGCTTTCAGAAATATATATACTTCAAAAAGAGTTTGACACAGCACAAGAACATTTGGATTATGCATTTGAAATGGCATCTGAAATGGGAATTTCTTCATTATTATTAAACTGTTATGCGGCATATAGCAATTTATATGAATCTTTGAAAAACTACCCTGATGCAATTTTATTCAAAAATAAATATATAAGTTTGGAACAGAAAATATTTAACGAAACCAGATTGCGCGATATTGCTGCTCTTACGGCAGAAAAAGAAATGGCACAAGCCGAATATCAAAATTTGATATTAAAAAAGGATTTATTATTGCAGGCAAAAACTATTGAAAAAGGAAGAACATATACTATATATCTAATTCTAATTTTACTTTTAAGCGTCGGCATTTCTGTAATTGTATTTATTTTATTTAGGGTAAAATCAAAAACAAATAAAGAAAATATTAAGCAAAAACATGAACTTGAAAAACTAAATGAGGAACTTATTGAAGTAAATCAATCAAAAGATAAATTCTTTTCAATAATTGCTCATGATATGAAAAGTCCCTTTCAGGGATTGCTTGGTTGTTCTCAAATGCTTACGGAAGATTTTGATACACTAACAGAAGAAGAGAAAAAAGAAGTTATTAACACAATTCACAATTTAAGTCTAAATTCATTTAGGCTGCTGGAAAACTTATTGGAATGGTCGAGGTTGCAAACGGGAAAATTTGAATTTAAGCCGGAAAGATTTAATGCTCGGTACGAATTAAATCCTACAATTAGATTATTGATGCAAACAGCAAGTAATAAAGGAATTGTTATTGAAAATAAAATAGATGAAACACTTGCGGTAAATGCCGATAAAAATATGATTCAAACTGTTATTCGCAACCTTGTTTCTAACGCCATTAAATTTACAAAACCGGAAGGAAGCATCTCAATTATATCCGACAAAGACCAAAATTATGCAAGGTTTATTGTGGCTGATAACGGTATAGGAATAAATAAAAATAAAATGGAACACCTGTTTAGAGTTGATAAAAATGAAAGTACGGCAGGTACTGCAAACGAAGAAGGAACAGGTTTGGGTTTATTATTATGCAAAGAAATGATTGAAATGCATATGGGTAAAATTTGGGTAGAAAGCGAAATTAACAAAGGGAGTAAGTTTATTTTTACCATACCAATGTGCTAAGAATATTTTATAATAAATCACTCAAAAACCGGGAAGAAGAACAAATCCAACACTAACATTATATTTTTAATGTAAAAGAACTCCCTTTACTTAATTTGCTTTCAATTAATAATTCAGCATTATGAAGTATTGCAAATTCTTTGCATATTTGTAAACCAAGGCCTATTCCTTTTTCTCGGTTAGTTCCCTCGGTTGTAAAGGAAGTTTCAGTTTTTAGAATACGTTCAATTGTATTGTTATCCATACCCCGGCCAAAATCCTTAACTGTAATTAAAACATTATTTTTTTCTTTTTTTACCGATACAATAATTTTAGTTGTATTATCGGAAAATTTTATTGCATTGGTAAGCAAATTACCAATGATAGTCTCCAAAATAAATTTATCACCATTAACAAACAAATTATCATCTGCAACAATCTCAATTGTAATATCCTTCTTTTTTGCAAGAAATTTGTAAGAAAGAGCAATAGAATTTAGCAAAAGAGAAATGTTTAGAGAAATTTTGTTAACTTTAATACCATCATGTTGTGTGCGTGCCCAGTTTAATAAATTATTAAGCATATTTTGAATATCTTTTGATGCATCGGCAATGCTGTTAATAAGTGTTTTTTTCTCTTCTTCATCAATTTCGTCATAGTCGGTTCGCAAAAAATCGGAAATAGAAGTAACTGCACCAACCGGATTATTAAGATCATGAGCAATTAAAGAAAACAGTTTATCTTTAGAATTGTTTAATTCGTTTAACATAAAATTAGCTTTTTTAGCGGCTTGGTATTTAGAAACAACTAAAATAATTGCTGCGAAAATTAAAAGTGTAATAATAAATAGATAATTCCTTGTTGTTCTTTGGTGGTCAATATCTTTTTTTAGAAATTCGTTTTCGCGGTTTTTTTTCTCAACAAAAAATGCAGTTTGCAAATCGGCAATTTTATTTAAGTCCTTGTGGCTGTAAATGCTATCTCTAATTGATTCGGATTCAACCGAATACTGATAAGCAAGCTGGAAATCGTTTTTTATTACTGCAAGTTGCGTGAGGTGTTCGTAAGAAATCATTAATTGATCAAGATGACCTGTGTTTTTTGCTTCATCGCGTGCTTTAAATAGATACTTTTTTGCTTCTTCATATTTATTAAGCTTAAAATAGATAAAACCGATTTTATTGTAAGAAATAATTTCGCCATATTTATTTCCAATTATCAAATCGGTATCCAAAGCAGCGTAACTGTTTTCTAAAGCTTTATTGTAATTGCCCATGCTAAAATAAATATCACTAATACCTGCTTTTATCCAGCTTTTCCCTTTTGTATAATCGCTAATTTCGCAATAATATTCGGCCAGTTCATAAGTTTTAAGAGCATCTTTGAATTCGTATTTGTAAGTGTAAACAGAAGCAATATTTATAAGTGATTTGGCATAACCTCTTTTATCTTTTCTAACAAGACGTAATTCGCCGGATCTTTTAAAATAATCTAAAGCTTTGTCATAGTTTTTTTGTGCAATATAAACTTCGCCAATATCGTTTAGAGAGTAGGCCATGCCTCTGTTATCGCCAATACTTTCAAAAATCCGGTAAGCTTCAAAAATTTTTTCCAAAGCAGCAGAATACAATGCGCTTTTAATATAATAATCGCCAAAATTATTTAAGGAATATGCAATTTGAGTTGAGTCTTCAATTTCTTTGGCAACATTCATTGCGGCTTGATAGTAATAATACGCCGAATCCAAATTCCCTAAATTCCCATAAATAACCCCCAGAAAATTTAATATTTCAGATTTTGAACTACCAATATCAAATTCTTGAATTTTATTTAAAGCATTTTTCCCAAACGCAATTGCCAGTTGCGGATCTTTGCTGCGATAATCCCAACACAAATTTTTTAATGTATTAATTTGTTCAATACCGCTTTTATTTTTAATAGAGTTGAGTACATCATTTAATTCGGTTTGGGCATAAAGTAAATTATTTGCACAAACAGTAAATAAAAAAAAGAAAAAAATAGTCACCTTGGTATATCGCATCGAACAACCTTAATTTAAATTAAATATATCTTTGGGCAAGACAAATAAATTTAGCGTAAATTTACACTAAAATCAAATATTGATTGAGGAGTTTTAATAATATTCTATACTTTTTGTTAAAATTATCTTATTGGAAGTGTGAAAATAAATTTTGCTCCTTTTCCAACTTCACTTTCAGCCCAAATATTGCCGCCATGTTTAACAACAATTTCTTTAGATAACATTAAACCCAATCCGGTTCCAACCTCCTCAGCGGTTCCTTGGGTGGAATATCTGAAATTATTAAAAAGTTTTTTTAGGTCATTTTCTTCAATTCCAACACCGTTATCAGAAACAGTTATTTCAACAAATTTATCTTTTACTTTAGCACTTACTTCAACAAATCCATTTGTGTTTGTAAATTTAAGGCTATTGGAAATTAAGTTACGCAAAATTAATTTAAGCATATTCAAATCTACATCAGCTTTAATACTATCGTCGGTTGAGTTTAATAAGGTTATTTCTTTTTGCAACGCGGTAAGTTTAAGTTGCAAAAAAACTCTATCAACTTCTGTTTTAATAAGAACGGTTTCTTTTTTTAATTTAAAGTTTTGTGTCTGAATACGCGACCAATCAAGTAAGTCATTTAATAGTTCGTATTGTTTTAGGAGTGCGTTATTAAGATCTTGACTAAAGTCTTTAATTTCAGTTCTGCTAAGGGTGTCAAGTTGCGTGCATAATAGTTCCGAAATTCCTAAAAAACCTTGAAAAGGAGAACGAAGGTCATGGGCAATTATTGAAAAGAATTTATCTTTTGTTTCATTCAATTCAACAAGTTGCTGTTTTGACTGCTTTAACTGTTCATTGGCAATTATTTTTATTGTGTTATCGCGAGCAATATAAAGAACCGAATTTTCAGAGATATAAGAAATCCTGGCTTCAAACCACAAATTATTACCATTTACATTTAAGGGATAATCCAGTACTACCATCTTTTTATTGGTAAAACATTCGGTAATTGCATTAAAAAAGTAGTCGGCTGTTTTTTTATCAAAAACATCAAAAACACTTTTACCCAAAAGATCCTTTGGTGGTAAAATCAATAAGGAATCGTTAGTAGGTGCAATTTTAACGTATTCTCCTTTTTTATTAAATTCAATAATAATATCCTGCATTGAAGCAAAAATAGCTTTTAACTCTTTTTCGTTTTCTCTAATAACTACAATAGCTTTAGAAAGCTGCCAGATTAATAAACTAATAATAAAAGCACTAACATATAAAAAGAGGATAATTCTATTTGTTTTATCGGAGTAGTTTTCCCATCCATTAATAGGGGTGCTTGCAAAACACCAAGTTCCGGTTGGTAAAACGATGTCAATTGAAACAGGTTTATTTGAAAATATATTACAATCACCCCAAAAACAATCACCGTTTTTCCCGTTTCCGTCAGTTCCTCGTAAAGCATATTTAAAATTATTGTCGTGTGTAACTAATTTAATTTCGTTAAAAAGTTGTTTCTTAAGAATTACAATATCAGTTACACCCCAAAAAACGACTGAATCTTGTTTTGTTTTTGTAAAAATAGGAGTATAACTTATAAATGCAACACCTCCCTCAACTAATTCGAGAGGGCCGGCTAAAAAAGTATTATGCGTTAATATAGTACTATCAACAATTTTTTTTCTTTTAGGATGTTTTAGTAAGTTTACACCAATTGCAGCTTCATGTCCGGCAAGAGGATAAATTGCACCAATTATACAGTCTTTAGACAGAGCCATTGAACTTATTACCGTGTCTTTTCTGATTAATTCTGCCGCCAATTGATAAAACTTTTCAGTAGTAATTCCGTTATTAATTGAACAGTAAGCAGCAACTCCTTTTGTATAATAAATTCTAGAATATAAAGCTTTTTCCAGTTGCGATCTTTTAGATACTAAAATATCCAACAAATTGTCTCTAACATCTTTTTCGGTTTTTTCTTGACTGAACTGAGTATATTTGAAAATAATTAGTATAAAAATAAAAAAAGAAAGAAGGGCAATAAATATAGGCTTAACATTATTTCGGGCTGCAGGTTTAATCATTTATTTCTCTAAACATAATTCAATTTAATAATTACAATAAAAATAGGTATTTATTTTAATTATTACCAGAAATAATTAAAAACATTTATTAGCCCTCACAATAATTTAGAATTTTTTTGAAAGTACTAATACTAAAAATAAAATTCCAATTATAGTTATAGGTATTGCAAGCAAAACATATAAAATTAACCGTCCTTGTTTTGAAGCAAAATTAATAGTTGTTCCAACTCCAAATTGTTTTTCAACAACAGCCCTTTTATCTTTCGGATTATAATAAAAAAGAACTTTAGATAAGGTCTTTTTTATAGTCATTGATTCGAACCCATTGGCTTTTAGAAAATTAGTAATTGAAAGAGTTAAAATAAATAGAACCAAAATAATCATAAATATGGTGTAAATAATTTTCAATAGATTTGAAAATCTAAATAATATTAATGAAGACAGTTGAAGTCCAAAAGGAATTAACAGCAATAATAATTTAAATAGACTTGTATAAAAAACCCCTCTTTTATAATAAAATAAAACAACATTTTGTTTAAGACTTTTCCTCTCTCCAAATAATTCGGGAGTTTCAAATTCTTTAAATACTATTTTAGGTGATAATGAAAAATACATTACAATACTTAATAGAATAAGCATGCAAATATTTATTATTAATGGAGGAAGAGTAACTGATAAATGATAAGGTTTATGAGTAAAAATAATTAAAAGTTGCAATAATAAAATAAAAACGGAAATAGCTTCGATAATTATATTGGTTCTTCTCAATTTGATATTTACCATAAAACCATTAGTCCTATTTAATTAAAAATATAAATTGCCAATATTATTTATATAGGATCGCCACTTTCCCCAATATATTCAACAATGCCGTCATAATAAACCAGAAAATGCCAATAATGCCTGCTGATACATCCTGCAGGACAATCGCCAAAACCGTACGAATAATCCAATGTTACATATTCATCCGTAATAGCCGCAATAATATTGTTTCCGTCACCAGTAACTCCGTCCGGATAAACTTGTTTTACTCCTTCAACACCTTTAAATAATTGGCAAAGAGCAATAATATTAATTGGCTGCGCCGCTTTTAGTAAAAAATTATATGACCATGCCCAGTTATAAGACCTGTAGATGGATAACCCGTAATTTGTAGTTAACGAATCGACCTTTAAATTTCCCGAATTTAAACTATCCTTCATCCATTGTTTTACCCAGTTAAAAGTTGTATCTACATCAACTAATAAATAATGCGACTCGGGTGCAAAGAATACTGATATAGAATAATCATTAATAACAATATTACGAGCCGGTATATTTGCTGAATTATATACTTGAATTAAGGCATTGTAGAAGAGTTGAATATATTCGTCGGGGATTTTTACAAGTGTTTCTCGAAGTTTAGCATCGCTTTGAATTTCGCGCAAAGCTAATGTACCGGCAAATTCTTTATATAAAATCTTTATGCTGTCCGGTACATTAGTGTATGTAACATTGTTTATCTTTTTATTAAGATATTTAATGCTGCTGTTATTTGTCCCATTATCCGAAATATTGCAGGAAACAAAAACAAGGCTGAAAATAGTTAATAATCGAACAAGATTAACTAACAATTTCATAAAAAATTACCTGTTATTTACTTTTTGGCTGAGGAGGATTTTTTTCAATAAAATCTTTAATTTCTTCCAAATAAGTCATTATAGCTTTTGCTTTACTAACACCAAATGAAAATTTAAAATTTGGGTTGTTGCCGGTAAAAATTGTAATAATTGGGCTGCCTTTGTATTCCCCAATTTCGGCTGGTATTTTTTCTTCTTCCATTTTATCTCCAATATTTATAAAGTAAAGAATTTAAAATATAATATACAAAATAATTAAATTATTATTTACTTGAAATTATCAAGTGCGTATCCATTATTAATTAAAACATCGTAATTCCTTTGTATAAAACTTATTACGGTTTCAATAGGAATTACCCTTGTTACACCATATTTAATATTCACTTTCTGGTCAATAAATAACTGACCTTTGTATGGTACAAGCGGGTTAAATTCATAATCATCCGTAGGTATTTCGGGTTTTAAAGTGTATTCATATTCGGCCGGAACAGATCTTACAAGCCCCACAAGCTCAAAATTGGGTACACCATCACGTATTGCTAAAACAATACCACCGCTAAATCCACGGTTAAAAACTGCGTCAATTAAAAATGATCCGTTATCATCGCGATTAGGGCTACTAACTATTCCTTTAGTTACCATTTTATAATTCATCGGGTAGCCTAACGCATAAACAAAAGATCCCCATTCCAATTCGCGTGCCTTGCCAAGCGGATATTTAAACAAAGGAAAAGAATTTAAATTGTATTGATAAAATCTTCTGCCAATAATTGCCAAGTCGTTATAATTATCCTTAACCAAAATATCAACATCTCCCCCTTCTGGGAAATCGGTAACGTAATTAGTTTGTTTGGTTTTTATTGAAATACTTTCCACATGTCTTGTGACAGTTCCGTTTGTGTCAATACGAAATGCATATAATGTATCAGGAAAACTGATAATATGTGCACACGTTAATAATGCAACATAACCATTAAACGCATAAACTATTGTTGCCGTACCGGATGCGGTTTTATGAAAAGTGCCCTTGTAAAAAGTCTTTTCATCAAAATTATCCGGGGTTATTTGGCTTTTAATCAGTTTTTCGGCGGGATTTACCAAATAATTTCTGTAATAGGCAATAACATTTACTAAACGGACGGAATTGCTAATTTCTTCTAATTGGCTTGAACAATTTTTGTAAGGAAATTCAGAATCATATTTAAAATCGCTCAATGTTGGATAAACGGAATCTCTAATAAAAGTTGAACAGGATGAAACAATTAATATAAAAACCAGTAAAAAAGAAAATTTAGTAATGTTTAATATTTTCATGAGGCGTTTCTCCAAAAACTATTATTAAACGCGTTTACGAACATTTTTTAAGTAATATAATTATAATTGTAAAAAAAAATATCAAAGTAAAGAGAAAAATAATAAAGTATGTTTTTTAAATGGAAAAATAGTAATTTAAATTCCAAAATATTAGGAAACTAAAATGAACATAGAAAATTATGTTGTCCGTAAAATGAAAAAGGAAGAAGCTAATTTAGCCATTGAGTGGGCATCTGATGAAGGTTGGAACCCCGGCCTATACGATTTGGATTGTTTTTGGAATACCGATCCTGATGGCTGGTGGATTGGACTATTAAATAACGAACCAATCTGTTTGAAAACGGCAATAAAATATGGCAATACATACGGCTTTATGGGTTTTTATATGGTTAAGCCAAAGTTTAGGGGAAAAGGATACGGATTAACTTTGTGGAAAATTGCTAATGAATCCCTAATAGGCCGAATTGCGGGAATGGATGGTGTAGTTGAACAACAAAAGAACTATGCAAAATCGGGGTATGTTTATGCCCATCGTAATGTTAGATATGAAGGAGTTGGCGGTGGCCAAACAATTAATGCCCCTAACATTACAGATATTAAAAATATTTCTTTTGAGCTGATAGAAAATTATGATAGAGAATGTTTTCCCGAAAAAAGAAGCAAGTTTTTAACCGGATGGTTCTCTTTGCCCGAATCTTTTTCGCTTGGATATTTTGAAGATGGTAAAATTAAAGGCTTTGGCACAATACGTAAATGCAGAAAAGGGTATAAAATTGGTCCTCTGTTTTCGGATAATTACCAAATAGCCGAAAAACTGTTTTTGTGCCTAAAATCTAAAATAAATGAAGGAGAAAGTTTTTATTTGGATATTCCGGAACCGAACGAAAACGCAGTTAAGCTTGTAAAAAAATATAATATGAAGTATGTTTTTGAAACAGCACGAATGTATTTGGGTGGAACACCGGACGTGAATCTGAATAAAATTTATGGCATTACAACTTTTGAATTAGGATGATTATGAATTATGAAAAATACCTTAATTTAATAGAAGTTAATAAAAAAAATACATTAAATTATTTATATCTGGCACAACTTCAAATTAATCATATTTTGTCAATTCCGTTTGAAAATTTAGATATTCAAGCGGGAATAACTATTTCTCTTTTAGAGAAGGACTTATTTACAAAAATAATTGAAAATAAAAGAGGTGGCTTTTGTTACGAACTTAATTATCTTTTTTACTTTTTATTAAAAGAGCTGGGTTTTGATGTTTATCTTGCTTCAGCACAATTTTATCATCCGGCCAAAAAAACATTTGCGCCCGAATTTGATCATTTAACTTTGGTTGTTCAACTTGAAAAAAAATATTTGGTTGATGTGGGTTTTGGAGATTCGTTTAGAGTGCCAATTCCTATACCGGACGGACAAATAAAAGATATTAGCGGCACTTACAGGGTTTATCATAACGAGGGAGAAGAGTTTTTTTTACAACGATTAAATGAGGATACTTGGTTAACACAGTATAAGTTTAAACTAGTTCCCCGTGATATTAAAGAGTTTTATCCAATGTGTGTTTATCATCAAACTTCACCGGATACTATTTTTACACAGCGCAAATTATGCACTATTGCAACACCAATGGGCAGGGTAACTATATCTGACGAGTCGTTAACCGTTACACAAAACAGATTAAAAGAAAAATTTATTATCAAATCGCCCGATGAATTTAACGAAAAACTTAAAATCCATTTTGGGATGGATTTTAATAAAATAAAAGAGTTTAATATTGATAAGATAAAACAAATGTAAAAATTGAAAAATTAATTATGGATAATCCACACTTCATAAATTTATTAAATTAAAATTAGTCATTGGAAATGAAATTATGATGACGTTAATTAGAAAAAGAAAGCTGAACAATTATAATATAACAAGTTAATTATTTATAAAGCATAACCCTGATGTTTAAACTAGTCATTTTTATGTGTCATTATTTGCCCTTTATTTAAACACAATTATTCCAAAGCCTTACTAATTTACCAAATAAATTGAGTAAGATATCTAAGTCACAGAGTGAAGAAATGTGTATAGCAAAATCAAATCCCCGTACAAAACAAACCCCATCGGCGTGACACTCAACATGTTATAATACAAAACGTTACAGGTGTTACAATGTCGCTCCGCTGGAGCTAAAACCAATGTCGGAGGTCTCTGTTTCCTATAAACATTTCGTCCGGCAAAGGCCGGACTTATACATGTAAAAATATTCTCTTCTGTTTGTATATACCAAACTTATACCCATAAGCCATTTATTATTCCCAATTCGTAATATCCAATGACTAATTTGGTAAATTAAAATTTTACTTGTGTTTAGCGTTTTTAATTAAAAATTTAGAATTCAAAATTAAAAATTCTCCTTAATTATACTCGTCCCAGCTTTTTATTGCAAGATTATTGTAATTATATTTTTTTAACGATTTGACAAAACGTTTTGCAAACTGAATATTTGTAATTAACGGAATGTTTAAATCAATTGCACGCCGGCGTATTATATAATCGGCATCAAGTTCTACTTTTTCCGTTGTTTTAGGAATATTAATTACCAAATCAATTTTCCCTGCTTCAAGAGCTGCAATTACTGAGGGTTCGGTATTTTTAAAAGGACGGTATAATGTTTCCATCTCGATACCATAAGCTCTGTAAAAATCGGCGGTTCCTTTTGTGGCGTAAAATTTTAATCCCATATCCTGCAAGGTTTTAATTTCACCAAAAAATTCCGCTTTTTCTTTTAATGTCCCTGTTGAAAGCAAAACACCTTTTTCGGGAATTTTAAATCCGGTTGAAAGTAAACTTTTTAAGAAAGCTTCGTTAAAATCATCACCTAAACAGGCAACTTCACCGGTTGAAGACATCTCAACGCCAACAATAGGATCGGAACCTTTTAACCGAGTAAAAGAAAATTGTGAAGCTTTAACTCCAACATAATCCAAATCAAATGATGACTTATCTACCTTGGGAATTTTTTCGCCCATAATCAATCTGGTTGCGCTATCAATAAAATTAAGTTTTAATACTTTGGAAACAAAAGGAAAACTACGTGATGCGCGCAAGTTACATTCAATAACTTTTACTTCGTTATCTTTGGCAATAAATTGTATGTTAAAAGGGCCTGTTATTTTAAATGCATCGGCAATTTGTTTTGTAATTATTTTTACACGGCGCATAGTTTCTAAATACGTACGCTGGGGAGGTAATACAATTGTTGCATCGCCGGAATGAACTCCGGCATTTTCAACATGTTCGGAAATGGCATAACAATATAATTTGCCGTCACTTGCAACCGCATCTACCTCTATTTCGCGTGCATCGGTAATAAATTTGCTAATTACAACAGGGTGCTCTTGACTAATATCGGATGCTTTTCTTAAGTATTCTTCAAGTTCCGCTTCCGAAATAACAATACTCATAGCCGCACCGCTTAAAACATAACTGGGTCTTATAAGTACGGGATAATTGACTTTGTTTGAAAACTCTTTTGCCGATTCCAAATCGGTTAATTCTTCCCATTCGGGCTGGTCTATTTCCAATTTGTCAAGTATTTCTGAAAACTTGTTTCTGTCTTCTGCCCGGTCAATCATTTTGGGCGAAGTACCAAGCACATTAATTTTATTATCTTTTAATTTAATTGCAAGGTTGTTTGGAATTTGTCCGCCCATTGAAACTATTATTCCTAATGGGTTCTCTTTTTCATAAATATCAAGTATCCTTTCCAAACTCATTTCTTCAAAATATAATTTATCGCATATATCGTGGTCGGTACTAACGGTTTCCGGATTATAATTTATCATTATAGTTTTATAATCAAGTTTGTTTAAAGTTAAAACGGCATTTACACAACACCAGTCAAATTCAACCGAAGAACCAATTCTATATGCACCACCGCCAAGCACAACAATGCTTTCATCGGGATCTGGTTTAATGTCATCTTCGGCACCATTGTATGTTACATATAAATAATTTGTTTGTGCGGGATATTCTGCTGCAAGCGTATCAATCTGTTTAACATAAGGTATTATGTTTAATTCTTTTCTTTTAGCTCTAACTTCAAATTCATCGGCACCTATTAACAGGCCGATTTGTTTATCGGAAAAACCTGTTTGTTTTGCGTATTTAAAAATATCAAAAGGAAGTGTATTTAATTGATAGCTTATTATTTTGCTTTCAACATTAATAATGTTTTTCATTTTATATAAAAACCATTTATCAATTTTGGATAGCTCGTTAATAAAATCAACAGAATATCCAAGTTGAAATGCTTTTGCAATTGCAAACATTCTTTTATCGTTAGCAACTGCAATAGTTTTTTCAAGATCTGCAGCGGGGGTATCGTTAACGCAAAAACCATTCATCCCAATATCTAACATGCGAATTGCTTTTTGTAACACTTCTTCAAAAGTACGGCCAATTGCCATAACTTCGCCAACAGATTTCATCTCGCTGCCAAGTTGAGTGCTTACCTGTTTGAATTTTTGTAAATCCCAGCGGGGGAATTTTAATACAATATAATCGAGTGCCGGTTCAAAACAGGAAGAGGTTTCCCTTGTAATAATGTTTTCAATTTCGTTTAAGTTATAACCTAAAGAAAGTTTTGTTGCAACAAATGCCAAAGGATAACCCGTTGCTTTGGATGCCAATGCGGAACTACGACTTAATCGGGCATTTACTTCTATAATTCTGTAATCATCGGATGTTGTACTTAAAGCATATTGAATATTACATTCACCCACAATTCCCAAATGACGTATTAATTTAATTCCTATTGACCTAAGCTTAAAATTTTCTTGAGCTGAAAGAGTTTGTACCGGTGCTACAACAATACTGTCTCCGGTATGAATTCCCATAGGGTCAACATTTTCCATGTTACAAACTGTAATGCAGTTGTTGTATTTATCGCGAACAATTTCGTATTCAACTTCTTTCCAGCCGTACAACGATTCTTCAATTAAAATCTGGTCGGTAAATGCAAATGCACGCTGCGCTTTTTCAATCAGTTCCTGTTCGTTTTCAACAATACCCGAACCAAGTCCGCCCAAAGCATAAGCAATACGAACCATAACAGGATAACCTATTTCTTTTGCAGCAATTTTTGCCTCAAAAATATTACCGGCTGTTTTACTTAATGCAACTTTTAATCCTGCCTCTTTAACTTTATCGCCAAATAATAACCTGTCTTCGGTGTTTTTTATTACTTGTACTTGTGTACCAAGCACACGTACCGAGTGTTTTTCAAATACTCCTTTGTCAAATAATTCAACTCCGGCATTTAATGCGGTTTGACCACCAACACCAAGTAAAATAGCATCAGGTTTTTCTTTTTCAATAATTTTTTCAACAAAATGAGGCTTAACTGGTAAAAAATATACTTTATCTGCAAATTGTTCGGACGTTTGAATTGTTGCAATGTTGGGATTTAT
Organism: bacterium; assembly: GCA_043805435.1. Taxonomy (GTDB): domain Bacteria; phylum Bacteroidota; class Ignavibacteria; order Ignavibacteriales; family Melioribacteraceae; genus JAEXOD01. The sequence goes on from JAZDHY010000010.1 coordinate 114,301, forward strand.
TAAAACGGTTTCAATTCCATCTTCTTTTAACGCTTTAATTGCCTGGCTTCCGGAATAATCAAATTCTCCTGCCTGCCCAATTTGTAATGCGCCTGAACCAAGAATTAATACTTTTTTGGGTTTTCCTTTTTTTACCATTATAATGACCTCACAAACATATCAAAAATAAATTCCGTATCATCGGGTCCCGGTGATGCTTCCGGGTGAAACTGTGCACCAAAAATAGGTTTTGCAATATGAATAATTCCTTCATTGGTTCCGTCGTTATCATTTATAAACCACTCGCGCCAATCTTCGGAAAGCGTGTTGGAGTCGATTGCATATCCGTGATTTTGTGACGTAATATAACATCTTTTTGTGCCTGCTTCGTTTACCGGCTGGTTGTGGCTTCGATGACCGTATTTTAATTTATAGGTGTCTGCTCCACTGGCAAGTCCTAAAATCTGACAACCAAGGCAAATTCCTAAAATAGGTTTGCTTAGTTCAAAAACTTTTTTAGCGTTCGCAACCGTGGTGCCGCACATTTGCGGATCGCCGGGACCGTTAGATATTACATAACCGTCAACATCCAAAGAAAGAAAATCGTAATCATATGGTACTTGAATGATGCTTATATCCCTTTTTAGGAATGCTTGAATAATATTGTTTTTTATGCCGCAATCTATTATAGCAATTTTTTTAAGTCCCTTATCATAATTTATAATTTCTTTGGTGGTAACAGTACTTACTAAATCGGTTTTGTTAGGATCAAAAAATTGCAGGTCTGCTTCTTTTTCTTCTGTATTAAATATTATTTTGCCCGGCATTGTGCCATGTTCGCGCAATTTGCGGGTTAACATACGTGTATCAACAGAATATATTGCGGGAATTTTAAATTCCTTAAGCCATTCATCCAATGATTTTACTGCCGACCAGTGCGAATATTCAAAAGAATAATCGGATACAATTAATCCTTTTATTTGAATTTTTTCCGATTCAAAATGTTTTAATAAACCGTTTTCTCGACGGTAATCGGGCACGCCGTAATTACCTATTAAAGGGTAAGTTAAAATTAAAATTTGACCGCAGTAAGACGGATCGGTAAGGGTTTCGGGATATCCGACCATTCCTGTGTTAAAAACTACTTCACCTTGGCAGTTTGTGTTATATCCAAATCCATAACCGGTTACACTTGTTCCGTCTTCCAGTAAAAGTTTTGCTTTTTGGTTGTTCATGTGTTATTATTACGAAAAGTTTAAAATGTGTTTAGCAAATATAAAAATTTTGCAAGAATTTATGAAATTAAATTTTTATTACCTGCAAAATTATTTAAAATAATGCATAAATATGCTTTGTTAAGGCTAAAATATTTTGGGTGGAGCCGGTAGTTGGAAAATTAAAAAGAAATATAATTTTATAATTTTATAATTTTATGATATATTTGTAACTAGATTATTTAATAAAGTAATATGTTAAAAGTGCAATCAAATAAATTATTACAACCTTTTGTTAAATGGGCCGGCGGGAAAAGACAACTACTTCCGGATATAAGAATATATATTCCTACTAAATTTAATACTTATTTTGAGCCATTCTTAGGCGGAGCTGCGGTTCTTTTTAATTTACAGCCCGCAAAAGCAGTTGTAAATGATATGAACTCCGAATTGATAAATGTCTATAGAGTTATTAAATTTAATTATCTAGAATTGATCGAAGAACTTAAAACTTTTGAAAATTCCGAAGAATTTTTTTATTCTGTTAGGGAATGGGATAGGAAAGAGGATTATAAAAATTTCTCGTCTATTAAAAAAGCAGCAAGAATTATTTACCTTAATAAAACATGTTATAATGGTTTATTTAGAGTTAATAGCCAAGGGCAGTTTAATGCTCCTTTTGGAAACTATAAAAATCCAAATATTATTAACGAGTTTACTGTAAAAGCTGTACACAACTATTTGAATGAAAATGAGATTGCTTTTTATGATGGTGATTTTGAGGATGTTTTGCAATTAGCCGCCAAAAATGATTTTGTTTACATGGATCCGCCTTACGACCCAATTTCTGATGTTTCTTCATTTACAGGGTATACTTTTAATGGCTTTGGCCCTATTGAACAATATCGTCTGCAAAAAGCCTGTGATTCTTTAAATGATAAAGGTGTGAAATTTTTACTTTCCAATTCTTCGACTGATCTGATAAAAGATTTATATAAAAAATATAAAATAGAAATTGTTCAGGCTAATCGCAGTATAAATTCTATTGCTGATAGGCGTGGGAAAATTGATGAATTGTTGATAAGGAATTATTGATTGGAAATGAACAAAATTGAGAGTGCGTGGCAGTCTCTATTTAAGAAATTTAATATACTTGAGGAAATTAAAAAACATGGGCCATTTTTAATTACTTCTAAGCAAATTAACGAGTTTAAGGAAAGTAGAGTAATGACCAAGTTTGATCACTCTTCAAATTTACCTAAACTATTTTTTGAAAATGATTTGTCTGTTTTACCAATTACTCATGGTAGTTATTTAATTGGAAATTTCGATTCGTATTTTAGTGTTAAGGGTATTCCGCACAAAAAACCTGCAATTATTAATTTCCCTAATAATCTTGAAAGTATTAATATAAATAATATTTATTCAGAAGCCGCGGCCTTAAATTGTGCTTATGTTTCTGAGATGCTTAACGATGTTATTGGAGATATTTGTTTTCCAACAATTAGCGGGAGAATGTCTACATCCAAATTTGATTTTATAATTAAAAATAAACTGAATTCTGAATTTTATAATGTAAATGTTGCAAATAGTCAATGTGAAATTGATGGTGGCTACGAAAGTGATAATGCATTAATGATAATTGAGGCAAAAAACTATTCGATAAATGATTTTTTGATAAGACAGTTATATTATCCTTATAGATTATGGATTTCAAAAGTAAAAAAACCAGTAATCCCGGTTTTTTTAACATATAGCAATAATATATTTAGTTTTTCTATCTATGGATTTGAAAAGCCGGACGAATATAATTCTTTAGTATTAAAAGAGCAGAAGAATTTTATGTTTGCTCCGGAAGAAATAACAATTGATGAAATTAAAAATATTAGTGATGGTACTAAGATTATTCCCGAATTAAATATCCCTTTCCCTCAGGCCGATTCTTTTGAACGGGTTGTTGACCTTTTTTCATTGCTTCTGGAAAGTGACCTGACTTTAGATGAGATTAAATCAAATTATGCATTTGATGTAAGACAAGCAGCTTATTATATTAGTGCTTTACAATACTTGGGGCTTGTTGAAAAGATAAATAGAGATGGTGAAGTCTATTGTCATCTTAATAATACCGGAAAACGTATTGTTTCAATGCCTTTTAAGCAAAAATATCTTGAAATTGCAAAATGTATTTTGCAACATGAAGTTTTTAATAAAGTATTACAAGCGTATTTTTCCAAAGCCGCACCTGTTACAAAAGAAGAAGCTATAACTATTATGAAATCTTGTAATATTTACAATGTTGATAAGGAATCATCAACTGTTGGCAGAAGAGCGCAAACAGTAATAAGATGGATCGAGTGGATATTAGAATTGGTTAATGGGTAAATTTTTTTCAAAATTTAGTGTGGTGCTGTTAAGTGCAAAATTCTTACCTTTTCCCACCCCTCGTTTCGGGATTATTGTAGCTATGCAAATAATATAAAAAGAATTTTTGAGAATATTGTTCGAATTTTACTTGATTTTTTTTTCGTCGTAAATATAAAGCATATCGTGATATATTGTGGAATTGGCAATAATCTTTAGCACTTACTAATTTGTCTTCTATCATAATAATTACCATAAAATTAAGAATTGCAGTTATAATAATACGGAATTATTATTTTAGTTTTATATACAACAATTTTAAAAATGACTAATATTAGTGTCTTTTTTTAAGTATCTCATTCTTGTCAATTCCTTTAATAATTTTTCCAAGAAATCAATTATTAAGTTTAAAACAATGTTTTTGCCCTCGCCGCTAATTATCTTATAATAATCATCAATTTCTAAAGAGTGCCTTATAATATGTGGTAGTTCCACAATAATTCCTTCTTCAATAACAAAAACAAGAACTCTATTAGTGAAACTATAACCGATACTAAAAACTTCAGTTGAATTAATTACTTTTAGCTGCATAATTGTTTTAATAATTTTATTAATGTAGTTTTCTCTTTGGTTAATGCTGCGGGGGAACGATTGTTTAATTTCTAAATTTGCCATTTTGGGATATTCATTAAACATATATTACCTCAAATTGTTTTATTCAAAAATACATTATGCTATACATAAAGTCAAGCAAAAAATGATCGTTTTAGTAAAGTATGATAAAATCTATTGTAATTCTGTTGATTTATGTTTTTGTTTCGGTACTTATACTTAATGTTTGCGTATGTAAAAAACCGCAACTTTTTGAGCTTGCGGTTTTTTAAAGAATCTTTGTTTTTAATTCAAAATTCAAAATTTAGCATTAAAAATTATTAAGTACTTCCTCAATTGTTACGTCTTTGTTTTGGTCGTCAATTTCAACAACAACAAAATAACCTGCATAAAAATATGTGCTTAAAAAAGCATTAACAAGATTAACCTGGTCGCTTTCTAAACACTGGCCCGATTTCCTATCCCAAATTTCGTAAGTGCATAAACAGCCGTAAGTTGGAGTGTTTGGAAAAAAAGGTGCATCTTTATAAAATACCGGATCAACGGTTGTACCGTGCGAAAGGATTTCGTTTCTTCCGGCTTTGCCGGCATAAAATGCTTCCAATATTGGAGTATAATTCAGCCAGCTTTCAGGCAGCATCGATTTATAAAATTCCAAACTCCATTCGGGTACCGTAGTGTAAGGGCTATGTAAAAACAGAGTACTGTTTACTTCATATGGCAAAACAAGTTCTAATGTCGGTGTCGGCCCAATAAACTTACTATTGGCCTTGCCAATTTTTTGGATAGAAAAAATTCCCTGCGGTGTGTTTCCGTTAGTTATATAACCGTTTAGGTTTGTAACAGCGCGGGCAAGTTGTTTAACGTAAAAAATAGAACCATCTTTGTTTTTAACCAAATTGCCGTCTTTATCCCTAATTATAGCAATTCCTTGGTAATCTCTGTTGTGCCGTTGAATGCTGAAAACAACAGGCATTTTATTAAAAAGAGAACCGCTGTGTAATAGGTCTTTTAGCGGAGGCGTTGTTGCAAATCTATCTTTAACATCGGTTTTTAACTCGTAATGCAAATAAGTTAATATAGGATTCTCTTCCCAATTGCTAAATTGTTTTTCCAGCTTTTTTAACAATGTGGATTTTGAATAATTATTTTTTATTAAATAATTAACACACATTGCAAATAATTTTTCGTTATTAATTGTTGGTAATAATTTTTCAATATTGTCCTTAAACTCTGCTGGATACATAGTAAAAACTATTTCTAGCAAACTACGTTTAAATTCTAAATCAAAACTATCAAACTTTGAAAATAGATTATATAACTTTTGTTTAATGTTATCATTTTTATAATTAAGTAATTCCATTGCCCAAAAAGCTTCTTGAAATTTTTTAGTATCGACTGAATCGGATTTTAAAGCAAAGGTGGCTTCAATTGTATTATTTATTGCATTTTGAGTAAAATTTACTCTGGCTGTATCAATGGTGATTTTAGAGTACAAATCTACCGGATTTACTTGTGAATATGTAGTACTTAAAGCAACAAAAAAGAAGATAAAAACATAACAAAAACTTTTCATATCAAGTCCTAATAATTAATA
>JAZDHY010000011.1:0-57938 GCA_043805435.1 bacterium
AGTTATAATATATTACAAAATAAATAAATAAATATTGTTTTTAAAGTTACTATTTTGGAAAAAATAAAAAAATCTAAGTATTCGTAAGTGGCTGCTAAAAATAGACCGAATTAATATTGACGTTCATTTAAAAAACTTAAATATTTCAATTCTGTTTTAAATAAAAAAAGGCATAAAGTAAGAAAAAATGTCTTAATTTATGCCTAATAATTAAAATATAATTATAATTTATTTTTTACCAACAAAAGTTTTTCCGTCAGCACTTAAATTTTTGGAATATTTAGAAGGGTCTTTTTTAAAAGTTTCGTCACAACCATTACAGCAAAAACCATAAACTTTTCCGTTGTAAGTATATGTGGATGCTTTGGTGTTTACCGATTCGCCTTTAACAGGACAAACTGTATTAAAAATTGCTGCTTGTTTTGTGGTTGTTTCTTTGGGCATAACTTCTTTATCGCCGCATGAAGAACCGCATGTTGTTTCTCCGGCGCCGCAGCTTTTTTTCTCTTGTGTGGAACATTCTTTTTTAGTTTCTTTTTTTTCTTTTCCGTCTTGAGCTTGGTTAACTGTAAAAGCAGTTAATAATAAGGCCAAAAACAAAAATAATGATACATTTTTTATAGTCATACAATCTCCGATATTTGTTAGTTTTAGTAAGTGTTTTTTTTATATATAAAATACAATCTAATTAAAAAAAAGTTCCGGTAATTAAAAAAAAAGATAACAGGTATTATTAAATTGCATTTTAATAATAATTATATTATTTTACAAAAACAACAAAAAAAGGTGTAAAAATGAAAAAATATTTAATAATAATTTTTGTGTTTGGTTTTTCGTTAAATATGTTTGCTCAAGAGCAAGAAATTCAAATGAGTGCAGAACAAAAAGCATGGATGGAATACATGACTCCCGGTGATGAACAAAAAAGAATGGCGAATTTAGCGGGTGAATGGAAAGCGGAAATAAAAATGTGGATGTTACCGGATACTGAAGCAATGGTATCGGAAGGTAAAGTTATTAATGAAATGATACTTGGCGGCAGATATTTGCAGTCAAAACACTCCGGCATAATGATGGGACAACCAATGGAGGGTTTGAATATTGAAGGATTTGATAACGCAACCAAGGAATATAAGTCCGTTTGGATAGACAACATGGGAACAGGAATTATGACTTCAGCCGGTAAATATGATGCCGAGAGTAAATCCATTATTTATTACGGATTAATGGTTGATCCAATTGAAAAAAAAGAAGTTAAAATAAAAGAGATTGTTAAAAATATTGATAACGATACACAGTTCTTTGAACTGTTTATTGATGCAAAGGGAACTGAATTTAAAACCATGGAAATAAAGATGACAAGAGTTAAATAATAAAATAATTACTACACGATTTTAATTACAAATAAAAACCGCAGTAAAAAATGCTGTGGTTTTTATTTAAGTTTAAATATAATTTATTGCTAATAGATCCATTGTGCTACATCCCCGCAAAGTTTAATAAACAGATCAATTTTATATCTGAAATAATAAAATTTCAAATCATCAAAACGTTTATACAAACCTCTTCAGAACAATTACCGGCTTAAATATTCATAAACACAAAGATATTCGAGTTTTTATTTTGAATAAGGAAAAATGAAAGATTGCAGATTGTTTTTTTGATTATCATACTTTTTGAAATAATAACGTACAATTACAAAATAAAAAAAAGGGAATTTTATTACTAATAAATTTGTAAATAATTGGACATATTGTCCTAATAAAAGCATAAATCCCCAATTCTTTTATAAAGATTACAAGTATAATAAGTTTAGGTTAAATAATAAATTAAAAAACAAATAAAAAGAGTAAAATTTCAATAATTTGCATAAAAATTCATTGCATTTATAATAAAAAATGTTTACAATAAAAAATAAATTTAGTGATTTTTATTAAACATTAAAACTAAGAGAAAGTTATGGAATATGCTGTTCGATGTGAAAACTTAACTCATTATTATGGTAAAAAACTTATATACGAAAATATGAGTTTTGATATTAAAAATGGAAGTATATTAGGACTATTAGGAAAAAACGGGACGGGCAAAACAACAACAATTAATATTTTAAACGGATATCTAGAGCCGTATTCGGGCAAATGCAGTATTTTTGGAGAAGATTCACATAATCTATCTCCTGAAACAAAAGCACGAGTGGGGTTTTTGATGGAAGGACATATTCAATATTCGTTTATGAATATTTATCAAATCGAAAAATATTATTCGGCATTTTATCCAAAATGGAAAAAAGAGCCATATTTTGAATTGATGAGCAAATTGCAAATTACGCCGACACAAAAGTTATCTAAAATGTCTTGTGGTCAAAGATCGCAAGTAGCCCTTGGTTTAATATTAGCCCAAGATCCGGATTTGATGATTTTAGATGATTATTCGATGGGCTTAGATCCGGGATATAGAAGATTATTTATTGATTATTTGCAAGAATACGCCAAGGCCGAAAATAAAACTATTTTTGTTACGTCGCATATTATTCAGGATATGGAAAATTTAATTGACGATTGTTTGATACTTGGTTACAACAGTGTTTTGCTTTCAATGCCGGTAAAAGAATTTATGGGGACGTATAAACAATATAAATTTAAGTTGGCAGAAAATAGTGATATAAAATTTGTAAAAGATGATGTTATTAATAATTTTGAATTAGTAAAAAACAACGCTACAATTTATAGTTTTAAGAATCATGCGGAAGTTGAATTGTACTTAAGAAATTTAGGGATAGTTTATGAAAACTTTAGAGACATTGCAATGACTCTTGAGGATGCTTTTATTGGACTAACAGGAAAATATTAGGAGAGATAATGATAAAATCGGTACTTTTTAAGGAATGGTTAAAAACAAAATGGGCATTTTTAGGTTTATTGGCTTTTTGGCTTATTGTTATTGTGTATATTTATATTGACATTTCACATCAGCTTAAATTTTACGAAGCATCTACTTTATGGTATAACATTGTTTTTATGGGTTACACATATTATGCGGTTATTACGTATATTCCATTGTTAGCAGGGTTGTTGCTTGGGTTAACGCAATTTGTTCCGGAAATAACGGAAAAAAGGCTAAAACTAACTTTACATCTGCCTGTAAAAGAAAATAAAATGCTTTTTACTATGATAGGTGTCGGGGGCGGGTTATTATTAATATTATATATATTTTCGTTAGCCGGCTTAATAATTGTCAGTTCAATATTTTTCCCGTTAAATATAACACAAAGTATGTTAATTACAATGGCTCCTTGGTATTTTGCGGGAATTGTTGTTTATTTTTCATCAGCAATGATAATATTGGAACCAATTTGGTTAAGACGAATTCTTTATCTTCCAATTGTTTTTGGGTTTATTGATTTGTTATTGGAAAAGGGCTGGTATAATTTATATCACCAATCACTGCTCACCTTTTTATTGTTGTCTTTGGTTTTTATTTTTTCGGTTTTAATTACAGGTTATAGATTTAAAAGAGGAGCAATGAAATGATAGTTAAAACAACACGTTATTTAATGATTTTTATTACAATTCTTGTAGCCTCAATATATTTACCCAATATGTATTGGAAAATTTTTGATATAAACGTCCGCATACCAATGATACTGTACAGTCCGGTAATAAATCAGTTCCTAATATTTAGACCGGCAGAAACCGTAAAATATACCGATCAGGTTGGTAACAAATATACGCGCGATAAATTTGAAAGTTTAGAACCGATTTTTTATTATAGGCAGTTAGTAGCAACTGAAAAAATGCCGGATTCACTGCGTGGTATTAAATTAGATTTAAGTTTATTGCGTTTGAATAATTTTAGAATTAAAATCACGCCTCCAAATCTCACTTTACCGCAAATTAAGCTGTTTCCAATGCTTGAATCAAAATCGGGTAGAGCAAGTTTAGAAATGCCGTCGGATGTGTTTAGAATTACAAATAAAAGGATTGAATTTATTGACTGTACTTCAAATACTATAGATGAGGAAAAGAGTGATTTGTTTACAACAGCATTAATAAAAGAAGAATTTAGTTTTCCTGCAAAATTTATTTACGGAAATCCGACAACAAGAAAAGCTTTTGATGAAGGTTATTTTGTAGTAGATAATGCCGACCAAATATTCCATATAAAAATGGTTAAAGGAAGACCTTTTTGCAAAAATATACGTGCAAGCGAAAGTATAAAAGTTAAATCGATGATGATTGCTGAAAGTTCATTAAAAGAATTTTATGGTATTATTTTAACCGAAAATGATGAAATATTTATGATTACGTATAAAAATTATAAATTAAAAAAATTACCAATAACAGGTTATAACAGCTCAAATACAACTCTGGTTTTCAGGGGAGATATTTTCTTTCGCTATGCTATTTTAACAAATAGCGATTCGTTAAAAGTATTTATGCTTACTAAAAACTACAAGGTTTTTGATACTTATTACGAACCTATTCAAAACGTAAAAAAAATGGGGATTGGTACAGCTGCAACATATATATTTCCGTTTAGGATTGGTTTAGGTAACCAGTATTCTTATTTAATCAATTTAGACTTTGAATGCAGCGGATTTTCATTTCTTATATTAAACATTTTTTTGGTTTTGATAAGCATGGGGTTGTATATTAAGCGCGGCCTTAGCTTAAAAAAAGGGATTTTAGATTTTATAATTGTACTAGTAACAGGAATATATGGTATAATAGCAATAAATATCTTTATTCCGTTTGATAAAACAAAATAATGAAGTCTTGCAAATTGACAGGATGAAATATGAACTATAAACAAATAATTACGAGTATTTTAATTTTTGTTATATCAATAACGATAAACACGTTAGGGCAAAACAGTTTGCCGGTAGGCCTTTCCGATTATTCAAAATCCGAAAGTAATGCAGCCGAAAGGGGTGGGATAATTGGTAAAGTAACTGATGAAGAAGGCGAACCTTTACCCGGGACAAACATCATTATTCTGGAAAATAAATATGGTGCCTCTTCAAGGCTTGACGGAAGTTATGAAATCGGAAATTTACTTTCAGGTACTTATTCTGTTAAGTTTTCTTTTGTTGGATATAAAACAATTATTAAAAAAGTAACAATTGTTGATGGAAAAAAGACTGAGCTTAATGTTAAACTGGAATCGGAATCTTTTGAGATTGGCGGAATAAAAGTTGTGGGAACTTCTGAATTGATTCCTACTGAAATTAATACCAGAACCACAATTACAAGTTCAGAAATTGAACATTTTCAAGCAACCAATTTAAAAGATGTATTAAATTTAGTTCCCGGAATTCAAAAAAGTGATAACCAAGGCTTAAATAAAACAAGTCAGGTTACAATTCGTGGAGATGAGGCAGATGCTTTGTCTGCTTTTGGAACACTTATTTTGGTTGATGGTGCCAGAGAATCAAATAATTCGAATATGCAGTTTGAAGGTTTAGCGGGTGCAAAATTTGGCGGCAGTACAAACGGCAGAGGAGTTGATTTACGTCAGATACCCGCCGACAATATTGAATCCATTGAAGTAATAAGCGGATTGCCTTCTGTAAGATATGGCGATTTTACATCAGGCATAATTGATATTAAAACAAAAATTGGTGCTTCACCGCATAGGTTTAAATTTAAAAATAATCCTACTACAAACGAGGGGAACCTTGGCGGTGGATTTGGTTTAAATAAAGAAAATTCATTAAGCTATAATGTAAATATTGCTCGTAGTGAACGAGATGTTCGATTGGAAGGTGACGAATATACTCGTTATTCCGGTCAGATAGTTTATACAAATAAATCTTATGAAGGTAAATTAATTTCTAATTATAAGTTTTCTACACAAGTAATTAATGATGAAGAAGAACCAAAGAATGATTTTTCGCAAACTAAAAACTATAATAGAGGTTTTTCGTTAGGATTTAACACTTGGGGTACCTATAAATCCGAAGATAATGTTTCTGCTTTAGATTATTCGGCATATGTTAAAATGAATAAGATTAGTTTGAGAAAATCTAAATTAGTGCAGTCAGACCTGCGTGTTTTACCAAATGGAGATACTGTATCAATATATACGGGAGTGCTGCAAAATAAGGGTCAAGAATGGAACGCGGGTGGAAGGTTTGAATATCAGGATGTATATTTTACCGGCAGCTATATTAATAAATATTTGATTGGAACTGAAATTGAATATGACGCAAATACCGGAGAAGGGATAATTATTGATACCCTGTTTAATTATTATGGGGCAGATTCTCCTAGAAGACCAAGAACTTTTGATGAAATGCCCGGACAAACACTAATTAGTTTATACGCCGAAAACAAAATGACGGGAAAATTATTTTTTGATTTTTCGTTAATGTTTGGTTTTCGTTACGAAATGTATAGGCCAAAAAATATAAATCTTAAAGGATTATGGGGTGATGGTGATTTAGTAGAATCACATCAAGGTTCGTTTTTTAATCCTCGTGTAAATTTGATGGTTTATTTGGGCCAAAACAGACAGTTAAGAATGAGTGCGGGTAGAACTTCTAAATCGCCACCAATGAGTACGGTTTATCCGCAAGATGATATACTACAATGGCGTGACCCTGTTTCTAACAAAGTAAATTATTTTGTGTTTAATTTAACGGTTCCCGAATTAAAAGGTTATAAAGAAACGCAATACGAACTTTCTTATGACGAAAAACTATTTAACAAAATTGGGTTAACAATATCTGCATATTATAAAGAGCGTAGCGGACAGCCGACAGGGGTTGTAAGTCCATTTTTTTATGTTGACGACTCTGCTTCGGATTTGAAAATATATTATCTTGATGTTGTTTCAATGTCGCAAAATGTAGGTAAATATTTTAGTAAAGGATTTGAAGCCACACTAAAAACTTCAAAAATTGATGCGTTAAATATGACATTTAAAATTACGGGAAGTTATAATTACACAAAAACCCCCGGAGGTAATACGGTATATGACCAGTATCCAAATGCAGCATGGGGACAATCTCCAAATTACAAAGTACCGGGACTTACAATTGATACTTTAATTGGCTGGACATATAACAGCTCGGGCAGTTGGCGAGATGAAATAGTCTTGAATTATTTTTTAAAGTACACGCATCCAACTTTAGGTTTATGGGTCACTTTACGAGCTGAACAAGTACTTAGCGAAAGAAGAAAAAACTTTAATTTGGAACCTGTAAACTATTCTTATCTAACCCCTGCAGAATTAGCAACCCGATTATTTAACGAAAGTACAAAAACCAGACCAAGTAAATGGTTATTTACGTTTAATGTTAGTAAATCACTTTTTAAAGGTGCGGAAGTATCCTTTTATGTAAATAACTTTTTAGATGACCCGGCAATTAATACGTATCAATCTAGTCCAACAACTTATATGGACGAAAAAAGAAATCCTGATTTGTTTTATGGTTTGGAATTTAGTATGATTATAGATAATTTATTTAAATAATTAGGAGCCAAAGATGAAAATATTCAAAGTAGTAATAATATTGGCATTGTTTGGTTTGGCGGCCTGTCGTGAAGAAATGCCAAATTTAGTAGATGGAAATGCCGAAATAAAACTTGTTGCGTTATGGGATACGTCGTCAGTTGCCGGAGTTATAAAATATACACCACTTCCGGGAGCAAAAGTAATATTAAATTCAATATATGGAGTATTTGTAAAATATTTGGATAATGAGGGGAAAATATCAATTGGCAATTTACCATCAGCCTCTTATGATATTTCCGTTCGTATGCCGCTTCCCGAAGACCCAAGTATAATAATTGTCGGCAATATTAAAGGAGTTGAAGTTAATCCCGGTGATGTTGCTATTGATACGGTTTTTGGAAAAGCTATTTCGAGCAGCGGAATTTCGATTAATGAAATTTACGCATGCGGCCCGGTTAACAATATATTCTTTTTTTATGATCAATTTATAGAGTTGTATAACAGCAGCGATAGTGTTAAATATTTAGACGGAATGATTGTTATGCGGGTTTCGGGCAACAGTGATGAAGGATTACTTGGACCCGGTGCCGATGAAGGAGAAGATGGTGATATTGACGGTGTGACGTATATTTCTAAATTCCCCGGGAGTCCGGGCGAAAAAAATTACCCGTTTGATCCTAAAACTTTTATAGTGCTTGCTTGTGATGCTGTTAATCATAAAAACAGTATGTCGGCCGCAGTCGATTTAAGTAATGCCGATTGGGAGTTTTATAACCAATATTCTGCAAATGATATTGATAATCCAAACGTAAAAAATTTGATAAATATGAGAAGTGATAAAACAGTAGATTTTTTAATTAGTTTAGTTAGCGATGTTATTGTTGTTGCCTCGGGTGTTGATACTGTTTGGAGTGATGGAATTGACATAAGTACAATAATTGATGGTGTGGAATATCAAACATCTTCCACGGTTAGAAAAACTTTAGATAACCGAGTTGATAGAGGCTGGGTTTTAAGTCCATCAACCTACAGCGGTAGATCTATGAGAAGACGTGAGGTGGGAGAAGATACAAATGACGGTACGCTTGATTTTGAAATAACAAACTCGCCGACTCCCGGTTATCATTAATTACTGTTACAATGAGGATAATATGAAGAAAAGTATAATAATTATGGTATTAATGGTTATCTCTTGTTATTGTTCAATTTATGCGCAGGAATCCAGAACTTCTGCAATGGGTGGACTTTCTTATTCTATTTATGATAAAGATGTTACATTTGATTTATACGACTTTGGCAAAAATCCGGCATGGTTAATTGAAAGCGAAAAAGATATGTGGCTTGATATTGACCCGTCTGTTGGTAATAGCTGGGGCAATTATAGAAGAAAATTTTCTTCCGATGGAGTATATAATCTAAAAACAGGGGTAACCGGAGTAAAACCATTGGGTGCAAGCGGAACATTTAAAGCCGCAGCATATTACAATTACGAATTTAGACGCAATACTTACAGGACGTTAATAAAAGATACATATGCGGGTGAATCATTCTTTTTTACTGATACTACAACCGGTGATGTTAGGTTTAATGGCCCAACATTTATGTTTTCGCATAGTTTAATGCTGATGGATAATTTATATATTGGTGCTCAGGTTAATTATCAAATTTTATCGGGCTTGAAGAAAAAATATTCTTTTGCCGAAACAACCTATAGAGATGTTTATGGTGTTTTGGGTCTAGCGTATAAAATATCCGAAAATTTTGTTTTAGGGTTAAAATATTCTGTTAGGGATCAACAGGAAGCAATTAGAGCAGAAGATGTAAATCTTTTCTCAATAGAAGCTTATCAATACAGAGGCGAAACATATGCGGTTTTGTATAGAAGCTCGGTTGTTAATCACAAAGTTAGAAAAATGAGAAATGAATATGCAATGCAGATTTATTTTAGCCCAATTAAAAGATTAAAAATTGGTGTTTCGGGCGAATTTGACGATTATTATACTAAAATATTAGTTCCTAAAAGCAGTATTATTGATGCTCCCGAAGGTTATACTTCGTATGGTGAATATACATTAAATATGCAGGCGCAATATTCTGCTTCGGAAAACTTAATTGTGGGGATTAAAACTAGATATAACAAAATTGATAACTGGTCAAAAAATTCAGGACGAGACCTTCTTTTGTGGGAATGGAATACCGATGTTTTAGAGCTTGGAGCAGGCGGTTCGTATAAATTTGACTTTTATAATTTAGTTTTAGGGGCAGAATACTCGTTTATTAAAAACAATGCGGATTCCTCGAAATATATTGATGACAGATTTGCTTCATTGGTTTCCAACGATAATTTAATTAAGGTTGGTTTTGAATTTGCCCCTGCCGGTAATTTAAAAATTAGAGGCGGGATTAATTATTGCACAATGGAGCATGACTTATTATATGGCGGTAATGATGTTAGTTACAGTATATATACGTTTGGACTTGGATATTCGTATTTGGATTTAGCGGTGGTTGATATTACAACTGATTATATGAATTATAAAATTAAAAACGAAAACTTGCTTAAACAAAATAATTGGAGCACTAAAATTACACTAAGACTTTTTACTTTTTAAAATAAACATTATTTGAAGGATTAACATGAAAAGAATAATTAATATGTTGTTTGTTATAATTTTATTTGCCGGCATAGTTAATGCTGATGGATGGCGGACAGCGCATAAATATATGGGCGAGTCGCTTACAAAAGTATTTATGATAAATAATATGCTGGGGTGGTCTGTTGGGGCTAGTGGACAAATTCTTAAAACAACTGACGGCGGTCAAAATTGGGAAAATTTCAAAGCACCCGTTATTGCCTCGTTATACGGAGTTTATTTTGTTGATGAGCAGCACGGATTTATTGGTACAACATCTCAAACGCTGCTTACAACTGTTGATGGAGGTGAAAACTGGAATGTTGTAAATATTAGTTCCGCAAATGGCACAATTAAAGAGATTTACTTTCCTGATTTAAATAATGGTTTTTTGATGGTATCTAATACGGCCGGTGGTCAAATAATAAAAACTACAGATGGTGGGAATACATGGAATATTAGTTTACAAGCAACCAGAGACCTTTTAGCCATGAGTTTTTCTTCTCCTACTAAGGGAATTGTAACAGGTAAGGATGTCGGTACTCTTTATTATACAACAGATGGTTCCACATGGACAAATTCTCCAATACCGGACTTAGGGGGCTTTAACTATTCCCGATCGGATATTTGGGGTCTATATATGGTAAATGATAATGTTGCATATGCTTCAGGATGGGGATCAAGAGCTGCAGGCTTACAGCCTTCCATCCACTTAAAAACCACTAACGGCGGAGCTACTTGGGAATATCAGACATTATCCGAAGAACAACGTACTTATGTAAATTTGGAAGAAGTTTATTTTAAAGACGAATTAAACGGTTTTTGTGTTGGCGGTACAAGTTCGTATGAAGGAAGTGTAATAATAAAAACTACCGATGGCGGTATTAATTGGGAATATTTATCTCTTCCATTTGGCTTTCCTGTAAGTTTTATTACCGGAATTGGTGATCAGTTGTGGGTGACCGGTGATGGTGGTTGTATTGGTTATTCGTCCGATTTCGGTCAAACATGGGTTCAAATAACAAAAGTTCCTGCTTCAAATTTAAATTCAATTCAAGTTGTAACAGATAAAATAATATTTTCTGTTGGTTTTGGTGGTGTTTATGTAAAATCGACCGATGGGGGTTTTAGTTGGAATGGAGGTTATGTTGTTGTAAACAACAAGTGTCCTAAAATAAATGCCGTTTGTTTTGTTAATGATCAAATAGGTTACATTGCTCGTTCAAGCAATCAGGTATGTAAAACTACCGATGGCGGGAATACTTGGTTTGCCGTTATTAAAGATAGTGCCGTTACAAGTTTAGTTTTTAATGGTATCCACTTTATTGACGAAAATCTTGGATATGTTGTTGGTCGGGTTGGAAACAATATGCTAAAAACAACCGACGGCGGTACTACATGGACTACTATTACAACAGGAGGCGGCGTTGATTTGTATGATGTATATTTTACTGATGCAAATAATGGTGTAATTATTGGTAAAAATAGAACAGTAATGTATACAATAGATGGCGGTTTAACATGGGTAGCGTCAACATTAAACGGTATTCCGGCAAGTGCCCCATCCTCTGGTGTTTTGTTGAATGATGTGGAGTTTTATGGTGCAAATATAGGTTATATTGCCGGTGTTTTATCTTTCAAAACTACAGATGGCGGCAAAACTTGGGATTATTTTGATACACCCGATCCAACAAAAACAATGACTCATGTCTCCGGTTTTAGTGCTGATAAATGGTTTATGGCCGGACAAAAATCAATATTTGAATCAACAGATGGCGGTGCTAACTGGGCGTCTGTATGTGATACCAATGTTATTGATGTTGCAACATTATATGGAACAGCTTATGATAAATCGGGTTATACTTGGGTTACCGGTGGTTATTCCTCTATTTTTACTACTGCCCCTTTTGTATCTATGGATGATGAAAATATAAACGTAAATTCATTTACTCTTAATCAAAATTATCCTAATCCCTTTAATCCTTCAACAATAATTAAGTATTCAATAAATGAACCCGGACTGGTTAATTTAAGTGTGTTTAATTTGCTTGGCCAAAAAATATCTACTTTGGTAAATAAAGAACAGAGCACAGGGGCCTACTCATTAAATTTTGATGCTTCTAAATTAAGCAGCGGTGTGTATTTTTACTCGTTAAAAGTTAATAACAATATTATTACAAAAAAGATGATGCTTTTAAGGTAATAAGAAATTTTAAAAATGATAGGGCTGTTTTGTTAGTTGTTAAAATAGCTTTATCACTTAATTTTTAAAAATAAGATAATTCATATAATGTATTACAAATAAACGGAGAAGTTAGAATGAAAAAAAATCGACTAATTTTTGCATCAATTTTTGTTCTCTTAATGATA
The DNA here is from genome assembly GCA_043805435.1 of bacterium. Classification (GTDB taxonomy): domain Bacteria; phylum Bacteroidota; class Ignavibacteria; order Ignavibacteriales; family Melioribacteraceae; genus JAEXOD01. Next base: position 12,462 of record JAZDHY010000011.1, read on the forward strand.
TCGGTAATGAATGCACAAGTGCCAACTTACGCATGGCTTACTTCTGCATCAGGTATTAACGAAGAAATTCCATACGGAATTACCGTTGACCAATATGGCAACAATATATATGTAACCGGAAAATTCCAAAGTAAACCATTAAATATGGGAAACGGTATTTCAATTACACATACGGGAACAAAAGATTATTTTGTGGCTAAATACGATCATGAAGGCTTATGCGTATGGGCGCACGAAGGCGGTAATCAAGTTACTACCGAAGGCAGAGATGTTGTAATTGATGCAAATGGTGATGTAATTGTTACAGGTGCCTTATATGGGAATAGTGTTTTTGGCGGAATTACTCTTGTTGGTTCAGGCAATTGGGATGTGGTTGTTGTTAAATATAATGCGGCCGGTGATGTTCTTTGGGCTAAAAAAGGTTCATCATATAGACAAGACAGGGGAAACAGCATAACTGTTGATGCAGCCGGTAATTATTTAGTTACAGGATATTTTGGCGGTACAGGTGTTGATACTGTAAACTTTAACGGTTATAAGTTGACCGGTTATGGAGATAGAGATATTTTTGTTGCAAAATATAATCCAAGTGGTGATTTACTATGGGTTAAAGCAGCAGGAAGCAGTAATTCCGGTGAGGAAGGCTGGGGAGTTGTTACTGACGCACAAAATAATGTTTATGTTTGCGGGCAATATGCCGGTACTTCAAATTTTGGTGCTAATCAGGTTACAAGCGTTGGTGGAAGGGATGTGTTTTTAACCAAATTAACACCGGATGGAACATATGAATGGGTTAAAACATTTGGCGGTCCAAAAGATGATGTTGTAAGTGATATAGATATTTTAAGTAATGGGACTGATTTGGTTTTAGGCGGATACTTTATAGATACCGTAAATGTTGGCGGAAATATGATTTTAAGTAACGGTGCTGATGACGGGTACGTTGCTATGTATAAAACATCAGGAGATTTCTCAAGCTTTTATCACAATGGAAGTGTTTTAGGAGACAGAGTTTATGCAGTTTCTGCCGGAAAAGATAATAAATATTTTATTGGCGGATATTATTATGGAACTGTAACCTATAATGGTACTCCTTATACAAGTACGGGCGGAAGAGATCTTTTTACTGCTTTATGTGTTGGTGCTGATACTGTATTGTGGTTTAAATCAGCCGGTGGAACGGATGAAGACTATTGTACCGATATTGCTGCCGATAAAATTGGCAATTTGTTTTTAACAGGAAATTTTAATTTAACCGCCTCTTTTGATGAGGGAACATTAACTTCTGCCGGTGATGATGAGCTTTATGTTGCTCGGCTTGGTCATTTTGAAGTGCCTGTTGAACTTGTTTCGTTTGGTGCAAGTTATGAAAACGGAGCTGTAAGTCTAAATTGGATTACCGCTACAGAAACAAATAATAACGGCTTTGAAATTGAGCGCAGTTTAGATAAAGGAACATTTGCAAAAATAGGGTTTGTTGAAGGAAATGGCACATCTACTGAAATCAATAAATATTCATTTATTGACAATTATTCTTCTAACAAAACTGTTTATTACAGACTTAAACAGATTGATTTTGATGGTTCATTCACATATTCGGATGTGGTTGAAGTAAATGTTACAACACCAAAAGATTTTGTGTTAATGCAAAATTATCCTAATCCTTTTAATCCTTCAACATCTATTCAGTATCAATTAGCAAGTGATGGATATGTAACGTTAAAAATATTCGATTTGCTTGGTCGGGAAGTTGAAACATTGGTTAATAAATTAGAATCGGCAGGTTTACATAAAACAAATTTTACACCTAAGGGGAATTTTAATAGCGGCGTGTATTTTTACAGTTTGAAAGTTTCCGATAAATTGACAAATAATATCATTTATTCTCAAAATAAAAAAATGTTATTTATTAAATAATTATCCCTTTTTATATTAATCCTCTTTCAAAAACGAAAGAGGATTGATGTTATTTCTCCTCATTAATTAATTTTTAGCTAATTGAAAAAAAAATCTTTAAACTTACATAGATACTTGATATATTAATTTTTAAGATATTATAATCTTTTTATATAATTTAGGAGCAAATTGTAACGATGAAAAATAAGATACGCGTTATTTTACAATTTATTTTTTTAGCACTTGTAGTATATGTTGGAGTAAGACCTTTGTTCGATTCTTCGTATGCGCAAGATTTTGAAGCGTATTGTCCTTTTGGCGGTATTTCTTCATTTTTTAGCAAACTGGAATTAGGTACTATGTCGTGCCAAATGAGCACTGTACAGGTAGCTTTGGGTTTTGGATTAATATTAGGTGTTCTGCTGTTGGGAAAACTGTTTTGCAGTTATATTTGTCCGCTTGGCACTATTATGGAGTGGATTGGGAAACTTGGTGAAAAATTAAAATTAAGATTTGACATTCCCAAGGTTGTTGATAGACCTTTAAGAATTTTAAAATATGTGTTATTGTTTATAACGGTTTATTTTACAATGACAATGAGTGAATTATTTTGTAAGCAATACGATCCTTATTTTGCATTGGTTAATTTATTTAAAAATCCCGATATTACTTTAGTTTATGCTATTATTGCGGTTGCTATTACGCTGTTGGGTTCTTTCTTTTTTAGAATGTTTTGGTGCAAATACCTTTGCCCATTAGGTGCTGTAAGTAATATTTTCTTAAACGTCTATGGTGCCGGCGGGGTTATTATAGTTTTTGTTTTATTAAAACTATTTGGTGTCAATTTAAGTTATGTTTATTTATTGGCCGGTTTGGTTTTAGTGGGTTTAATAACTGAAGTTGGATTTAAAAAGGGGTTCTTTTTACCGTTTTTTAAAATTCATAGACATAACGATACATGCAGCAAATGCGGAATTTGCGAAGCTAATTGTCCGCAAGGTATTGATTTAACCAAATTTGATGTGATTGACGATATTGATTGTAATTTGTGCTGCGATTGCGTTCATTCGTGCCCAACTAAAAATTCAGTAACAATTGGTAAAACCAAAACCACAAAATATATTGCTCCTATTGCAACAATAGTTTTAATTGGATTAAGTTTATGGTATGGTTCTACTTTTGAATTTTCAACTATCTCGGAGCGATGGGGCGGTTTTGACCAAGTTAAAAATGTTCAGACATTTAGAATGGAAAACCTAAAAACAGTAAAATGTTATGGAAGTGCAATGTCTCTAATGAACCAAATAAACAATATCCCCGGCATTGTTGGTTTGGATGCTTATGCATCTTCGCATACCGTGGAAATATATTATGACCCTTCAAAAATAAGTGCCGAAAAAGTAAAAGAGGCAATATTTACTCCTGCAAAACAAGAAGTTAATAAGATTAAGAAAAATATGACCGACAGTATTTCTGTTTGTGAAATAGCCGTAAATGGACTATTTGATAATCTTGATTATATTAACCTTTCGTGGGCATTAAAAAAGGATGCGGGAGTTTATGGATATGAAACCCATTTTGGCGAACCTGTTAACGCTGTTATCTATTTTAATGATAAAATCAGTTCGTTGTATCAAATTGAAAAATTGATAAAAGCAAAAACCGTTAAAATAAAAACCAAACAAGGTTTTGAAATAAGAGAAATAGAGTTTGAAGTGATGAATGCCGAAATGCAGGCCGGTAAAATTAATGTTGCCGAATATAATAAAAGAATGTTCAAAAGTTATGATAAGGCATTTAATAAGTATAAAACATATAAATCGGAAGATTTATCCGTTTTGGTTTTCCCAATGCCCGAAGCTGCTTCTCCTTTGGCAAAACGTCAGTTGAGCTATTTAATGAGTCATTTATCTAATGATAGTGGAATTGTACGATTTGCGACCAACTATACAACCGAAATTTTTGCTTATGTTTTCTTTAATGCAAAATTAACTACTGTTGAAAAAGTTATTGAAGCAATTAAAAATCCTAAAATTACTATAACTTTTACGGGCGGTAAAAAAGAGATTGTTGATAATCCTTTTGAGTTAAATCCCGAAGGGGAAATAAAATCCGCAAAGGAACTTGATTTGCCGGATATTCTTAAGTAAAATATTTGACCATTATACAAAAAATGCCCTTTTAAATAAAAGGGCATTTTTTTTTGGCAATTAGAAAATATAATAATTATAAAATTAATCTTTGTGCTTTAATAATAACTTTATTAAATTTAATATAGGTTAATTATTGCAGTGCCCAATTAATAAAAAAACCGAAAGGATAGATGACTAAATATTTATTGTGTTTTCTTTTTGTGGTTGAGGTTTTCTTTTGTCAAAATATTTCGTATCATAAATATAGTGATGAACAAGGATTAGCAAGCAATTTAACTAAAACACTCATTCAGGATGACAAAGGTTTTATTTGGATTGCAACCGATGCCGGTTTGGCTAGATTTGATGGTAAAAATTTTATTAATATTTCTGAAGGGTTACCTTCGTTATATGTTAAAGATGTTTTACAGGCAAAAGACGGAAAAATTATTATAGCTACAGATTTGGGGGTTGGTTATCTTGTTGGGCAAGGTAAAGAATATACATATAAATCACTTATTTCGGGAAGCACTTCTTTTGTTGATAGTTTACTGTTTTACCCAAAAGACTTGTTTGTTGATAGAAATAATACTTTATGGATAGGTGATAATAATGGGATTTGTAAATTTAAAAATGGTAAAATAAAAAAATATTCATTCTCGTCTAAATATAGCACCGATAACTATTTGCATTCGTTTATAATTGTTGAAGATAATTATGGAAATATTTTTGCTAGTTCTTGGCAAGGATATTTGTTCAGGCTTGATCAAGAAAGGGATATTTTTATAGAAATTCCCTTAGGAATTACACTCCCTCAATTTTATATTAATCAATTGAAAGTTTTAAAAGACAATTCCATTTTTGCAGCAACAAGTTATGGATTATTAAAAGTTGTTTTAGATAAAGGTAATAATGTATTAACTTCCTCAATTGTTTTGCCGCTTATTAATTGTATGACCTTTTATTTTGACGAAAATAATTGGTGTTATATTGGTACCGGTAATGCCGGTCTATTTAGATGGGAACTCGGAACGGATACTCCCATACCAATGCAGGATTATAATTTTAGAACAATTGTTAATTATATTACCGGGGATAAAGATAAAAATTTATGGGTATGTTCCGATGAAGGTATCGGACTAATTCAAAAAACATTTTTTTCGGAATTTGTTTTTGGTAATTTGCAGCTAAATGGTGGTACTTCTTATGTGAGAACATTATTAACTGATGAAAAAGGATTAGTTTATTTTTCAGACCAGGAGAATGTTTATAGTGTTGGAAACCAAAATAATAATTATAGTTTATTAACAAAATATAATAGCAATGGGAAACGGGTATATACATTTGCTGTACAAAATGAAATATTGTGGGTTTCTAATAGAAACGGTGAATTGGTTTATAAAAAAGGAAATTATACTAAGACATTTGGAGAAAAAGAAATTGGAGTCCGGCTTACCGTAATGGACATAGATGATTTTGGTAATTTATGGGGATATGCCGAATTAAGTGGAAAAATTATTAAAATTGACAAAAAATTTAATATTGAAAAATACGATATTTCAAAATTTACGGGTCTTGAACCAATTCTTAAGGTTATAAATAACCAGATATATTTTGTAAGTAATTTGAATAATTTTACAATATTAAAATTTAATATTAGCACAAATAGTTTTGAAGAAATTAAGGTTAAAAACAAATTAAAAATTAAAACAGGATTAGTGTTAAATGATATCCTTCTTTTATATGACAACTCTTTTTTAGCAGCTTCTAATATTGGACTTCTAAAATTTAAAGATGGAATTATTTCTGTTTTAAGCGGGTCTAAAGAAGGGGAAATACTTAATACAAAAGCATTATTGTTGGATAAATCCGGCAGACTTTGGGTAGGAACAGAACATGGAGTGCTGCTTAAAGTTAATAATGAATTTACTACATTTTCTAAAAATGACGGACTGCCTAATACTGTTGTATCACCGCATGGGATTGTTATTGATAAAGATGAAAAAATATGGGTTGCAACAAGTAGTGGTTTAGCTTATTGGCAATTGGATAAAATTAATATAAGTAAAACTCCAAAACCGGAAATATTTTCTGTTTTAGAAAAGAATATGGAGGTCTTAAATAATAAAGAAAATTTAACGTTTACCGGAAAAACTAATCTTAAATTTGAATATGCTTCTTTAATTTATCCAAACAAAATACAATATAAATATAAACTTGTAGGATTGATGGATAATTGGTCCGATTTAATAAATCTTGAAACGCAGTCTTTTATAAATCTTCCCGAAGGAGAGTACGTTTTTCAAGTTAAGGCTCAACAAACAGGTTATTTGTGGAGTGATATTACGGAAATTAAGTTTATAATATATCCCGCTTGGTATTTATCTGTTTGGATGATTGTAATCTATTTTGTAATTGGAGTTGTTCTAATAATTTTAGCTACCGTAATTTTCCAAAAGCGTAAATATGATAGGATAGATAAACAAAATAAAGAATTGGAAATTATTATTAATGAAAAAATTGCCGATCTTAAAGAAGAAAAAGAGATAACCGAAAGACTATTGTTAAAAACAAAACATGCTAATGAAGAGTTGGAAAGAGTAAATACAGAGTTAATAAAAGCAAACGAATTTAAAAGTGAAATTTTAAGTATTGCGGCTCACGATCTTAAAAATCCGCTTGGTACTATAATAAGTCTTCTGCAATTAATTAAAGAAGATAATGTTATAGATAGCGAAACCGCATCTATGTTGGATATAATTCACACATCCTCAAATAGAATGCTTTCGTTAATTACAGAACTTTTGGAATCGATAATTGTTGAAAATACAAAATTTAAATTGCAAATTAAAGAGTTTTCAATTTCTGAATTAGTTCAAAGAATTGTTTTAGAAAATCAAATAAGAGCTACAAAGAAAAAACAAGTGCTTAAAATTGTAGAATCTGGCAATGTTGAAATTTGCGCAGATGAAAAATGGATTTATGAAATTATTGATAATATAATTAGTAATGCTGTAAAATACTCGCCAATAGAAAAGGAAATTATAATTACGCTGATTGATTTAGGTGAAATAGTGCAAATTAAAGTGAAGGATGAAGGTCCCGGTTTTACTAAGGAAGATAAAGAAATGTTGTTTGTAAAATTTCAAAAACTTTCGGCCAGACCTACCGGCGGTGAAAGCTCAACCGGACTTGGATTGGCAATAGTAAAAGAACTTATAGATTTGCACCAAGGTAATATTTGGGTGGAAAGTGAAGAAGGTAAAGGTGCTTGTTTTGTTGTGGAATTACAAAAAAAATTAAAAATTATTTAAATATATAAATAAATTTCTTGCATTTAAAGTATTTTGTGTGTATTATTACAGTCTATTTTTGACATTGTTCATAAATATACGGGGCTGTAGTTCAGTTGGTTAGAACGCCTGCCTGTCACGCAGGAGGCCGCGAGTTCGAGTCTCGTCGGCCCCGCAAAAAAGCCTGAAGTTAACACTTCGGGCTTTTTTCATTTTAAAGAGTAGTTCAGTTGGTTAGAACGTCCCGAAATTCGGGAAGGCCGTGAGTTTCCCGATGTATCGGGATCAGCCCATATCAAAGCTCAGAGTAATCTGGGCTTTTTTCATTTTAAAGAGTAGTTCAGTTGGTTAGAACGTCCCGAGAATCGGGAAGGCCGCGAGTTTCCCGATATATCGGGATCGGCCCCGCAAAAAAGCTCAGAGTAACCTGAGCTTTTTGCTTTTTAAAAAGGTAGTTCGGTTGGTTAGAACGTCCCGAAAGTCGGGAAGGCCGCAAGTTTCCCGATTTATCGGGATCGGCCCCGCAAGAAAACCTGAAGTGAAAGCTTCGGGTTTTTTGCATTTTAAACATTGTCTGAACTGTGATTTGTGTGATTTATATGATTACCATGATTGGATTGAACAGATTGTGATTTTGCAAGAGGGAATATTGTTGTAATTCAGTTGGTTAGAACGTCCCGAAATTCGGGAAGGCCGCGAGAGTTTATATTCCGTTTAGTCTCGCAAAAGCTCAGAGTAATCTGGGCTTTTTGCATTTTAAACATTGTCTGAACTGTGATTTGTGTGATTTATATGATTACCATGATTGGATTGAAAAGATTGTGATTTTGCAAGAGGGAATATTGTTGTAGTTCAGTTGGTTAGAACGTCCCGACATGTCGGGAAGGCCGTGAGTTTCCCGAAGTACCGGGATCGGCCCATATCAAAGCTTGGAGTGAATTTATTCGGGCTTTTTTCATTTTAAAATGTCTGAACTATGATTTGTGTGATTGATATGATTATTGTGATTATGCTGTCAAAAGTAGTTCAGTTGGTTAGAACGTCCCGACATGTCGGGAAGGCCGTGAGTTTCCCGAAGTATCGGGATCGGCCCATATCAAAGCTTGGAGTGAATTTATTCGGGCTTTTTTCATTTTAAAATGTCTGAACCATGATTAAAGGATTAAGGGATTACCTTGATTGAATGGAAAAGAAAGTGATTGCCAATTTATGATAGTTCAATTGGTTAGAACGTCCCGAAATTCGGGAAGACCGCAAGTTTCCTGAAGTATCGGGATCGGCCCCCAATAAAGCTTGGAATGAATTTGTTCGGGCTTTTTGCATTTTAACATATCAGAAACGTGATTTGTGTGATTAAATTGGTTTGTAATTATTTTAGCTTTGTATTTTGCTTGGCAAGTGACATTTCTATTTTGCTCTAATATCCGTGATTTTTTCTATATAATTATCTTGATATTGTTTGTAAATTGGATTATATTAAAAATATAGATAGCCAAAACATAGGGTGCTTTGGATTTTTATATTGGTTTATATGGTATTATTTAAATAGCAGTAAATTAAAAGAATTAAATCATTGAATTTTTAATAGAGTTCATTTTTTAATTAATATACAAAATAATAATGCTACAATGGAGTGGGGAATTATATATTAGTGAGGTTATTATTGACTCACAGTATAAAGAAATTATTAATGTGGCAAACTCATTTTTAATATTCTTTACAGAATTTAGATGTAAAGATGAGATTGTTGGCATAATAAATTTTCAGGAAAAACAGATAAAACCACTTAAAGGCTAATGAGGGATTTATGCGGATAACCAAATTTGCTGCATTTTATACACATCACATTGAAAATAAAAAAAATAAAACCGATTTAGGAAATTATAAATTTTTGTTTTTATCAAAAGGTTTTTCTTAAATGTTGACGCCGGACATTTATGAATGGCTGGAAGAATGTTTAAACCAACATTTGATTAGTTTTGATAAAATATTTTGCGATTTCAATAAATGCTTTAACTGCATACAACTAAATTATTAATTTAAAAGTATTATAATTTATAAACAGTAAAAATTAGGAAATGCCGGAAGTTTTAGAAAAAAATGTTCATGGGTGGTTTTAATAATTGTATTATTTCCGAAATTATGCAACAAGTATATTAATAAAAAAAAGGATTAATATACTTTCAACTCACCCGATTGGAAAAGATTATTATATTATAATTAACTGATTGTAGAATATAATGTGAAGAAAAGTTTATGGAAGAACAAAGAATACTTATAGTAGACGATACTCCCGAAAATATAGATATTCTTAGTAATATACTAAAGGATTACAAAAAAAGTATAGCCTTAAATGGTGAAAAAGCTTTAAAAGTTGTTCAAAGTAAAAAACCGGACTTGATTTTGCTGGATGTAATGATGCCGGAAATGGATGGATTTGAAACTTGCAGAAGATTAAAAGCAAATCCGGGAACGTGTGATATTCCTATTATTTTTATTACTGCTAAAAATTCGGTTGAAGATGAAACAAAAGGTCTTGAGTTGGGTGCTGTTGATTTTATACCTAAACCTATTAGTCCGCCTATTGTGTTAGCCCGTGTAAAAAATCATCTTGAACTGTTACATGTAAGAAAAAAATTGGAAGAACAAAATAAACAACTTGTAGAAAGAAATAAATATATTACCGACAGTATCAATTACGCAAAAAAAATTCAAACAGCAATACTCCCCTCAAAGGAATTAATAGACTCGATATTTAATGCCAATTTGTTAATATATAAACCAAAAGATATAGTGAGCGGCGATTTTTGTTGGATTAAAAATATTGATAACTATAAAATATTTTCGGTAGTTGATTGTACGGGACACGGTGTTCCGGGTTCATTGATGTCGATGATTGGAAATACGTTATTAAATGAAATAATTAATTTTAAGCGAATACTTGAACCATCGGAGATCCTAAATCTTTTAAATGAGGGAATAATAAATGAATTGAATAAAGAAAAGACAGATGATAATTATGATGGAATGGACCTGTCAATGTGTGTGATTGAAGAAAGTACAAAGACAATTAAAATAGCAAGTTCATTTCGTCCGGTATTTTGTTTTGCCGATAGTGAGTTTATTGAAATAAAGGGGAATAAAAAATCTATAGGAGATAAAAGAAAAAACACACTATATACAACACAAACAGTAAAATACAAATCAGGAATTACCATATACCAATTTACTGATGGATTTATTGACCAGCAAAACGCTGAGAATGTAAAATTTGGTTTAAGTAGATTTAGAGAATTATTACAGCAAATTCAAAATTTAACACTTCCTGAACAAAAGGAAAAAATTCTTTCAGAAATGAATTTACATATAGCTGGCGAAGAACAGCGTGATGATATGACAATTATGGCAATTAAACTTTAATTTAAAGTGGCGGTAATAATGAGCAATTTTGAAAACAGTTTTGAATTTAATTATAGGGGTATATTTGATGAGGCATTTTTTATTAAAGTAGCTGAGGAGCTTGATGCAAAACTGGGAATTTTTGTTCCCCCAAAATTTATTAAACCAATAGTATTTTGTGCAATTGAACTTTCACAAAATATTGGTCACTATTCACTTGAAAGAAGTATTTTACCGGAAAGCGGGAAGACTTATGGAATTGGCTCCTTAAACGTAAGTTTTAAAAATAACATGGTTTATTTGGAAGCTATTAATATGATATCAGGTTTACAAAAGAAAAAAATCACAAAACGATTGAGCTATTATAATACCTTGAATACGGATGAATTAAAACAATTATTTAAAGAGAAGTTAAAAATCGAGTCGGATGAAGACAGTAAAGGAGGCGGATTTGGTTTTATTGAAATCATTCGCAAAAGCAAAAACCCAATCGATTTTTCCTTTCAAAATCTGGAAGAAGAAAAATTTTACATGGTAATAAAATTAATCATAAATGCAGGAGAGAAACATGAATGAACTTCTAATTCACAAAACAAAAAATACTTTAGAGGTTAATTTTAAGGCAAATGGCAATCTCGAATTATCAGGTTCGTCATTTCCGGAAAACGCCACGGAATTTTTTACACCAACCATTAACTGGATTAAACAGTATATGCTTGAGATAACCGGAAAAATTGTTTTTAACCTGAAATTTGATTATGTAAATTCAAGTTCCATTAAATATATTTCGGATATAATTGATAAACTGCAAAACTATCACACGGGAGGTGGTGAAGTGGAGATTAATTGGTATTATGACGAAAATGATGAAGATATTCAGGAAATGGGAGAAGACTTAAAAGAAGACGTTGATTTTACATTTAACTTAATTATGAAGTGAGGTAAAAAATGAACGAGGGGAAGCGAGTATTGGATGAAACAGAAGAAATATTTACCGAACATTTTAAAGCTCTTGATAAAGCCGAAAAAGTAAAAGCAAATCCTGATATACCGCAGCGCGCTCTTTTGATTGAATATATGCAGCTTACCGAAAGTTTTGAACGACTTTTAAAGACAACCGTAAGAATTTCGAAACTTGGTGACAAAGCCCAGCAGAAATTAATTAAATACAAAGAATTAATGGACACAATGAGGGATATAAGTTAAATGGAGCAGATTACTATTAATAAGATGCAGCAAGAAGCCTTTGAACATTTATTAAAGGGGCGTGCCCGTCTGGCACTGCCTTTAGCTGAACAGCTAATACAAGAAAGAAGTAATGAAAGTGAAGCCGCAATTTGTTATGCCTGGGCATTATTGGAAAATGGTGATCCAATTAATGCAGAAAAATTTATGAAACTATCGGCTGAATTGCCCGGGGATTCTATTTCATCACGTATGTATCGTGCGTATCTGCAAATGCGGCTTAGCAGCTTTGAAGGAGCTATTTATGATTTTAATATGACAGAAGGCAAACAGAAGGAACTATTAGCTTGGACTTATTTAAACAAAGCAAAAGCTTTGGCCGCAATTGGCGAAACAGAAAGGGCTTTTAGTTTTTATAATCTTGCTATAATGATTGATAATAATGCTAATCCCGACTGGAAAAAATTAAAAATATTTTTTCAAAAAGCAAAAGATATTGGGGCAAAAAAAATAAAGGATAATGTGGAGTTAATTCATTTATGCCAAACTGCTTTACGACAAAAGGAGTACTGGTTTGCAATTCTTGCATCTAAAACTTTAACAGCGGAACCATCTATAGTAGCGGCTTATCCGGATGTTGAAATAATTGAATTGGAATCAATGTATAAGCTGAATCAATTTCAGCCGGTTTTAGAAAAGATTGAAATCCTTAAAAAAAAGTATCCCTATGATGATAGAATAAAATCAATAGAATTGGCAGTAATTAATTCGCAAAAAAAAGGACTTGAAAATAAGATTATTGTGAATAAAGGGAAAGTAAACTCAGGTACAAATAAACCAATGACTGAATTTTTTCCATGTAACAATGCAGATGTTTTTTCAATGAAATTATTTGATGTGGCTAAAGAAGAAAAAAACAAAGTCTTTTATTCTTCAATTAACTTATGGGAAATTAGTGAAATTGGAGTTGAAATAATATTTAATAATCCATTTTATCAAAAAAAAGAACAAACCCTTAATTGTTTTTTAGCGTGGTATATTGAAGATGATTTAATTGATCAGCTAAGCTTTAATTTAACAGTACCAATTGATTGGGATGCAATAGTCGTGAACCGTTCTATTGACACCAAAAAAAATAGACTTTGGCGAAATGGGGAAACGCGGGTTGAGTTATTTGTTGCCAGAGAAATGGCGGCTAGAAAAATATTTACGGTAGGTTCTAGGTCCATTATTGAGGTAGAAGAAAAAAAAGATAAAAGTGTAAGCCAATCGGATAATAAAAACGAAGAGCAGGTTTTTGACATTAATCAAGTTATGGGTGAATTGAATTCCATAATTGGGCTTGATTCCATAAAAAAATCAGTTAAAGAACTTATTGATTATTTGGAATTTATACGTGAAAGAAAACAACTAGGTTTAAAGGCAAAAGATCAAATTGCAGTACATTCAGTATTTTTGGGCAATCCCGGGACGGGAAAAACCACCGTTGCACGGCTTATGGGTAAAATATTTAAAGGAATGGGGCTCCTTTCAAAAGGAGAAGTAATTGAAGTTGATCGTTCAACGCTTGTGGGACAATATGTTGGAGAAACTGCACAAAAGACAGAAAAATTAATAGAAGAAGCACTTGGAAATGTATTATTTATTGATGAAGCTTATGCATTAGTAAAAAAGGGTAGTTCAAATGATTTTGGTCAAGAAGCAATAGACATTTTATTAAAAAGAATGGAAGACAAAAAAGGTGAATTTTTTGTTATTGTTGCCGGTTATCCAAAAGAAATGCAAGATTTTTTAGATGCCAACCCGGGACTAAGATCGAGGTTTACTCATAATTTTTTGTTTGAAGATTATAAACCCGAAGAACTATTAGAAATATTTAATAAGCTGGTTAAAGAGGAAGATTACCGAATAGCTGATGATGCCCAAAAAGCTTTATCCAAAGAATTGATAAATTTATATAGGGGCAGAGATAAAAACTTTGGTAATGCAAGAACTGTACGAAAAATATTTGAAGATGCAAAAATTGAAATTAGCAAAAGGTATCTTACTTTAGCCAAACATGAACGAACTCAGGAAAAATTGACAACTATTTATCTTCAGGATATTCAAAATATTATACAACCAAAAAACGAAAAAAAAGAAGTAAAACTTCCTATTAATGAGGAGCTGTTAAAGGAAGTGCTTGATCAAATAGACAAATTACAAGGATTAAATTCTGTAAAAAAAGATATTCGTGAAATGATTAAATTGGCTAAATATTTTAATGAAATCGGCGAAAATATAAAAGATAAATTTTCATCACACATATTATTTTTAGGAAGTCCGGGTACCGGCAAAACAACAGTAGCCCGTATTATTTGCAAAATATATTCTGCTCTTGCAATATTACCGCAAGGCCAATTAATTGAAACTGACAGAACAGGATTAGTCTCTAACCACGTTGGGGAAACTGCAATAAAAACAAAAGCTGTTATTGATTCATCAATGGGAGGAACACTTTTTATTGATGAAGCATATGCTTTAGTTAAAGGCGGTGAAAATGATTTTGGTAAAGAATCAATTGATACATTATTAAAAAGGATGGAAGATGACAGGGGCAAATTTATTGTTGTGGCCGCAGGTTATACTGATGAAATGAAAGCCTTTTTGGAGAGTAATCCGGGAATGAAATCGCGTTTTACAAAAACGTTTTTCTTTGAAGATTATACTCCTGATGATTTATTGCAAATATTTACAAATTTATGTAAAAAGGAATCACTCAAAATAGACGAGGAATCGAAAAATATCCTTTCCAAATATTTTAATAGTATCTATAGAGATAGAGATAAAAATTTTGGTAATGCCCGAATAGTTAGAAATGTTTTTGATTCAGCTAACAGACAAAGAATTTTGAGATTAGCCGATACTTCAAAGTCGGAATTAAACGATGAGAAGAAGTTCCTTTTTTTAGCTGAAGATTTTGAAGAGATTAAACCAAAGGACAAAAAGATAAACAAAATTGTGGTTGTTGGCGACAAAGATAAGTTAGAGGATTATTTAAAAGAACTTAATGATTTAGTTGGACTGGATTCCGTAAAAGAAGGGGTAACTAAATTAGTAAGCAGCTTAAAAATAGCTCAATTAAGAAGAGAACGCGGGTTAGAAGTAATGCAAAAATCACTTCATTCGGTTTTTACCGGAAACCCGGGTACAGGTAAAACAACGGTAGCAAGAATTTTAGCAAATATTTATAAAGAACTTGGAGTGGTTGAAAAAGGACAATTAATTGAAGTGGACAGAGCGCAATTGGTAGCGGGATATACAGGTCAAACCGCAATTAAAACTGACGAAATAATAACAAAAGCATTAGGCGGGATATTGTTTATTGATGAAGCATATACGCTGTCAAGAGGTGGCGGCGATTTTGGGCAGGAAGCGATTGATACTTTACTAAAAAGAATGGAAGATTATAAAGGTCAATTTGTTGTAATTGTTGCCGGATACACTAAAGAAATGCAGACATTTATTGACTCAAATCCGGGACTTTATTCGCGTTTTGCAAATACCTTTACCTTTGAGGATTATTTGCCCGAACAATTGTCATTTATAGCCGAAGGAATGGCAAAAGCAGGTAATTATAGTTTTGACGAAGGCGGGAAAAGGGCACTAATTTATAAATTTAATGAAATATACACAAAACGTGATAAAAATTTTGGAAATGCCCGAACAGCAAAAAACACTTTAATGCAAATTATCAGTAATCAAGAAGATAGAATTATTAATATTTTTAATCCAAGTATTGATGCTCTTCAAACTATTGTTGCGGACGATGTTCTTAAATAAAATTTAGTAAATAAAATACAAAAATTGGTTTGTTAAAATGGGAATTGTTAATTATTAAAAAATATATAATTCCAGGAAATTTAATTAATATCTCAAACTATTAGTGCGAAATATAAAGTGAAATTAAATATTAGAAAGAAACTTTTTTTGGCAATAATGCCTCCCGTAATTTCCCTAACTCTTATTAGCGGTTATGTAATAAACAACTTAATTAAAGAATCGGAAATTAAATCCATTGACCGATTTATGTCTGTTTATACATCGGAATTTGCAAATAAAATTGATGGTGAATTTGCAGATATTGCTATGATTGCAAAATCAACTGCCGATTATGTAATATTTTCCGACTTTTTAACTGAAAAAAAAGCACTTGAATATTTGGAGACAAATATTGGGAAAAGTACTATTTTATTAAGCTCGCGGATTGCATTTGAAAAAGCTTATAATAATGGGGTTCCTCGTTTATATTCGGTAAGTTTAGCAGATGGGAAAATTGTTAAGAGTGAATTATTTAAAATTATTGATTATACAAATGCAAAAGAAAAATGGTATGTAATACCCGCAGAAAAGAAACAATCTTTATGGGAAGAACCATTTATTGATAGAGAAACTAAAAATTTATGTTCGCGTTTTTCTTATCCAATTATTAAGCAGGGGAATTTTTTAGGTGTTGTTTCTGTACTTATTGATTTAACAAAATTTAAGAATTATACCAATTTATTGTTTTATAAATCAATGAATTTTGTGGTTTTATCACAAACGGGTCAGTTTATATATCATCCAAGTAAAAAAAGAATTTTTAAGGATAATATATTTTCTATAAAAGGGAGTTCTGTCAATCCAGATGACCAAAAAGAAGAAGGGGAAAAAATACTTGACGGGAAAAAAGAAAGAATAATTTTGCGTATTGATGATGAACCCGGACAAAAATTGTGGGCATATACACATCCAATAGAACATACAAAGTGGGGATTAGCTGTTTCAATACGCGAAGATGAATTATTGGCTGATGTTAAAACGAATTCACAAATTAATTTAACAATTACTGCTGTATTAGTTTTAGTTTTATTTTTTATAACATTAATAATATCTCGTAATATAACAAAACCAATTATTGAATTTACAAATGGCGTTAAAAAAAGAAATCAAAGTTTGGAGAGAAATTTTATAACTATTAAATCGAATGATGAAATTGGCGAGCTTGCAAATGCCTATAATATATTAATTAGTGAAGTTGATAAAAAAGAAAACGATTTGCAGGAACTTGCACACCGCTTTAAGTTTGCTTTTAAAGCTACTAATGATGGTATTTTTGATTGGTTTTTAGACACTAATATGTTGTACTTTAGCGAAAGAATGTTTGAGTTGTTCGGATATCAGCCTAATGAATTTATTCCCACTATTGAAAAATGGGCTTCGCTTAACCATACTTCTACTAAAGAAAGTTATGAAAATGCTGTTAAAAAATCAATTGAAGAGCATAATCAATTTGAAGCTGAATTTATAGGGGTAAAAAAAACAGGAGAAATTTTTTGGGTTTTATCACGTGGGTTAGTTGTTGAATATGATGAAAAAGGGGATGCAAAAAGGATAGTTGGAACACATACTGATATTACTGCACGAAAACAAGCAGAAGAGGATATAAAAAAGAAAAATGAAACTTTGTTAATTCAGTTAAATGAAATTGAAACTTTTAATAATATGGTAGTAACACGCGAAAACAAAATGATTGAATTAAAAAAAGAAATAAATGATCTTTTAGTAAAGTTGCAAAAAGAAAAAAAATATGATTTAGAAGAAGTGTTAGAATTATTTGAATCAAATAAAATATCTGTTGTTAATATAAATGAAGATATTATTGAAAAAAAAGAAGACTTAACAATAGATAAAGTTATTAATATGAAAGAGATGCAGAAATTATTAGAATGCTTCTGTGATTCAGTAGGGGTAGCTTCTGCAATTATTGATTTGGAAGGGAATGTGCATGTTGGTGCTAACTGGCAAAAAGCATGTACCCATTTTCATAGGAAAAATGAAAATACAATTGCAAATTGTATTGAAAGCGATATAATTATGGCAAATCAGTTAAAGGGTGGAAATAAATATTCTATCTATAAATGTACAAACGGATTAACCGATGCGGCATTACCAATTATAATAAACGGTAAACAAATAGCCAATCTTTTTGTTGGTCAATTTCTATTAGAACCGCCCGATATTGAGTTTTTTAGAAAACAAGCTATAAATATAGGTTTTAATGAAAACGAGTATCTTGAAGCAATAAAAGCAGTACCAATTATTAATGAAAATAAACTTAAAGAAATATTAAATTATTTAGTTTGTATTACAGATTTACTAATAAAAATAGGTTTGGAGAAGATAAGAATTAATAAATATGAAACACAATTAATTCAAAAAACAAATTACCTTGAGGAAGTAAATAATAAATTAGCATTACAAAAAACAGCAGCAATTAATCTTGCTCAGGATGCTACTATTGCTCAAGAAAATTTAAATAAATCGCAACAAGAAATAATCGAATTAAATAAAAATCTTGAATTAAAAATAGAAAAAAGGACAAAATCACTTACTGAAACTCTTGAACGAGTTAATCAATTAAACTCAATAATGGCGTCACAAAATCTTGCATTAAATACTTCTGCCATTGTTTCACAAACAGATCTAAATGGAAACATCATTGATGTAAATGATGAGTTTTGTAGAGTTACTAAATACACAAAATTAGAATTAGTTGGAAAAAATCATAATATTATAAATTCCGGCTACCATACAAAAGCTTTTTTTAAAGAAATGTGGGATACAATAAATAATAGAGAAGTATGGCGCGGACAAATAAAAAATAAAGCCAAAGACGGTACCTGTTTTTGGGTTGATTCGGTAATTTCACCTGCATTAAATGAAAATGGGAATCCCGTGGAATTTTTATCAATCAGGTTTGATATAACGGAAATGAAAAAAGCAGAAAGTGCATTAGCCGAGTCTGAAGAACGAAGCAGATCGTTATTAATTTCGGCCAGCGATGGAATTTTTGGATGTGATATAAATGGTAAAGCAACTTTTGTTAACCCTTCGGCATTAAAAATGCTCGGTTTTACTGAAGAAGAAATAGTAGGTCATACTATTCACGAAATAATTCATCACTCATATAAAGATGGGACCAAATATTTTATAGAATATTGTCCAATGTCCAAATCTTTTACTTATAATAAATCTTTTAAGATTGACGATGAAGTATTATGGAAAAAAGACGGGACATATTTTGATGTGGAATATTCAGCCACGCCATTAATAAAAAACGGTGAAGTATTCGGTTCTGTTATTATATTTAAGGATATTAGTGAAAGAAAAAAATTAGAAAAAAAATTACAACGTGTTCAATACGGAATAGATAATGCAACGGATAGTATTTGTTTTATTGACCCTTTAACCGGAGAAATTGTAGATACAAATATTCACGCCTTTAGTTCTCTGGGATTTATAAAAGAAGAACTTGTCGGTCGAAAATTTTGGTATTTTGATATTAACTTTGACCGCGAAAATTGGGCATCATTAGTCGAAAAATTAAAATCAGATGAAAAAATCACTTATGAATCATTATTATGCAGTAAAGAAGAAATATTAATTCCGGTAGAAATTAATTGTAATTATTTTGAGTTTGACGGCTTAGGATATATAGTGGCTTTTACTCATGACATTACTGAACGTAAAAAAAATGAAGAAATATTATTAAAGGCAAAAGAGGCTGCCGATATTATTGTTGACTATAGTCCAATACCAATGGCAGTTGTTGAGCCCAAGACATGTAGTATATTAAGAGTTAATGAAGCTATGGCGCAATTTAATTGTTTATCAATTGATTTACTAAAAGAAATAAAAGCAACAGACATTTATGCGGATTATGCAACTCAAAGGCCTGATGTTTTGAAACAATTAAAAGAAAAAGGCAGAATTGAAAATTATGAAATATTGCTAAAAAGAATTGGTACAGAAGAAAAACGCTGGGCATTAATTTCTATCCATCCGCTAAAATATATGGAAGAAGATGTAACAATAATGTCATTTATTGATATAACTGATCTTAAAAATATTCAAAATGAACTTGCCATTTCAAAAGAAGCTGCAGAAGCTGCAACACTTGCAAAAAGCCAATTTTTGGCAACAATGTCGCACGAAATAAGGACGCCAATGAATGCAATAATTGGTCTATCGCATTTAGCCCTTAAAACAGATTTAAATAATAAACAACTGGATTATTTAATTAAAATTGACAAATCATCACAAGCGCTGCTAGGAATTATTAATGATATTTTAGATTTTTCAAAAATAGAGGCCGGTAAACTTAATATTGAAAATATTGAATTTGATCTTGAAAATGTTATGGATACAATTTCAAATTTGGTATCGCAAAAAGCACAAGAAAAAGGTTTGGAATTTAGTATTCATATTGCCAAAGATGTTCCTTTAAATCTTATTGGTGATCCATTACGAATAGGACAAATAATTACCAATTATTGCAGCAACGCTGTTAAATTTACTTCGGATGGGGAAATATTAGTATCTGCAGAAATTCAGGAAAAATTCGAAAGCAAAATAAAAATAAGATTTTCGGTCAAAGATACCGGAATAGGTTTAACCGAAGAACAAAAAACAAAAATGTTTCAAAAGTTTTCGCAGGCCGATAGTTCAACTACAAGAAAGTTTGGTGGAACAGGACTTGGTTTAGCAATTTCCAAATCACTTACGGAATTAATGGGAGGAGAAGTATGGCTTGATAGTGAAATTGACAAAGGTAGTACTTTTTATTTTACTGCTGTTGTAGATGTGCAAAAAGAACAAAAAAGGGATGAATATATTCCGTCTATTGATCTTAGAGGAATGAATGTGTTAATTGTGGATGATAATAAAACTGCCAGGGAAATATTAAAAGAAGCCCTTGAAACTTTTTCGTTTATTGTATCTATGGCTCAAACAGGTCAAGAGGCTGTTGAAATATGTACATTGCAACATTTTGATTTAATAATAATGGATTGGAGGATGCCCGGAATGGATGGTATTGAAGCATCAAAAATTATTTTAGAAAATTCAAAATCACAAACACCAACCATTGTTATGTTAACAGGATTTGGAAAACAAGAAATTGCCGAAAAATCCGCATCTGTTGGAATTAAAGCTTTTATAACAAAACCTATATCTTATTCGCACCTGTTTGATACTATAATGGAGGTTTTTGGGAAAGAAGTTAGAACAAAAAGAAAACGTGCCGAAAAGGGGATGAAGCACAAAGACGAGTTGGCAAAAATAAAGGGTGCCAGAATTTTATTGACTGAAGATAATGAGATTAACCAACAAGTTGCAACTGAATTATTTGAACAATCCGGCTTTATTGTTGAAATAGCTAATAATGGCAAAGAATCCGTGGATAAGGTTTTAGCCTCCGGCATTCCTTCAAAATATGATATTGTTTTAATGGATTTGCAAATGCCAATAATGGATGGTTATTCGGCAACCAAAGAAATTCGCAAATATTCCGAATATAACGATTTGCCAATTGTAGCAATGACAGCCGATGCAATGGTTGGTATTAAAGAAAAATGTATTAGCGTTGGTATGGTGGATTTTGTTACTAAACCAATAGACCCTGATGAAGTGTTTGGTGTGCTTGTGGCATGGATAAAACCCGGTATAAGGGATTATGAAGATCTAACAAAACAGAAAATTTCTTTTAATAATTTTGATGAAGTTTTACCTACATTTAATGAAATTGATGTTAAAAACGGAATAATTAGAGTTGGCGGAAACGTAAAACTATATTTAAGCTTGATTGAAAAATTTTCCGAAAATTATAAAAATGTAATGGAGCAGATAAAAAATGCGGTAGAAAAAAATGAAGATGAATTATCCATAAGATTAGTGCATACCGTAAAAGGTGTTGCCGGCAATTTGGGTGCTGTTGAACTTTATTTATTGGCAGCCAAAGTTGAAGCAAAGTTAAAGGCAAAAACAATAGCTCTTTTTGACGAGGATTTTTTAGATTTTGAAAATAAATTAAATATGGTTTTATCTGAAATATTTGGTTGGCTTAATTTTAAACAAAATAAAACAAATAATGAGAAGACAGAAATAGTTGAAGGGGAATTTAACAAAGAAGAATTTTTGACATTTATTAAAGAACTTAAACAATTAGTTGGAGATAACGATTTTGAAAGCAGTGCAAAAATTGATAAAATTCTAAAACTTTCGGGAATCAAAAAATTCCAATCAATTCTTGAAGAAATCAGTTCGGCAATAAAAAATTATGAATTTGATGAAGCAATGGAAAAACTAAACAATTTTAAAATTTAATTACGGAGATGATATGTCATTAATAGAGTGGAAAAATATTTATTCTGTAAATATTGAAGAAATTGACAACCAGCATAAAAAATTAGTTATGCTTGTAAATGAATTACATGACGCCATGCGTATGAGTAAAGGTGCTGAAATTTTGGGGAAAATATTATCGGATTTAGTTGATTATACCGTTTATCATTTTGGAACAGAAGAAAAATATTTTGACATGTATGATTATCCTCAAACCGAACAGCACAAACAACAGCATAAAGACTTGGTTGACCAAGTAGCCGCTATTAAAGCAAAATATGACAGAGGTGAAAAGGTTTTAACTCTTGATGTGTTAAACTTTTTACGTGATTGGCTGCACGATCATATTTTGGGTTCGGATGTGCTGTTTGGACCTTATTTGTTAAGCAAAGGTGTAAAATAGGTTTAACCCAAATTTGCTGCAAAAGTTAATCGGGAATGGGGCGGAATAAGCTTAACGCTACTAAAAACGTTTATTTTAAGCTCTGGTATCTAAAGTGCCTGTAATGCTGAAGGACGCGAGTGTAATTATTTCGTTTGGTGCCGGAAAAGTTCAGCGCAATCCGGGTTTTTTGCATTTTAAACATTGTCTTGAACCATGATTTACATGATTAAAGGATTACCTTGATTAGATTAGGAAATTGAGAATTAATAAAAGAGGGAAATTTTATTGTTGTTAAGTTGGTTAGAATGTCCCGACTACCCACCCAAAGTTGGGTAAATCGGGAAGGCCGCAAGGGTAATGTCTCGATATTAGTTGACTTTTTTTTATTCTTTGCGAGTCAACTTATTTCAGTATTATTCACCTCTTCACTTGTATGGTGTAAGCGGTAAAGAAGCAATGCATTTATACAATAAAATAAGCTATTACTTTTTGAGGAATTTGTAATTTACTATTGTAAATTTGTTAGTTATTAAAGGTCTTCAGCAAGCCGGAAACCAATCGACGACGAAGTAACATTAGGGGTATTCCAGTAGCGAGTGACAGAATGGCATACGAAATCAGCACCGAACCAAGAACCGCCGCGAAGCACCCGGTACATTCCGCTGCTTGGTCCTTGCGGATTATTACTTGGGCTTATGCTATAATAAGTATCGCTATACCAATCGTTAACCCATTCCCATACGTTTCCGCTCATATCAAATAAACCAAGCTCGTTTGCTTGTTTTATCCCAACTATGTGCGTTTTTGAACTGCAGTTACCTCTATACCATGCAACATCTCCAATAGTGTTACTTCCGGAATATGTAAAGCCATTGCTGCTATTTCCTCCCCTTGCCGCAAATTCCCATTCTGCTTCTGTAGGCAATCTAAAATGTTTTCCCGTCTTTTGGTTTAAATTTGTAATAAATATTTGTATATCATCCCAACTTACCTGTTCAACCGGTAAATTATCCCCTTTAAAATAACTTGGATTTGTACCAAAAACTGCTACCCATAATTTTTGTGTAACTTCGTATTTTCCTATCTTATAACTATTTAAGGTTACCGCATGTTCCGGTCGTTCGTTGGTATATCCTGGGTAACCGTTGTTTCCCATATTAAAAGTTCCGCCGGAAACAGTTACCATTTCGGGATTAATATTGCATCCGGTTACAACCACTGAATACTTCGAATTATTGTAATTTGATTTTGCCCTGATTTTAAAATAAAATCTTTCTAAACTTGGATATGTCCCCGGTATATTTGCGCTTGTTGTATTGGCGGGTACTGTTTTTTCTAAAGAATAATTTATTCCGTCACTACTTTTGTATATCTCAAAACCCGTTTCGTAATTGCTGTTATCTGTCCATGTTAATACTGCTTCACTTTCTACAAAAATTGTTATTTTAAGATTTGTGGGTGCATTAAATTGTAATGTGGAATTTGCAGTATTTGTATAACCGGAATAATTAACACTTGTTTTGCCCCTTACTCTAAAATAATATTGTTTTGTTGTTAAATAAATCCCTTCAATTGTTGCAGTTGTTAAATTAGCTCCAATTGTTTTTGCAAGTGAAAATACTATTCCGTCTTCACTTTTTTCTATCTCAAAACCACTTTCATAATTGCTGTTATCTGCCCATGATAATACAACTATGCTTTCCGCAAAATTTGTTATGTATAGGTTTGTAGGTGCATTAAATTGTATTATGGAATTAACTGTATTTGTATAGCCGGAATAATTAACACTTGTTTTGCCCCTTACTCTAAAATAATATTGTTTTGTGGTTAAATAAGTCCCTTCAATTGTTGCAGTTGTTAAATTAGCTCCAATTGTTTTTGCAAGTGAAAATACTATTCCGTCTTCGCTCTTCTCTATCTCAAAACTCGTTTCTAAACTACTGTTATCAGTCCATGCTAATACAATTTCAGTATCAATAAAATTTGTTATTTGTAGGTTTGTGGGTGCATTTAGTGTAAATTGGCTAAATGCGGATACATAACCTGAATAATTATATTCTGATTTTGCTCTTACACTAAATTTATACGTTTTACCCGTTAAATAATTATACTTTATTATGGCATCAGAATAATTAGCTCCAATACTTTTGGTTAAAATAACATTTTCGTTTTCTATTAACTGTATATCGTATCCCGTTTCAAAATTACTGTTATCTTTCCAGCTAATGGTTGCTGTTGTATCCGAATTAAAAACAGCGGTTATATTTGTCGGCATTAAAATTAACTTTTTTTGAATTGTTGAAGTTGTGCCTGCATTATTCCCTCCGTAGTTCACACAAATCCTAAACGTATAAGTTGTATCGCATAAAAATATTGTGCTTATTTCGGCTTCATTGTTTTCAACCGTATCGTATCCTGCCGTAGTAAAAGTAAGACCGTTGTCTATACTTTGTTCAAATCGAACAATTTTAATTGTTCCGGATAGCAATTCTTCATTATCTATCCAACTTACATTTAAATTGCTTTCTGAAAAAGAAATTGCCTGTAAACCGTTTGGGTTTGCGGGTATTACCTTTGGGCCAACAGGGTTATCAACATTGTAATCTTTGCAAGAATTTATAATTATTACAAATAAAATTGTACTTAAAACAAGTAATCCTTTTTTTATATTTCCCATGGAGAATCTCAAATCCTGATTTTTTGCCTATATTAAGTTTAACTCATCACATTTTATTATTAATATTACTTTTTTTATATCAAAAAATAAGTAATAATTATTCTAATCTCAATACTTTCTTAAAGAAATAATAATTATTTAACTTTCTAAACAATTATTTTTATGATTCTATTTTTTTTCATAGTATCTTCATTTGCATCATTTCCGCCAAAGAATCTCCCAAAGTTGAACTGATTAACTTTAAATTCACCATTCATAATTATTTAATATCTGTAAACCGCTATAAATATTTCATTCCTACGGAGTTTTTATTTTGTAATTCGCAATTGATAAATTGTAATTGGGTTGCAACTTCTTTTTGGAATCCGGCAGGTAAACTTTTATCTGTCACTGAATTTATGGAAAGTTTGTTTGGCAAATTACCTGAATTATTTAACAGTGAAGAAGAACTTAGAAAATTATGGAGTAATCCGCATACAAGGTGTACTTTATTAGAAAAAATAAGTGATGCCGGTTTTAGGAAAGATGATTTGTTAACATTACAAAAATTAGTAAACTTGGAAAAGAGTGATTTGTTTGATGTGTTAGAGTATGTGTTTAATAGTGATATTAAAACAATGACACGTGAGGAGAAAACAACTATTTTTGCATTATTAAACCAAAAACAAAAAGAATTTATAGAATTTGTATTAAGCAAATATATCGAATAGGGTGTGGATGAACTAGACCAAGACAAATTACCGGTTTTATTAACTAATAAATATCAATCTCTTGAAGATGCTAAACAAGTGTTAGACGAGACTGCAAATATCAGTTCATTATTCGTTGATTTTCAGAAACATTTATACGAACAGAATGTTACATAAAGTATTGATGGGGATAATAAAAAATAACTATGGACACCGTTTTTGTAGCAAATTTGTAGCAGAAGTTAACCCGCAAGAGGCCGTCCCGAAGAATTCGGGAAGTTGCGAATATTTCCCGAGATATCGGGATCTGCCCCGCAAAGAAGCTCAGAGTAATCCGGGCTTTTTGCATTTTAAACATTGTCTGAAATGTGATTTGTGTGATTTATATGATTAACGTGATTATTTCATAAAAAGTAGTTCAGTAGGTTAGAACGTCCCGATTTACCCAATTTACTATGCTTTAGACTAGCTTTAGATGGGTGTATTGGGAAGGCCGCGAGGTTTCTGAATTTTCGGGAATCTGCCCCGCGTATAAGATAAAAGTCTGTGCTAAATAAGTTACTTGCTTTTTAATTTTTAAAGTGGGTTTTTTGCCGCTAAGAAATGGCTAAGTTTTATCAGGGAAGCATTTGAAAATGTTCTAAAATCTTTCTATCTTTATAAGTGTAAGTTATGCACTAAATATATAGGGAGGTTCAAAATGAGTATAATTAAAAAAATAACCACTTACAGAGCCAACTGGATTGATGTATTATTTATTAAACTTGGCGTTTTCACAGCAACTCTTTTTTTTGCCAAGATTTATGAACCAATACTTTCTTTAGAATGGTATTGGTACTTGTTGTTATGGATTATTCTCTCTATTAAGCCGGTAATTGGTTACGTGAAATGGTTTTATACTATTTGTATCAATAAATCTTAAATAAAAGAGGAATGAAATGAAATTATTTACTAAAATATTTGTACTAAGTACATTATTAATAAGTATTCTGTTTATTAGTTGCAATAATAAACAAGGCAAACAAACAGTTGATAAAAATAATAACATACCAATGAACGACTTAGAAGTTAGAAAAAAAATTGATGGAATAAATAATCTACTTAATAAAGCAGTATTGGCGGGCGATTATGAAACTCAACTTAAATACTTTACAGAGAATGCAATTGTTGTACCTCCAATTGGTCCCATTGCAGAAGGAAAAAGTGCAATAAAAGATGGATATGAAAAAAACATTAAAATGAATGTCGTTTTCCATTCTTTCAATATTACTACCGAAGATTTTTGGGTATGCGGTGATAGAGTATACGAACGTGGTAAATGGGCATTTTCACAAAGTAGTATTAAATCAAAAAATCCAAAGGCGTTTAATGGTTCGTATTTTCAAATATGGCGTGCCCAAAAAGACAGTTTGTTTTGTATTGATTATATGATATATACTCTTGATTTTAATCCATTTGAAAATAATTAATGACAATTATTTTTTTTTAAGTATAGGTTACAAATCTCGCAAATAACAAGTGGCTAAGTCTACTGTGTTTATGTGTTTTGTGTTTGTGATATTTTGTGGTCGTTTTTCCGTTTCGGCTTTGTTGTTAAGTGGAGTTTTTAAACAAAACTCTATTGTATTATTAATTTAATTAACAAGTTCGGTAGTGTAGTATTGTGTTGCACTTTAGCAACAACGCCGTTCTTAAAAATTAATGAATTAGTTTTTATAATGGGTTCGACTAGAATTTTCAAGATTGCCTATCATACATGAGACTGCTATTTTTACTAATTTTAAAGATCGACCCCGCAAAAAAGCCAATTTTAGTTTGGGCATATGAAAAACATCGGGAATAATCTATGGGTTTTTATTAAATTTGCTTTGGATATCTCGTCTTTTATGTTATTTGAAGCGAGGTTTGTGCAGTAATAATAGTGGTTTTGATATATGAATAAACTACCCATATTACTATTGTAAATATCAAAACACACTCTGGTTGGTTTTTTGTTCACTGATTATATCTGACTGTAATAGCTTTTTAAATTAATTAATTTAATTATTAAATAAATAAATCTTTTTCTCCAAAACAAATGATAGTTGCTTGAGATTTCTTTCTGTTAATTGAATCCTACTGCGTCAAATTTTCATTTATTTAAGTAAAAATATTACCTTTAATCATTTGTATTTACCTATAATCATTAGTCTTTTGAAAATTCACACATTAATCATTATTTTTGAAATAATTTTATTAACCTTAAAATTGAAAATTATATCATCAATTAACATATAACTATTAAGGTGTTATTATGAAATCATTAAACTATCTTATTGTTTTAATCGTTTGGGGAATGTCAGTCTCCATTGAAGGTCAGTGGGATAATTTTCCTGAAGATGTTAAAAGTCGTAAATATTATAAACGTGCCGAGTGGTTTTTTAAGCAGCGTGCAGCACCATACGATACCATTAATGTAACAAAATTAAATGCCGAATATAAAACTGAAAAGGCAAAAGCCATACTAAATACGGAAGAGTTAAAAAATGACTGGCAGCCATTAGGTCCAAAAGGAATTATTTCGTATTTCCCGGCACATTGGGGTGTAAGCAGTGGGAGATGCAGAGGAATTGATGTACATCCAACAAATCCGGATATTGTTTATTTGGGGGCAGCCTCGGGAGGGTTGTGGAAAACAACAAACGGAGGCGAAACTTGGAATAATGTTAGTTCAACATTTACAACCAATACTTTTGGAGCCATTGCAGTTGACCCTATAGATCCAAATACTGTTTATGCGGGAACCGGTGAATCTTTTTATGGGTTTACGCCCTCAATTTATTACGGTGACGGTGTTTATAAAACAACAGATGCAGGTTCAACATGGAGGCAAATTGCTCCTGAATTAGGTGATTATACTCATACAGGCGATATTGTTGTTAACCCACATGATAACAATTTTGTATATTTAGCATTAACTAATGCAAATTATAATCTTGGTGCGCTAAATAATACAGGTGTTTGGATAAGTACGAATAAAGGGAATACTTGGATAAACACATTGGCGGCTTCAAATGCATTTGATATTGCGGCGCATCCCACAGATCCAAATAAAGTGTATGTTTCCGTCGGCGGGGCTGATCCGGCATCCGGTTTTTATGTGTCAAGCGATAAAGGATTAACTTGGATTAGAAGTTCTTCAGGTCTTCCGGCATCAAACTTAATTGGCAGAATGCATATCAGTCTTTGCACTTCAACCCCTGAAGTAATATATTCAATAATTTTTAACGCGGGATTAACTTCTGCTTATAAAACAACAAACGGGGGAACAACCTGGACAAAATGTAATCAAAATAATCCACTTGCCGGTTATCACGCTTCCTTAGATTGGTATGACCAAGGACGTTATGATTTATGCATATCAGTTGACCCTGCAAATCCTAATTATGTGCTTGCCGGAAACGTGGAATTACACAAAATGACAGACGGAAAAACTTTCTCAATAGAAAGAATACCGGGTTCAAACAATGTTTGGGGGAGTCCTGTACATTGCGACTATCACAGAATTCTTTTTGCCCCGTCTAACAATAAGATTGTTTACATAATAAGTGATGGAGGTATATTTAGATCAAGTGACGGAGGCCTAAGCTGGAATCATAAAAATAACGGAATTGCAACTATTCAATTTTATTGTTTAGCTTCGCATCCTACCGACAGAAATATGCTAATTGGGGGGGCACAAGATAACGGTAATTTTAGAACGTTAAACGGCGGTGCAACAAATTGGGAATTGAGTTTAACCGGTGATGGAATGATAAATTTTTATGATTATGCAAATCCTGACATCGTTTATTCAAGTATACAATATGGTGCTATTTATAAAAGCTTAAACGGTGGAAATTTTAATTCATTTCATGGAATTTCTCCAAATTATGATACGGGAGACGAATCGTTTTGGACGGCACCATTTTTTATGCATCCTGTAAATCCTAATGTTTTGTATGTAGCTTCAAAAAAGCTTCACAAGTCAACAAATGCAGGAATTACCTGGCAAATAACAAGCGGAACTTTTCCAACGTCAATAAACGCAATGGCACAAAATCAAAAATTCCCTGAGGTTATGATACTGACCGCAGGAGGAAACAATTATAGTTCTAATCCCGTTATAGCGGTATCAACAGATGAAGGGATTAATTGGAATAGTGTAAATGCAAATATTCCCGATGCTCCTCGTTTTGTACCAAGTGTAAAAACGGATCCTAATAACAGAAACACTCTTTATGTTGTTCGTTGTGGATTTAATTCAGGTAAAATTTATAAAACAACAAACCTTGGAGCTGACTGGATAAATATTTCGGGTGATTTACCAAATATTCCACATAACGATTTGATAATTGACCCTAAGATACCGGGTACAATGTATGCTGCAAACGATTTTGGTGTTTATCTTACATCTAACGGTGGAATTAACTGGAACAGAATGGGGAATGGAATGCCAATAGTTCCTGTTTTAGTTCTAAATTATGTAGAATATGGTACAGTCCGACTTTTACGAGCAGGTACATACGGTTTATCTGCATTTGAATATGAATTACCCGATGCAAATTTTGCATTTATCAATATGGTTAAACCATATGAAGGTTCTACTTTAGTAAATGGAAGCAGAATAGAACTAAGCTGGTTTTCAAATTTAGTAGATAATGTAAATATTTATTATTCAAAAGATAATAAATTAACTTGGCACCAAATAGTGTCTAATTACAGTGCAAATCAAAACAGCTATCCTTGGCTTGTTCCATTGGGAACCAGTGACAATTGTTTTATAAAAATAGAAGACTCACAGAATCCGCAAAATACAGAAATAAATACTTTACCATTTAGAATAATAGATTTAATGGCAACCGGACTTCAATATCCAACAAACAATATGATCAATTTTGACCATGAGCCTGCAAAATTTGAGTGGCAAAATGTGCTTGGTACTCAAAACTATACATTACGAGTCGCAACGGATTCTGCTCTTTCGAATATAGTTTGTTTAGATAGCTTAGTTGAAACTAATACTTATGAAATGAGCGGGTTAGAAGGCTATCACAAATATTATTGGTCGGTAAGTACAAGAAACGAACTAATCCCCGAAATTTTATCGGGAACAAATATGTTTAGAACCATGATGTCTAAACCGGAATTAATTTTTCCGGAACACAACGCTATTGAAGTTCCGTTAAATGTAACTGTTAAATGGAGCGGTATATACGGTGCCGAAAAATATCATTTGCATGTTGCAAAATCAATCTTTTTTGGTGCTTCACAGACTATTGTAAATGATAGTAATATTGTATCTACCGAATATAACTTAAACAATCTTCAATCTAATAAGTTTTATTTCTGGAAAGTAAGAGCATTAAATTCTGTTTCCGTTAGTAACTTCAGTACGGTTAATAAATTTACAACCGCAACAATTATAGATGTTGACGATGAAAATTTAAAATTACCGACAAAATTTGAATTGATGGCTAACTATCCAAATCCTTTTAATCCAACAACTAATATTAATTTTGGTATCCCCGAAGCAGCAACAGTTAATATTACTATATTTGACCAATTGGGCAATTTGATTTGGAAATTAAGCAATAATTACAACAGCCCGGGATATTATAAATTAACTTGGAACGGATTAAACATGCATGGTCAATCTGTTTCAAGCGGAATATATTATTATAGAATTGAAGCTAAATCAATAGTAAATTTCGGTAATAATTTTATAAAATCATCTAAAATGATATTAATGAAGTAAAATAAATATAAACTTAGACCGCTATAATAAAAAAATTATGGCGGTTTTTTTATTTTAAATCACTATTTTTACGTGAATTTAAAATTGAGATTAAATGTTTTTATTGAAAGAACAAAAAGATACAAAACTGCCTTCGTTTTACATTGTAAATTTAGCCGGATGGATAATGTTTATCTGTGCGGATTCACTTATAATGTTTGTTTGGATGGGAATAAAATTTTCTATTACCGCTTATTTAGCAAATTCCTTGCAATGGTTTACAGGTTTTTTGATTACTATAATTATGCGGTTTATTTATATTAAAGTATATTCCCGAAAAAAATCAATTTTATATATCTTGAGTATGGCTATATTGTTTTCGATTTTTGGAGCAGTTTTTTTATTTATTTTTTCACATATAGTATATTTTTTCTTCGCGTCTATAAGTTTTTCCGAATTAATAAACAGGGTGGTTTCGTCTGCAAATATTATTTTTAGAATGACTCAATTATTTCCTATAATGCTTGCATGGAGCATGCTTTATTTTGGAATCAAACTATGGTTTGATTTCTTGCAAGAGAAGGAAAGAACGGAAAAAGCAGAATACTTGGCTCAAACTGCACGCCTGCAATTACTTAGATATCAAATTAATCCTCACTTTTTATTTAATTCTTTCAGTTCGCTTAGAGCTTTAATTAGAAGCAATCAAGAACTGGCTGTGGAGATGGTGGGAAAAATTGCCGAATTTTACAGATATTCGTTGTTAATGAAAAATAATATTACCGTACCTCTTATATCCGAAATTGAGGCTATAAAAAATTATACGGAGATAGAAAAAATCAGATTTGCATCTAACATTGAATTTATATATGATATTCATGAAAAATCAAAAGACTTTTTAATTCCTCCTTTTCTAATCCATCCATTAATAGATAACGCAATTAAATACGGAATGAAAACATCAGAACTGCCGTTAATGATTTATTTATCGGTTAAAATGACCGAAAATGATTTGTTTATTGAAGTTAAAAATTCCGGTAGGCTAACAAAACCTGAAGCAAATTTGATTGGAAGCACTAAAACAGGTTTACAAAATATTAAGGAACGATTAAATTTGGTATATCCT
Source organism: bacterium (assembly GCA_043805435.1). Classification (GTDB taxonomy): domain Bacteria; phylum Bacteroidota; class Ignavibacteria; order Ignavibacteriales; family Melioribacteraceae; genus JAEXOD01. Next base: position 45,202 of record JAZDHY010000011.1, read on the forward strand.
AATAGAAACAAATTTAGTATATTTGAAATAGACAAACATGTTATAATTCAAATAACTATTTTTGAGAATATTATAAATGAATCCTCTAAAAGCAATAATTGTTGACGACGAACCTTTGGCTCGTGAAGATTTAAAAGCATTATTAAAAGATTACAATGAAATAGAAGTGGTTTTTGAAGCTTCAACGGTTAAAGAAACTGAAGAATATTTAAAAAAGAATAAATGCAATTTGATTTTTTTGGATATTCAAATGCCCGGTAAATCAGGTTTGGAATTAATACAAAGCATCCCTTCCGAAACCAAAATTATTTTTGTTACCGCATACGATGAACATGCAATCAAAGCCTTTGAATTAGATGCAGTTGACTATCTGCTAAAACCCGTTGATAAAAAACGTTTTGAAATTACTTTACAAAAAATAACGGAACGGACTAAATCCGAAACAAAAAATTCTGTAAAATTAAAATATGAGGACACTTTATTTTTAATGTTAAATAGTTCTTATAAATTTATAAAAATAAGCGATATTTACAAAATAAATTCTGCGGGTAATTATTCCGAAATATTTTGTAAAAGCGGAGCAAAAGGGCTGGTATTAAAAAATCTTAAAGAGTGGGAGGAAAGGTTAAGCGAAAATAAGTTTATTAGAATACACAAAAACGCAATTATTAATTTGGACTATGTTGAAAGAATTGAAGAATGGTTTAATTCGGCTTTCAGAGTTTATTTACAAGGGGATAGTGAACCCCATATAATGAGTAGAAGATATGCAACCAAACTGAAAGAAAATATGCGGTAACTTTTTTCTGCCTTTTAATAATGCTTTACATTGTACTTGCCAATTATTATAATTATATTTATCCAAAATTGGCCATTGGAATTTGTAAATTGGAAATAATTAGTAACTTATTGGTAAATGTTGAGAATATATAAGGCTAAAAGTAGTTCAGTAGGTTAGAACGTCCCGAAAGTCGGGAAGGCCGCGAGAGTTGTTATTTCGATTGGTCTCGTAAAAGCTCAGAGTAATCCGGGTTTTTTGCATTTTAAACATTGTCTGAACTGTGATTTGTGTGATTTATATGATTAATGTGATTGTTTCGTAAAAGGTAGTTCAGTTGGTTAGAACGTCCCGATTTACCCAATTTATTAGGCTTTAGACTAGCTTTAGGCGGGCAAGCCGGGAAGGCCGGGCGAGTTCTTATTTTTGTTTGGTGCCTGAAAAGGTCAGAGTAATCCGGGCCTTTTGCATTTAAAACATCGTCTTGAACCATGATTTACATGATTAAAGGATTACCTTGATTATATTGAGAATTAATGAGTGGAAATATTATTGTAGTTCAGATGATTAGAACGTCACTATTCCCCATGAGGTTTTCGGTAACCGGTAGAAAATTAATTGCCGGAATTAACAAACACCCCGTTTTTACGTGCTACTAATTTAGGGTCGCACCCAATGGTAAACCACATAATATAACTCACCTTGATTGTTGTTAGTTATTATCAAGGTTATTATACCGGAAAACAGGGGGGAGATGTCAAATAGGCTAATTTTTTAAGCACCTAACACTAAAACCATCCTCCTTATTGTAACTACTCAAGGTGATACTACTACTACTGCCGCCCATGTTTGGGTTGTATGCTAACGTAGCATCGTACTCTATAGAACTCCAAAAGTAAGTGTTATTACTTAAATTGGCGAATAAACCACTGCCGTTGCGAAAGCCGGCAAGCAACGCAGAAAAGCCACTTGTGTTTGTACCTGCGCCTGAACCTGTTCCTTGACCTACTGCTTTTAATCTATTGCCGTCATTGCCTACTGCTGCTTTTAATGTCTCAAATTCTGTTTTTGTTGGTATATGCCAGCCGCTTGGGCAAATGCCCTGTACGTTACTTCCGCTTGCCGAATAATTCATGGCTTCATTCCATTGGTATAAACCACCGTAAATTGTACAATTTGCATCATTATCAAAATAACAATATTTTTCTATTCCATTTCCACTTGTTTGGTTAATGCCACCATCTATTCTTGTTCCTACATTTAGGTTTTCTTTTAACCAACATTGGCTGCCAATTTGTATAGTGTTATATGTTTTACCGGCATAAACAACTGTGGGTGCTTCAAAGCATGGTGTGTTAACTAAAAAAGATATCTCAACTTTATTATCGTATGATATTTCTAAGTATGTACCATCAGTTTGCTTTATTAATATTGTTTGTGCAAATAGGGCATTAATGCTTATTAGCAATAATAATGCAAATAATATTGTTCTCATATTTAATCCTTTTATAGTTTTATTTTAATAATAACATTTTAATGGAACTTGAATAATTACCTGAATTTAACCTGCAAATATAAAAACCGCTTGCCAATTTGCTTCCGTCAAAAATTATTTCATAACTCCCTGCTTTTTGGTTTTCGTTTACAAGTTTAGTTATTTCATTTCCTAAAATATCATATACTTTTAAGGTAACTAAACCATTGTTTGGTATGTTATAAACAATTGTTGTTGCGGGATTAAACGGATTTGGGTAGTTTTGCTTTAGTTCATATTGTGCTGGAATTGTTATTGTCACTTCAATTATATTGCTGTATTTATATTTCCCGTCGTTATCAATTTGTTTTAGGCGGTAAATTAATTTTATTCCTTTATTGGGTCTATCTGTAAAAGAATAATTTTGGGGGGAATTACTGTTTCCCTTGCCTTCAACAAAACCAATCTTTTCAAACAGGTCATTCACTTCCGCTTTTTCAATTTCAAAACCATAATTACTTATTTCAACTGCCGTAACCCAATTTAGCATAACTTCATCATCATTTATTGATGCACTAAAACTTATTAATTCAACAGGTAAAGGATTACCGCCGTCATTTGAGCTGAATGTAATTTTATTAATTGTGGAAAGTGCTTTTGACTGGGTTGAATTATCTGTAAGTACAAAATTAATATCATTACTGCTAAATGTTATTTTTTGTATCAAATTCAAATTGGTACTATTAAGTAAACCACCGGAATATGAAACATCTAAAAAAGTTTGAGCATTTATTGAAACAGTAAATAAAAATAGAAAAAGTAAAAATAGTTTTTTCATTTTTTCTCCAAATAGAGTAAATATTAATAATTGTCTAGTTTTACAACGTTGTTAAAAATAACCTGCCTTTATAGTTTTAATATTAATGATTTTATTTTTAATGTGCAAGGTATTTTCATTAATTAAAACAGATTGTAGGGTCCTGCAATAGGTTGACTTTTTTATTCTTTTCGAGTCAACTTTTTTTGGGACTATACAGTGTTAATTAATGTTAATAATATCTACAATAATCCCCAAAATATTTTGTTAAAAACTCATATTTTAAGAAAATTTATTGTAACAAAAGTGTTCTGATATACTGGAAAAATCTTGAATTAAATAGGGAAGGCAGCGAATTTTCTGATGTATTGGAATCTGCCCCGCAAAAAAGCTCAGCGCAATCTGGGTTTTTTGCATTTTAAACATTGTCTTGAACCATGATTTACTTGATTAAAGGATTGCCTTGATCTTGCTTAAAATACTGTTTTTTGCCGGAGGGAATATTGCAATAGTTCTTTTGGTTAGGATATACTAATCTAGCTTGAAGTTTTCCCTGTTTTGTAAGGAAGTTCAGTTTGAAATAATTACCGGCATTAACAAACACCCCGTTTTTAAGTACTGCTAATTCAGGGTCACACCCTATTGTAAACCACATAATATAATTCACCTTGATTGTTGTTAGTTATTATCAAGGTTATTATACTAAAAAGGGGGGGTAATATATTATTGCATTATATTTTATTTCAATTACATGCCAATAACCGTTGAGCGTTGTTCTTACTCCTTTTATCTAAAAAAAATCGGTCACTATGTTAATGGGGAATAGCGGAATTAAAAGTATATAGAAATTTATTCTGTTTTTTTTTGAAACTGCTGTAATAAAGTCTTTATTATCAGTTATTATTAGGACTATCGAATTATTACCTCTATAACTGCCCTATATCGGTAAATTAAAACTATCAATTATCTCCTTTATTCTTATTTCATCCATTATTATTTTTAATAATTCAAAATCCCAATTAGCATTTATATTTTTATCTGTAAATTCACAAACAATCTATATTTTTTTGCTTTTTGATTGCATCTTTTTTTTTATCTTTCTTAATGTTTTGATTTTTATTGTCTTATAAAAATTATTTTTCCTCAATTGAAAAATTTGATATAATATAAAAAAACAAGATGATACCAGCCTATTTCAAACAGTGCATCATCACCAAATTATAAATGTGCTTTTTAAGTTTTATAAAATTGGAAAATAATAATTGTTCAAATAATATGATTAATGCTGAAGTGAAACGAAAAAAGAAACATACAAAACAATCTAAGTATAATGTGTTTTCGGTAATACTTGGAAGTTCAAACTCTAATAACAACCGTTTTTAATACATATGTTAAATATGTAGTTGAAAAAACGATTAAAACATAAATTAAACAAACTTATTATATTCCGTATGAAAGGCTTAATGTTAAATAGTCTTTTTCTTTATACCCGTATTCGTAAACAAACCTGCCGGTAGCTTTAAATACATGTTGATAGTTTAAATTAACACTAACAGGATTTAAGGGCAAATAATTAATTTCAATGCCGGCAGCAGTAAAATAACTAACTATGCTATATAAAAATTGTGGATTTGGAGTTGTGTATTGGTCTTCAATTGTCTCTTTATTTCCTTTTCTAATATAATCGTACCAAATGTTTGCTTTTATATTATAAGGTAAAGTTTGTTTATACTCCAAGTGTATTTGGTCTGCATTACTGCCTATCCAATGACCAAGTTGGTAATCGGAGTTATAATATGTTTGAGCAGGATTAAAATTATTATAAGTAAAAGGATTAATTCTTGTGTATTCAATAAAAAACTTATTATTCAAAGTTAGAATATTATCTTTGCTTAAGCCAAGCGTAAAACCTATGTGTTTGTTTCCCGTATTATCTCCGGCGAGAGCTTTACCAAGCATTAATTCGTCAACAAACAACGTGCCGTAAATTGAAGCCTGTAATAGATTGTTGGTGTATTTAATATCTCCAAAAATTTGGGCATTATCTCCCGTATCTCCTTTGGATAAGTAATGGTCTGTTAATCTAAAAAAATTTATTGGCAACAGATATAAAAATTCAATATTATCGCTATAAATCATCGATTCTCCTAAAGTAACAGAAAGATTATCCCAAGGGTTAACAGTAATATAATGCAATGCAATATATTTTTGCCGCCTATCGTAAGTTTTATTAAATGTATTTATTTTAGCACCATTAAAAACTATACTGTTGGAATCAACTAACCCCGAGTTTAACCAGCCATGTAAATACTTAAAATAGAACCAATCTGCAGGTTTATATTCAAAACTAATATATGGGAATGAAGGAGCTTTATTTGATAATATTAGTTTGCCGTCATTTCCGCTTCCTATACTATGGTACCCTTTACCAATAGAAACCGAGCCGGTAGGCCATTTATAATTCATATCAATTAAAAGTTCGCTGTAATCTCCTAAAACTACTTGATGAATGCCTGTTTCTCGTGAAAACTTTCTAAATTTTAGTGGGCTATTCCATTTTTCGTGGTTATCATAAAACAACAATTTATAGTTAATACTATTAAATGCTTTCCCGTATATATTTACACCATTACCCCAGTGGAATATTGAAGTGTTACCAACAACTTTGGGAGAAATAATAACAATAGGATTAAAAAATATTGAAAAATTATTATCTATATATGAAAATAATTTAATTTCGTTGTTTTTACTCGACAGCCATTCTATTTCCGAGTTATTTTGAGCTATACTAAACGAGTCAACAACATTTTGGCATAACAAACTTGAACTAATAAAAAATAAAATTAATAATTTATTCATTTAATTTAAATCGATAATTGGTAAAGTTTTAATGTCTAAAGAATTTAAATATCCGGCAATATCAGTAAATTGAAAATTATCAAGTAATGTAATAAGCTTATCTCTACTGTTTTTTAATCCATAATAAGATTTAAATTTTCGCAGCTGTGATAATTCATTAATTATCGGCTGTTCGGGATCGAAATCCCTAGGGTGAAAATATGTCATCACATATTCAGAATTGCTGAATAGTTTTATTAATAACCACATTGGGAAAAACCTGAAATATCCACCACCACTAAACACATAATCTAAATTAATAAATTTTGCTAAATTAATTGGTAGTTCAATTAATTCCGACCCGTTATATTTCATCCTACATGCTTTACCATAACCAAACGAACTAAAACCACCGTGTCCTCTTTTTGAAGGAAAAATTGAACAGTCTATTTCAAAACCTAATTCGTGTAATATTTCAAATGCCCATTTTTCAGTCTCTCTAATCGAAAAACCCGGAGCTCTATATGTTTTAACCTTTGTACCTATTATATCCTCCAATAATAGCTTTGCTTTTCTTGTGTCATCATAAAATTGTTTAGGATTTAATTCATAAACTAGTTGATGATTATAAGAATGACAAGCAACTTCATATCCCATATTATGAATACGGCTAATAATAAAAGGATATTTTTCGGCCGTCCAGCCAAGGCAAAAAAAAGTTGCTTTAAGTTTGCGATTTTCAAGAATATCAAAAATAAAATCCATTCCATATTGCAACCGAGTTTCATATTTATTCCATTCGATTTCTGTTTTGGTTGATTTATTATCCAATATATGAAACCAATCTTCTATATCAAAAGATAAAATCTTATTCAAAAAAACCGATTCCCTTTTTTGTAAAATTCTTTAACATGTTCCCTTTTAGGGAAGGAAAAATATGTCATTTCTTGAGAATTATTTGCAATTAACTCATATTTGCCATATTCGATTTTATTAATTGCTTCAATAATAGCTTCCATACCTAACTTTTTAGTCACTTTAATAAGTTCCTCTTGTGTTTTTTTACCAATCTCAATTTCCTTTTGTACTAATATAGGTCCACTATCAATTCCCTCATCAACAAAAAAAACAGAGACACCTGTATATTTTTCCTCATTTTTTAATACCCAAAATGAAGGCATTAAACCCCTATATTTGGGTAAAAGTGCTGTATGCAAATTTAAACAACCTAACGGAGCTAATTCGATAAGATCTTTTTTAAATATCTGATTACCGGCTATAGAAATCAATAAGTTTGGACTATAAGATTTTAATAATTCCAAGGAGCTTATAGAGTTTATTGAGCCGGTTATTGGAATTATATCAACTTTGTGTTTAATAAGTATATTTTTTACATTCTTGTTCTTATTCAGTCTATTAAAAAAAAACTTAAAAGTATAATATATAAAAAATTTAGCACCAAATATTTTAATTGTTTTTAATGCTTTTTGATAAAATGATTCGGATTTACCAAATGGAGAAACATCGAAAACAACACACCCAACTAATTTTGAATGACTAGGAAGATTTGTTATCAAATATTCAATGTTCTCAGCTAAATAAAACGGATCGGATTGAGTTAGTATTATTATATTCATCGAAAAATCTTTAATTTGATAATTTTTATTAAGAACCTAGGTATAGCATACAAATTCCTTTTTCCTAGCCGCTTAGGACTTTGAATACTTCTTATCAACCATTCTAAACCTAGTTTTAACAAAAAAGAATTAGCCCTTTTTTCGTTACCGGCATAAAAATCGAATACCGCTCCAATTGAGGCAATTGTTTTTACATCCAAATAAGCTTTATTTTTATAAACCCAAATTTCTTGTTTTGGAGCAGTCATTCCGACAAATAAAACATCAGGTTTGAATAATTTGATCCTTCTAAAAATTAATTCATTGTCTTCATCACTAAGTTCTTCTTTAAAAGGAGGAGAATATGTTTCGACAGTTATATTCGGATAATCTAACAAGCATTTCTTTTTAATTTTCTCTAATGTCTCATTTGTTGAGCCAAGGAAAAACACTTTTCCTTTTTCATTATTTAATACTTTCATTAAATAAATTAATAAATCATAACCCGCAATTTTTTGAATTTTTCTATTGTATAAAAATTTAACCGCCCAGACAATTCCTATACCATCTGCTATGAGAATATCGGAATTTAATAGAGCTTTTTTGAAAATAACGTTTTTTTCCGCAACAAGAAAAGAGAAAGGATTTATTGTAGAAACGACATTTTCTTCACCATTGAAAAACTTTTTATTGCTTAAAGAATCTGCAAATAAATAATAACAATAAAAAGGTTGAATGGTCATATATTTTATAAATCAAGTTATTAATTTACTGTTATTAAATAATTTAATGCATTCCATGTATATTTTTTAAACAAAATAGATGCATTTATAATCAAAAATATTTCCAACTGAAAATAAAACAAAATTTATCAATAATCAAATTTCAAAGTGCACTATAAACGATTTCCAATTTTTTTAGTCAAGAGATTATAGGTGTTTGGATTTCGCATGTATGTCTCTTTATAAGCCATATATCAAAACACTAAACTTCTGCAATTGCTTTTTTATAAAATGATATAGATTTGCATTCACAAAAATTTAATTTTCACATATTATTCAGCAATTTGGCCTTGACACTTCTAAACTATTTGTTATTTAGATTGAAATGAGGGCATACATCCTTACCCGATACTTCTTTAGTGCAGCTTTTACGAAGTGCTTAGTATAGAATTTGTTTTTTGTTTTGAGGATTGAGAAAAAGGGAGACAATGGAATTATTATTCCTAACATTACCAAATTTATTTATGTGGTAATATAAAATAATGGTGCAAAAAAGTTATTAGGTATGGCAAATTTATCTTAATTATTTTCAGAAGGAACTGATGATAGTATAAGCGTTTTTACACGCGGGGATGGGTGTATTCACTTGTTTGGCTGTATAATTGAGCCGTGCTTAAAAGGCTGTCACTACGGTATATAATCCGCAATAGTGCAGCCTTTAGCCCAATTTAACTTCATTTTGCCACTATTTGTGCTGTTTTGATTTATTATGAATATTGGTGTTAATATTTTTTCTTTCTTCAATAGTTATAGCATAAATTGAGACGTATTCGTTTAATAAAATTAATTATTTTTGAAGCTTTTATTTATGACAACACAGTCTTTTCAAAATAGTTTTAGTATCATTTTAATGACACATTTTGGCAATAAAATCTTTTATTTAATATTTTGTCATATGAAAAAAAAATTGTATTTTAATTGATGTGTTTGGTATAAAAAAGATAAAAATGAAAACTAACACTTTGAAAAAGGCATCTATTTTTGTCACTTATTGAAAATAAGTCGCTTAAAAGCGTTTTAATCAACTCGTTTTTTTTGGTTTGCCGGTAAAAACGATAGACACCCTTTTTTGAGTAAACTCATTAATTAAGTTTAATTATTAAAATAATTATACTTTTGTTTTTATTCAAGACATAATACTATTATTAAAAATAATCAAAAATATTTTGTTTAAGTACTTTTTGTAAAAAAGTTATAAACAAATATATTTTGTTATTATTAGATAATCCATGATATGTGATTTATAGGGCGGAGCTATATAATTTTATTGATAATATTATATTATTAATAAACTAAATTTAGCTAATAATATATTTATAAAACAAATATCCATTGCTAATACATAATTGAATATAAGTATATATTAAAAGGTTTTTGTGGGGAACCTCGATTTAAGTTCCTCTACGTATTTCCCTCCTTTAGAAGAATTTCAAGAATATTTAAAAGATATTTGGAATAGTAAAATCCTTACTAATAATGGTAAATACCATAACAAGTTAGAAAATGCACTATGTAAATGATTATATCTTACTTATGTCGAACGGAATGCTAGCCTTTATAACAGTAATACAAACATTATGTATTCTCGGTGAAGTTATAACAACATCATTTAGTTTTGTTGTTACAACTCATGTTCTTTGGCGGAATAATATCAAACCGGTTTTTGCAGACATTGATTTAAATACATTTAACATCAATTCTCAAAAAATCGAACAGCCCATAACTCCTAAAACTACAGCCATCCTTCCGGTTCATATATAGAAATCTCTGTGACGTTTATAAAATAGATAAAATAGCTCGAAAGTACAGATTAAAAGTTATTTAAGATGTTTGTCCTACTTTTGGAGTAATGGTGGGTGAAGTACCGGTACTTAAATTTAGTGATCTTTCGGTTATGAGTTTTCATGCAACAAAAGTTTTTAATACCTATAAATGAGGAGCGATAATTAGCCACAATAAAGAGACAAAAAGCCTTATTTATAAACTTACTAAATTTTGGTTTCAGCGGCTAAATATCAGTCATTATCCCGGAAAAAAAGCCAAGATGAATGAATTTCAAGCTGCTTTTGGTCTGTTGCAATTAAAATATATTGACTCTTTAATTAGAAGAAGAAAAGAAATAGCAGAGTTTTATTGAAATAATTTAAACAACACTGAAGGGATAAAATTTATAGATGATTTGCCAAGGGTAAAGCATTGTTACTTGTATTTTCCTATTCTTGTAAATCAAAGCGAATATGGTTTGAGCAGAGATGGACTATGTGATTTGTTTAAAAATAAAATTTATTTTACAAGAAGGTGTTTTTATCCATTGATAAGCAATTTTACTATTTATTCCTCAATTCCTCCTATAAATCCTTCAAATATACCGAAGGCGAATAGAATTGCATATGAAGTTTTGTGTCTTCCTCTTTTATCGGAATCACAGAACACGCAAATTGAAGAAATTGTAGACACTATACAAAAAGTGAGAAAGAAATGACGATTGGAATAATGCAGCCATATTTTTTTCCATACATAGGGTATTTTCAACTTATAAACGCAGTTGATAAATTTATTCTTTATGAAAACTTAAATTTTCAAAATAAAGGATGGATGTCTAGAAATAGACTAATTGAAAAGAACAAGAGTGTTCCCGTATTCTTTAATGCTATATTAAATGGAAGAAGTTTTGTAAAAAAAATAAGCGAAACAGAACTTGAAAAAAATAATTTATGGAAACAAAAATTAATTAAGTTTATTTATCATAATTATGCAGGTTCTTTGTATTTTGACGAAGTCTATTCTTTTCTAGTTGAAATGATTAGCGCAGACTTTCAAAAACTTCACGAGTATAATTCTTACATTATTTCAGAAATCTGCAAAAAATTAGGAATAAAAACTATACTTTCTGTAAATAATAGTAATTATTTATCTCTAGAAGAAGATATTTCCAATTTATATTCTGATGATCTTGAAAAAAAAGAAAATGATGTTTTGGAAATCGATAAAAAAAGTTATCGTATAATTAAAATTTGTAAAATGGAAAATGCTGAGAATTACTATAATGCAATAGGAGGCGTTAGTCTCTATAATAAAGTAGTTTTTGCAAAATACGAAATTAATATAAATTTTATAAAAACTTTAGATTATAAATATACACAGTTTGGTGATACTTTTATAAAAGATTTATCAATTATTGACGTTTTGATGCATAATGGATTTATTAAGTCAAAAGAATTGCTAAATTTATATGACCTTATATAGTTGATTTATTAAAAATAATTATAAAAAATGTATGATAACACGCCAAGAGATAGAAAAACGTTTTTTACTACAAGACGAATTTATGGGCACAAATAAGCCGGTGAATAATATCAATCCGTTGGTTTCAGTTTCTGTAGTAACTTACCAACATGTAAAATATATTAAACAATGCCTAGATAGTATTCTTCAACAAGATGTAAGTTTTCAGTACGAAATTGTATTAAGTGATGATGGTTCCGATGATGGAACAACTGAGATTTGCAAAGATTATGCAGCAAAATATTCTGATAGAATTAGACTATTTATTAGGGATAGGGAGATAACACATATACGTAATGAATATGAGAAGGATGTTATCTTGGCGGTTAGTTTTCAGGTTATGCATTGTCGAGGTAAATATTATGCGGTTTGTAATGGTGACGATTATTGGAATGATAAGAATAAACTTCAAAAACAAATAAATTTTTTAGAGAAGAATCCGGATTACGGAATGGTTTATTCACAATACAAGCGAGAGAGTGTTTTGGGAGAAGCTGTTTCTTACCCATTTACACCGTCATTTAGCGGCAATATTTTTAATTATCTTTTGCTGTTAAATTTTATTGGAGCGTTAACTGTAGTGGCTCGTACAGATTTGTTTAAGAAAGCATCCATGGCACTTGATTTACCTAATAAAAGATGGATTCTTGGCGATTATCCTATTTGGCTTGAAATCGCATCTAAAAGCAAAATTGGTTTGATTAAAGAATATAATGCCGTATATAGAGTTTCAAATAATTCTGCCGGAAATTTTAATTCACTTGCAAGTGAGTTGAAGTTTCTACTTTCTGTTTTTGATATTGTTTATTATTTTTTAAACAAACATAATTGCAGTGTATTCTTTAAAAATTTAATATGGTTATCACATTCGTTACGTCTTGTACTAATTGTTTCTAAATATAAAATAGATAGACAGGTGATTAAAAAAAATATGGAAATTATTGAATCCCAAACTCATCCCATTGTACCCTCTAGTCTTCGAAAAATATATTATTATTTGCTTGTTTTCGTTTTTTCAATGAAAAAACGAAAATTTAAATTTGCTTTTACAAATAAAATTAGTGAATAGAGGTTATAAAAATTTGAAAAATATCATACATGTCGTTTAACTCTTTCAGATTATCCTGAATTTATTTTTTATGAAATT
>JAZDHY010000012.1:0-11525 GCA_043805435.1 bacterium
ATATTACATTGGCAGTACAGAAAATATTGAAGATAGACTTATTCGTCATAATCGTGGTAGTTCAAAATTTACTTCAAAAGCAAAAGATTGGATTTTAGTATATACAGAAAAATATGATACTAAATCCGAGGCAATAAAACGTGAATATGAAATTAAACGGCAGAAAAGTAGAAAATACATTGAAAGATTGATGAAGAAATAACTGCTCGTTGGTTCAGAGCCTACCAAAAAACGGTAGGTAAACATTCCCGATATGGCAGCTTGTCCCGATCTAACAGCCTGTCCCGATTAATCGGGAGGGGGAGGGTCATCTCCCAATTCTGGGAGATAAATTGGTTTCCCGATACATCGGTACCCCCACCGGTTTCAAATCTAATTTTTTTATTCTATTTTAACAATAGAAAAATCTCTAAAAGTTTATCAGTTTTCCAAATGGGAATAAATAATTATGAGTAACATCCTATTTCTTCACTAGTTGTAAATAGGGTAATTAATAAATTTGCAAATCTTCTCAATTGAATATTATTTTATCATCGCATATACAATTTCAACTGTAGTTAAATCGAATTAAAGTTTATTTAATATTTGGGTTTTAATAGTTTGTCTTCCCAAAACCCTTTCGTATTCTTCAATTTAGCTTTATTGTTACCATTAATAATTGTTTCGTTAGGAATAATTATTCAATATTTACTTATTATGCTTGTACCAAAATATATGTTCTTATTGTATCTCGAATATTTTAGGCTAAATATTGTACAGCGTTTTTCTAAGACTTAGTAAATAATTGGTGAAAGGTATTTATTTATATGGTGATAGATTAACAATTATTTATTATATTTAAGGGAATGTGTAAAATGATACCTCAGGGCTTTTACATAGGGTTATAAAAAAGAACAAAAGAAAATTTTGTGGAGAATTAAAACAAAAATAATTCGCCACGTAAGTATTTTTACTGATTTAATTTGTTCTTTTAATTCTTACTTTACGAACAAATTATTAGCAATAAAATTATTATGGACTCAAATCATATTTTTGAATCATTTTTTAGATGGCAGAACCCGGCAATATTTATATTTATTCTATTCATAATTCTTTCAATAATTGTCATTTTAATAATAAAGGACTATATAAAACAACTAAAGAGTAGAACGGAAAAACTTGAAGAAACCAACATGAGGTTAATGGCATTGTTTGCCGAATTAGACCCGGATCCAATCTTACGAATTGATGAAAATGGAATAATTATAATGCTCAACGATCCGGCAAAGCGAATCATTCACCAAAACATTGTTGGTAAAAGATGTGATACTATAATAACAAACTACAAGGAATTACTGAAGAGACCAAAAATAAATAACGAAATTGTTGAGATTAATAAAAAATATTATACGATATCACTTAAGGAAAATAACTCACTGGAATTTGTGCAAATCTATCTTCATGATATTACGGATAGAATTGAGCAGGAAAAACAAATAGAAGAATATCAAGAAAATCTAAGATTGCTCCGAATAAAGTTGAACGAACGTGATGAAAAACTAAAAGAGCATATAGGACGGGAATTACATGATAATATAGGTAACCAAATCTCTATTCTTAAGCTAAGTTTCCAGAATTATTTAGAAAATACAGAGATAAATAAAATTGATAAATTATATAATAGAATTGATTTGCTAGCTGATAATGTTCGTGGGATATCTCATCAGCTAAGTCCTAATATATTAAAAGAATTTGGGTTAGTTTCTGCATTAACACAGCTGGTTGAGGAGACAACAAAAAATTCAAATATGAGTGGTCATGTTATAAATATTAACTATTTAGAAATGAAGGATATTAATTTAGAATTAGGAATCTTTAGAATCTGTCAGGAAGCATTGGGAAACATTATTAAACATGCAAAGTGTAGTGAATTTGAAATTCAAATTATAGTTGAAGAGGGATTTCTTAAATTTATTATTATGGATAATGGGGTTGGCTTTACACAAGAGAAAACTAAAAAACCTTCTTTGGGTTTGTTAAACATGGAAGAACGTGCAAAAGCATTAAATGGTAGATTTGAAATAGAATCATCAGTTGAGGGAACAACAATTTATTTAGAATTTGCATTAACAATTGAGGAAAAATTATGATTAGAGTGTTATTGGCTGACGATCATTCTTTATTTAGAGATGGTATAAAAGCTATATTTGAAAACAATAGTAAAATACAAATTATTGGCGAGGCGGATGACGGATTTAGTTTAATAAAAAAATATTTTGAAATGAAGCCGGACATAGTTATTTCTGATATTTCAATGCCAAATAAAAATGGACCGGATGCAGCAAAGGCCATTCTACTTAAAGATAAAAATGCAAGAATAATATTTTTATCACAATATACCTTAGATAACTACGTTTATGAAGTTATCCAAAGTGGTGCAGTTGGCTTATTAAGCAAAAACATAATAAAAGCTGAACTAATAATGGCTATCAATGAAGTGTATAAAGGAAATAATTATTTTGTTGGCCGCACAAAAGAAGAATTGGAGAATATTGTATCAAAGTATGATAGTATTGTAAATAAAGATACCAAGCCGAAAGGAGAAAGATTGACAAATCGCGAAATAGAAGTATTATTGGCTATAGGGAATGGATTTGACAGAGAAAAAATAGCAAGGGAATTAAATATTTCTAAAAGAACCTTTGACGCACACAGACTGCATATAATGTCAAAAATAAAAGTAAAAAAACAAACCGAGCTGATTAAGTTTGCAGTAGAGCTAAAGTTAAAAAAGGAAAAAGAATTAGAAAAATCTTAACCATTTAAAGTGAAAAAAGAAAATAATTTATTAAAAACGGGGAGTATTTATAAAAGGATAATATATCTAAGTAGGTAAAACTACTTACGTAATTTTTAATTAGCCCAAATTATTATTAAAAAAAAGGGCAAATAATTTGGGCTTTACATAAAAAAAGATTTGAATTTAGCCGTTAAATGAGGAATGGGTTAATAAAATATTCTTGTAACCGCAAAAAATTATTTATGTAGGTGTTTTTACTGATTCGATTAGTAAGATAAATAATTATTTTTTGATTGTCATTGGGAAAATCAAATAAAGTCTTTAATGCTAAGCAGCAGCACAATGTGGCTGACGTGGCGGAGCTTTAAAATTTAAAAAAAAGACTTTATTCCTTTTAAATAGTATGTGTTTAGCAAGTTACGTTCAAGAAATAATTATAATTTAGTTACAGTAGGAGTTTAAGCATGGGTAAAAAAGTTCTTATTTCAATACTCTATTTATATTTTGCACTCAATATTTTTGGACAGATAGAGGAACCAGCAATAATTTGGAATACATTTAATAGTGGTAAATTGTATAATTTACGTGGGAGTGGAGGTACTTCAAATTCTTTTGAAGAAGGAAATACTTCAGTCAACAATTTTAATGGTAACCTGGCAATAGCTCATTCATCTCAAATTATTCTAAACAATAATTTAGGTGGTTTATTATCACTTAATTATAATGCAAATACAGGGCATATGATATTTCGTGCCAGGCCGAAGGAGGCGAATTGTGAAGTTAATGCACCTTGTTGGATATTAGGATTTAAGGATTTTGCTATACAAACATTTAATTTTGAAAATAATTACTATATTCATAAACAGGGAACCGGCACAACACCAAATGATTTAGGCTACATTTGGACCGAAACTGCCACTACTGGATTAGTAGGTAATCAAGTTCCACTATTAATACCCGGTTACCACTATACAAATTACGAAAGGAAATTTGAATACAACAACACCTTGGCAGGTGTTGATGATCTAAATCAACGACATTACGATTTAATTTATTTATTAACGGCTGACGGCAGTCTTATTACACTTTACAATCCAAACGAAGGGGAAAGAGATAAGAGAGGTGGTGATGTAGAAAATACTAAAGTAGGCACCTATTTGGAATATGGCAACGATAAAACCGGATATGCAGTTGTTAGTTGGTGTGACCAGACAAATGGTAATGGTTGGCAGAATAATGGCAAATATGGATTAAGAACTATTGATTTTAAACCGGGAGATGGGCTGACATATCGATTTGTTGAAGAATATGTAAACTATGAAAGGAATGATGCGTATTGGATTGATTTTTGGGGTGTTGATTGGCCATTTAAAAATCGACCACGCATCTGTTATTTGAAAGAAATATTATCCTCTCAAGGGGATAAACTTATACTTGATTATGACTACTCAGCGTTTGGTCATGATCCAGATAATAATCCACTAGATTTAGGAAGAAAATTTTTCAAAACGCTAAAGTATGTTGATAATTTAGGAACGCAGACCCTTTTGTTCGAAAATCAATATTTAAAAGTTACGACTGGATTTGAAGTTCCAACCCATTTTCAAGTGCACCTTTCCAACAATACTACAAATGAAGTCTTTGATTTGTGGTTAGAAGGTTACGGTATGGATTATAATTCTTCGTTAACGAGTGTTTCCAGATCTGAAGATCCAAATAAAACAAAATTATTTAATCTTGTAAAAATCTCAGGTCCAACTACATCAACAAATTATACTTATCTGGAAACGCCAATTAAAAGAAAATATAAATTCGATAAACAAACATTGAACGGTGTTGTGTACCATTGGTTTACCCTAGAATACCCGGTTTATCAACTTTCATGTAAAAAATATTTGAAAAAATCCGAAGAATTTTATTATTGTGGATATCTTTTAAATGATTATTCCCCATTGGATCCCGATTATGATACGCAGCTAGGATATTCAGAGAGAGATAATTCTGTTTTTACAGTATATCGGCATTATCATGATGTTCACATGAAAAACACAGGAAGGGATAGTTATACTACTACAATGATAAAGAGAGTGGCAAATAGAGTTGTTGATTTGGGAGTGGGAGTGAATCCAATATCTGTTTCGGAAACAATATATAGTTATTCATGGGTTGGTGGCAATTATATTTTGTCGTTGCCTTATTATGTGCCTCATGGTACATATCGTCCAGATGCATACAAATATGATAGTTTAAAAACAGAAGTAATAACTACAAACTCAATTAGTACTCAGATTAATGGTCCGAACACAATTACTAACAATTATTATTATAAAATGGTAAATATTTATCATCATGATATGGAACCACTAGATCTAGTGGATAAGAGAATATTTCTTACAATGGTAGAAACAACTAACGGCTTGGATAGTTATAAAAAATCTAAATATATTGTTACGGACTTAGGAGAGTATTGGCAGCAAGGTAACAATGCGTATGGGTATTATGGAGGTGCTTTACAAAAAACAAGTGAATATGATTACATTAATGACCACTTAGGGGGAGTAAAGAAAACGTATAATTATGATTTTGATGATTTTTCTATTGGTTGTGTTGATTGGAATGGTCCAACTTCAGTGACTAAAAAGATTATGAATCGTCAAGAAGTTAGAACAGAAGGATTTTATCACACTGGATTGGCGGGTGGATTTATTGGTGATAAATCTGATATAAAAACATACAGCTATCTTAATTTTATCCCCGATGCAACCCAAATTGTGGATAAATATTTTAATTATCAAATTAATAATATTTCTTGCGAAAAAGTTATTAATACAACCGGTGGAATAATTAGTGACATAGAAACTACTTATTATGGTAATACACAAACCAGTAAAGGTAAGATTTTAAGGACAATAATCCACAATAATACTGGGGCTATTGGGGCGAGGCAGGCTGACTATACATATGAATATTATTTGACCGGACAATTTCAAGGTTATTTACATAAAAAAATAAAATCTGATGGTTCATTTGAAGAATATTTTTATAATAATAATGCAAACAATAATATTGCTTGTAAAGTGGTTGATAAAAATAAGACCTTAACTCAAAATTCTCTTTTGTTTAATAATACTTTTCAAATGTTACCGTATAAAACAACAATAAATTACAACAATACAATACAAAATTTATATACAAAGTATGATGGTTTTGGCAATGTAACTTATAAAATAGACGAAAACTCTTATTTATCTAAGTATATTTATGATCATAAAGGAAGATTATTGCAATCTTATGAACCGGGAAGTTTCCCGCCAAACAATTCGGATCCCGCATTTGATTCCGAATCCGGTGTATTAAGTTTATCGTATAATGATGTTTTATGGATTCCGGAGATTACAATGAAACAGAATATGGATATTTTGCAGACTCCCTCAAAATCTGTCATTAGTAAACAATCATTTTTACCTTCTGCGACTGTATCAAGTGAAATAAAAAATTCACAAGGGACATTTTATCGTAAAAACCTTGTAGTTTATAATTATTTGGGATTGAAGATTTCTTTACTTGATGGAATTGGGAGAGGTATTTTCTATAATTATAATGGCCTTTTACAGCCGATAAAAACTAAGTATGGTAGCGCTACAAATCATCCATTTAGTGAAATCAGCTATGGTTTATCTCCTTATTATATTAATCCTCCTGCACCCATTGATCCAAATTCTATAACGTTTAAAGACGAGATGGGTAAAGAAATTATTGAATATCGCGACATGTACGGTAATTTAGTAAGGAAAATAAGTGATCCATCCGGAATAAATGCTGTGACTAATTTTACTTATAATTCATTGAACCAGCTGGTAAACATAACAAGTCCGGAGGGAAAAGTTACTACATATGAATATGATGATTTTGGAAATGTATCAAAAAGGACAACACCGGATGATATTACAAATGAATTTAAATATGACAAGTGGGGCAATTTAAGATTTAAAAAGCATATAAGTGCTCCAACAGGAAGTCCTCTTTTGTATTTTAACACATATGACCCGCTTGGAAGAAATGTGATACAAGGAGCAGTAAAACCGATGGATTATGATTTTAACACCTTACTTCCTGATGTAAGTCAAAGTTTTGAAAACTATACAACCGGTGTAAATAATTTTCTTGTTGTTAATCTATATGATATAGCAACCGGAACAGGCGTATTTAGTTCTACTTATGGATTTACTACTCCTCCCGGACTCACCAATCTAATTGTAAACACAGAGTGGAATATAAAGACTAGATTATTTGCACGTGCATTCCGTAATCAAATAGGAGAAGTTTGGAATTATGAGCTATTCAATTATGACCAACTTGGAAATGTTAAAGAAAACTGGATAAAATATGAGAATAAAAGTTGGAAAAAGGTAGTTAGTGAATATGATCTTATGAGCCACTTAACAAAGCAGACAGTTTGTCAATATATTGGTAATTCTTTAACCCCATTAGCATATATTTGGTATGAATACGATACTGAAGGGCGATTATGGAAAGTATATACAAATATAGTGAACAACGTTGCAACAAAAAAGTTAGAAGCAAAATATACTTACAATTTAGATGATTCAATAGAGAAAGTATATTTAGGCCCAACATCATCAGAAGTAGTTGATTATACCTATGATTCAGATAGAGGCTGGGTAAATAATATTAATCGTAAATTTGGAACTTCGACAAAATTCAATGAAAAGCTCACCTATTATAATAATGGAAATATTAATACAAGTATAATGTTAAACCTTGGAAGTTCGACTTGGGCAACACTATATGACAGCTATACTTATGATGGAATGAATAGATTGATAAATACATCTCGTGAAAGTTTTACATACAATAAGGATGGTGCATTCCTGACAAAAGGTATAGGGAGTAACGACATCTATACCTATGAGTACGTAACTTACCAAAACGGACTACAAAGCAACCGACTACAAAGCGTAAAAAATAATAGCACTAATTATATATATAATTTCCAATATGATTACAAAGGAAATGTAATTTCTGATGGTGTATCCGGAATTTCGTATATGACTTATGATAGGAATAATAATCTACTGACAAGCGGATTGAGTTCGGACGGTTCAGCAAATACCATTTATCAGTACAATTCCGAGAATAATAGAATTGTCAAAAAAAATACAAGTGGTGGCGGCGGCGAGTTTTATTTGCAAGACCATACCGGCAGAACATTAGGCGTATTTGATTTAACAACTGATAAAATTAAATTCATAAACATATATGGAAATGGATTAATTGGACGTTCAACTATTATTAGATAAAAATCAAACGGAAAATGAAAATGAAAATAAGAAAAATATATTTGTTAGTTAGTATGACCTTAATACTATTTGTCGGTCAAAGTTTTGCACAATACGGATTAAACAATTCCGAAATGGCAAGGTTTAGAAACGCCCAAAATGATACAACAAAGCTAAGAGACTTTACTCAAGAGTTAGGTTCAAACCTGGCTCTTAAATCGCATCGTCAATTAGGATTTTTAAAGTTCAAAGGGCGTGATTATAAAAATGCAGAGAAAGAATTTAAATTAGTGCGTAACTTCTATAAAAATAGTGATGAAGGAAAAGAAGCTTTATACTTTTTAGCCCGTATAGCTACATTTAAGGATAGTGTACAAGAAGGAAAAAAGTTATATGAGGATTATCTAATAGAAGCACCCCATGGAGAATTTGCACAAGGAGCAAAGTATTACAGAATACTCCAGATGAAAAAACTAAAAGACCAAAATAAATTGGCAAGTATAAAAGTCTTTTTGCAAGAGTATCCCGACTCATTTTATACTCAACATGTACAATATCAATTAGTGCAGCATTACAAATATGCCGAGGACTTTGCAGAAGCAGTAAAAGAAGCAAAAAAACTTGTTAATAAATTTCCTAATAGTTCATACTCGGCAGATATGTTATACCAAATAGGCGATTTTTTATATAAAGCCAACAAAAAAGAAGAAGCAAAAGAATATTATTCTAAACTTGTGAGGGAATCCACTCCAAACACAGAACATGGTGCTATAAGTCAATTTTTGCTTGCTGAAACAATTGATAAGATGGAAAACCCACAGTTTGCAAGAGAGGAATATCAAAAGGTGAAGCATAACAACCCCAATATTTCCAATTGGTCAATATTAAGCGACTATTCAATTTCGTTAAGTTATTATAATGAATGGAATGAAAAAAGAGATACGGCCAATCTTGTATTGGCAAAATCAAAATTTAAGGAATTTATTGAAGGAAATTCAACTGATAAACGAACACCCCCGGCATGTTTGAATATGTCTATTATTTGTGAGGAGGAGGGAAAATATGATGAGGCTATTATTTATTTAGATAAAGTAATAAATTTTAATACTTCACATGTTACAAATGTAGCTGAAGGGTTTATGCATCAAGAGTTGGAATCACACGAACAATTAGTATTTAAAGCAAAACTAAAAAAAGCTCATATTTATAGCACAAATCTAGAAAAGGAAGAAGAAGCGTTGAACCTATATAACAATCTGTTATCTCAATATCCAAATAATGGTGAGTTGTTAATTTCAAAAGCAAACAGCTTGGCAAAACTATCAAAAGTTAATGAAGCTATTGAAACATTAAAAGTGGTTATTGATAATCAACTTCCAGAAAAAGAGCTGGCAGCTGAAATGTTAAATAGTTATCAACAAAACAATTAGGGGGTAAGTTAAATGAAAAAATTATTAATTTTATTGTTTTGCTTTTTATTGGTTAATGTAGTCTCTGCGCACAAACTAACCCCAACAAGTGGCGGGCGTTATCTTGGAGGATCATTAACCCCAAATAGTACGGTTTATTTTTCCGGATCAACCAGTCATGATAATGACAGCCAGAATGGAGGTTATTCACCCTTATGGATGTGGGATTTTGATTACAAAGGAGGAACACCTTCATTTGTATCATATAATTCAAGTGTAACGCATGTATATACCAAACCGGGCAATTACACAGTAGCTGTTCAATACAGAGATGATGACGGACAATATGGATATATTTACTTTTTTAATATAACAATAATGGGAACGGAAAGTTATTATTACGTAAAAGACCATTTAGGCAGTATAAGGCAGACTTTAGATGAAGCGGGAACAATAGTAGCCGCACAAGACTATTACGCATACGGAGAAATTATTCCAAGCAGAAGCTACAATGCCGGTACGCCAGATGAAAAGTATAAATTTACTGAAAAAGAACGTGACATTGAAACAAATTATGATTATTTTGGAGCACGTTATTATAATAGTAAACTTGGTCTTTGGAATAGTGTTGATCCGTTAGCCGATAAGTATCCGGGTATTAGTCCATATACTTATTGTGCAAATAATCCTTTAGTTATTGTTGATACTGAAGGAAAAGATATTACTATGTATTATCGACCATTTTATTTTTTTGGAGGCCTGGATGCCGGACATATTTTTATCCAGGTTGTTGATCATGTGACTCAAAAAGTACGAGCGACTTGGAGTTTTGGCCCAAAGAGTATTTCGGCTGAAATGATCTTATTTTCCGTAGAAGGACATGCAATGACCGATGCTGAAGTGAATGATTATTTTAAACAACATGAAGGACATATATATAAATCAACTATTGAAACTAATCAACAAATTGATAAGAGAGCAATTAGCATTATTAATGCGATGACACAAGATAAAGAAAAATATAATTTATGGAATCATAATTGTGGTCAAACTGCTAAAGCAATACTTATTGGTTCTGGTGTTATCCCAATGGACGCAGAATTAAGGTCGCCATCCTCAATATTTGATTGGTTTGAAGAACAAAGAATACGGCTGAAAAAACTAAAGCTACAAGAGAATAAAAATACCCTAATTGAAGGCTTGATACCAGAATCCCAAAAAAAGACAGCTGATCCTGAGGGACATATAAAATAGGGAGTGTCGGAAGGTTTGTGTAAATAGCTAAAACTATCCCCCCCATTCCCATAGGGGGGATTGTTTTGCAAAATAAATGGGAAATTTTCCAAAAATTGTTTTATTTTTACACTTAAAATTTAGGTGTTTACATGGATTTTGCTGAAAGAGAATTATAAGATTTATTAAAATAATTCGAAAAATCAGAACATAATAAGATTTATTGAGAACCTAAGGAGCAATAATAAGCCTAAGCAGAGTAATTTTAGAAAAGCTGCTCGTTGAAAAATGGGAAAATTTAGGCTAAAAACAATATGAATTAGTCGGGAATAAAATAGGCAACAGATGAAATGGTACATCTTCAAAAACAATAATAAGTAGTAATGGAGAAATTAAATTGGATATTCCAAGCGACAGTAATGCAATATTTGAACTAATCGTAGTCCACCAAAATAAAAGAAGATTAGGCGGAATAGGGGGTGCAATAATATTCTTATATGCAAAAGCATTGCCCACAAGTGATATCTATGATTATTTGGAAGAGATTTGTGGGAATGATATGAATCCTCAATTTATTTAAATGTTACGGATTATAAGGTGGGACTTGAAGTTGAAGTAGTATTGATTATTTGCCGGCTTACTATTAAATTGGTTATAGATATAATTTTTTTTATTTACACATAATTCTGAACAGGTTAAAAGGTGATTCGAATGGAATTTCTAAATACAATACTTAATTCGGTTGGAAAGGGGTTCTTAGATGTTATTTTATATCTAATTGATATACTAATTTATTTATTTGGA
>JAZDHY010000013.1:0-36479 GCA_043805435.1 bacterium
ACTATTCATAATTTCCTTTATGATACTCTTGATGATTTAAACAATGCTTTAGAAGAGGTTTATCAAAATATGAATACTATGGACTATAAAACTCTTTGCAATTGCAACTATTTATGAAATTACAACTTTAATCTTGTATTATATGGATTATGGTATTCAGCTTGGCCGAAGATTTAGAGCACTTAAATTATGGTTTATTATTAATTATTTTGGAGTAGATGGAATAAAAAACCGAATACGCGAGCATTTTAGATTAGCGGAAATATTCAAATCTTTAATTGATAACAATCCCATTTTTGAAAGATTAGCACCGGTGCCCGTTACAACAATTTGTTTTAGAGCTTTATTACCTAACACTACAGAAACTCAAGCACTCAACAAGTTCAACTTAAAATTACTTGACGAAGTTAATAATACAGGAGAAATATTTATTTCGCATACTATGTTAAACAATAATATTACAATTCGTGTTGTTATTTCCGGTTTAAGGGTAGAAGAACGGCATGTAATAAATTGTTATAACATATTAGTTAATAAATATAACCAACTGTTACTATTGAATGTTACTAAATAGCTTTCATAATCTATTTATAAAAGAATTAAATATTACTAAATAAAAAAATTAAATATTACTAAATAAAAAAATTATCAGACAGGGACAATTTGACTAAATAACATTATCCCTGTTTAACATAATTTAATGAATAATTCTAAAAACCATATTCCAAACCAACACGAATTCCTTTTTGGGGACCCCAAACATAACGCGCTGTAAACGCAACCGGTGAAATTAGTCTGGCTCCAAGTCCAAATGAAAACATAACACCATTATCTCTTACAATATTGCTGTTTAGGCCTTCATTTACTTCGGAATTTGTAAATACATAACTAAGGTTTATAATGCTAAAAAAATCTCTGCCGGAAATCATTGTGTTAATACTTTCAAAACCAAGTTCAAATCGGTAAAACTTGTTAACATATGATTGCTCGCCCCAGTGATTACCCATCATAAAAGAAGTTATTCCGCGTAATATTACTTTTTCATTATTCCAAGTTTTTACTGTTTTAGAAATTGAGGCACCATAATATTCGCCATATTTGCCAAGCTGGTAAATTCCGGAAGTTGAAAAAGTTTGCGCAGAAATTTGAATTGAAAAAATAAAAGACAAGCATACTAAAAGTAATGCTGTTTTTTTCATTTTATTTCCCCCTAAATTATTATATTAATTTTAACTTAAATTAATAATTTTTAATCCTTTAATCAATAAATATTTATTATTGAGTAAATAAAAAAAACAATATTTGTGCGCCATATCACATTTTTAGCGGGCAATTAAACAAAATGTTATAAACTTAACTTAACCTTAGTTTAACCCAAAGTTATTTTACTTAAAAAAGATAATTTGTTTGTTTTTGAATAAGTACTATTTAAAACAACAAAAGCGGCCAAAGACCGCTTTTACTGCATGTAATTATAAAATTATTTTATAACTTCAACATCTTGAGCTTGTGGACCTTTTTGTCCTTGACCAACAGTGAATTTCACTTTTACACCTTCTTCTAAAGTACGATATCCATCGCCTTTAATAGAAGAAAAATGAACAAACACATCGTCACCTTTACTGCGCTCAATAAATCCAAAACCTTTTGCAGCGTTAAACCATTTTACGGTTCCTGTTTCACGCTCTGCCATTTGTGGTACTCCTAATTATTACTTATTTCTTAAAATTGAGCAAAGCGACTAACACCATAAAAACTGACTAAATCAAATTTCTAACAGCCTAGTTCAACTGCTCTATACATGCAAGATGGTTAAATATTATTTAAAAAGCAAATTAATAATAATAATTTATTATGAATTGCCCTGTTATTTGAAACATTTACTCTTTTTTTACTGTAAAATACAATTAAATTGAAAATAATGCTTGATATTAATTATTTTTTTGTTTTGTATATTGTTGTTTTACAAAAAAATATTGTGCATTTTAAAATGAGGAGTTAAAGATTATGTCAATAGATTTTAGCAAATTTACAGTTAAAGCACAAGAAATTGTTAAAACTTCAATAGAAATAGCGCAAAATTATAATAACCAAATAATAGAATGTGAACATGTTTTAGCTGCTATGATACAGGATGAAAATAGTGTTACTTCTTCGGTATTACAAAAAGCAGGAATAAACATGGGGCAGTTGAAAATAAAAATAGGTTATTATTTAGAAAAACTGCCCAAAGTTTCCGGTGCAGGAGTTGGTGATCAACAATTTTCCATACAAACAAATAAGATGTTCGATTTAGCTTCGGGTGAAGCAAAAAACTTAAAAGACGAATTTATTTCCAGCGAACATATTTTACTTGCCATTATTACCTCAAGCGGCAATGCAGGTCAAATACTTAAAGACCTTGGCATAAATAAAGATATTATTTTAACCGCATTAAAAGATATCAGAGGTTCGCAAAGAGTTACTTCTCAAAATGCCGAAGATAATTATCAATCATTAAAAAAATATGGCCGCAATTTAAATGATCTTGCAAAAAAGGGAAAACTTGACCCTGTAATTGGCAGGGATGAGGAAATAAGACGTGTTTTACAGGTGCTTTCCAGAAGAACAAAAAACAATCCATTGTTAATTGGCGAACCGGGTGTAGGAAAAACGGCAATTGCCGAAGGTATTGCTCATCGTATTATTTTGGGGGATGTTCCTGAAAATCTTAAAACTAAAAATTTAATTGCTTTAGATATAAGTGCTCTTGTTGCTGGAGCGCAATTTCGTGGACAGTTTGAAGAACGTTTAAAAGCTGTTATTAAAGAAGTACAAGATTCCAACGGTGAAATTATTTTATTTATAGACGAAATTCATCAACTTATTGGTGCCGGCAGAACCGAAGGATCGATGGATGCGGCAAATATTTTAAAACCGGCTTTGGCCCGTGGGGAACTTCATACTATAGGTGCTACTACACTTAACGAATACAAAAAATATTTTGAAAAAGATGCTGCTCTGGAACGTAGATTTCAACCTGTTTTGGTTACCGAACCCAACGAAGAAGATAGTATTTCTATATTACGGGGATTAAAGGAAAAATACGAAATTCATCATGGAGTTAGGATTACCGATGGTGCAATTATTGCCGCCGTGCAGTTATCCTCAAGATATATAACAGACAGATTTTTACCTGATAAAGCTATTGATTTAATAGATGAATCGGCTTCCAAACTGCGTATTGAAATAGACTCGTTACCCGAAGAGCTTGATGTTGTTGAAAGAAGGATTAAACAACTGGAAATTGAAAAGGAGGCTCTTAAGCGCGAAAATGATGATGAGTCGGTTAAAAGACTTTCAGAAATAAATTTTGAACTTAGCGAAACTATTGATAAGCGTACACAATTAAGAAGTCATTGGAAATTAGAGAAAGAACTTATTGGTAATATTCGTAAAATGAAAAGTGATATTGAAGACACAAAAAGTAAAGCGGAAAAATATGAGCGTGAAGGAAACTTAGGGAAAGTTGCCGAGTTGCGATACGGCGTTTTGCCTGCGCTGGATAAAAGTTTGGTTTTAAAAACAAACGACCTGAAAAGCGCGCAAAAAAGTACACGTATGCTAAAAGAAGAGGTTGACGCCGAAGATATTGCGGAAGTTATTGCAAAATGGACAGGAATTCCTGTTTCGCGTATGCTGGAAAGTGAAAGAAGTAAATTAATAAAACTTGAAAACGAACTTCATAAACGCATAATTGGACAAGATGATGCCGTTTTTGCTGTTGCAAATGCTATTCGTCGTTCACGTGCAGGTTTGCAAGACAGCAACAGACCAATAGGTTCTTTTATTTTTATTGGAACTACAGGAGTTGGAAAAACAGAACTTGCACGCGGTTTAGCAGAATTTTTATTTAACGACCAACGCGCTATGATTCGTATTGACATGAGTGAATATATGGAAAAATTTTCGGTCTCCAGATTAATTGGTGCCCCACCGGGATATGTTGGTTATGAAGAAGGCGGGCAATTAACCGAAGCCGTTAGACGCAAGCCATATTCTGTTATTCTGCTTGATGAAATTGAAAAAGCCCATTCCGATGTTTTTAATATTTTGCTGCAAGTTTTGGAAGACGGGCGTTTAACCGATAACCAGGGAAAGACCGTTAATTTTAAAAACACTATTATAATTATGACAAGTAATCTCGGCTCCCATCTAATACAAGACAAACTTGATATAATTAATGAAAATAATTATTCTCAAATACTCGGCGATTTGAGAGTTCAGCTTTCAGAACTGCTGAAACAGACTCTTCGTCCTGAATTTTTAAATCGTATTGACGAAATTGTAATGTTTAAGCCATTGTTAAAATCGGAATTAAGACAAATTATTGACTTACAGCTCAAACTGATAAGTAAAAACCTTTCCGATAAAAACCTGCTTCTTTCGGTTACCGAAAGCGCAAAAGATTTATTACTGCAGGTTGGTTACGATATTACTTATGGTGCACGTCCCTTAAAAAGAACAATTCAAAAATATATTATCAATCCTTTGGCCACTCAATTATTGATGGGCAAATATTCAAACGGTGATACTATTTTTATTGATACTGATGATAGAGGAAAAATTATTTTTAGATAAACCGAGTTTATTTATTGGAAAGAATATTCTAAATATTGTCCACTGAAAATACAGGGCACTACCTGCCAATGTTTGGACCTTTTCCTTCTGGCATGCCGGTACATTTGCACAATTAAAAACTATATTTATAATTCATCGGCTATTAGTTCTTTATGTATCCAAAAACCAAAATAAGCAGCCTTATTGACTGAAAAATAGTTTTTGTGAGTTTAATTCGATCTTAGGTGTGTTACAAGTTTTTGATGTGCAGGATCAAGATGCTTCCGGCCATTTTGTTTTGTGAATATGGATGCCCGTTTAAATATTTTTATTTGCAAAATTCAATTAATTTTTGTTATTTTGCATTTGAGTATCCTTTACTGTTGTTGTTATTTGTTTAGAAGTAATCAACCAATTAGAATTTATTATATATAAATTAAAACTAATTTGCAGAAAGGATACTCTTTTTTTATTTTTTAAACATTCTGCATCTGCCGTGCTTGTGTTGAATAAATAAACGCTAAAGGATTGTATAGAAGCATGTTATATTGTAAATAATAATCCTAGCGGCACGACATAAGTATAGCGGAAATGTATCTTTTTAGAAACTCCTGACGTAATACAATATCTTTTTGCTTGAACGCCTAATTGTAGCGCAAGCTTCAGCTTGCCAGCGATTTTTTATGTCCTTAATTGGGGATAAATATAAATTGAGGTCAATCCCAATATTACAAATTATGTCACCCCGATGGGGTTTGTACTATTGTTTTTTTGTTTTTTGCTATAAACATGTCATCCCAACGGGATTAATTTATACCATATAACATATTACATTACAAGGTTTTAACGTTTATTTATTGCACAAAAGAAAGGCAGAGCAGTGCAAAGTTTGTTTTACTGAATTCCTGCTGTTTTTTTTATTTTAACACAGTCTGTAAAGTAAGCACTACAAAAAACATATTTGCATAATTGCAAGGCATCCCGCAATAGCGGAAATGTATCTTTTTAGAAACTCCTGACGTAATACAATATCTTTTTGCTTGAATGCTTAATTGTTGCGCAAGCTTCAGCTTGCCAGCGGTTTTTTATGTCCTTAATTGGGGATAAATATAAATTGAGGTCAATCCCAATATTACAAATTATGTCACCCCGATGGGGTTTTTACGATTGTTTTTTTCGTTTTTGCTATAAACATGTCATCCCCACAGGATTAATTTATACCTTATAACATATTACAATAAAAGGTTTTAACGTTTATTTATTGCACAAAAGAAAGGCAGAGCAGTGCAAAGTTTGTTTTACTAAATTCCTGCTGTTTTTTAAAATTTTCATATAGTCTGTAAAGTAAGCACTACAAAAAATACATTTTACCAATTGCAGGGCATTCTGTAAAAGGTGTGTTTGGATGGTGCATTCTTGCTTGCAGTTAGTTAAGCCTAAATTATTGACTTATCAGCCAATCCTGCGCTTCCTTAACAGATTGACATGGGTGAATATATCTTCCTGAGGATTCAACCAATGAGGGGAAAATATTTTTTTTAATTCCGGTTACTCCGGCAACAGCACTAGCTTTTATATATGGGGTGTTGTGATTAGCAAAATCTTTTAAAAGACCCAAGGTGTCTTTATCATTATTTGTGGCAGTAATGTCTGTCAATAAAAGAACACTTTTATAAGGTTGTTTTGATATCTCGGATTTAGCTCTTTCAATTATTTTTTTTATTTCCTGAATTTCGCCTAAACCAATAAAACTTACCATAAATATTGTTTTAGTTTTATACGTCTCAAATGCTGTTCTTTCCATTTTATTTTACCAAAATTTATTTTTGTAAGGCTAACGACTCCAATTTGTTAAAATCATCAATTGATTTTTCTTCGACTATTTTTCGTATGGTAACATACGGTTCATCAAAAGAAGAAACAATATTTTGTGCTTCGGAAATACTTTCCCTATTTAGCGAATCTGTTAAATTTTTACTTTTATCAATCAACATTGTTATGGCAAATAATATATTATCATTTAATCTAAATTTATCATCAATGGTTATTTTATTATCGTTTATTAAAATATCTGCCGCTAAACTATATATATGTTTTGCGGTTTCAACCGTTTTGTATTTTTTGGCTTTGGCTGCCAGAACATAAAAATACAAGGCATCTTCTTTTTTATCCGATTGTTTATTTAACTTTGAATAATACTCAACTGCGTTTTTATAATTATTATCTGCTTCATTTACAGGATCACTGCAAAAGCAGAATAAAACGATAAATGAAACCCACACTAAATTATAAATAAATTCAGTTTTCACAAGTTTAGGCCGTATAATTTATTTAAAATATAATTCTCTTGTATAGGGAAAATTATTTAGATAATCACTTAATGTAGTATCGCTGTTTTCTCCAAAAAAATCAATATCTCCTTCTTCATCAATATAAGCAGAAAGGAAATCGGAAAACTCAAAAAACACCATATTCCAGTCTTTGTAAGGCACATCATGTACGGCTTCAAATATATACGATTCTTTTGATAACAGCGGATTTACAAAAACCAAAAGTTCATTTAATTGACTTCGACAAAAGGGGACAAAAGGATAATTAACATTGCCTTCAGGGGTAAATTTCCAACTTTTGGCTTTAAGATTTATGTATTCTTGTTTTACTTCATCTAAACTAAATAAATAATTACTATTCCACTTGGCATCTTCAATTCCAATATCTTCCAAATCACTTAAAAGATTTATAAACCCGCCGTCAAATAATTTCATAAATTCTTTATAAGAAGTCGGGAAAAATATATTTAATTTTTTTTCTATCTGCTCAATTTTATTAACATTTTTTTGTTTTGGGAATATAAATTTATTTGGCTGCCGGTCTGTTTGTAAATTTATTATTGGAATAATACTTTCAATTAGTTTCATGCTTATATTATTATTTGTTAAAAATTAATTTAAATTTAATGTTTTTTTTAACAAAAATAAATAAAACGGAATAATAATTTATGTTTTTAAACAATTATTTAATGTTTGGTGAAGTTAATTAGCCATTTTGCAAGTATTGCCTAATTAATTTAGTCCAAAAGCCCTCATTGCGCAATAATAAATGTTATTTATTCCTATCAGCCATAAAATAATCAAAAACTATTTTTGCCTTACTTTTACCAATAACTTTTTCCAAATTTTCGGTTGACGTGTTTTTAATTTCATCAATGCTGTTATAAGCAGTAAGCAGTTTTGCTGCTACGGTATTTCCAATACCTTTAATATCCTCCAATTCGGTATGGAAAGTTCTTTTACTTCTTCTTTCTCTGTGAAAAGTAATTGCAAAACGATGCGCTTCATCGCGTATATGCTGCAATAATTTTAAGCTGGAAGATGTTTTAGGTATTGTTTGCGATTCGCTTTCGTTAGGCAAAAAAACCTCTTCAAGTCTTTTGGCAAGACCAATTATTTCGTATTTTTCAACATTCAGTTCGTCTAAAACCTCAATTGCGCTTGAAAGTTGTCCTTTTCCTCCATCAACCATTATTAAATTTGGGAATGTTAATTTTTCTTCAAGTACTCTTGAGTAACGTCTTGATATAACCTCACGCATACTTGCAAAATCATCAACCCCCTCAACTGTTTTAATAATAAACCGTCTGTATAAACTTTTTTTTGGCTTTCCATCTTCAAACACAACCATACTTGCTACTGTATCGGTGCCCTGCAAATGCGATATATCAAAACATTCTATAATATTTGGAATATTTTTTAACATTAAATCACGTTTTAATGAAAGTAAAACATGGGGAACGTTTTTTTCACGCTTTAATCGCTGTAATTTTATTTCGCCAAGTTGTAAAATCGCATTCTGTTTACACATTTTAAGCAATAATTGAGCTTCGCATTTTCTTTGAGGAATATTATATTTTGGGCGTTTACCGCATTTGTTTTCAAGCAAATCCAAAAGCAAATCCGACTCTTCCGGTTCTATCTCCACAACTATTTCTTTGGGAATATCAACATATTCGTTATAATAGAACCTTATTATTGAAGCGTATATTTTTTCCAAACCGTCATCAATTTCGCTGCTTAATTTTAGGTTTCGTTTTCCAACAAGTTTACCATTTCTAATATTTAATATGCTTGCCGCAACATCTTTACCTTCAATTGCTGCACTAATTATATCCTTATCGTCTAAATCGGTAGAAACAACTTTTTGTTTTGATGTATAAACTGTTAACTGTTCAATTTTATCGCGCAAAATTGCAGCTTTTTCAAATTCAAAATCAGCCGATAATTTATACATTTCCTGCTGCAAGTCTTTAATTAAATCATCGGTTTTTCCCCTAAACACCTTAATTGCCTGCTGCACCATTTCGTTATATTCCAATTGCGAAATTAATCCTTCACATGGCCCGTCACATTTTTTAATATGAAAATCCAAACAAATTTTATATTTTCGTTTTTCAATACTTTCTTTATCCAAATTAAATTTGCAGCTGCGGATTTTAAAAACATAATTAATTAACCGCAGCGAGGCTTTCATACTTTTTACATCGGTATAAGGGCCAAAATATTTTGAACCGTCTCTAATTATTAATCTGGTTGGATATATTTGCGGAAAAGCTTCGTTTGTTATGCGTATATAAGGGAATGTTTTATCGTCTTTTAAAAGTATATTATAACGGGGTTTTAACTCTTTAATTAAATTATTTTCCAGCATAAGTGCTTCAACTTCGCTGGTTGTAATAATTAATTCCAAATCTTCTATTTTGTTTACAAGGGCTAATGTTTTTGTATTGGTTATATTGCTTAAAAAATAGGAACGCACTCTGTTTTTTAGATTTTTTGCTTTGCCTATATAAATTATTACACCGTTGGCATCTTTAAATTGGTAAATACCCGGCGTATTAGGAAGATTATTAAGTTTTGTTTCTAATAATTCATTCATGTTATTATTATTTTTCAACTAATGGCCAATTAAAAACTGTTGCTAAAACAATTGTAACTTATTTTTAACATTATAATTTGTTAACAAAAAAGTTTGTGTAATTAAAGCTTAAATATATAAAAATTATTATAACAGCAACACTTAAAACTGCAACCGCACTCCTTAAAAATGACCTTTTTGTTTTATCTGAACTCAACAGTTTATCCCCAATTTTAAAATATGCTATTCCGGAAATTATAATTATTAAATAGCAGGCAATAATTAAAATATAATTAACAATGTGGTTAAATTTCAAAACATATAAAAAGGCCGAAAGTCCAATAATTGAAGTGTTCAATTTCCCTAAAAATATAGAACTTACAACTTTTCCATGTTTTTTGGAAATAATTAAACCAAACACTAAAATTAAAATATCTCTGTACGTTAATAAAAATAAAACTCCTGCCGGATACCCGCGATAGACAATTAATCCAAGCAATACAAAAATACCGCAAATTTTATCGGCAATGGGGTCAATAATTTTGCCAAGTTCGGTTACCTGGTTAAATTTACGACTAAAAAAACCATCAAAATAGTCGCTAATTATTGCAATAAAACCCAAAACGGCAACAAATACAAACGAAAAGTCATCCGTTTTGCTTAAAAAATAGAATATAGGAATGCCGATAAAAACCCTAAGAAGGCTTAATAAATTTGAAATATAGAATATTTCTTTAGTTTTAATGTTCATATTAATTTAATTATTATTTTACAAACGTGTAAAGTTAATTAAAATAACTGATTTATTTAAATAAAACTTGAAAATATAAAAAAATTATCATATATTTGCTTTCTATTTTTAAGTTGGCGAGGTAGCTCAGTCGGCTAGAGCAATGGAATCATAATCCATGTGTCGGGGGTTCGAATCCCTCCCTCGCTACAAAGATAAACGGAGATGTTGATGTTTACATTATTAATGACAATAGCAGTTGTAGTTGCAGTACTGTTAATAATTATGGTATTATTACAATCAAGTAAAGGCGGTGGTTTAGCAGGTACTTTTGGTGGTGGTGCTAATGTAGGTGCTATGTTTGGAACAAGAAGAACAGCCGACTTTTTAGGTAAAGCTACTTGGTGGTTAGGCGGTGCTTTGTTAATTTTAGCAGTTGTAATAAACTTATTCTTTTTACCAACAAGTGCCAAAGGTACAAAAGAAAGTATTATTCAAAAAAGCAGCCAGCAAACAGTTCCTACTACTCCTAATTTGCCACAGCAAAAAAAGTAATAAGATAAATTTTTATTTTTAGAAAGCGATTAATAATCGCTTTCTATTGTGTTTATTTATATCTACCTATCCTTATAAAAATCCATATTTTTTGTAAACTTTAAATTATTTCTTTAATATTATATTTAATTCGTTTTTATTCTAAAACATTCAATAAATGGCAACTATGTTAATTGGGGTCTGCACCTAAAAACACTAAAAATAGTGCGCTTATGTTTTCAAATTTCTGTAATTAAATGTTTTTCATCTTACATTCTAACTATTGTTGGTTTTTTCATCAATTAATTCTTTAACTGTAAATTTCCGGTGTCACTGGATTCTATCCAAAAATAACAAACAGCGGCTTATTTAATTTCACCGAATCTATTTTGAGTTAAAAGAAATAAACTAACCACCAGAAAACCCTAAAAAAATCCCGTTAACCACTTGTAATATAATGGTTTATGTTGTTTTTGCCGCAATCCTTTAGTATGGAACATCCGTCTTGTATTATTCTTTTTTTCCGTTTTGTATTTTTTGATAATCACTTAATGCCAGCTTGATGCTGGTAATTACTACATCAGGGTCGTCTATCTGAATAGAATGTCCGGACATTGAACAATAAAAGAATTTTCCATACTTTAACGGGTCCAATAGGGCAAGCCATCTTTTCATTTTAAGATTATTGTCAATTCTAAACATTTTTACTCTATCATAAATTGTTGGTGGTTCCTGCACATTTGTCGGGTAACCACCCGCCATAATAAAATGGACAGGTACATCAGGAAGCGGATTACGGTCACATTCATCAAAACATGTTTTAGTTAATTGCCCTAATACTTTTACCTCCTCTACATAAAAATTTGGCATTTCCTCATATAGTTTTTCTTTAAATTTAGTATAAGGTTTATCAAATAACGAATCGAATTGCTGTTCCGTTAATCCTATTTCCAAATATGGCAGCTTATCAAATCCCTTTTTTTTAGTAAAGTCGACGGGATCAACAAAAACAAGGCCTGCAATTTCTTCCGGGTAATTTGAAGCAAAGGTTCTAATATATGCCCCGCCAAAAGAATGCGAAACAAGCAAATAAGGGGGATTAAGCCCTTTTTGCAAAAGCATTGTTCTCAAATTAGTTATAATATGTTCCGTAGTTGGCGGCAGACTGTCATTTTCAGAACCCCTTATTCTTGGACGGTTATAACAAAAAACTGTTGACGTTTTTGAAACTTCATTTCTTACCGTTTCCCAGCTGTCAAAAGAACTAGCCATTCCGTTTTCAAATACTATAACAGGTTTACCGGTTTGATTATTTTCCAACCCTAATATTAATATTTCAACCTTTTTCCCATTCACAAAAACAGAATCATTTTGTCCAAAACAAACATTATTAACGCTAAAAATAACAGCAAGCATAATAATTGCAATATAATTAATTTTATTACTCATTAACCGATACTCCTTTATTTTTGTTTTAATAAATTAACAAAATTAAACCGCTTAAAATATTTTCTAAAAATAATTCCCTTCTTTTTATCAATTTAAATTAATCATTTTTTTTACATAAGAAAGTGCTACACAATTTTATGCAAGTTTAATCTTTTTAGCAGTACTAACCCGGTTAAGGTGGATGTCGCATAAGTACAAAAACGGAACTCACCCCTTGCCCCTCTCTTAAAAAGAGAGGGGAATATCTTTTTTATAACATACTAGCATATTATAGTTTACGGTTGATTATATGTTTATCGAGTGAGGATTATTATAGCAGGGAATTTCAAAAATCGGACTCGTGCGACATCCACGGTTAAGGGGTACCTCTAATTAACAAAAAACCAACAGAATAGGAATACAATCCTAAAGTGGTTTGTATTTGGTGTTATTTATGATGCCAAAAAAAAATTCATTACAAAACCGTACTTCACCACAAATTAACTTATGTGCTGAAATATTTCACTATTTTTATTTTAATCAAAAATTTTCCATCAACATTTGAAATAAATTTTCGATTATATACTTTAGGTATAAAACTTTATTAAAACCATTAAAATAATTATTTAAAGAAGATTACAATGAAAAAGAATTTTGGACTTCTGTTTGTTACTTTTATTATCTATCTAACTTTTTTCGGTTGCGAAAATAATGACATTTCGAATAGTTCAACTATCACGTCATCAGCTCCCACAACACTTGAAAGCACGGTAGTACCGGTTTTTGTGTCAACATATCCTCCACGTATTCTTCCAAATGAGGTTTCCAAATATTCATTATTTGGGTATGGTACTTGGTATTCCGGACCCGGGATTCCTTATCAAAAAAGACTTGATTTAATGCCGTTTTCATATACCGGAAATTCGGTTACAAAGGCATCAAGGCTTTTGCATTTTTTTACAATGACAGATATACATATAACAGACGTTCAATCTCCAAACCAAGTTCTTTATGATGGTTTACAAAGTGCGGGCGATATGTCAGCGTATTCGCCAAATATGCTTTATTCAACTCAAGTATTAGATGCGGCAGTTCGTACTGTAAATTCACTTAACGAAAAACAAAAAATTAATTTTGGTCTTTTTTTAGGTGATGCCATTAATAATTCTCAATATAACGAACTAAGGTGGTATATTGACGTTCTGGACGGGAAATATATTAATCCAAATTCCGATCCTTTGTCAACAGCAAATACAGATTATATGCGGTCGTATCAAGCAGCAGGACTAAACAAGTCTATCCCATGGTATCAAGTTGTGGGCAATCATGACCATTTTTTTGCCGGCGTTTTTACCCCAAACGATTATTTACTACAAAATTTTATAGGCCAAAATGTTTTAAATATTGGCGAACTAAGAAATGGTGCAAGTTTGGATAGCCGAGGACGATATATGGGCGTTATTGATGGTTATACAGAGTTTGGCGTTGTTATTAAAGCCGGCCCGGTTGAAAATTTTTCTTCTCCGCCACAAATTAATGCTAATCCGGAACGACATCACGTTAATAAAAACCAATGGATAGCTGAATTTTCAAATACAAGTTCAAATCCGGTCGGTCACGGATTAGCCGGTGCTTCAATTCCGGGTTGTTATACTTTCGAGCCAATATTGAATATTCCAATAAAGGTTATTGTTTTTGACGATACACAAGAAGAAGACGGTGCTTTTGGACAAGGTGCTGTTGCCAGACTTACTACCGTCCGTTTTAACTGGCTGGTAAACGAACTTGATAAAGGCCAGCAAGAAGGGAAACTGATGATAATTGCAGCACATATTCCAATAGGAATTGCTTCAAGCTTGTTTGATAATGCCTCAACTCCTTCTCAAACCGAATTAATACAAAAACTTCATACTTATTCAAACTTAATATTGTGGGTTTCGGGTCATGTTCATCGCAATCAGGTTACTCCGCTCCTATCGCCCGATCCGGCACATCCTGAATTTGGATTTTGGGAAGTAGAGACTGCATCCTTAAAAGATTTTCCGCAAATGTTTCGTCTTTTTGATATTGTCCGTAATAGTGATAATACTATTTCCATTTTTGCAGCAAATGTTAATCCCGAAATAACTTCAGGTTCCCCTGCTGCAAAATCACGCTCGTATAGCATTGCAGCTATGGAGGTGCTTAATGATCATCGTGTTCCTTTCGTTTATGCTCCAACCGGCGCGTATAATGCGGAGCTTGTAAAACTATTAAGCCCTGAAATGCAGGAAAAAATTAAAAATTATTGATTTCTGAAATCTTCTCTTTTAATTGAATTATTTCGAAAAAGCGTTTTTATCAAATAAATCCCCGTAGTTATCTAATACCGGGGATTTATTCTCTGCCTGTTCTATAAGTTTTAATATTATTAACTTAAAATTTGGCAGACAAAATTTTAACTACGTAGGCAGTTTATTAATTTTATATTTCCCAATTAGACTATTAACAATTTTTTAAATATGTTCGATAATAGTGTTAAGGGAAATAATTACTATTTTAAAAATAATTGCAGTATTCACCATGAAAAAAAAAATTGA
Source organism: bacterium (assembly GCA_043805435.1). Taxonomy (GTDB): domain Bacteria; phylum Bacteroidota; class Ignavibacteria; order Ignavibacteriales; family Melioribacteraceae; genus JAEXOD01. Next base: position 14,782 of record JAZDHY010000013.1, read on the forward strand.
AATAGTTACGGTAACATTTTTAATATTTATCTATATTGTCGGCTGTAACAACAACGGAGTTTCGGACAATTCCCCAATTTCCACATCAGTACCAACAACACTTGAAAGTACCGTTATCCCCGTTACGGCACTATATTATCCGCCGGGAATTAAACCCAACGAGGTTGGCAAATATTCTTCTTTGGGATTTGGTAATTGGTATTATGGCCCGGGCATTCCGTATCAAAAAAGATTGGATATAATGCCTTCTACCTATTTAAATACCTCTGTAACAAATTCATCATATCTTTTACATTTTTTTACTATGACAGATATACATCTTCAGGATATTCAAACACCGGCTCAACGGTTGTATGAGGGTTTAGAAAATACCGGCACTATGTCCGGATACACCCCGTCAATGTTATTAACTCCTCAATTTTTTGATGCAGCAATTAGGACTGTAAATTCTTTAAACGAAAAAAAACGGTTCGATTTTGGTATTTTTTTAGGAGATGCAATTAATAATGCTCAATATAATGAAGTAAGAATGTATATTGATATTTTGGATGGCAAGGTAATTAATCCCAACTCCGATCCTTTATTGACTGCTGCTACCGATTATATGCTTCCATTTCAATCAGCAGGACTTAATAAATCGATTCCCTGGTATCAAGTAATTGGTAATCATGATCATTTTTGGTCAGGTTCTTTTACTCCAAACAATTATATGCTTCAAAGTATGATTGGGTCAAACGTATTAAATGTAGGCAATATACTGCATGGTGAAAATCTTGACAGCAGAGGCAGATATATGGGAGTTATTGATGGTTCAACAGAATATGGAGTTGTAAAATATGCAGGTCTTACTGAAGAATTTTCTGAACCACCTCAAGTTAATGCAAATCCGGATAGGCGTTTTATTAATAAAACCGGTTTTATTAATGAGTTTTTTAATACAAATTCCAGTCCTGTAGGCCATGGATTTGCAAATAGCACCGTCCCCGGTTGTTATACTTTTGAACCCAAAGCGAACTTACCCTTAAAAATTATCGTTCTAAATGACACTCAGGAAGAGGATTGTGCTGTTGGTCATGGCTCCATTGCTTCGCTGAACACCGAACGTTATACATGGCTTGTAAATGAATTGGATAAAGGACAGAATGAAAAAAAATTAATGATTATAGCCGCCCATATTCCTATTGGTATATCTCCTTATTTGTTTGATAATGCATCCACACCCTCACAGACTGATTTAATTGCAAAGTTACACACATATTCTAATCTTATATTATGGATATCAGGTCATGTTCATCGCAATATGGTAACTCCAATGCCGTCAACAGATATTTCGCATCCGGAATTTGGTTTTTGGCTGGTTGAAACTTCATCATTAAGGGATTTTCCTCAAATGTTTAGACTTTTTGATATAGTACGTAACAGTGATAACACTATTTCAATTTTTGCTACTAATGTTAATCCCTACGCCCCTTCGGGTTCTCTTGCAGCCAAATCTCGTTCGTATGCAATTGCTGCACAGCAGGTATTTACACATTTTGATGTACAGCCTATTTATGTTCCAACCGGTGCTTACAATGCAGAGCTTGTAAAATTATTAAGCCCTGAAATGCAGGATGTAATAAAAAATTATTAATATAAAATAGTGTTAATTATTCAATATTAACCTTATTGCCTCGCCCACCGTACTAACCGGTAAAATTTCAATATCAAATTTTGAGGTAATGGATTTACTATTCCCTTTAGGAATAATTATTTTTGTAAACCCTAATTTTTGCGCTTCTTGTATTCTTTTTTCTATACTGCTTGTAATTCGTAATTCACCGCCAAGGCCAACTTCGCCAATTGCAACAATATCAATATAAGCAGGCAAATCTAATAATGATGAAGCAATTGAACAGCATACGGCAATATCTATTGCAGGTTCATCTATACGTAAGCCGCCGGCAATATTTAAAAACACATTCATTGCCGATACTCTTAAACCGGCTCTTTTTTCTAATACAGCTAACAAAATGGATAATTTTCTGTAATCAAAACCTGTTGCTACTTTCTGGGGATTTCCATATGGTGATGGTGTTAATAAAGCCTGTACTTCAAGTAAAACAGGTCTTGTTCCTTCTAAACTGCAGGTAATAACAGAACCGGAAATATTTTTATTTCTTTCGCCCAAAAATATTTCACTTGGATTTGTTACTTGCCGTAATCCGGTTTCAAACATCTCAAATAAACCAATTTCGTTTGTGCTTCCATACCTGTTTTTATATGCGCGCAATACCCTATAATTATGATTTTTTTCACCTTCAAACTGTATTACTGCATCTACAATGTGTTCAAGTATTTTAGGCCCTGCTATATATCCCTCTTTTGTTATATGTCCTATTAAGATAATAGAACACAACCGTTTTTTAGCAATCTCCATCAACTTCATTGTTGATTCTCTTATTTGGGTAACGGTACCCGGGGCGTTGTCTAAATCGGAAATAAAAGCAGTTTGAATAGAGTCAATAATAATTACGTTAAAATCACCTTTATTTATTGCCGAAAGTATAATATCAACATTTGTTTCTGCTAAAAGACTAATATTTTGACTACTTATACCTAACCTTTTTGCACGCAAATTTATCTGGTTAATTGATTCTTCACCGGTAACATACAAAACTTTACAATCAAGTCCGTTTGCTGCCTGCAAAACCAAAGTAGATTTACCAATCCCCGGATCGCCGCCAATTAAAACAACCGAACCCGGTATTAATCCGCCGCCAAGGACCCTGTCAAATTCTTCAATATTGGTAACAAATCTTTTTTCTTCAAAAATATTATCATTATCCAACTTATAAATATTAATTGTGTCCAGCAGCTTTTCAATCTTTTTTTTGTGCTGGTCAATTACCTCCTCCGAAAAAGTATTCCAAGCATCACAGGAGGGACATCTGCCAACCCATTTTAAGGATTCATAACCACATTCGGTACAAACAAATTTTGTTTTAATTTTCAACTGTAAAACCTGTTCTTTTTATAAAACTTGTTATTACTTTATCTTCACTATTCATTAAATCGGACGGAGTTCCGCTAAAATAAATTTTGCCGTCATTAATCATTGATATTTTATCGGCCACATTTTGTACGCTGAACATATCATGAGTTACAACTATTGAAGTAACATTCAGTTTTTTGCTTAAATTAAATATCAAATCATCAATCGAATCACTCATAATAGGATCCAGCCCGGTTGTGGGTTCATCATATAAAATATACTTTGGATTTGTGATTAACGACCTAGCCAAACTGATTCTTTTTTTCATACCGCCTGATAATTCGGCGGGTTTTAATTTTTCAGTACCCGGCAAACCCACAAGCTCAAGCTGTTCTTTTACTTTTTGTTTAATCTCATCAGCCGTAAAGCTGGTGTTGTTTTCAACCAAAGGAAGACTAATATTTCCTTCAACGGTTAACGAATCAAATAATGCTGCTCCTTGAAATAAAAAACCAAACTTACGCCTAATTTCGTATAAACGGCGTGTAGTACATTTGGTTATAGTTTCACCTTCTACAATAATTTTTCCTTCATCAGGCATCAGCAAACCGACTATATGTTTAAGCAAAACACTTTTTCCGCATCCGCTTCTGCCAATTATTGCGTGTGTTTCACCATCATTAATAGTTAAATTAATTCCATTAAGTACCGGCTTTGAACCAAAACTTTTTTTTACATCCTTAATTTCAATCATAAATTTATCTCTTATGCATAAAATCCAACAATAAATTTATCATTTTTTAATGTAAAATAATATAACAAAATTATTTTGTCCGTTCTTTATTCAACCCGAATTTTGCATAAGAAAGTAAAAGAATTGCTATTTTTAATCACATAAGCAAATAAGCGAGTAAAAAAATAAGGGTTGAAGCCCGTTATATTAGTTCCGTCAATACCGGAGGTTATTTAAAAGGGGATAGATAATAATATAATTAGTTTATTTATAATGTGTTATAAGTATTTTAAATAACCACGTCCTTTACAAACTGTGTTAAAATCGGGGATAAATATCAAAAACATTACATTAATAAAGAGGCGTTTAAAAAACCAAATCCACATATAGGGGTTAATATTTAAAATTAATCAGCACTCTAAAATATCAAAATAAAAGAACTTCCTTTATCTGCCAGACTGTTTACGTAAATTGTACCGTTATGCGAATTCATAATTTGACGGGATAAACTCAACCCAATTCCGGAGCCTTCTTGTTTAGTAGTAAAAAAAGGAATAAAAATTTTATCCTGCACTTCTTCCAATATTCCTATTCCGTTATCCTGTACTTCAATTGCAGCTTTTCCCATTTCGGTATAATATGTTCTTATTTTAATTTTTTTGTTTGGAACATCTTTAACTGCATAAATGGCATTTAGCAATAAATTAATTAAAACTTGTTCAATAAGTTTTTGGTCAATAGTAAGTTCCATTGTTACCGGTTCAACTATAACAGACAACTCGATATTGTTTGAATCAATTTGCGGTTTCATTAACATGGCAACGTTATGTATTAATGTATTTGCCAAAACTATTGAAAAATCGGGTAAAGGAACCTTAGTTAAACTCCGGTAATTATTCAAAAACTGAACAAGTCCCGCACTTCTTCTTTGAATTGTTTTTAATCCGTATTTTAAATCTTCAAATGTCTCTTGGTCCATATTGGGTTTGAGTAATATATCATCTAAAGATTTTGCCAGCGATGAAATAGGAGTAGCCGAATTCATTATTTCGTGAGTTAACACACGGATTAAATTTTGCCACGATTCCAATTCTTTTTCTTCAAGTTCGTTTTTAATATTAAATAAAGAAACAATTCTATAAAGTTTATCGTTTTTTCTAAAGTGTGCCGCACTTACTGCAATTGGCAAAACGTCATATTTAATTTTTAGTTTAACAAGCGTTCTTTCGCCATGTTTAATATTATTAAGTTTTTCGTAAAGTGTGGGGAAATTATCTTTTAACAATGAAATATTGGAAATAGCACTAAAGGTAAGCATTTTTTTTGCCGCGTTATTAAAAAGAATTACATCCCCGTTTATATCATAAATTAACAATCCGGTTTTAATATGTTGAACAACGGTTTGTAAATATCTTAAACTTTCTTCCTTTTCATTACGCGTCAATCTAAAGCTGTCAAATACTTTATTAAATTCGCTGCTTAATTCGTCAAAAGGAGTCCCTAAATTTTTTGGTGTAAAAGATTGTGAAAAATCGGAAAATTTAATTGAAACAAAAAAACGTAAAATTTCGTTATTAAATTTGGTAATATGTTTTATTAAACTTACGCTCTGAAAGACAAGTATAAATAACAAAATGGTTATTAAAAAAGGATTGGTAAAAAAAGAAAATAATAATGCATTACAGACTATTAATATAATCCTAAAAATGATATTTGCTTTATATTGTTTTAATATTTTCATATAACGCACCTTTTAAAATCCAAATTTTTCCATTCTTCTGTATAATGAAGTTCTTGTTAAACCAAGTTCTTCGGCTGCTTTTGAAATATTGCCCGAGTATTTTTGCAAGGCCTTTTGAACCGCAATTTTTTCAATGGTTTCTAAATCAAGTTTTTCAAGTTCAATTGATTCGGTACCCTCCCTTTCTTTGCTTGTTAGTACAAAATCTTCAGGTTGCAAAATTGAGGAGTCGGATAAAATCACACTCCTTTCAATTGCATGTTTAAGTTCCCGTACATTACCCTGCCAATGATATCTTTCCAATTTATTTAATGCAGGAGTTGAAATACACATTCCTTGTTTTTTGTATTTGGCGGCATAAATATTTAAAAAATAATTTGCAAGTAAAGGAATGTCTCCGCTTCTTTCGCGCAAAGGGGGAAGGTTAATTTCAACGGTATTAATTCGATATAACAAATCCTGTCTGAATTTATTTTGTGTTACCAGTTCTTGCAGCGGCATATTAGTTGCGCATACCAGCCTAATGTTTATATCGGTTTGTTTGTTGGAACCAACTTTAATTATATTCCTGTTTTCAAGTACAGTAAGCAGTTTTGACTGTAATATTTGAGGAATATTACCAATTTCATCCAAAAACAAAGTTCCGTCGTTTGCAATTTCAAATCTGCCAATTCTTTCTTCTCGAGCATCGGTAAAAGCACCTTTAGTATGTCCAAATAATTCGCTCTCAAAAATCGAATCATTTAAAGCTCCTAAATCAACACTAATAAAAGCATTATCGCGTCTTTCAGAAAAACGGTGAATAGCGCGTGCAGCTAATTCTTTTCCTGTTCCATTTTCTCCAAGAATCAAAACGTTTGCATCGGTTCCGGCAACTTTTTGAATTTTATCAAAAACCTTTAACATTTTATCGGACTTGCCAATAAAATCACTAAATTCCTTATCACAATCGTTATTAAATTGTTTTCGGAACGATTTTAGCTTATTAACTTCATTTTGTGACGTCTTTATTTTTAATGCGGCTAATATAGAAGAAAGTAATTTTTCGTTTTGCCATGGTTTTAAAACAAAATCGTATGCCCCGTTTTTAATTGCTTTAACGGCTGTTTCAACATCACCATAAGCAGTAATTAATAAAATAACAGCCGAAGGGTCAATTTCAAGAATTTTTTCCATATAATAAAAACCTTCCTTACCGCTTGTAACATCTTTGGAATAATTCATATCCAGTAATATTACATCGTACGAATCATTTTGAATTAATTCAAGCATTCGCTTGGGATTGCTTTCGGTATGCAGAGTAGTAAAATGCTGTTTAAGATAAATTCTTGCAGCGGTTAATACATCTTCATCATCATCTACAATTAATAATTTACAGTTTTGTTTTTCGCTCATAGTATTTCAAACAAAGTTTAGTTAATTCAAACAATTAAAAGAACTAAAAGAAAGATTCCATAAATTTACTGTACGAAAACGTACATTAACTGTTTAGAACCGTACAGTAAATATATTAAAAATCTTGTTATTTGCACAAAAACGCATAAAAATTTAACGGCATAATATTTGGAATAATAAAAACTAAAAATATTATGGTGTATAAAGTGGATAAAAAGATTGAAAAGAAAAAATATTCTGCACAAAATATAACCTATGGGGTTTTGGGATTAATATTTATTCTATTTGTTTTGTTTTTTGTGGTTTTTGCCGATCATAGCAGTAAACTTAATGTTGATAAAGAAAAAATAAGTATTGTTGAAATTAAGGACGGTTCATTTCAGGAATACATTTCCATAATGGGTACGGTAACTCCTATACAAACTTTTTATCTTGATGTAACCGAAGGGGGCAGGGTAGTTGCTAAATATGTGCAGGAAGGAGCTTTTTTAAAAACCGGTGATCCAATTATTAAATTAGATAATGCACAATTAACCCTTGATGTAATATATAACCAGGCTAATGTTTTTCAACAGATAAATAACCTTAGAAGCACACGTTTATCGTTTGAACAAAGCAAATTAAGCATCCAGGGCGAATTATTAAATATTAATTATGAGATATTAAATTCAAAAAAAGTATTTGAAAACAATAAAGTATTATTTCAAAAAAATTACCTTTCGGAACTTGAATACCAACAAAGCAAAGATAAATATGAATATTTGATAAAAAAGAGAAATTTAACAATAGAGGCATTTAAACAAGATTCGTTGTACAGAATGTTGCAAATTGATCAGCTAGAGCAATCGGTAGAACAGCTGCAAAGCAATTTATTGTTAACAAAAGGACAATTAGAAAATTTAACCGTAAAAGCCCCAATTAACGGACAATTGACATCGTTGAAAGTTGAGATAGGCCAATCTATTGGCCGGGGCCAAAACTTAGGACAAATAGATAATATTGATTCGTTTAAAGTGCAGGCAGAAGTAGATGAACATTATATAACAAGCGTAAAACCGGACCAATATGCCGAGTTTACCATGGATGGTACAGCTTACAAATTAATAGTAAAAACCGTTTACCCCGAAGTAAAAAACGGCAGGTTTATTATAGATATGATGTTTAACGGAAAACGACCGGCCGAAATAAGAAGAGGACAATCGTTGCAGGTAAAATTAGAACTAGGTGGTTATTATAAAGCATTGTTGCTGCCACGCGGAGGTTTTTATCAAGTTACGGGCGGGCAGTGGATTTTTGTTGTGGACAAAAACGGTAATGAGGCAAATAAAAGAAATATTAAATTGGGCAGACAAAACCCTTCACATTATGAAGTGCTTGAAGGATTAAAAGCCGGTGAAATGGTAATTATTTCATCGTATGACAATTATAAAGACATTGAAAAATTAATAATTAAATAAATTAACAAAAGGTATAAAAATGATTAAGACACTAAATCTAAAAAAAGTATATCAAACCGAAGATGTTGAAACAACAGCACTAAACAATGTAAACGTGGAAATTGCAAGCGGCGAATTTGTTTCTATAATGGGGCCGTCAGGCTGCGGAAAATCTACACTGATGAATATTTTAGGTATGCTTGATAATCCCTCGGAAGGAGACTATATGTTTTTTAACGAAAATATATCAAAACTTAATGAAAGAAAAAGGGCATTATTTAGAAAAGAAAATATCGGTTTCGTTTTTCAAAGTTTTAATTTGATTGACGAATTAACGGTTTACGAAAATGTAGAACTTCCTTTATTGTATCTGGGAGTTAATAATACTTCCCGCAAGAAAAAAGTAAATGAAGTGTTGGAGCGGATGAATATTATGCATCGCGTAAATCATTTTCCGCAGCAGTTAAGCGGTGGTCAGCAGCAGCGTGTTGCAGTGGCAAGGGCAATAGTAAGCAATCCTAAAATTATTTTAGCTGATGAACCTACGGGAAATCTTGATTCGGCAAATGGAGACGAAGTAATGAATTTGTTGACTTCGCTTAATCAAAACGGAACAACAATTGTTATGGTTACACATAGTCCTACATATGCAGAATACGGAAATAGAATTATTTATTTGTTTGACGGACACGTAGTGACAGAAAATTATAACGAAAAATTTCACGTTTAAATTTATTAAAGGTATAAAGTGTTATCTAATTATATAATAATTGCATTAAGAACTTTACACAAGCAAAAATCTTATACTTACATAAGTATAATGGGGCTTGTTGTAAGTTTTATTTGTTATTTTATTATAAATATTTATGTTAATTTCGAAATTAGTTATGATAAATATTTAATGGATTATGATCAGCTCTTTAGAGTTGAAATGAAATTTAATCCCAATACCATGCCGCGCACACCTCATCCTCTTGCTCAAACAATGGTTAAAGATTTTCCTGAGATACAAAGTGCAGTAAGTTTAACACCAATTTGGGGACAAGGTTTAATAAAACAAAATTTTATTGTTCAATTTGGCAAAAAGGTTTTTATTGAAAAAAATGTTATTGCAGCCGATACAACTTTTTTTAATGTTTTTAACCTTGATGTTTTAGCCGGTGATGCAAAAAAAACTTTGTTAAATCCCACTGCTTTAATTATTACAAAAAATATCGCCTTAAAATACTTTAATTCGATTGATGTAATAGGTAAAACAATATTGTTAAATAATAAATATAATATGAGTATTGGAGCGGTAATCCAAAATATTCCAAACAACTCTCATCTTAAATTTGATATTTTGGTCTCATACATAACGTATAAAATAGCAGATAATAATAGCAATTTTTTTTCATGGGCAGACTTTGGCCATTACAATTACGTGAAATTAAAAAAGGGAACAAATGTTAAGTCTTTAATTGCAAAAATCCCTGCTTGGAGTAAAAAATATATAGATTACTCAATTCCGGATCTAAAATCGGATTATGATATTTCAAAGTGTTTTACATTAATTCCGATAAAAGATATTCACTTAAATATTGATACTACTTGGGAATTGGAACCGGGCGGAAACATTTATTATGTTTACATTTTATATATGGCTGCAATACTTATAGTTATTATGGGGGCAATAAATTTTTTGAATCTTTCCATTGCGCAATCACTTCAAAGAGCAAAAGAAGTTGGAATAAGAAAAACATTAGGGGCCGAAAGAAAACAAATTGTTGCGCAATTTTTAAGCGAATCGTATTTGATAACAATTATTTCTGTTATAATTGCAATAATAATAACCAAAGCACTGCAACCGGTATTTATGGATTTGTTCAATCTCATCGAACTGCCCAAAAGCATATTTGGATCTGAACAAATTATTATAACAGTTGTTTTGGTGCTGTTTGTAGGGGCATTATCGGGGTTTTATCCGGCAATATATCTGTCGTCAATTTCAACATTTAATGTGTTTAAACAAAATATCAGCAAAAATTCAAAACCCGGTATAATAAGAAAAGGATTAATAATATTTCAATTTACCGTTTTAATATTTTTAATTATTTCAACTTTGGTTTTAAATAAACAAATGAATTATTTGATAAATAAAGATTTGGGTTTTAATAAAAATCAATTAATAGTAATTCCAATGATTGATGATTACACAAAACAAAAGGCGGAAACTATTAAAAACGAATTATTGAAGAATAACAATATTATATCTGTTTCATGTGTGTCAAATATACCCGGCAACTTGTTTAATCGAAATACTATTCGTTGGAACCAATCAGAAAATCCGGTTGGAATATCTGAATTGTTTATTGACCACGACTTTTTTAGAACAATGGGGATTAAAATACAAGAAGGCAGAGGTTTTGATAAAAATTCAACTAGGGGAAGTTCATACTTGTTAAATTCTATTGGGGCAAAACAGTTTGTATGGAAAAATCCAATTGAAAATCGAATAAGCTGGTATCCGGGGAATAAAGAACTAAAAGGGAATTTGATAGGTGTAGTAAAAGATTTTAATTTTGAATCCTTACATCATTTAATTGATCCGTTATTGTTTATTAAGGGCGAGTATTATGATTTTAATTATATGCTTGTAAAAGTTAATACAACAGATATGCCATTATTAATTGGAAAAATTCAGAATATCTACGAACAGTTTTTAAAAACCTACATTTTTGAGTATTCATTTTTAGATAAAGATTATGAACGCTTGTATGTTAAAGAGGCGCAAATGGGCAGAATTTTTGGTACGTTTTCAATTGTATCATTATTAATAGCTTGTATGGGTTTATATAGTTTGTCGGCATTTTCGGTTGAAAAAAGAACAAAAGAAATTGGAATAAGAAAAACAATAGGGGCAACAACTTCACAGATAATATATTTGTTGATTAGCAATTATTTAATTTGGATCTGTATTTCGGCAATACTTGCGGTATTAATAAGTTGGTATTTGTTAGGATTGTGGTTACAGGAGTTTGCATATAAAACCTCAATAGGTTTTGAACCTTTTTTGCTGGGGGTTTCAATATCCTTGATTGTTTTATTGATAACCATAAGTTTACAAACATACAAAGCGGCAATTAGTAATCCGGTTAAGTCACTGAAATATGAATAATAAATTGAATTGCCAAGTTTTATTCATCAATAAAAAAAACGAGTAAAAAATGTTAATAAATTATATTTTAACTGCAATAAGAAACATTAAAAAACAAAGGATAGTATCTTGTGTTAATATTTTGGGTTTATCATTGGCAATGGCAAGCTGTATTTATATTTTAATTTATGTGATTGATGAAATGAAGTATGACCAATATAACGAAAATAAAAAATGCATAGTAAGATTAATTAAAGAAAATAGAGAAACAAAAGAAAAAGAAGTATTACAATCCGCTTTGGCTTATGATGAATATTTTGAACAGATACCGGAATTTATTAAAGGATTTAGAATAAGTCAGGATATCAATCAAATTGTGAATACAGACGAAAATAAATATATTGATAACATTTTTTATGCCGATAAAGAAATATTAACAATGTTTTCTTTTCCACTAATTAGGGGTGATAAAAATAAAGCATTGGAAGCCCCGTTTTCGGTTGTAATAGATGAAAATATTGCAGTAAAATATTTTGGTACAACCAATGTTATTGGAAAGATAATAAAGGTTGAAAATGAACATATTTTTAGAATTACGGGAGTTCTTAAAAACATACCTCTTAATTCGCACATAAGACCTCAAATAATTGTTTCGTTTTCCACACTTAAAATTAGCCGGCCTAATGCAATGAAAGAATACAATTCAAGTTGTTTCTTTTATTTTCAAATTCATAAAAACGCTTCAATTACAAATATTGAAGTCAAGTTAAATAAAAAATATGCCGAAAAAGCAGGTAAAGACTGGGCAAAAATTATAAAGGTAAAATTAGAGCCGTTGGATAAAATTTATTTGTATTCTGCCGATTCGGCTTGGGATTTTGCTGCACATGGTGATATAAATACTATAAAAGGTCTTTTGGCAATAACATTTATGATTTTATTAATGGCAACTTTTAATTATACTAACATATTAACAACGTTAATTAAAATACGAGAAAAGGAACTTGCAATTAGAAAAACTTTAGGAGCAGGTAAAAGAGATATTGTTAAACAGTTTTTATTAGAATCCTTTACATACCTATTTATTGCATTAATTTTAGCTTTTATAATAGTTTTAATAACAATAGATCTGTTTAACCAATTTACAGGCAAGTTAATTCTTTTAAGCGATATATTTTGCCTTAAAATATTTGTCTTTGTAATGGGTATATTAATTTTTTCAATGATTATTGCGGTTATTTATCCATCAATTATAGCAATTAAAAATAACACTATAGATAGATTAAAAGGTGGCGGAATTTCATCTTCAATAAAATTTGGTAAAATCAGTTTTGGATTTAGACAGATTGTTATTTGTTTGCAATTTATTATTACTGTGGGATTATTGATTTCTGTTGGCATAATATACAAACAGTTAAATTTTGCACGAAACGAAAAACTTGGATTTAATAAAGAAAACATTATTTCAATTGACAATCCTTGGGATGAAAACATGTTTGGAAGATATGAAACCTATAAAAGCAAAATATCCCAATATCCCGCAATATTATCAGTGGCTGCCGGAGGAAATGTTCCTTCTGAGAATATAAATAATTATACATGGATTTATTCGCAAGGTATGCAACAAAAGGATAATATAAAATGTGCTCAAATTGCAATGGATTATGATTACTTTAAAACACTGCAAACAAAAATATTATATGGAAGAAATTTTTCTAAAGATTTTCCAAGTGATAATGAAAAAGCAATTGTTGTTACTGAATCAGTTGTTAAAGAGCTAAAATTACAAAATCCTATTGGAGCACTAATTTATGGATTAAATAACGCCGAGTCGCCCCAAACAATAATTGGAGTTGTTGAAGACATTCATTTTAAATCATTTAAGGAACAAATTTTACCCATAGTATTTTATATGCGTTATTGGGGTTCGGCAAATATATTAGTACGCGTTAATGGCAAAAACATAACTAAAACAATTCAAATACTTGAAAAAGCATGGAAAGATGTTAGACCCGATCGTCCGCTATTGCACAAATATTTAGATGAATCGTATAACAAATTATATGAAAATGAAAGCAGAATTGAAAAACTAATTATGATTTTTTGTGTAATTGCAATATTTATTTCGGGAATTGGATTGTTTAGTTTGATCTTATTAACATCGCAAATGCGAAGAAAAGAAATTGGAATACGAAAAGTTGTTGGGGCTAAGGTAAGTACAATTGTAAAAACAATGATTAAAGAATATATAATAATTGTAATAACTGCATGCCTTATTGCTATTCCAATTACTTATTTTATTATGGAACAATGGCTTCAGGATTATATATATAAAATAGAAATAACTGCATGGTACTTTATTTTAGCCTCAATTGCAGCCATTGTCTTAACATTAATTGCAGTAGGTTTTCAAGCCTTCAAAGCGGCTACAGAAAATCCGATAAATAGTTTGAAATACGAATAAAAAATAAATGAAAAATAATAAAATAATAATGGAAAGAATTTCTGAGGAAAAATGTTAGCTAACTACTTAAAAATTGCACTGCGCAATATTATTAAATTCAAAGCATATTCAATTATAAATATTTTAGGTCTGGCAATTGGAATAACAGGCTGCGTGTTGATTATGTTTTTTGTTGCTGATGAGTTAAGTTACGATAAATTTAATAACGATGCCAAAGATATTTACAGAATATGTTTGAAAGCTAAGATAAATGAAATGAACTTAAATCTGGCCGCTACTCCTGCACCTTTAGCCGAAACTTTGATAAGGGATTTCCCTGAAGTAATAACAGCGGTAAGACTTAGTACATCCGGGAATATGACAATAAGATTTGAGGATAAAGCATTTGTCGAAAATAATTTTATCTGGGCGGATTCAACTTTTTTTGATGTTTTTACATGTGAGTTTGTAAGGGGTAATAAAAAAACAGCATTAACTGAACCGCATACAGTTGTATTAACAGAAGCCATGGCAAAAAAATATTTTGGTAACATTGACCCCGTGGGGAAAATAATGAACTTTGAAGATAATACACCATACAGGGTTGCTGCAATAATAAAAGAATTTCCCCGCAATGCGCATTTTAAATTTGATATTTTGGCATCAATGAGTTCACGTGAAGACTCAAGGAATACAGTTTGGTTAAGTAATAATTTTCAAACATATGCTAAATTAAAGCCGCAAAGCGATTATAAACAGTTCGAAAATAAAATGCCCGCATTAATAATAAAATATATAGGGCCGCAATTTATGGCCGCAGTTGGAAGTACCCTTGAGGATTTTATAAAAGCGAATAATTATTATAATTATTATTTGCAGCCATTATTAAGTATTCACTTATACTCCGGCATTGATGCCGAGATTGGTTCAAATAGCGATATAACTTATGTGTACGCATTATCTATAATAGCAGTATTTATTTTATTGATTGCCTGCATTAATTTTATGAATCTTTCAACAGCGCGCAGTTCAACTCGTGCAAAAGAAGTTGGTATAAGAAAAGTACTGGGTTCAACTTATTTGCAGCTTATAAGGCAGTTTTTATCCGAATCAATTATGTTAAGTTTTATCAGCTTGATTTTTTCCGTAATAATAATTGCTGTTGTTCTTCCATATTTTAATGAATTTACAAATAGAGATCTTGGTCTTGGAAATGCAAATTATTTTATTGTAATTCCATTAATTGTTTTATTTGTACTTGTTGTGGGGTTAATTGCCGGTAGTTATCCTGCGTTTATATTATCAAAATTTAAGCCCATTATTGTACTAAAAGGTAAAATTCAAAATACAAATGCCGGCAGATGGTTAAGAAGTTCTTTAGTTGTTTTCCAGTTCTCAATTTCTGTAATAATGTTTGTTTGTACATTAATATTAATACAGCAAATTAACTACATTAACACAAAAAAGCTGGGATACGATAAAGAAAATATTTTATTAGTAAAAAGAGGCTGGGGTTTGGGCAATAATATAGAAGCGTTTAAACAGGAACTATTAAATAATCCCGAAATAAAAAGCGTTGGCGGGGCAAGTAATTTTGCATGGGATGCATATTCAAATACGGTATTTATTCCTGAAGGCCGCTCAATTAATGACCGTTATGTCTCGTGGATTTTAATAACGGATAGTGATTTTCAAAAAACATTAAATATTAAAATGGCAAGCGGAAGATATTTTTCTAATAATTATGCCGCCGATTCATTAGCCGTTGTGTTAAACGAAACCGCAGTAAAGTTTATGGGAATTGATGAACCGGTGGGCAAAACAATATCTTCATTGCCTAGACCGGATGGTACAAGTGTTAAATACAAAATAGTTGGTGTAATAAAAGATTTTTATTATGAAAAATTAAATATTAAAATACGTCCGCTTGTAATATTTTTGGCACCAAATAATTTAGTTTATTATGGCATAAGGTATAAATCAAATGACCCCTCAAATATAATTGATATTACCGGTAAAACGTGGAAAAAATATGCAGGATTGGCCCCGTTTGAATATGTTTTTTTTGATGAAAGTTATTCTTCTTTATATGCAACCGAACAAAAGGCCGGAACAATATTTTTAATATTTTCTATGCTTGCAATATTTGTTGCATGTTTGGGTTTATTTGGTTTGGCTGCATTTACTACCGAACAAAAAACAAAAGAAATAGGTATTCGTAAAACATTAGGTGCTTCGGTTAAGCAAATTATATTAATGTTAATAACAAAATTTATTAAATATGTAGTTATTGCAAATATTATTGCATGGCCTATTGCTTATTTTATAATGAATAAATGGCTCCAATCATTTGCTTATAGAATTGAAATAAATGTTTATCCGTTTGTATTAGCCGCTATATTTGCATTGTTAATTGCTTCGTTAACTGTAATATATCAGGCTGTAAAAGCAGCAACGGCAAACCCAATTGAAAGCTTGAAGTATGAATAGCCGTATGAAATTTATAAATAATTAAGTGGTGCTACCAATGAGAAAAAATGTTTAATAATTATTTCAAAATCGCATTGCGTAATATATTTATTCAAAAAGGATATGCCCTTATTAATATTCTTGGTTTATCCATTAGTATAATAGTATGTATGTTAATTATCCTTTATGTAATAAACGAACTTAGTTACGATCGCTTTTACAAAAATTCCGACCAGATATATAGAATATATGTAAATTCAGAAATAAATGGATTTGTAACAAACAACTCCAAAACTCCCGGCCCGTTAGGTCCGGCGTTAAAACGTGATTTCCCGGATATCAAAACATTTACAAGAATTGGATATTTTGGAAATAAACTATTAAAATACAAAAAAAATAGTTTTAGGGAATATTCAATATATCATGTGGATTCAACTTTTTTTGATGTGTTTAATTTAGAATTTATTGTCGGCAATAAAAATAAAGCTCTTAATAAACCATACACAATGGTATTAACCGAATCGACATCAAAAAAATATTTTGGGAATGAAAATCCGGTTGGTAAATTTATTCAAACTGATAGCGAAGAGGGAGATTATCTAATTACCGGAGTTATAAAGGATTTTCCTAAAAATTCTCATTTTGGGTGTAGTATTCTTGCTTCAAACATGACGTACCCGATTATCAATAAAGAAATATGGCTTGAACTATGGTATAGCACCTATATTGTGTTAAAAAAGAATGTAAATGTGGTGGAGTTTCAAAAGAAATTGGATGAGGCCGGGAAAAGATATATTACACCGCAGGTTGAAGCAATATTAGGTATCAAAGTTTCGGAATTTCTAAAAAGAGGTAATAAATACAGCCATATATTGCAGCCACTGAATTCGATTTATTTATACTCACAACGCGATTATGGGATAGATCTTAATACCGAATGGGGAGATGTAAAAAATAGTGATATTAATTTAATTTATATTTTTATTGGAGTGGCAGGATTTATTCTTCTAATTGCAATTATTAATTTTATGAATCTTGCAACAGCCAGATCGGAAAAAAGAGCTAAAGAGGTTGGTATAAGAAAAGTGCTTGGTTCAAATAAATTTAATATTATTACCCAATTTATTGTAGAAGCAATTATTATGAGTTTTGTTTCGGTTATCATTGCTTTGTTTTTATTAGAGTTAATTTTACCATCATTTAATAATTTTACAGGCAAGGAATTATCTATACATTATTTAAATGATTTCATCATTATTCCCTTGTTATTGGTTTTTGTTATTGTGCTGGGATTACTTTCGGGAAGTTATCCCGCTTTTTACCTGTCTTCGTTTACGCCAACTGAAGTATTTAAAAATAATACAAAAAAGGGAACAAGAAAAAGTTATTTGAGGAACATTCTTGTTGTTTTTCAATTTTCGATTTCTATTATATTAATTGCCGGAACAATTATAATTCAAAAACAGATTAACTTTATGCTGGATAAAAACTTAGGTTTTAATAAAAAGCAATTACTGTTAATAGAAAATTCCGAAATACTAGGTAACAAAACTCAAACATTTAAAAACGAACTATTAAAAAACTCTACTGTGTCTGGTTTAAGCAGTTCTCATTATATGTTTGCATCAGGAGTGCCGGGGCATGGTTATTATTTTGATGGAATATCGGGTTCTGATCCACTATCATTATCCTATTTAGATGTAGATTTCGATTATATTAAAACATATCAAATAAATATGGCGGAGGGTAGATTTTTTGATCGTGAATATTCTACAGACACTTCTTCGGTAATTCTAAATGAAGCTGCTGTTAAAGAGTATGGATTAATAAATCCGATAGGAAAAGAATTAACCCGTTTGCAAACATATGAAAAATCGAAATCATTTAAAATAATTGGTGTTGTTAAAGATTTCCATTGGGAATCACTGCATCAAAAGATTAGACCTTTGGTAATGCATTTGTTTCCCGAAAATAGAAGTAATAAAATTATCTCAGTACGGATAAAAGGAAGTGACTTAAAAAACACTATCAATTATATTAAAAATAAATGGGCGGATATTAAGCCAAATGAACCTATTTATTATAATTTTATGGATGATAATATTGGTCGATTATATGAAACTGAAGAAAAAATAAGTGTTCTATCAGCCGGCTTTTCGGCAATAGCAATAATAATTGCGTGCCTTGGGTTGTTTGGTTTAGCAGCTTTTACAACAGAACAAAGAACTAAAGAAATTGGTATTCGTAAAGTAATGGGGGCTGCTGTAACAGATCTAGTCTTTTTCTTAACTAAAGATTTTACAAAATGGGTTGTTTTGGCAAATGTTATAGCTTTACCAATTGTATATTTTACGATGAATTTATGGCTGCAAAATTTTGCTTACCGTACTGAAATAAGTTGGTGGATTTATTTGTTATCAGGAACAATTGCTTTTATTATTGCGCTTTTAACGGTTAGTTATCAGGGTATAAAAGCTGCGCTTTCTAATCCTGTTGAATGCTTAAAATACGAATGATAATTAGTCTTGACATCAATAAATCGATTTTAAGAATTATGATAATTTAATAGAAAACCAAAAAGAGATATTATTATCCTCATGGCTTTGTAGGTGTTTTTAAAAATCAATCAAGTTTAATAAAAGATTTTAAGCTTTCGTTTCCGCATCTATCAACAGCTGAAATTGCGGCGGCTGTTGCACCCGTGCTATCTGCAGGCAAAGTAATACTGTTGCAATTATATGGCAAAATATTATATTCCCAATTATTTTTAACTTTTGTATATAGAACATATTGAAAAGGTTGTTCTTCACCCTTATGTTTCCATGATAATGCAATTCCTTTTTCGGTTTTTTCAAAATTAATAATTGGCGGTTCGGGTGCAATATTATCCAACCATGG
The DNA here is from genome assembly GCA_043805435.1 of bacterium. GTDB lineage: Bacteria > Bacteroidota > Ignavibacteria > Ignavibacteriales > Melioribacteraceae > JAEXOD01. The sequence goes on from JAZDHY010000013.1 coordinate 34,007, forward strand.
ATACAAAGGCATAATAGCTTTTGTACTAAAAGGCCCTTTAAGCAAAGGTTTACAAATAGTATCGTTGTTTTTTATTAAAGATTTCATGCTGAATAAAACAACACCGGGTGAATTTGGGACCATACCTCTGGTAACCATTATTTGGTTAATTATTTCAAGGCTAATGTCTTTTACCGGAATTTGCGGATTAAAATATAATCCGGGCCAAAGATTTCGATTCTTTATGTTTTCGCCTGCCCACCACCCAAGCAATAATGGATAACTTAATTGTACACGCGAAATCTGCCAGTAAAGTTGCGGGGAATAATAATCAACCCATCCTTCATTAAGCCATAATTTTGCGTCTGCATATAATGTTTCGTATTGATCAAATGAAGCAGTAACTGAGGCGGGATAACCCGGTCTGTAAAATCCAAACGGACTTATACCAAACTTTACATACTGTTTTGACTTCTTTATTCCTTCATAAATCCTTTTAACAAATTTATTTACGGCTTCTCTGCGCCAATCACCACGATTTAATTTTCCGTCTGTACTTAAATAATCATTAAAAGATTCGTCATCGGGAAAATCTTTTCCATCGTTATATTCGGTATAGGGATAAAAATAATCATCAAAATGAATTCCGTCAATATCATAATTATTAACTACTTCCATAACAACATTAAATGATTGGTCTTGTACTTCCTGCATGGTTGGAATCATCCAATAATAACCTTGGTTTCCCAATTTTGCTACACAATTAGGTTTGGTTTTAAGAATTGATAGATCCGAAATATTTCCCTTAGCCGCAGGGTGATAAGCTCTATAAGGATTAAACCACGCATGAACCTCAATACCTTTATCGTGAGCCTCCCTTATCCAAAATTCTAGCGGATCATAATATGGATCGGGGGCTTTCCCCTGCTCTCCTGTTAAATAATACGACCATGGTTCAAAAGAAGATTTATAAAATGCATCTGCCTGTGGACGTACCTGAAGAACAACAGCATTCATATTTAATTCTTTTACTTTTTCTAAAATAATAATTATTTCTTTTTGTTGAGCCTGGGTACTTAAACCGGGCGAAGAAGGCCAGTCGATATTATCAACCGTGGCAACCCAAACAGCACGCATTTCTCTAAACGGAGCCGGTAAATTGTTGTTTGCGTTATTTGTGTCTTGAGCCGTTAAAGTGTTATTAGCAATTAATAATAAACATAATATCAAATAATTTTTAAGCATAAATATCGTCTCCTGTATTTTAATATAAAACGTACTAAAATATAATAAAATTAAATAAATGAAAACTGGAAATATGATTGTTTATTTGTAATTAATAAAAAAAACAAGCGGGGCATGTGTTTAAAATAAAAAAGGAGTAATAGATAGGGGATCCTATTACTCCTTATGGTAGAGAATAATTTTAACTATTTATCTATTGTGTTTGAATTATTTGTTTTGATATCACTTAATAACAAAACATATTTGTTGTTGTTTAATATATTCTCTGCCATCTCTTTTGTTTCTACTGTATTGTAATCTAACAAGGTTAATGCAAGTACAAATTGTAAATTCATATCTTCTTCGGTTGCGGCATTATTTAATAAACATGGAATAAGTTCGGGATATTTTAATTTACCTAATAATTCGTAAGCACTTTTTCTAAGTCCTGTATTTTCAGAATCCAAAGCCATTTTTAAATTTTCAACTCCGGTTTGATATCTGGTTAGTTTTTTTGTTGTTTGAGCATTTGTAAGTGTAACCGAAAAAAATAATAATGCTGCTACAAATAAACCTTTTACTATGTCTGTTGATGTAAATCTAAAAGTTTTCATTTTGTTTTCCTATTGTATTATTTACTTAATAATTTGTTTTTCTGTAAATTAAGACGATAGGATTTTATAGAAAGTTGTCACGCCAAAGTAATCAATTGTAAAAAAATGTCACAATATAGAACTTTTATAAAATTGACGTTTGTTTGATGAATAAAAAAACTTCAACAAATTTTACTTTATATTACAATGAATTTAATTAAAGCCAAAATCCATAAAAACAAATATTAAAAAACAATAAACCCCAATTTTGCAATATATATTATAATATTCTGTAATCTCGATATTAATATAAGGTTATGGAAAATTTAATTGCATTTATTATATATATGTAAATAAAATTACTTTGGGCTAAATAATTTAATATTAATATTTTTTAACTCAGGCCTAAAGGCCATGTAGTGTAGTTTTTATTCCCCATACCCTAAAGGACGTGGTTATTTAAGATCCTTATAACTCATTATAAATATAATGTTTATGTTATTATTTATCCCCGTTTAAATAACCCCAGCATTCAGAGACTGTGTTAAAATTAAAAAAACCGAACTCACCCCTTTTTCCCCTCTCTTTGAAAGAGAGGGGAATTATATAACGGCAAGTTATTGTTCTATATGTTTTTACAATCACTCCCCTTCTATTTTTAAGAGAAGGGGTTGGGG
>JAZDHY010000014.1:0-37727 GCA_043805435.1 bacterium
GGGTCAGGGGGTGAGTTCCTATATGCAATATCTTGACTTTTGAGACAACCTCGAAATTATTATAGCAAAAGAATAGATGCAAAACTCTGAAAGGGTGACATTGTTTTTGTTAACAAAATGGCCATTCTTTAATTTTTACCCCAATTTTAATACGTTTTGTTTATCTTTGGAATAAAATGGATATTTGTATTAAAAAAAACGAATTACAGTATTGCCAAATAACTATTTTTCCAACTATCTTGTTATCTGTTTGGTATAAGAAGGTAAGATTATTACTTAATGAAGAGTTTGCACTTTTGAGTGTTATTTTTCTCCATACATAATAGTTTCAACAGATTCGCACAATATATGCGCAATTGTTATATGACCTTCTTGTATGCGCTGAGTGTTATTTGAAGGAATAATTACCGAAAGATCAACAATATCTTTTAGCTTACCGCCGGTTCCGCCTAAAAAACCGATGGTTACAATACCTTTTTCTTTTGCTTTTTCAACGGCTTTAATAACATTTGGAGAGTTACCGCTTGTAGAAATACCAAGCAAAACATCACCATTTATTCCCAAACCGTCAACCAAGCGGGCAAATACATTTTCAAAACCAATATCGTTGCCGCCTGCTGTTAAATTACTGGTATCTGTTGTTAAGGCAATTGCCGGTAAAGCGGGTCTTTGTATAACATGACTTAATCTAATCATAAATTCGGCTGCAATGTGCTGGCAGTCTGCCGCACTTCCGCCGTTTCCGCACAATAATAATTTATTTCCTTTTTTATAACTTTTTACAACCGCATTAATAACATTAAGAATATCATCGGAACATTCATCTAAAATTTTTAATTTTACATCCGAACTTTCGGTTAATGAATCTTTTATAAAGTTATCCAAGTTCATAATTAATATTCCTAAGTAGTAATAATTTTTATTTCTTTAACATGTATGGCTTCTGCAAATTCTTTTAATAACGGCCATTTGTTCTCATCTTCAAAATAATTACCCGTAACAATAACTTTAGCACCGGCTAAAACTTTCAAATTTGCATCTTTTGAAGTTCTTATTCCCCCTCCGGCAATAATTGGTATTGTACAGTGTTTTGCAACTAATTTAATCATATCATCAGGTACACTTAATTCTGCTCCGCTTCCGCTTTCTAAATAAACAAACTTCATTCCAAGATATTCAGCAGCCAAAGCTGTTGCTACAGCAATTTCGGCTTTATTACGCGGTATCGGTTTAGTACCGCTAACATATTCGGCAGTTGTAACTTTTCCCGATTCAATAAGCATATATCCCGTTGAAATAGGTTCAATTCCGTATTTTTTAATTAAAGGAGCCGCCAGTACATGTTCACCAATTAATTGACTTGCGTTTCTTCCGCTTATTAAAGAAATAAATAATAAAGCATCAGCTTCCGGAGATACTTGATTAACTCCTCCCGGAAATATTATACAAGGTAGTTTTGAAGCAGCTTTAACAGTTTTAATGGATTTTTCCAAATCACCGCTCAACATCAAACTTCCGCCAATTAAAAAACCATCAACACCGGCTGATTCTGCAATTTTAACAAACTCTGTTAATTTTTGGCCATATGTTTTATCAGGATCGATTAAAACAAAATATGCTGCGCCTTTTTTTTCAAAAGTATCAATTATATATTTGTAAGTGTTCATCAACTCTAAATTTTGTATTTTAATTAATAAAGATACTAAACTTTATTATAATTCTCACCTAAAAATTAATGCCTTCTCTGTTTTTTACAAAAAATAACCTATTCAAATGTAAACTTTAAAAATAATACTAAATTGTCTCCAAAAAATATGATAATTATTTTTATAATTCATTTAGATACTAAAAAAATGACTTGCTAAATTAATTTAATTTAATTAACTTTTTATAGAGTATCCTTTACCGTTGTAATCTATAACTAATTAACTTTATTTAATTTAATTTATTATTTATTAACTAAATTTGCGGAAAGGATACTCTTTTATTTCAAGCCACAATTTCCTTTTTTAGCTAATATAATTCCAATTCGTATTTTTTTATATTTAAATTGATAAATTTATTTAAATCAATGCGGAGTCGAAAAAACAAGATATTTCAACTCCGCTATTAAGAGAGAAGTGATTTATTATATTACGGTTCTATTACAGATCCTAATACTTTTAAGAACTGACTCATCCAAGCAGGATGTGCAGGCCATGCCGGAGCCGTAACCAAATTCCCGTCCGTTAATGCATTATCTGCACCCGCTGCCACTTCACCAAATTTAGCACCTGCAACTACACATTCGGGGCCGACTGCCGGGTACGAAATTACACATCGGCCTGTTAATACACCTGCTGCAGCAAGTATTTGCGGTCCATGACATATTGCAGCTATCGGTTTTTTAGTATCTGCAAAATGTTTGGTTATTTCAATAATTCTTGGATTTAACCTTAAATATTCGGGTGCTCTGCCACCCGGAATTACCAAAGCGTCAAATTCTTCTTCCTTTACACTATCAAAATCATAATTTACCAAAAATCTGTGTCCCGGAATTTCTGCGTATGTTTGATCGCCAACAAAATCATGTACAGCAGTTTTAACTGTTTCTCCCGCTTTTTTATCCGGACATACTGTTGATACTTGGTGCCCGACCATTGTTAAAATCTGAAACGGGACCATTGCTTCGTAATCTTCAACAAAATCACCAACAAACATTAAAATTTTCTTGACCGACATTGTGCCTCCATTAATTTATTTGTTTAGTTTATTTTTAAGTAAAATTATTCTTAAAATATCAAAAATATTATTCTTTTCAAATATTTAAATTGTTTTTAATATAAATTTAATATACTATTTTTGTTGGCATTATATATTTTTCAACAATTATATTATTATGCAACAATATTTAATTGGTATGGTTTAATAATTAACTATCAAAAATAATTTATTATGAACAAAACTTTAATTTTTTTTGTATTATTTTTTTTATTTTCAATTACTTTTGCTCAATCTAAGTTATTGATATTTATGGATTTGAAGCAAACTGACCACCTTAAAGCTTACGGAATAACATTTAATGTTCTTAAAGAAGGCGGTTTGGCCGATTGGCTGTTAAATTATCGTGGTGGTGCGTTCTTATTAGATTATTCTGACAATTTGGCGTTAAAATGCAGAATAAAAGGAGTAGCGTTTGAACAAATTTCTATTGCACAAGCTAATGATTTATATTCACAGCTGCAAAGCGATGATTCCAACACCGATGTTGTCAGATTAGAAAAGGCTCCTGAAATTGCAGTTTTTGTTCCTCCCGGTTTCAAACCTTGGGATGATGCCGTTGTACTTGCTTTAGAATATGCCGAAGTCCCTTATAAAAAGTTATGGATTGATGAAATTCTTAAAGGCGATTTAAATAAATACGACTGGCTTCATTTACATCATGAAGATTTTACAGGGCAATATGGAAAATTTTATGCAAGTTTTCATAATGCACCCTGGTATATTGAACAGCAAATGTTATACGAGAACGAAGCAAAAAAACTTGGATTTAATAAAGTTTCCGAAATGGAAAAACAAGTAGTTTTAACTATTCGTTCGTATGTTTCAAATGGCGGCTTTTTGTTTGCTATGTGTTCGGCAACCGATTCATACGATATTGCACTTTCTGCCGAGAATGTTGATATAGTTGATAAAATGTTTGATGGAGATCCACCCGACCAAAATGCACAAACCAAATTGGATTTTTCCAAAACAATGGCATTTGAAAATTTTACCATTGATATGAATCCCTATGTTTATGAATATAGCGATATCGATATTCAACTTGAAGAAATTGGAAGTGAACAAAACGATTATTTTACATTATTTGAGTTTTCCGCAAAGTTTGATCCTGTACCAACCATGCTTACTCAAAACCACTTAAATGTTATACGCGGATTTATGGGACAAACAACAATGTTCCGTAAAAAACTTATTAAAAAATCAGTTTATATTTTAGCTGAACGCCCGGGAACCGATCAGGTTCGTTATCTGCATGGTAATTATGGAAGAGGAACTTTTACTTTTTATGGCGGACATGACCCTGAAGATTATAAACATGCTGTCGGCGACCCTCCTACGGAATTAAATATTTACAAAAATTCACCGGGATATAGATTAATTTTAAATAATGTTTTATTTCCCGCTGCAAAAAAGAAAAAACAAAAAACTTAATTTGAACCCTTTTATCATTTTTTATATCTAATTTATTATGAAAACAATAAAAATTAAAAACAGCTCCAAAGAATATAATGTTGGCAAAATAGTTTGCGTAGGCAAAAACTATGCTGCACACATAAAAGAAATGGGGGGTGAAGTACCTGAATTTCCTCTTATTTTTTTAAAACCATCCTCGTCACTTATTTTTTCAGGTCAAGATATACCTCATCCCGATTATTCAAACGACTTGCAGCACGAAGTAGAACTTGTTTTGCTTATTGGCAAAACCGTTAAAAACGCAAACAAACAAGAAGCCGAAGAAGCTATTGCAGGATATTCTGTAGGTTTGGATATGACTTTACGCGACCTTCAGAGAACACTAGTTTCAAAAGGTCATCCATGGACTTTAGCAAAATGTTTTGATAATTCGGCAGTTGTTGGAAATTTTATTGACAAAAAAGAATGCAATTTGACATTAAACGAAACTATTACTCTTTCGGTTAATGGTACAATACGACAAAAAAGCTTATTAAATATGATGTTATATAAACCTGTTGAAATTGTTGAATATATATCTAAAAAGATAACTCTTGAAGAAGGTGACTTAATTTTTACAGGTACACCCGAAGGAGTCAGCAAAGTAAATGTTAATGATCTAATCTATGCAAAGATCGAAAATGTTTCCGAATTAAGTACTTTAATTGTATAAAGGAGTTTATAATGCCAATTTTTGAATATGAATGCAAAAAATGTAATAACAAATTTGAAATTTTTCATAAATCAATTTCTAACTTAGAAGAAGTAATTTGCCCCAAATGCCAATCTAAAGAAAACAAAAAATTATTTTCTGCTTTTAGTGCATCCGTAACCGGTAATTTTACCAAAAGTTACGGTAGCCATTGCGAAACAGGAAACTGTGGTGTGCCAAGCAGCGGTGGCTGTGCTAATGGAATGTGTGGGTTATAACTATTTACGAACTTAAGTATTTTAATTTTTAAATTGCAAAACGCCTCATTGTTGTAATGAAGCGTTTTTTTAATCTGTTATTTATTTAACACTTTACCACCTAAATGTTTAGCTAAAAATGTTTCCATTGTCCCGTAAAATTCAAACTTATTTTCTTCGTTTCGGAACCCGTGTCCTTCATTTTCTTTTACAATATATGGAACTTCAATTCCTTTTTTTTGCAAAGCCTCAACCATCTGATCACTTTCACTTTTATTTACTCTTGGGTCCTGTGCGCCTTGTGCAACCAATAACGGTGCTGTAATATTTGCCACATGAAATACAGGCGAAGTTTCCCATAAGTTAAGTGAATCGCTTCCCGGATTTCCAACCATTTCGTAAAGCATTTCCAAATAAGGCTTCCAATAAGGAGGAATTGACTGCAAAAATGTAAAAATATTAGATACTCCAACATAATCTACTCCGGCAGCGTATAATTCGGGGGTAAATGTAAGCCCTGCTAATGTTGCATAACCTCCATACGAACCACCATAAATAGCTATTTTTTTTGGATTAGCAATACCTTCTTTAATTAACCATTTCACCCCGTCGGAAATATCGTTTTGCATGGCTCTGCCCCATTCTTTAAAACTAGCCTGCCAAAACTTCTTTCCATATCCCGTTGAACCTCTAAAATTCATTTGTAAAACGCCATACCCTCTATTAGCTAAAAATTGCACTTCGGGATTAAACTGCCAAATATCTCGCGCCCAAGGACCACCATGAGGATTTATAACAATGGGTATATTTTTTGCTTCTTTTCCTTTTGGTAAAGTTAAATATCCGGGAATAACTAATCCGTCACGAGTTTTATATTTAATCGGTTTCATCTCTGCCATATCTTGTTCATTAAGCCAAGGAGTAATTTCAACCAGTTTAATTAAATCGTGGTTTTTTAGATTATAAAAATAATATGCCCCGCGTGTTTTATCGTTATATGTTCGTATAATAAATTTATCTTCATTTTTATTGGAACCGGAAATTATAACCTCGTAACCTCCTAATTTTTTTTCCAGATATTCCTGCATCATTTTTCTTTCATTATCAAAATAATATGTTTCAAGTTTCCACGTTTCAAGATTTACACCTAAAAGTTTTTTATATTTTTTTGAATAAAGCAAATCTTCGGCATCAAAATCTTCATTTTTAAATACTATTTTTGATTCTTTATTTTCTGCTAAATTATATTCAACTATTTCGGATTTATCCCTCATTATATTGGAAGATGCATAAATATTTTTATTATCAAAAGTAAAAAAGAGAGGGTTAAAATTTTCCTTAAATGTTGTAGTTAAAATAATTTTAAAAGTATCAGTTTCATTTTCTCGATACAAAATACTGCTGTTCACTCCGTCAGTTGTAACGGCAATTCGTAATTTTCCTTCATGATCTGTAAGCCACGATGTTATATTACCCGGATTTTCGGCAATCATATCAAATTTTCCGTTTGTAATATCTATCCTGTAAACGTCAAATAAATTTGGATTTCTTTTATTCATTTGAATTAACAAATTATTAGGATTTTCGGATAAATCATCTAAAATTTCTACTTTAACTTTTTCAAAAGGGGTTAAGTCTATTAAATTTGTTCCGTCTATATTAACAGAAAACAAATGAAAATTTTCATCTCCTTTTGAATCTTGTACATAGACTATTTTGTTATCCCCTTTCCAAAAATAACCGGCAATATCTCTTTCTTTTGCATTGGTAATTTTAGTTGCTTCTTTTTCTCCAATTTTTTGAATATAGATATTCAACCTCTTTTCCCATGGCTGCATAAACGATAGATATTGGCCATTTGGTGAAAGTTTGAATCCTGTTTTTTCAGGATTACGGAAAAAATCCCGCATGGGAACTAAAGGAGCTTCCAAATTTTTATCTCCTGTACTTGAGCATCCTAATATTGATAAAAAAAGCACTATTGCGCTAAATAAAATTTTATTATTCATAATTTCCTCTTTTTTATTACTATAAAATTAAAACTAATATTTAGAGCAAAAAAGGTAATTAAAAGGTATTTTTATAAATTTTAACCAAATATTTTACTTAACCAAACCGGAGAAATAGTTTAAGTGCCGCCCTACCGTTTGGCACCAAAAATCCCAGTTATGGTCTCCCTTCCTTGTATTATATTGTATTTTAACTTTTAATTTTTTGGCTTCATTATAAAATTTTTCGTTTGAAGGCAGAGCAAAATCTTCTGTTCCGCAATCAATAATAATATTTGTTTTTTTATTATAATATTTTTTTAAGTTTGCAACAGCCGAATTATTATCCCATACCTTTTTATTAAACTTGTATTCTCCCAACAAATCCTTAATTCCCCAATTATCAGGAAAAAGTCTTATATCTAAAACTCCACTCATACTGCCGGCCGCCTTAAAATATTCCTGATTTTTTAAGTAAATATTTAATGCTCCGTGCCCTCCCATACTCAAACCGGTAATAAAAATACTAGTTTTATCAACTTGATATTGTTTCATTATTTGAGGGACTAAATCTTCCCAAAAGAACTTTTCATATTGGCTGTTTTTCTTTATAGGACTATCTACATACCACGAATTAAAATATCCGTTTGGACAAACAATAATAAAATTATATTTATCTGCAAGGTTTTGTATTCCAATATGCTTGTTCCAATCCAAATAATTACCATCGTAACCATGCAGTAAAAAGAGCAAAGGATAACTTTTATTTATCTGATTATTATGAGGCGCAAATACTAACGAATAATTATCTTCCGGTAAATACGGCTTTGAAATTTTTATTGTGTCTTGAGCAAAACTAAAATTTAAATTAAATATAAAAACAAAAAAAATAATTATCTTTTTCAATTTAAAGCCTTCATAAAATTATATCAACAATTTGGAATTAACTTTTTCTTAAAATTCTTCCGTCATATTTGCCTGTATGCCGGCCGTTTTCAATAGTAAGTTTACCGTTTACAAAAACGTAATCAATTCCAACAGCATATTGTTTTGGTTCAACAAAAGTTGCTTTATCGTTAACGGTATTAGGATCAAATACAACAATATCGGCAAAATAATTTTCTCTTAATAAACCTCTATTTTTTAATCCAAGTTTTTCTGCCGGCATAGAGGTCATTTTTAAGATTGCTGTTTCCCAATTAAATAATTTTTCATCACGGCAATATTTACCAAGCACACGAGGAAAAGTTCCATAAAATCTTGGATGAGGTTTGCCTTCCCCCAATTTTCCTAATGGAGTAGTTGCATTTCCATCGGAACCAATCATTACCATAGGATGACTTAAAACCTTTTTAAGATTATCTTCGTTCATTGCAAAACCAACCATTCCAACCGATAATTTTTCATCAATCAATAAATTGATAACAAAATCTAATGGGTCAATTCCTTTAAGTTCGGCACATTCTATTATATTTTTTCCTTCATACTCTTTGTTTTCTGCTTTACCAACATCACTTATTACAACATTTTGCCAGCCGCCAATACGTTTCCCTCTGCTATCGGAGTATTCTTTTATTTTAGGCAGTAAACTGTTATCATTTAAACGTGCAATTATTTCTTTGTTTTCGCCCTGTCTTGACCATAAAGGTAAAAATGTTGATAATCCTGTTCCATATGCAATATATGGATATCTATCTGCAGTAACCGGCAATCCATCCGCTTTAGCTTTCTCTATCATGTGTAAAACATTATCTATTTTATGCCAATTAGCCGGATTACAAGCCTTTAGATGTGCAATTTCTAAACTAACTCCCGAATTTTTACATATTGTTAAAGCCTCTTCAACAGCTTCTTCTAAGGTATCATCTTCATTGCGTGTATGTGTGTTATATAAAGCCCCGTATTTTGCAGCTACTTTTGCAAGTTCAATTAATTCATCCGTTTTTGCATAACTGCCCGGTGCGTACTCTAAACCGGTTGAAATACCAAAACTTCCATTTTCTATTGATTCGCCTAAAACTTGTTTCATTCTTTCAAGCTGCTCTGTAGTAGGCGGAATGTCATTTCTGCCCATAACAAAGGCTCTTAAATCGCCATGGCCGGTAAATGAACCGTAATTAAGCGAAATTCTTTTAGTTTCCAATGCCTTATAAAAACCGTCAATCGATTCCCAATAAGCTTCAACACCATATTTTTCTTTTAGATGTTTGCTTGAACTTTCTGCATCTTCTTCAGAATATGGGAATGGCGATGATCCGCAATTTCCCGATATTTCTGTTGTAACACCCTGCCTTATTTTACTATCACCACTAGGATTAACCAACAGCTCAATATCGGTATGTGTATGAATATCAATAAATCCGGGAGAAACCATTTTGCCTGTTGCATCAATAATTAAATCGGCCGAGCTGTCTGCAAGGTTACCAATTGCAGTTATTTTATCGCCAATTATTCCAACATCACCTTTAAATAATGTTTTTCCGGTACCGTTAATAATAGTACCATTTTTAATTATTGTATCAAATCGGTTTGTAACCCTAAATCCCATTGTTAAACCGGCTGCTAATATTGTACTAGTTTTAATAAAATCTCTTCTTGTTAAATGCGTATCCATATATCCTCATCTTAAATTATGTATAATATTAAAATCATGTTATTTGAACTTATAAAAAAAGCGCATTATTTACAATTAAATAATTAAATATTTTAGATTATAATAAAAAAAACCGCAAGTTTAATAACCTACGGTTTTATTAAATATTCTAAATTTTGAATCAAAAATTGTTTTCTGTTTCCAATTATATTTTACCCTTTAACACTTCCCATTATTCTAAAATCATCATTTTATTGGATAATATTTTATCTTTTAATTTTAATTGGTATATATAAACTCCGCTTGAAAGATTTTTACCTGTCTCGGAAACATTAAAATCAGCCTCATAATTTCCGGCATCCATATATTCATTTACCAAAGTGGTTATTTCTTTTCCTAAAATATCAAATATCTTTAGACTAACATTACCACTTGTATTAAGCGAAAACCGTATTTTTGTTGATGGGTTAAACGGATTTGGATAGTTTTGAGCCAAAGAATATTCAGTTGGTATGTTGTTATCAAGCTCTTTAACTTCGGATTGGAAAAACCAGACGAAAAGAGTGTTATTCACCGGCATAAAATTGTAGTCATAACCTACGCCCGTTGTTCCACCACAAATCATCAAAGATTCTTGGCCCACAGGATCAATAGAAGCCGACCCTAAAGAATAAGCCGAAGGCATTGTATAAATATTATTCGATTCGGCTAACGAAGAGAAAGAAAAAGTTACCATATACGCGCCAATTTTTCTTGTTTCATTTTCCAAAAAGGAATATATTATAGTTCCATATACCTTTGTAGAACTTAATACAATATCATTAACTAAATATGCAGAAGGTATATTTAAATCGGGATATGTATAGTATTTTTCAAAGGTTTTGGTTTCAGGATCGAAAGTCATTAATCTGTATCTTAGGCTGTCAGTATTATAAATCAAGTATATATACTTTCCATCAGTCATCTGCTGGCTTGTATTTAACTTTGGTTGATAACCAAGTCTCCAATTTGATTCACCCGGAAAAAAGTAATCACTAACAGTAGTAAATTGATTTGTGGCCGGATCATACTCTTCAACATTTTGATAATATGTATTACCGTAAATATCTGTACCGCCAAAAAGAGTTGCTTTTCCATCGGTTGTTGAAACCATTGTTGGGCCGGAACGCGGAGTATTTAGTGCTCCGGTAACCGTAAATGTTTGAGCAATAGGGTTATAAACCTCGCCATAAGTTGCGCTTGGTTCATCATACCAGCCGCCCCCAATTAAAACATTCCCATTATTCAACAAAGTGCTTCCCGAATACATTCTCCCGTAATTCATTGTTACCGGCAGTAAAGAAAAAGTTTTGTTATATGCGTCAAATATTTCTGCAACATTATTACCGGGAGCAACACCTAAATCAGCCGATCCTCCTAAGATTAAAAATATTGAATCGCTAAGTTTAACAAAAGATGCATTATCATGAGGTGCGTTCATCGTTAATACTTGTGATGGTTCGGAGACAGCATCAAAAATTTCGCACGAATTTAATGAAATAAAATTTGTTCCATGACCCCCAAACAGCAAAACAGTGTGATCCTCATAATTGGTATGGAGCTGGTTCATTCTATTTAAATTCATATTTACACCTTCATAGAAGATCGTACTAACTTGTGCCCAAGATGCCAATGGGAGAATAAAGTATAATATAACCCAAATAACCTTTTTCAAAATTGCTCCTTTTTTTTAATTAAAAATAATTATTAAAAATTATTTAAACTTTCACAATATTTCAAATATTTCTATTTATGCAAACAAAAAGCCTTTTGTTTTTAATACCTGCGATTCTATAATTAAAATTAAAATTTCTAAATTAGAAATTATTTTATTTTTCCACGTAAACTTGAAATATTAACGCCAAGCACTATTCTAAAATCATCATTTTATTGGATAATATTTTATCCTTAAGTTTTAATTGGTATATATAAACTCCGCTTGAAAGATTTTTACCTGTCTCGGAAACATTAAAATCGGCCTCATAATTTCCTGCATCCATATATTTATTTACTAAAGTAGTTATTTCCTTTCCTAAAATATCATATATTTTTAGACTAACATTTCCACTTGTATTAAGCGAAAACCGTATTTTTGTTGACGGGTTAAAAGGATTTGGATAGTTTTGAGCCAAAGAATATTCAGTTGGTATTTCTCCGCTTAGTTCTTTTACATCTCCACCTAAAAACGTAATTTTTATTGTTTTATTAACAGGTATAAAATTGTAATTATTACCAGTGCCGGTTGATCCGCCGCAAATACATATATATTCATCAAAGATTGCGTCAATAGATGCCGAATTTATTGAATATGAAAAAGGCAATTCATAAACATTTCCCCATGTATCCAATCTGTTATCGTACAAAAACAAAACATAAACCCCTATATAAGTATTCCCGTCTTTTTCATAAGAATAAATAATTTGTCCATATTCGCCGCTTGGACCTATCACTAAATCATGGACAGAAGAGTTCATAGGGAAGGTTAATGGTGAATTCGTATAATACTTTTCGAAGATTTTATTTTCAGGGTCAAAAGTCATTAACCGATAACTTAAACTGTCACTATTGTATATTATATACAAATATTTCCCATTAAACATTTTATGATCTGTATTTAATTTTGGCTTATATCCAATCTGCCAATTCGGCTCATCGGGAAAAAAATATTCCGAAACAACTGTAAATTGATTAGTGATTGGATCATACTCTTCAACATTTTGATAAAAAGTATTACCATAAATATCCGTCCCGCCAAATATAGTTGCTTTTCCATCGGTAGTTGAAACCATTTTTGGGCCGGAACGTGGAGAATTTAGTTCTCCGGTAACTGTAAATGTATGTGTGGTTGGATTATAAACTTCACCATAAGTTGCACTTGCTTTGTCATACCAGCCACCTACAATTAAAACATTCTCATTTGTTAAAAGTGTGCTTCCTAAAAACATTCTTCCATAATTCATTGCTGCCGGTACTAAAGTAAAAGTCCTATTATAGGCATCATAAATTTCCGCCACATTATTACCGGGGGCAACACCTAAATCCGCGGAACCTCCAATCAACAAATATTTATCCTGCTCTAGTTTAACAATTGAAGCGTAATCATGTGTAGCATTCATAGTTAATACCGGAACAGGATTGGAATCAGGTAAATATATTTCACATGAATTTAATGAAATAAAATCTGTTCCGTGTCCCCCCATTAATACAATCGAATGATCTTCGTTAATTATATGAAGCTGATTCATTCTGTTATAATGTAAATCCGGGCCCATTTCGTAAATAATTCCATATTGTGCCCACATTACAAACGGTAATGTAAAATACAAAAAAAGCAAAGTTATTTTTTTCATGGCTGCCCTTTTTCTGTTTTTAATTATTTTTAATATTTGTAAACTTTTTAGACCTTAAAAATGTAATTAATTTATTTTTCTTGTTCCTTATAATTTAACTTACAACCTTTAATATTTATCCTCATTCTAAAATCATCATTTTATTGGATAATATTTTATCTTTTAATTTTAATTGGTATATATAAACTCCGCTTGAAATATTTTTACCTGTCTCGGAAACATTAAAATCAGCCTCATAATTTCCGGCATCCATATATTTATTTACTAAAGTGGTTATTTCTTTTCCTAAAATATCATATATTTTTAGACTAACATTTCCACTTGTATTAAGCGAAAACCGTATTTTTGTTGACGGGTTAAAAGGATTTGGATAGTTTTGTGTTAAAGTAAATGTAGTTGGAATTTTATTATTTATTTCTTTTACACCAACTCCGTTAGGAATAATATAAGCTGTATGATTTACCGGAGTAAAATTGTCTAAAGTTGTACCGCCGCAAACCAAAAATGATAAAAAATAATGACTAATAAAACAATCTACCGAAGCCGAACTAAAATAATAATCAAATCTCATATAACTATTTTCACCTATACCTATATAATTACTTTCCCTATAAAATCTGGATATCCCAAGCTTTGTTCCTAAACTATCGGTAAATGAATATACAATAAAAATTCCACTATTATAATTGCCGCTTCCATCATCAAAAGGAATAATATCTAAAACACTTGTTGATGACGGAAAATCAAAATCATTATTAGTATATATTTTTTCAAATGTTTTTGTTACCGGATCAAAAGTCATCATACGATATTTTAGACTATCGCTATTATAAATCACGTATATATATTTGCCGTCACTCAACTTTGGACTTGTATTAAGTTTGGTAGAATAATCTAAGCTCCAATTTGGTTCATTGGGGAAAAAATAATCGGAAATAGCTGTAAATTGGTTAGTTACAGGGTCATATTCTTCAATCTTTTGGAATGCCGGACTTCCGTAAATTCCCGTACCTCCAAATACTGTTGCCTTTCCGTCCGGTGTTGAAACCATTGTTAAACCGGCTCGCGGAGTATTTAAAGCCCCCGTAACAATAAATGTTTGAGTTATAGGATTATATAATTCGCCATAAGTTGCACTTGGTTCGTCATACCAACCCCCTGCAATTAAAACATTACCGTTTGTTAATACCGTACTTCCAAATATCATTCTTCCATAGTTCATTGAGGCCGGCACCAGACTAAATGTCATTGTTGACTCATCAAATATTTCTGTAACATTATAACCCGGTGCAATCCCTAAATCGCCGGAGCCGCCAAGAATTAAAATTTTCCCATCATTAAGTTTAACAAATGACGCATTATCGTGTGGTGAATTCATGGTTAAAAGAGTTGAATTATTTACATCAGGATCATAGACTTCGGCAGTGTTTAGCGAAACAAAATCTGTTCCGTGTCCTCCTATAAGTAAAACTTTGTTATCGTCAATTACTGTATGAAGTTGGTTCATACGATTTACTATCAAATCATTTCCCTGCCAAAAGCCGGTAATTACCTGTCCCCAAAATGTTATTGGCATAACAAACAATAAAAAAACAACATAAATCTTTTTCATACACGCCCTATTTTTTTTGTTTGAAATCAATAATGCAAAATATTTTAATGTTATGTTATTTCCTAATAGTTTTTTTTCCCTTTATTATATTTAAGGGGAATTTTTTGATCTGCATCACATTATTTATAAAAAAAAGCATGTTCATAATTCAAGAATTTGCAATATTCTTTTATGCTGATAAAATAGGGACATTTAAATTACATTATTTACTTGTAGACGATTAAATAAAAGTAAAAATTAACTTTCCTTTAAATAGGTTCTCTAAAATATTACAACACCCTATTGATAAAACAATTTTTTATTGTTTCATTAATAAGGTGCTGTTATTTTATTAGTTGCGGTTTTTAATTGTTTATACTCTTTGCTTTTTCACTAAAACTTTAACCACTAACACACAAAATTTATATTATTTTTAGTTTTTAACACACCGAACCGAGACTGCATCGTCCGGATGAAAAGTACCAATTGTCATTTTTGCACTTGAATTTTGCAACATTATTGAAGTAACCGCATATTCACTTGGAATAGTTGTAGAGCTTGCAAAAGCACAATGATCCCCTATCCATTGGAATATTCCTGAGAAATCATGCATCCCTGCCGGCAATGCATTAAAACCGCTTTCGTTAGTAGCCCCTGCATTTGGGGTTATCCAGTGAGTTGTACCGACTTCTTTCATTTTTCCACCGGCAGCATTTATTCCGCCTAAATAATCAGCAAGTTCCTGCCACTCTGCTTTACTTGGCAAATGCCATCCATTTGGAGCTATTCCTTGTACATTGCTTGGATTGGTATTACTGCTTGCGGCTCCTTTTAATACAGCTGAAGATGAATACAACCTGCCATATATTAATAAATTAGCATTATCGTTATTATAAATGTAATACGGAATTGGAGTCCCATCACTATAATGAATACTTCTTAAATTCTCCGCCATCCAAATCTGATTACCTATTTTTACAGTTTTGTATCTATTTCCATCATAATCGGTAACAAGAGACTCAGGTGGAATTACGTTAGATAAGGTAATAAATGAAACCGTATTACCATAACCGGTGCCAACATTATTAATTGCATAGGCACGTACATAATAAGTTGTATTTGCTGTTAACCCCGTAAGAATACTTGAAAAAGCACCTACTCCATTTCCATCAACAGTTTTATTATCCGTTATCGTAGGAGTTAAATTAGTACTCCAGCATACGCCTTTTGATGTAACCATTGAGCCACCATCAGAAATGATGTTACCACCTGCAACTGCGGTTGTTTGGGTAATTTCAGTAATTGTAACTGTTGAAAGAGTCGGTTGTTTATCAGATTCGGTTGGGTTATTTTTTTTACATCCCAAAACTATTGTAAGTACAATTATAAGTGTACATAAGCTAAAAATTTTTATTTTCATTACTAACTCACCTTTATTGCTAAATATTTAACATCTTATTAACTTTTAAAATACTTATAAATTTAAAATTATAAATAGTATTTTCGTAAACGGTCAAAATCAGTTCCCAATGGTAGCTTTCAAAGTAAATGATATGAGAAAGTATATCGCCGCAAAAATTAAAAAAAAGAAAAAAAACTATTATTATTTAAATAATCTATGTTTTATCAAAAAAAGTTATTATCTTAAATAATAAAATTTCATTTCAAAATTATTGAGGAAAAAATGACAAAATCAATTTTATTAATACTAATAGGTAAAAGAAAAGATACAGCAGTAAAAGTTCAGCAGGTATTAACCGGCTGGGGTTGTATCATTAAAACAAGGCTTGGTATCCATGATGGCGTTTTAGAAAACTGTACGGATGAAGGGTTATTGATTTTAGAACTTTACGGTTCAGATGAACAAAAAGAAGAATTAACACGTAAAGTTAAGGTTTTACCCGGAGTTGAAGCCAAACTTGTTGAATTAAAGGTTGATGAATAGTTTTTACCGATACTGCCTTAATATCAAAATTAATTCGATAAAATATTAAGGCAGATTCAAATAACTAAAATTATATGCCAATAACTAAAGAACTTATTCCAAGATCTAAATCGGCCATTGTAACTTTTACAGTGCCTATTGATATTTCATCGTCTCATACTGCATGTTCTATTGTAGGTGATTTTAATAATTGGAATCCCACAGTTCACCAGTTAAGACGCTCTAATTTTTATTCCCCCTTTTCCATTAAAATAGAACTTCCCGTTAATAAAACTTATGAGTTTAAATTTCTTTTTGAGGATTCAAGCTGGTATGTTGAAAATGAAGCCGATGGTTTTATTCAAAACGTACACGGAACCCAAAACAGTCTTTTAATTCTTTAATTTAATCTACTTATCGGCAATTTTAAACCGTAGTTGATTTATTTTTTTAAAAATATTGTTATCTGTATTAATTTTATCAACTAAAATTTCGTAATTTGGAAATTCCATTCGCAAATTGTAATTTTTTCTTAAATCGTCAAAATATTTTGGTTGTTCCGCTTTATCTAATTCCAATATTTTTTTAAATTCCAAACCATCTTTGTAAATATTATAAATTGAATTGGTAATTTTATAAAAATTATTTTCAAATGAATCGCCATTGTCAAAAGTATATCTTTTTAGTATTTTATTATATAAGTCATATTGCCATTCCTTATTAAAACCGAAACAATCACAAAAGCTATCATAAATCATTTTTGTACCAATAACTTTTCCTTCAAAGGAATATCCGGCTATATGAGGAGTTCCAATTTTTACTTTTTTAACTAATTTGTTATTACAGTTTGGTTCATTTTCCCAAACATCAAGCACAGCCGACATTTTTTTATTATCAGTAAGTTTTTTAAGTAAAACTTCATTTTCAACAACCGCACCACGCGAAGTATTAAAAAATATAACATCTTCTTTTAATAAATCGATATTTGTTTTATTAATTAAATGGTAGGTATTGTCAATTCCACCAATATTCATTGGTACATGCAAAGTAACAATATCGCAGGCAAGTACTTTAGATAAAGAAGAAAAAGGATAAAAAAAGCCTTCTCTTTCCAACGGTGGATCGCTTACAAATACCTTTAACCCTAAGGCCTCTGCCAATACGGCTGTTTTTTTTCCTACATTACCGTATCCCACAATTCCGATACTCAAATTTTCCAAGTTTCTATTATATTTGTTTGCAATAGCCAATAAACCGGTCATAAAATATTCTGCAACTGCAAACGAATTGCATCCTTTAGCATCCGAAAATGTTATCCCCAATTCGTTTAAATAATTAATATCAACATGATCTGTACCAATTGTTGCCGTTCCTACATATTTTACACTAGTATTATCTAAAAGATTTTTGTCAACCGTAGTTATTGATCGTACAATTAAAGCATCTGCATCACGCAATAATTTGTTTGATATTTTTCTACCTGGCGATAAAATCACCTCTCCAAATTTGCCAAACGCTTCTAATGCAAAAGCAACATTTTCATCAATTATTATTTTCATATGGTGTTATTTTTATTTAAATTACAAAAAAAGATTAAAAACTAAGCATTATTTTCCAATAATATAATTTAAATAATGCTCGTCTTAATTATTTTAATATCACACTATAAATTAATTATTTATTTGATTAAAATTAAGAGAAAACAAATCCGAATTTAAATTCCATAAAAAAAATTGAATATTGTTTTTTAGATATAAGGTGCAAAATTATTTGTGTATTTTTTTAACCTATAATTTCTTTTATTTTTTCTTCAACACTACTTAAGGTAAAATCAATTTTTTCAACCGATTTACCACCGGCTGTTGCCAAATGAGGTTTACCCCCGCCGCCGCCATCAACCAATTTAGCAAGCTCGCCAACAATTTTACCGGCACTCAATTTCCTGTTCTTAATCAAGTCATCAGTTACAACACAAACAATTCCAACTTTATCTTGTAAAACAGCAAATAACACACCTACGCCACTTTTAATTTTATTACGTAATTCATCACCAAACAGTTTTAATTCGTCCATATTTTCAGCATTAATTACACCCTTAAAAACATTAATATCTCCGACTAAAGTACAATTTTTTAATACTTTATCTATACCGCCAAGTTTCTCTTTGAACTTATAATCGGCAAGTTCTTTTTCAAGTTTTCTTTTTTCTTCATTTAACTCGGCAATTTTTTCAGAGTTCTTTTTAATCTCCTCAGCCTGCTGATGAATATACTTTTCAACTCCGGCACCTGTTATAGCTTCAATCCGGCGAACTCCGCTTGCAATAGATGTTTCTGTAAGTATTTTGAATATACCAATCTGCGAGCTATTTTTTACATGTGTACCACCGCAAAATTCCATACTAAAATCACCAAACTGAACTACATTAACTTTGTCTCCATATTTATCGCCAAAAAACATTAAAGCCCCCATTTTTTTAGCTTCTTCATAAGGAATTTCGTTATGATGATTTAAAGCAATATGTTCGCGTATTTTTTCGTTAACTATTTTTTCAATTTCCAATAATTGTTCGCTTGTTACTTTTTCAAAGTGCGAAAAATCAAATCTCAATCTATCTGGTCCCACATATGACCCGGCTTGTTGTACATGAGTACCTAATATAGTACGTAAAATTTTATGCAATAAATGTGTTGCTGAATGATTTCGCATAATATCCCAACGTCTTTTATCATCCACAACTGCTTTAACAACATCACCAACTTTAATAATAATTTCAGTTTTATCAACAAGGTGAATAATTTTATTATTGGTTTTCACTAAATCCTTTACGGCCATTTTTAAACCATTAAATTCTATATATCCAAAGTCTTCAACTTGACCACCCGATTCGGCATAAAAAGGAGTTTTATTAAGAATAATTGCTAAACTATTTCCCTCTTCTTTTACATATAATACTTCCGCATTATTAGTAAGTTCGTTATAACCTGTAAAAATAGTGTCTGCAATATTTTCCAAATCGGATCCAATCTCACTCTGAACAGATAAATTTAAACTTGATAATTTATCTTTTGTAACTTTTCTTGCCCTTTCTTTTTGAATTTCCATCAACTTTTCAAAACCGGTTTCATCAATGGAAAGTCCTTTTTCTTTAGCCATAACATTTGTTAAATCAACAGGAAAACCAAAAGTATCATAAAGTTTAAAAATTTCTTCTCCTGATATAGTTGTTCCGTTGGTGTTTAATACTTTACTTGCAGCTTGTTCAAAAAGGTCAATGCCTCTATCTAATGTTGTATGGAAACTATTTTCTTCGGAATGAATTATATTTTTTACTTTTTCCGAATTTTCTTTAATTTCTGTAAAAACTTCTCCCATTAATTCAACTAATTTATCAACCAGCTTATATAAAAACGGTTCTGTTAAATTTAGTTTCCTGCCATACCTTGCAGCACGTCTTAAAATGCGGCGCAACACATATCCACGCCCTTCATTACTGGGAACTGCCCCATCGGTAATTGCAAAAGTTAAAGTCCTTATATGGTCTGCTATAACGCGCATGGCTATTTTTTTATCTTCATCTTTATATTCAACGCCTGAAATTTTTGCTATTTCATTTATAATTGGCGTAAAAACATCGCTATCGTAATTAGAATTTTTACCCTGCATAACAGCACAAAGTCTTTCAAATCCCATTCCGGTATCAACATGTTTAGCCGGTAAATCGTGCAAAACGCCATCTTTATCTCTATTATATTGAATAAAAACTAAATTCCAGATCTCAATACATTCGGGTTTGCCAGCATTTACCCAATCCGGATTATCGTAATCATCACTAATATTAATATGTATTTCCGAACAAGGTCCGCAAGGTCCTGTTTCACCCATTTCCCAAAAATTATCTTTTTCGTCAAATTTTAAAATATGTATAGGGTTTATATCGGTTTTTGTTTTCCATAAGTCTAAAGCTTCTTGATCTGTTCTGTAAACAGTAACCCAAAGCCTCTCTTTTGGCAATTTGAATACATCAGTTAATAATTCCCAAGCCCAGCTAATTGCTTCGGTTTTGTAATAATCCCCAAACGACCAATTTCCAAGCATTTCAAAAAAAGTATGATGGTATGTATCGTGTCCAACTTCTTCCAAATCGTTATGTTTGCCGCTTACTCTAATACATTTTTGTGTATCTGCTGCTCTTTTATATTCACGTTTTCCAACACCCAAAAATACATCTTTAAATTGATTCATCCCCGCATTTGTAAATAGCAATGTCGGATCATCTTGCGGAACAACAGGGGCACTTCTTACTATATGGTGTTCTTTTTGTTCAAAAAATTCTAAAAATTGTTTTCTTATTTCCGTTGAGGTCATATTAATTCCTTAGTCTCTATTTTTTAACTTTCAAATATAATGATTTTTTTTTTACTGTTTTTATTAACTATTATTGCTTTTAAGTTATTTTAAGCTTATTATTTCATTTTTTACTATATATATATTTTTATTTGATTGATTTTTATTTCCTTTAATTTTAAATTTATTAAAATCATTTTAAAGGTTTACTTTGGAATATAACAAACATACAGATACCGAGTTAATGGAAAAGCTTACCGTTTATGATAAACAGGCACTTGACGAATTATATAATCGGTATTCTAAATTATTATTTACTTTAATTAAAAAAATAGTAACTAATGAA
The DNA here is from genome assembly GCA_043805435.1 of bacterium. Taxonomy (GTDB): domain Bacteria; phylum Bacteroidota; class Ignavibacteria; order Ignavibacteriales; family Melioribacteraceae; genus JAEXOD01. The sequence continues at coordinate 21,303 of JAZDHY010000014.1, forward strand.
AAAATGGCAGAAAATATTTTGATTGAAATATTTTGTATTGCCTTCAAAAAAGCAAGAAGTTTTAATTTCCAAACAGATAACCCTTATGTTTGGTTTATTACTTTAGCCCGCAATAGAGCAGTTGACAGTTTACGGCGCAATAGAAACTCCCTTTCAACAAAAGAATATTATGATGAAAATTACGAAGATTCTTTTGTTCTTCCTGTTATATCAAAAGAAATTGACGGATTAGATATTGAAACCGCATTGCGCATAAGTCCAAAAATGAAAATGGCCTTTGACAAATTAACTGAAATTCAAAGACATGTTATTAATATGGCTTTTTACGAAGGTTTTACACTTAACGAGATTGCAAAAAACTTAAATCTTCCTATTGAAACAATACGATTAAAAATAATGACATCGGTATTTAATTTACGCGATAGACTAATGGAAAACTAGGGTATTTTATGAGTGATGATACAACTGTAAAAGAAATTATTAGCGCATTTGCAATTGGATGCCTTGAGAAAGAAAATTATGAAAATTTTGCAGCTTACTTTCAGTCGGGCAAATCCACCGAACTTGCCGAACTAGGAAATTTACAAAATGTAGTTTCGCTATTACCAACTTCTTTAAATCCCGAAATGGTTAATCCTCAATTGATTGATCAGCTAAAAGAAAAAATCTCTTCCCTTTATGATAATTTAAGCGAAGAGGAACTGGGATTTATTAAGGAAAATGCTAAATTAAAAAAACAAGAAGAAGCGAAAATTTCCGCTACAGAAGTAGTTCAAAAGGTTTTACCAATTGAAATGGATGAGCCAAATCCTAAAATTGTTGAGGATGAGATTATTGCTGATAAACCTATCGAAGAAAAAGTTTATAAACCTTTATTTGACGAAACAAATAAACCAACACCCGAAACACATTCTGTTAAAACTAATTCCGGCTTAATTTCGCCAATGTCCGGTAAATATTTACTTTTTATAACAGCAGCAAGTTTAATTATTGCAATTTTTACTTTTATTTTTTCAATTGTCGCATTAAACTCTTCCGATAAAAAAATAACAGAATTAGAACAAAAAATTGAAATTATTGAAATTCAAAATCACAATTCACAAATATTTATTACTAATTATCAAAAATTTTTAGAATTCATTAACCAAGGTAATATTACTACTATTTCTCTTTCCGATACAAACGGTTTTATTGCATCAAAACTTTATTTATCATTAGAAAACAATAGAGCTTTACTTCAAATTTTAAACCTTGCTAAAATAAATTCAAACGAAGTTTATCAAATTTGGTCTGTTGGTAAAAAAGGAGTTATTCCCTTAGTATCTTTTACTCAAAAAAACAACCCTAAATTTATTGAATTTGAGAAATTCCCCAGCTTAAGTGTTTCAGATTTTGATTTGATTAAAGTAACTGTTGAAAAAAAAGACGGAATAAAAACAGAAGGAAATAAAGCATTGTATTATGGTGGGATTGCTAAATAAACATTATTTAGTTATGTTATTTTTTTCTCCTGCTCGAAATCAAAAGCCAGCCGACAATAAACGCAATTATTCCTTTATAGTATAATAGTTTATCCATGTATTGATTTATCAAATTCACAAAAAAGCTATTCTTAAATTCAATAAAAAACAAGGAGCAGCAAATTGCCGCAACTGAAATTATTAAAAACAATTTACTTTTAGTATTTTCTATAAATAACATAAAAAAAACGCCGCTGCTTATAAAAAAAACAGAAGGGAGAATTAAAAAACTTCCTGTATATATTTTGAAGTGTAAAGCTGTAAAAGATATAACTCCGGTTAAAAACATGGCCGTTGACCAAACAAGAAGACTGCGTTTTGAGTTTTGAATTGAATTAAAAACCATTATTAACGAGTTAAGCATTAATAACATTGAACCGGCCTTTATTATATTTATTTCCAAATAAAAATATTTATTTATAAAAAATAAAAAACCTATAAGAATAAAGGATAAAGCTATTAAAATTATCTCAAACTTTTTCAAAGGCTTCTCCTTTTTTATAAGGAATAATAAAAACCATAATTACATAAATAATAAAAAACATACCAAAGGATAAAATACTTAAAAGCAGCCAAACTACTCTAACACTCATTCTCGAAAATTCCAGATATTCTGCTAAACCGGAACAAACTCCGCCAATTATTTTATTCATTCTACTTTTATATAAATTTGTGCTTGGTATAATATTGTTAAACTGAACAAAATAATTTGCTCGTGAATAAAGATAAAATCCGGCAATTAAAAAATAAAGCCCCCAAATAACATCTTTATCAACTATTCTAAAGATAAAAGACAATGAGGGGAATTGAGATGTAATAAAATCAAACAATACAACAAATACAATTAATAAACCAAAATAACTACCAACAGTTTCGGAATTGTTTATTTCAATATCTGCGTTTTTTTGCTTTGGAATTAAAACCGCGAGCAATAAATATAACAAAAAGACCCACTGAGTAAAAATTGCAGTAGTAATAAAAGCAATTCGTATAAAATTTGCTTTTAATTGAAAAAACTCTCCCAACCCTCCACATACTCCAAAAATAATTTTGTTTGAATTTGATTTTTGTAGTCTTATTATTTCATCTTCGTTGTCTTCGTTGTTTTCGTTTTCTTTTTTTACTTCAATAAAAACAGCATCCTCAATATTATCAAATTCCTTATTTCTATTTTGTTCTGTCATGTAATTAATATTCCTTAATATCCAATTATTCTATCTTGGATATTAATAATTCGTCTTTCGGTAATAATTTTATCAATTCGTGTATCGTGCACATTCGATTCAATATAATCAAAAATTTGAAATTCAAAAGCAAGAACAATTTTAGGAGCAAAAGTCTGCTTTAATAATTTATCGTAATATCCGCCGCCATATCCAACTCTATGCCCGCTTAGCGAAACTGCAAGAGATGGCACTAAAACCAAATCAATATCACTCATATCCTCATCCATACCATATTGAGGTTCAAGATAACCTTCGCTATTACGCGTAATATGTTCCCAATCCAAAAACTGACAACGCCTAAACTCTTTTTTTAATTTATTCAATTTAGGAATAATCACAACTTTCCCATAATTTACCATAAAATCAATTAAGGCTCTTGTATCAACTTCACCCGGACGGCTGGCAATATAACAATGAATTGTTTTTGCAAATATAAAATCATCCGTTTGACTTAGTCTTTCAATTATTCGTTTAGTTTTGGTTTTTAATTCTGTTTCAGGGTGTTCCATTCTTCTTTGCACTACTAATTTTCGTGCTTCCGATTTAGGGATAAGGGTTCTAAGCTTCATTATACATCCTGCATTATTTGATATATATATTATAAATGATAATAAACTTATTTTACAACAAAAGCAATTATTTTAATATTAAAAGTATTCAAATTTTTGTTGCAAAATACAAAAATTAATACTTATATTAAACAGAAATACAAGCCCTTCTTTTTTTTGATATTTTTTGAATATAAGTTTTCTTTTGAAAAAAATAATTAGCTATTATTGTTGCGCTTTTTTACTTTGCATGTAATAATTTTTACATTTAAATATTAATTAATGAAAATAATGGATACTAAATTTGTTTACGTTTATTTACTTGATACACTAGCCGATTGGGAAATTGGCTTAATTACCGCCGAACTTAATTCAGGTCGTTTTTTTAAAAAGAATTCTCCTAAATTTATTATTAAAACGGTTGCTTTAACAACTGAACCTGTTTTAACAATGGGCGGACTTAAAATAATTCCCGATATTACTATTGAGGAAATTGATATTTTATCTGCTGCAATTTTAATATTACCGGGAAGCACTTTATGGCTTAAACAAGATAATTCAATTATAATGGAAAAAACACTGCAGTTTATAAAAAATAATATTCCCATTGCGGCTATTTGCGGGGCAACAATGGAGTTGGCCAACACAGGACTACTTGATAAATTTAGACATACAAGCAATAATCTGCAATTCTTAAAATCCGTCTGTACTAAATATAAGGGTGAAGATTTGTATTGTGAGGAAAATGCCGTTATTGATAACAATTTAATTACGGCAAGCGGAATAGCTCCGCTGGAATTTGCTTATCAAATTCTAAAAAAATTGGATGTTTTTTCTGAAGAGACTTTAAATAATTGGTACAACCTATTCAAAACTCAAAAAGAAGAGTATTTCTTTAACCTTTTACACTCTTTGCAAAAAGCAGATGGTTAAATTTTAGTTTAAAAGAGTTTTTGCTTTAAGTAAATTTATTGTAAAAGTACTTCCGGCTTCCGGAGCACTCCTTACAGATATTCTTCCACCGTTTTTTTCTACCAATTCCTTACAAATAACCAGACCTAATCCACTTCCTTTTTCGTTCGAAGTTCCTAAAGTAGTATGATGAATATCCGAATTAAATAATTTTTCAAGAACATGTCCCTCCATTCCAACACCTTCATCGGTTACCGAAATAGCAACATATTTATCGGATGTTTCGCTGGAAATAATAATTTGTTTTTCGGAGTAAGTAAATTTTATAGCATTGGAAATTAGATTACGAACAATAGAAGAAATCATATTTTTATCTGCTATTACATACAAACCGGGTTCAATACTATTAATAATTTCAATTTTTTTATTAAGGGCATTCCCCCTTAAAAGCGATATTGATGATTCAATAATAGCATTAATTTCAAATTCTTCAAAATCAGGATTGATTCTTCCCGATTCAATCCTCGACCATTCAAGCAGGTTTTCCAACAGATTATAGACGTTTTTTGCCGAATCGTTGATTCTACCGGCAAACATCCTTATTTCTTTTTGCTCTAAATCCTCTAAATCCTCAACAAGATAATCTGAAAACCCTATTAATGCGGTAAAAGGACTTCTTAAATCGTGCGCAATAATAGAAAATAATTTATCTTTTGCCATGTTAATACTTCTAAGCTCTTCTTCACTTTCAAGAAGTTGTTTGTTAACTTTGGCCAATTCTCTAACATAATTTTTCAACTGTTGTTCGGTTCTTTTTACATCGGTTATATCGCGCAATATTCCTCTATAAGAAACCACTTTATCATCAGCACCTTTATGTGCATAAGCAGTTTCTAAAACAACAACATGTTCGCCATCTTTACGTTTTATTAAAATTTCGTAATTTTTTACATATCCCTTGGTTTCTACCAAAGCTTTAAATCGATCTCTATCTTCAGGAAAAACATATAAATCTTTTGCAACGTCAATATTTAATGCTTCGTCTTTATTTTTATAACCAAACAATTCTATACCGGATTGATTAATATCAACTAATTTGCCATCCGGCGTACTTTCGTATACAACATCTTTAATATCATTAAATAACGATCTATATCTGTCTTGAGCTTCTTGCAATTTTTCTTCTGCTTTAATAGTCTCAGTTAAATCCAAAGCAGATCCAACAAGCGCAATAGGATTTCCTTCATCATCTCTTACAATTCCGGTTCTAAGAGAAATAAGAAACTCTGTTCCGTCTTTACGTTTATTATAAATTCTCCCTTCCCAGCTCCCTTGTAAAGTAGAAGGCAAAATTTGTTTTGCAATTTCGGTATTATTTTTATTCGATCTGATTATAGAAATATTTTGTCCAATCAGCTCTTCTTGTTTAAAACCATAAGTTTTAAGGAACGCAGAATTTGCAAAAATGATATAATCCTGCATATCAGTAATACTAATGCACTCGTTAATACTATTTAACGTTTGCTCTGCAAATTTTGAGGAAAAGAAATGCTCTTGTATATCGTTTTGTTTGTTTTCCACTTTTTTTCTATTTAATAATAGTTGAATGTTATAATTTATTTAATTTTATTGAAAGAAAAAAGTGTTTTTGTTAATAATCTTAAACTTTATAACAATTTATTTTTCTTTTTTATTCAAAATGTCCATTGTTAATAAAATGTCTTTTTTTTAGTATATTATTCACTTGATTTTGATAATACAAATTGATAGAATGTAAACGGTATATTTTATTAATTAACATTTTTTTAATATACGGGGAAACCATTGGAACAAAAGTATAAATTATTACTTAATCAACTTTTGTTGCACAATTTGGATAAGCAACTTATTAAAGATTTGTATCTTGATAGTAACGATATTGCCATTGAATTAATTTTAGATTTTTTTAATCAACAACCTCAGCTTTCCATACCACGAAAAACAGAAATTTCAAAAAACGAATTAGCAGATACCAGCCAAAAAGTTTCTCAAATTTTTGAATTTCGCAAAGGCGAAAGATTAATATTAAAAAATCTAGTCCCCGAATTAGACGTATTAAATTATTTTTACAACTCCAATAATAATATGGTTGCAGAGCATTTCAGTTTGTTTATACAAATGGAAATTAAAAGAAAATGCGGACTTCCTTATGTTTCACATTTGTATCGCGTTTCGGCTACTTTAAATATGTTATTTGAAAGTAGTAAAGATAGGTTTTTTTATTCTTCTTTGGCAGCTATTCATGATTCATTTGAAGATCTACCAATAAAAATCGCTTCGCAGCAAAATAGTTTTAGTTTTTCAGACTTAGACAAATTTTTAGACAATTTTGTAGGTAAAAATTTTATTGACGGGCTTCTTATCTTGTCAAATGTTTACGATTTGTTGTTAAGTTATGCCGATTATTATCTGATGGAGAAGGAGCTTGCAATAAATCAAAAAAACATAGCATATGTGCTTAAAAAATTTTACAATCAAACTTCAATTTTTAAAGATGATATTGAAAAATTACTTGTTCTTCTGGAAAGTATTTCAAACAAAGAGGATCTTTTTAGAGATTTGCGCTGGCAGGCGTATATTAAGCATTATTTACCAAAAATTGTTCAAAAGTGTGTTGATAAAAATAATTATTCTTTGATTGAATTAAAGACATTAGATTTAATTGATAATGCTTGGGGTATGAAAGCCCTCGATTTAACGGGCAAACTTAGACAGATATTAAAAAGACAAAACTTTATTAATCTCGTAAAATTTTCGGGTATCAATTGCTGGTCAATTAATCAGCACATAAACGAATTACAAAACTTAACATTAAAAGACGCAATAAAAATTATTTTAGAATTTTTAAGTAATGACAGATTACGTTTGGATTATTTAAAGGTAGCATTGCAAACAATAACTACGTTAAAATCGGTACTAACCGTTAATTAAATTTCGCCAAATACTAATATAAAAACTTATCTTTTATATTTTTTTATTAATAGCCGTTAATTTTTCATTAATAAAGGTTGCTAATTCATTTTCCGGATCTTCTGCTAAAACACTTCCAATATAGTACAATGCGTTTTTTAGATCATTAAGATTTAAAAAAGCTATTCCCAAATGTAAATTTGTTTTTATTGAAGCAGGATAAAATTTGTTTAGCTCTAATAATATTTGCTTAACTTTTTCATATTCTTTGTTATTTATAAGATCTTCGGCTATGTTGTTTACATATTCTTCATATTTACTAACAAAAAATGTTTTATATTTCAAATAATCTTTCTTAAGCAATTCGCTATGTATCTCATTCCACTTTTTAGTATAAATCTCGGAGTTTCTAGTTAAAATATCTTTAGCCGATTCTTCTTTATCCATATACTTTATTAGTCTGTATGACCCGATACTTCCACCCCAAATATGGTCATAAGATTTTGACGGAACAATGTAACTTTTTAAACCGGCTTTTTTAATTTGTAATCCTATATCCCATTCTTCAAAATAACAGGGTGTAAATTTATTTTCAAATTTTAATCCGTATTTATCAAACAACTTATTACTAATTCCAAATAAAAATCCTGAAACCGCGTCAACTTCTAGTGTGGTATCAAAACTCCCTTTATCAAAATAGTGGAAATCGGCTTTATCCTTAAAACTAAAATAAGACCCCTGCGGACCCACCATTGCAGCATCCCCTCGAAATTCTATTAGCTGAGTCACTTTATCAACTACATCATTTTCAATATGAATATCCGAATTTAAAATAAAAGTTATTGGAGTTTGTGACATATTTAACCCTATATTCCATGCACGCGCAACGCCTACATTTTTTTTCATCACCGAATAATAATCTATTCTAGGATGATCTTTTATTTCCGCAGCCACTTCTTCAGAATTGAATACGACAATTAGTTTCCCATCAATTTTTTCCAAATCGGTTAACAAGGTTTTAATATTATATTTACTTGCCGGGGCATAATCCAAAACCGGAATTACAAAACTACGTTTGAGCGAATAAATATCTTTTAACGAAGTCTGTACACCAACCAAAGATCTTTCCCTCCACTCGGGTCCTGTTGGTGTCTGTTTTTTGTAACCCATTGCAACATCAACAATCTCTAACATACGGTGTTCATAAGTATGTGCATTTAAAACAATTTCTCTGCCTCGTTTGGCAATTAAATTACGCAGTTCGTAATTTTCCAGATAATATGAAATTGAATCATTTATATATTCATCTTCATATATACCCAATTCTTCACCCGGATAAAAGAACTCTTCCTGTCCATTATTCCAAGTAGCATCTGTTAATAAAAAAGAGCCGATTGAAAGAGTTTCAAAAACTCTCATATTTAAGTCGTTATTTACAGCGTTATTAAATACTATTTTTGAGCTGTCAAGCACTTTGGCCATTTCATCCCAAAAACATCTTTCAAAAAACATATTATGTTTTGTTTTAATTAGTTCAATTAATTGAACTCGTCTTGGATTTGCCATCACACCGCCAACAAAACCAACATCATAAATTTTATTTTGGCCTGTGCTTTTATGTATTTCAGGGTCGCAGCCCAACGGTATCCAATAAACATTTTTACACCCAGCCTTAATAAAATCTTTAATATATTCCTTTTGTGCAATAAAAACATATTTAAAATTTTTAGCCCATTCCAATTGATAATCTAAATTGTTAAGATGAGAATCGATAAAATAACAAACAGTTGGAATATTTAACTTATCAATATTTTTTGGGAAATATCCATAAACGGATTCAACCCAAAAATACATATCCGGTTTTGAATCTGCAGGTGCCGAATTATATAACTCTGTCATATCCGGTTCCGCTCCTGTTGGAAGATTATGATCAACTATTGGAAGTTTCATGTTTTGAAGATTCCAACTTTCAACAAGGTTTTGATTGATTTTTGGACCAATTGTTTTTACTTCAAAATGTTTCCTTAAAGCTCTTTCAAAATATACTGCCGTAGTAACCGGGTATGATACATATGCTAACCAAATATTCAAGTTTTTATTATTCATTTTCTCACATTTAATATTTAATAATATTAATATACTGTTAGTAGTTTATATTTTTTATACTATTATAAAAAATATAAAAAAAATTGTTTAATTAAAACGTTTTATTGTAATTATTTGCAAATATTAATCTTTTTTTGATTATTTTTTAAATTTTAGCCTAAAAACTTTATGGCTTAGTATTTGTGAAATTATTATTCTTTTATTAATATATATGATGGTTAAAATGGAAAAATTCCCACTACCTGAACATTTGGATGGAAATTTTGAAAAAGCAGAAAAAAAGTATCTCGAATTTCAAATAGAATATCCGGAAAATATTGACCTTTCGTTTTGGCTGGGATATCTTTATTTTCAAAAAGGAGAATATGACAAAGCCAGAAAAAATGTTATATATTACCTGCAAATATCTCCGGCAAATAGCAAAGCATGGAATTTATTAGGGCTTATTTATAAAAATCTTGGCGAATATAATCTTTCAAATAAAAGTTTTCTAAAAGCAATTGAAGTTTCTCCGGTTTATTATGATGCAAAATTTAATTTAGCCGTAAATTACGTATTTTTAAAAGAATTTGATGCTGCAATAGAAATATTAAATGAACTTATTCAAATTAACGACAACGACTACGAACCGTTATTTTACCTTGGTTATTGTTATCATCAGCTTAATAATTATAACCTGGCAATACACTTTTATAACAATTCTTTACAATTAAATGATACAAATAAAGATACTTATGTTAATCTTTCCATAGTCTATATATCTATTGGTAAATTTGACGATGCTTTGCAAACGCTTAATGACGGTTTGGAAGTTTTTCCTGAAGATACAGATATTTTTATAACCTTAGCCTTTTATTACCAAAAAACAGGCAATATGGTGTCTGCTATTGAAATTTACCAAAATTTAATAATAAAAGAACCCGATAATTATCTGCCTTATTATAACATTGCCAACATCTATAAAAATCAGTGGAATTTAGATCTTGCAGAAATAAATTATTTAGAAGCACTTCAGTTAAAAACAAATGATCCGGACATTCTGCTTAATTTGGGAACTGTTTTCCATGCGCAAACAAAATTTAAAGAAGCAATTTTATGTTTTGACCAAATATTAAAAACAAACAATCAAAATATTGATGCCCTAAATAACTTAGGCGGTACTTATTTTGAAATGGGTGATTATAAATTGGCGATTGACACATACAAAAAAGCAATTTTAATAAACCCTCAATCACCATTGGAACATTTTAACCTTGGAATGACACTATTGCTTACCGGTGATATTAAAAACGGTTTTAAGGAATATGAATGGCGTACAAAGTTAGCAGAATTTTTACGCACTTTTAATAAACCTAAATGGAACGGAGAAAATCTTAATGGTAAAAAGATATTTATTTACGGAGAACAGGGCATTGGGGATATTTTTCAATTTATAAGATTTTTGCCTATTATAAAAGATTATGGCGCATATATAATTTTTGAGTGCAGAAACGAAACATATAACTTAGTTAATTTTTTGCCATATATTGATAAATTGATTATTAGAGGAAGCGAAATATTAGATTGGGAATTTGACTATTATTCTTCATTATTAAGTCTTCCTTCTATTTTGGGTATTACCGAATCTACAATTCCAAACACAACACCTTATCTGTTTGCCGATGATCAATTGGTTATTAAGTGGAAAAAATATTTTTCGGATTTTAAAAAACTTAAAATCGGCTTTGTTTGGAAAGGAAATCCTTTTCCTCCCGAACATCGTAAAAGACACACAAAACTAGAATATTTCATTAATCTCGCAAAAAATGTAGATGCTCAGTTTTTTAGCTTGCAATATGGCGAAGATTGTGAAAACGAACTTAATAATGCCGGAATTATAGATTTACCATTAAATTTGGATGAAACCGCCGCTATTATTGCAAACCTGGATTTGGTAATAACAATTGATACTTCTATTGCACATTTGGCCGGTGCGTTAGGTAAAAAAGTTTGGATACTTCTTGCAAAAATTCCTGATTGGAGATGGATGCTTCTATCCGATACCTCAATCTGGTACCCAAATGCCCGATTATTCCGGCAAACAGAATTAAATGAATGGGACGATGTTTTTAACAAAATAAAAGAGAACCTTAATACTTTAACCCAACCTAATATCCCCCAAAATATGGATGCAAATATTATTAAATTACTTAAAGAACGTGCATATAATTATTTAGAAACAAACGACCTTGATAATGCAATAAAAGAGTATGAAAATTTATTAGAATTTGATGCTGCCGATATAGAAAATAACTTATGGTTAGGCACAGCCTATTTTATGAAAAATGATTTTTTTAGTGCTGCCAAATTTTTATCTTCTGCTATTAATTTTTTTCCTGCGCTTCCCGAAGAAATATATCAAAATTTAAGTGCTTGTTTTTTAAATCTTAAAGATTTTGAAAATGCCTTTGATATATTAAAAAGGGCCATTGAAATTTATCCCAATTCTTTTGTTCTGTTAAATAATATGGGTTTGTATTTTGTTGAAAAAAAAGAATATTATAAAGCAGAACAATTTTTTATTAAAAGTATCCAAAACAATCAAACTTTTATTTCAGCATGGGTAAATTTAGTAAACATGTTTGTTGAAAACAAAAATTATAAACTTGCCCTTGAATTTGGAAAAAAAGCAATAGAATTGACCGAAAATAACGGTTTGTTACTTCGGCTTATTGCTGATAGTTATATGTTTTTACAAGATAATGAAAATGCAGAAATTTATTATAAAAAGGCTCTTGTATGTTTTGAAGACGAAAAAACTTATAATAATTATGCTATTTTATTGCAAAAACAACATAAAATAAATATTGCAGAAGAATATTTAAAAAAAGCCTTAAAAATAAATCCTATAAATGCCGGCTATTGGGGAAATTTGGGCAATAACTACTCACTTATCCACGACTTTGAAAATTCTATAATTTGTTATAATAAAGCCATCGAATTAAATAATACAAACACCGATATTACAAGCCGAATAGGAATGATTAATTTATTAACGGAAAATTTTGACATCGGCTGGCAAAAATTTGAATTAAGCCTAACAAAAAAAACAATCTTTGATAATCTTAACATTGGAAAACCATTTGCGGGACAAAATTTATCAGGCAAAACAATTTTAATTTACAGCGAACATGGGTTTGGTGATATAATTCAATTTTCCAGATATATTCCATTGATAAAAGACTTAGGCTGCAATATTATCTTTGAATTTCCAATAGAGTTAAAAAGTCTGTTTTTTTACACAAATCACTTTTATCAGCCAATTGTCAGGGGTGAAGTCAATTATAAATCTTTAATTTTCGATTATTACATATCATTATTAAGTTTACCGAAGTATTTTTGCACAAATATAGCCAATGTGCCAAAAGTAGCACCCATTTTTAATATAAATAGGCAAACAGTTGATTTATGGAAAGAGAAAATAAAAACGAATAAGAAAAAAATTGGGATAGTTTGGGCCGGAAATCCAAATCACCCAAACGATCATAATCGAAGCATTCCTTTAGATTTTATGCAGATTTTGTTTAACATATCCGACACACAATTTTATTTATTGCAAAAAAACTTTGGCTTAAAACAAAAAACAGAAATAATAGGCAATTTTAAAAATATAATTGATCTGGAAAACGATTTAAATGACATTGAAACAACTGTTGCAGTTTTATTAAATATGGATATAATTATTACAGTTGATACTATGATAGCTCATTTGGCGGCCTCCCTAAATATTAAAACATTATTGCTTTTACCTTATTTGCCTGATTGGCGCTGGTTACTAAATCGTTCCGATTCGATTTGGTACAATTCTATGCAAATTTTTAGACAGCCGAATCCCGGCGATTGGATTACTACCATAGAAAATGTTTTTAATTATGTGAATTTTTATATTTTAAACCCTGCTAATTTACATAAAATTAAGCAGTTAACAGATTCTTCAAATTACGGGGAAGCTATTGATTTAATTAAAACAGTTTTAGAAGATCCAAAACAAGAAAAATCGGTACTACTGGAAGAACTGGGAAAAATCCTTTTACATACTAAAGATTATTCGGGGGCAATTGAGGTATTTAATTCTGTAATTAATTTATCCAATGCTAACTATAACGTACTATATAACATTGGTTATTGTTACCATTTGTTAAATAATTTGGATAAAGCTAAAGAATATTATAATAGATCTCTTATAATTAATCCATTCCATATTAATACACTAAATAATATGGGTCTTATTTTACGCGATGAAGGAAACTATGCAAAGGCAAAAGAAATATTTGAAAAAGCTATTAGGCTTAATTACTATAAAGCATTTTTACATAATAACTTAGGAACGGTGTTAGAAGCTTTTGGAGATTTATTTTCCGCAAAAGAGGAATTTTTAGCATCTGTAAATTTAAGTCCTAATTATGCCGAAGGATATATGAATCTTTCAAATGCTTTACATTATCTTGGCAGCTTTGACGAAGGATTATTTTTTATAAATAAAGCACTCGAAATAAACCCAAATTATGCTGATGCGCATTTTAACAAATCTTTATTATTATTGCGAAAAGGCAATTTGAAGGATGGATTCAAAGAATATGAATGGCGCATTTTGCGTAAAGATTATCCCCTTTGGGAATTTTCGAAACCACTGTTGGTTAATTTAAACGATGCAATTGGTAAAAGAGTTCTTATTTATGACGAACAGGGTTATGGCGACACTTTACAATTTTCAAGATACATTCAAAAACTTAAAAAATATAACTGTTATATAATTATGCAATGCCATACCGCTTTAGTAGAACTTATGCAATGCTGCAAAGGTGTTGATGAAGTTATTGGGCGAACTTCTTTAACAGATCCAAATATTGATTACGACTTAAGAATACCCCTTTTAAACTTAGGCACGTTTTTTGAGACTTCTCTAGAAGAAATTGAAGTTAACGTTCCTTACATATTGATTGACAAAAACTCAACGGATGAGTGGAAAAATAAGATGGAATCTTACAAAAAATTGCAAGTGGGTTTTGTTTGGAGTGGAAAACAAACACCGGGTAATACACAACGTTCTTGTAATTTAAATGATTTTTTGATATTATTTAATAATACCGATATTTCTTTCTTTAGTCTCCAAATTGATGAACTTGCTAATAACAACGATCAAGTTTTAACAAAATATGGAGTAAATAATATTGGGAAGAAAATCAAAACCTTTAAAGATACCGCCTCCATCATATCTAATCTTGATCTTGTTATCTCCATTGATACATCTGTTGCACATTTAGCCGGAGCACTAGGAATTGAAACGTGGTTATTGCTTTCAACCAAATGCGATTGGCGCTGGCACGATAATAGGACTGATAATCCATGGTATCCTACAATGGTACTATTTAGACAAAAGGAATATAACAATTGGAATACTGTTTTTGATGAAGTCAATAATAAGTTAAAAGAAAAAATTAATAAATAATCAATTATTTCAATAAATAGGAGAAACGATATGCCGTTCAGAATAAATACAAATATTGACGCCCTGAAAGCATATTATAATTTGGCCAAGGTCAACAACGATCTTTCCAATTCGCAGCTAAGAATTGCCTCCGGCAAAAAATTACAGCGTGTTGCCGATGATACTTCAGGCTTTAACGTTGGAAACTCGTTGCAAGGCAAATTAAAAATCATGGAAGGTGCTTTAGGTAATATTTCCGCAGCAAAAGATCTACTTGCAACTTCAGAAAGCAATTTAATGGGTGTAAATGACTTATTAACTAAAATTGAAGGTAAACTTTCTGATGCAACAAACCCAACTGCTGATCAAACAGCAATCAAAGACGATATAGCGTCGCTTTCAAAAGAAATTGAATCAAAAATGAAAAGTTCCAAATTTAACAACACAACTTTACTTTATTCTGCCGCCGGCAAAGGTTTTGTATTTAGTGTTGGTGAAGGTGCCGATACCTTAAAACTGGATTTTGCATCATTCTTGGCAAGCACAGGCAACGGCTACGAATCCGGTTTTTCCGCTTCCCTTTCAAGTTTTGTAAATGTTTCAACTTCATATCTAACTTCAACTTCGGGTGGTTTAGGTGGTTTGGTTGGATTAACTTCTGCTCTAACATCATTAAAATCAGCAGTTAGCAAAGCTCTTGGCAGCATTGGTAACTCATCACAAAGATTGGATATTAAAGAAGAAACTCTTAATACTTCTATCTCTAATGCTAAATCGAGTATTAGCAGAATATTTGATACCGATATGGCTTGGGAACAATTAAATGCCATGCGTGGAACAATTTTGCAGCAATCGGCAACTTCTATGTTGGCTCAGCTAAATGCTAGCCCGCAACAAGTTATGCAATTATTCCAGTAAGTTTTTTGTTTATTATTTTAGTGCTGTTTGTTCTTGATTTTATTGTTTTTATGTTTTGGAAGAAGAGAAATTCCTTTTCTTCTTCCAAAATTTTATTTAAATATATATACGTTTCAGCCGTATAACGGAGAAAAAAATGAGAGAAGCTACATATAACCCAAACCAAAACACAAATAAAGCAAATGCATATTTATTAAAGGAGATTTCTGAAGCTTCACCTCAAAAATTAATTATTAAATTGTATGACTTAGCAATTGTATGCTATCAAAAAGGGGATTTTGCAAAAGCAAACAAAGCTGTAACGGAATTAATTAATTCTCTTAATTTTGTTGATGAGAAAGCAAAAGAAATTTCATTTGGTCTATTAAGACTTTATCAATTTGCTCAAGAACAGGCCCGTAAAGGGAATCTTGAAGTTTCGATAAAAATTTTACAAGAATTACGCGATACATGGACTTTAGTTTTTACTCGACAAACAATTTCTTATTAATAATTTAAAATATTTAATTATTAACAAAATTACTCTAAACTATTTTTTAATACTTACGATAATATCTATAGAATTAGAAATAATAAGAACTACAATTTCCCAATTTTAATTACATGGAGGTAATACAATGGGATTTAGAGTTAACACTAACATCGATGCACTAAGTGCATACTACAATTTAGCAAAGGTCAATAATGATCTTACAAAATCGCAATTAAGAATTGCTTCAGGTCAAAAGCTACAAAACGTTGCCGATGATACTTCAGGTTTTAACGTAGGTAACTCGTTA